>NZ_JBNDIG010000006.1:0-355844 GCF_050434285.1 Ensifer sp. KUDG1
CGCACGATCAGGATGTCGAGACCTTCGACCAGTTCGGGCTTCAGCGACGAGGCGGCAGCCAGCGCCGGATAGCAGATTGCCGGGCGCAGGTTGGCGAAGAGTTCGAGGTCCTTGCGCAGGCGCAGCAGGCCCGCTTCCGGGCGAACCTCGTAGGGCACCGCATCCCACTTCGGACCGCCGACGGCGCCGAACAGCACCGCGTCGGCGGCGAGCGCCTTTGCCATGTCCTCTTCCGAGATCGCCTGGCCGTGGGCGTCATAGGCCGAACCGCCGACCAGGCCCTCGTCCGTCACGAAGCCGGCGGAAAGCTCGGCGTTCATGTAGGCGATGATTTTGCGGACTTCCGCCATGGCTTCCGGGCCAATGCCGTCGCCGGGGAGGATGAAAAGTTTGCGGGCCATTGTCGGCACTCCTGTGGTTTTCAGTCGGTGTAAAGCGGCACGGCCGCGATGATGATGATGAGGGCTAGACCGCTGCCTTCGCGCCTTCGATCTGCCCGATGCGCTCGCGCAGCGTGTTGGCGACAGCCTGCGAGGCGGGAGCGAGGGCGATTTCAAGATTGGCGTTGCCGCCGTCTACCTCGATCGCGAGTTTCGAGACGCTGACGCCGAGCCGGCGAACGATGTCGAGCAGGCGGGAAACGATGTTTTCGAGATCGCCGCTTTCGATGGTGTAACGCATCGTGTCGCTCATCATGCGACCTTCGGCCATGGGCGCTGTTCCGGGCGCATGGTTTCGAAGGTACGGGCAAGGCGCAGCACGCCGATATCGTCGAACTGCTGGCCGATGATCTGCAGGCCGATCGGCAGGCCGCCTGAGGTGTAACCGCAGTTGAGCGAGATTGCCGGCTGGCCGCCCATGTTGACGGCGACGGTGAAGGCGATGTGTTCGAACGGCTTCTGCGGGTCGTTGACCGGCGAGGCCCATTCGGCCGGGTAAGATGCGGTGGGTGCGGTCGGCGACAGGATGAAGTCATAGCCGGAAAGTGCCGCATGCAGCGCGTTGCGCATGGCGTCGATCTGGGCGAAGCCGGTATAGACCTCGCGGCCGGAGAAATTCTCGGCCGTTTTGATCCAGTCGAAGATATAGGGCAGGATCTGCGCCTGCTTTTCCGGCGAAAGGCGCGACACGTCTTCCCAGCCGCGCGCCCGCCAGAACCGGTCGAGTCCGTCGATCATTTCGCGCGTCAGGAACGGGCCCACCGGCTCGATGATCGCGCCGGCATCGGCGAAGAGCTTGGCTGCCCGCTTAACCGCGTGTTCCGTTTCCTCAGTCACTGCCTGGCCGAAACCGGCGTCGAGCCAGAGGCCGATCTTCAGGCCCTTCAGATCGCGGCCAAGGTCGAGCCAAGGGATATCGGCATAGGGCAGGGCCATCGTGTCGCGGGCGTCGGGCTTCGAGAGCACCGACATGTAGAGCGCCGTGTCGGCGACCGTCCGTGTCATCGGCCCGGCGACGCGGCCGATGAAGGGCGGGTTGATCGGCACGCGGCCGGCCGAAGGCTTCAGCCCAACGATGCCGCACCAGCCGGCGGGCAGACGAACGGAGCCGCCGATATCCGTGCCGATGTGCAAAGGCCCATAACCGGCCGCTGCTGCCGCGCCCGCGCCGGCGCTTGAGCCACCGGGATTGGCCGAGAGGTCCCACGGGTTGCGGGCCAGCTTGTGGAAACTGGAAAGGCCCGAAGAGAGCATGCCGTAATCGGGCATGGTGGTCTTGGCGAGCAGAATGCCACCCGCCTCGCGGGTGCGGGCTGCCGGCGGCGCGTCCGCGGCAGCCGGCGCCAGCGACACGGCGGCGCAGCCGAGCGGTACGGCCGTGCCCTTCGTTGCAATGTTCTCCTTGATCGTTACCGGCACGCCGTCGATTGCACCCAGAGGCTCACCCTTTGCCCAGCGTTCCTCCGACGCCCTGGCGGCCTTGCGCGCCTCAGTCGGATCATAGGCCCAGAGCGCATTCAGCTTCGGCTCGGAAGCGTCGATGCGGGCAATGACGGCTTCCGTGACCTCGACGGGGGAAAGCTTCTTCGAGCGGTAGGCGTCGACGAGATCGACGGCGGAGAGATCGGCGAGTTCGGACATGGGGCACTTCCTAGGCAAAATGGCAGCGGGCGGACCAGGCCGGCGTTACCGGCTTGGCCTCAGGCGTTCGGCTCAGACAGATCTCCTGTCTCGCGGGACAGACGGCGGCATAGGCGCAGCCGGCTGCGGTCGTTGCGGTATGGACGGGCGTTTGCGGTGGCCCATCGGAGCGCACGCGCTTGCGGCGCCCAGAAAACGGCTTGGGCACGGCGGCGACCAGCGCCTGGGTGTAAGGATGGCGGGGGTTGTCGAACACCTCTGATGTCGGCCCTTCCTCGACGATGCGGCCGAGATGCATGACCGCGACCCTATCGGTGATGGCGCGCACGACCCCAAGATCGTGGCTGATGAAGAGGTAGGAGAGGCCAAGCTTTTCCTGCAGGTCCATCATCAGGTTCAAAACCTGCGCCTGGATCGAGACATCGAGGGCCGACACCGGTTCGTCGGCGACGATCAGCGCCGGCCTGGTGATCAGCGCCCGGGCAATGGCGATGCGCTGGCGCTGGCCGCCGGAGAATTCGTGCGGATACTTGTCGGCCGACGCCAGCGGCAGGCCGACCGCCTCCAGCACCTCGGCGATGCGGCGGTTGCGCTCTGTGGTGCCGGTCCCGCGCTCCAGCGAAACGATCGGCTCGGAGATGATTGTCCTCACCGTGTGGCGCGGATCGAGTGAACCATAGGGATCCTGGAAGATCGCCTGAAAGCCCTTGCGCGCCTCGCGCAGTCCGGCGCGATCGAGCGCATAGATATCCTTGCCGGCAATCGAGACCTGGCCGGACTGAGGCCGTTCCAGCCCCATCACGGCGCGGGCCAGGGTCGATTTGCCGGAGCCGCTTTCGCCGACGATGCCGAGGCTCTGGCCAGCGGCGAGTTCGACGCTCACGCCATGGAGCACGCGCAGACGGCTTTGCTTCGAGAAGATCGACGGACGCGGCAGGTCGTATTCGCGCACCAGATCGGTGGTCTTGAGGATTACCTCGCTCACGATGCCACCATCCTTTCGCGCGGATGAAAGCAGGCGGCGCGATGCTCGACATTTTCATCGGTATTGATCAGGTCCAACGCCGGGATCGCCAGGCGACAGTCCGGTTGGGCATAGGAACAGCGGTCGGCAAAGGAGCAATGCGGCGGCCGGCCAAACGGGTCAGGCACGATGCCGGGAATGGCGTTCAGTCTTGGCCGCCCTTCACTTGGATGTCGCGGGGCGAGTGCTGCGCCATGCGGTGAGGCGGCGAAAAGGCCGCGGGCATAGGGATGCGCCATGCGGGCAAAGACGTCATCCGTGCGCCCGGTTTCGATGATGCGGCCGGCATACATGACGGCGATGCGGTCGGTCATCTCCGAGACGACGCCGAGATCGTGCGTGATCAGCATAAGCGCCGTGCCGGTGTCTTCGATGAGTTCGTCGAGCAGGTCGAGGATCTGCGCCTGCACGGTGACGTCGAGCGCGGTCGTCGGCTCGTCGGCGATCAGCAGGTCCGGCTCGCAGGCGATCGCCATGGCGATCATCACGCGCTGGCGTTGACCGCCGGAGAGCTGATGCGGATAGAGGTCCAGATCGAAGCGCGGCGCCGGCAGGCCGACGCGGTCGAGCAGCGCGCGCGCCTTCTTCTCGGCATCGGCTTTCGTTTCGCCGAGGTGCAGCCGCCGACCCTCGGCGATCTGCGCGCCGATCGACTTGACCGGATTGAGCGCGGTCATCGGCTCCTGGAAGATCATCGCCATGCGCCGGCCGCGATAGCCGCAATAGTCGGCTTCGCCCAAGCCCGCGAGATTGCGGCCGTCGAAGGAAAGTTCGCCACGCACCCGCATGCGCTGCGGCAGCAGCCCCATGACGGCAAGGGCGGTCATCGACTTGCCGCTGCCGGATTCGCCAACGATGCCGAGGCGTTCGCCGCGATTGAGCTCGAGGTCGATGTCGCAGACGATATCAACCGTGTTCTTGCCGGCTGCGAGTTCGACCGACATGCCGGCCATGTGAAGCAAGGGTTTGGTCATCGTTGCCGCCTCACACGCGGATCGAGAATGTCGCGCAGGCCGTCACCGAGCAGATTGAGGCCGAGCACGGCGAATGTGATCGCCAGCCCCGGGAAGATCGCGAGCCACGGTGCCTGATAGATGAAGGTCTGGGCGTCGTTCAGCATCTTGCCCCAGCTCGGCATCGGCGGCTGGGTGCCGAGTCCGACATAGGAAAGGCCGGCTTCGGCGACGATTGCCAAGGCGAACTGGATCGTCACCTGGACGAGCAGCACGTGGTTGATGTTGGGCAGGATGTGCAGAAGCGTGATCGACACGTCGCCACGGCCGGCGCAGCGGGCGGCCTGCACATATTCGCGCTTCCAGAGGCCCATCGAGGCGCCGCGTGTGACGCGGGCAAAGACCGGGATGTTGAAGATGCCGATCGCGATCATCGCATTGACAGCACCAGGCCCGAAGATGGCGGTGATAATGACGGCGGTCAGAAGCGCCGGGAAGGCGAAGGCAAGGTCGCTCATGCGCATGACGAGGCCGTCGACCCACCCGCCGCGGGCGGCCGCCCAGGCGCCGAGCGGTACGCCGATGCCGGCGCCGACGAGCACCGCGACGATCGAGACCGAAATCGAGTTGCGGGCGCCGACCATGATCATCGACAGGATGTCGCGGCCGAAATTGTCGGTGCCGAACCAATGGGCAAGGCTCGGACCCTGCAGCTTGTCGCGGAAGTTCATCGCCGTCGGCGAATAGGGCGTCCAGACATAGGAGACGAGCGCCATCGCCACCAGGATGAGGGTAACGGTAGCGCCGATCGTCAGATTTCGGCTGCCGATGAGCTTGGAGAAGAGGCTGGGTTGCGCGGCGGCTGCGGGAGTGGACATCAGTGGCCTCCCCTCGACAGGCGCGGATCCAGATAGCCGTAGACCAGATCGACGAGGAAATTGATGGTGATGACGGAAGCCGCAAGCAGCGTCACCAGCGTCTGGACCGTCACGAGATCGCGCTGCGCGATCGCCTGAAAGACGAGGCGGCCGATGCCCGGCAGGTTGAAGACGTTCTCGATGATGATCGTACCGGCAAGCAGGAAGGAGAACTGCAGGCCGATGATGGTCACCACAGGGATCAGCGCGTTCGGCACCGCGTGTTTCCAGAGTGCCCCCGAGCGGCTGAGCCCCTTGGCCCGGGCCGTGCGGATGAAGTCCTCGCCGAGCGTTTCGATGACCGCCGAGCGGGTGACGCGGCCGAGAATGGCGGCAAGCGGCAGGCCGAGCGCGAGCGCTGGCAGGATGAGCGAGTGCAGGCCGTTCCAGATACCGCCTTCCCAGCCGGCAAAGCCGGAGGCCGGGAACCAAGCGAGCTTCAGGGCAAAGAGCAGGATGAAGAGAAGCGCCAGCCAGAAATTGGGGATGGCGACGCCGACCTGAGCGATGCCCATCACGACGGTGTCGCCGGCCTTGCCGCGGTTGGCGGCGGCATAGACGCCGATGGCGATGGCGACGACGACGGAGATCGCCATGGAGAGCAGCGCCAGCGGCAGCGTCACCAGGATGCGGGGGCCGAGCAGTTCGCGGATCGGCACCGAATAGGTGAGGCTCATGCCGAAATCGCCGACGACGAAGCCGCCGATCCATTGGAGGTAGCGGATCCAGATCGGCTGGTCGAGGCCGAGCTGCCGGTGCAGCGCCGCGATCGCGTCGGCGTCGGCATTCATGCCGAGCATCAGCACGGCCGGGTCGCCGGGCAGCACCTGCATCAGCAGAAAGACGATGACTGAGGCAACCAGTGTCGTCAGCAAGAGCGACACGAGGCGACCGCCAATGAAGGAAATCACATCAACCTCCCGGAATGAGCAAGCGTTGATCGGTGCCGGGTGCGGCGATCAACGGCAGATCTGCGTCCACTCCCTCAGCGAAGGAGCGGATGCCAGAGCGGGGTGCGGTTTTCCGGCCGCATCCCGCTCAATGAACGTCGATCAGTTTTCCCAATAGGTCTGGGTCTGGTCGTCGGCCGGTACCGGCATGTTCTTCCAAAGGCCCTTCACCTTCTTGTTCCAGACGCCGATCTTCGGCAGCGCGTAGAGGAAGACGTTCGGTTCGTCGGCTGCCAGCTTGCGCTGGAGCTGGCCGATCAGGTCCATCTGCTCGGCCTCGGTCGAGGCAAGCGTGTAGGACTTGTAGAGCGCCTTGTATTCCGGGTTCTGGTAGTTGAAGTAGTACTTGTCGCGGGCATAGATATCGAGGTCGCGAGCTTCCGCATGGGCGATGATCGTCGCGTCGAAGTTGGAGTTCTTGAACACCTGGTCCAGCCATTGTGCGAACTCGATCGGCACGAGGTTCACCTTGATGCCGACTTCGGCAAGCATGGCCGCGATGATCTCGCCGCCACGGCGGGCATAGGCCGGCGGCGGCAGCATGATGGTGATTTCGAGGTTCTGAACGCCTGCTTCCTGCAGCAGTTGCTGCGCCTTGCCCGGGTCATAGGGGTAGGTTTCGTTGAGATCGACATAGCCGGGCTCGACCGGCGAATAATGCGAGCCGATGGTCGTGCCGAAGCCCGAATAGGTGCCTTCGACCAGCGCCTTGCGGTCGATCGCATGGGCAAGCGCCTGACGGACGCGCACGTCGTCGAAGGGCTTCTTCGCATTGTTGAGCGCGAGAACCACCTTGCCCGAGGTGCTGCCGACCTCGACCTGAAGGTTCGGATCACTCTGGAACTGGCTCACCAGTTCTGCGGCCTGAAACATCGGGAAAGCATCGACGTTGCCGGCAAGAACGGCGGCGGCTGCAGCCGACGGGTCGCTGATGAACTTGAAGGTGACTTCGCTGAGCTTGGCCGGCTCGCCCCAATAGTCGGCGTTCTTTTCAAGCACCACCTTGTCGCCCTTTGCCCATTCCTTGAACTTGAACGGGCCGGTGCCGACCGGCTTGGTCTTGTTGTCGGCGGCCGACGACGGCGCGATCATCACCGCGTCGCCCCAGGCCATGTTGAACAGGAAGTTGGAGGCCGGGCGCTTCAGCGTCACGACCGCGGTTGCCGGATCAGGGCATTCGGTCTTTTCGATCGGCTCGAACAGGCCCTTCTGAGCGTTGGTGGAATCGGCCGAGACGGCGCGCTCATAGGAGAACTTCACGACCGAGCAGTCGAAGGCGGTGCCGTCGTGGAACTTGACGCCCTGGCGAAGCTTGAAGCTGTAGGTCTTCTGGTCGTCGGAGACCGTCCAGCTTTCGGCGAGCAGCGGCTTCACCGTGCCGTCTTCGACCACGCGGACGAGACCTTCAAAGAGGTTGCCGTAGGTGATGTAGCGGATCGGTGCGGCGGCACCCGCGGTCGGGTCGAGGCCCGGCGGTTCGAGCACCTGGCCGACGGTGATCGTATCCTTGGCCATTGCCGGCGTCAGCGACGCGGCGATGAAGCACGAGGCAAGCGCCAGTTTCGTCAAGTTCATCATGGTTCCCCCGCTTTGCGGTTTCGTTGTTTATGGTCCCAGAAATCGGATCGATGCAATCAGATCGAGCGTCCGCCATCGACGTCGAGCGCCACGCCGGTGATCATCGAGGCCTGCGGCGAGGCGACGAAGAAGGCGGCCTCGGCGAGATCCTCGGGCTTCAGCAGGCGTCCGAGCGGAATGGAGTCGCGGAATTTCTTGCGGATTTCCTCGCTATCCTCGCCCATGAATGTGGTCAGCAGCGGCGTTTCGCCGGCAACCGGATTGAGCGCGACGACGCGGATATTGAAGGGAGCGAGTTCGATCGCCAGCGCCTTAGTAACCGAGACGACCCAGCCCTTGGTGGCGTTGTACCAGGCAAGGTTCGGCCGCGGCCGGTTGGCGCCCGTCGAAGCGATGTTGACGATGACGCCGGCCTTGTTGTCCTTCATGTGTGGCAGCAGCGCCCGCGTCATCAGATAGACGCCGCGCACATTGACGCCGAGGATGCGGTCGAACTCGTCGGGCTCGACCAGTTCGGCATTTTGCGGCTTGTGGCCGATGCCGGCATTGTTGATCAGGATATCGACGCGTCCGAACTGCTTGAGGCCTGCGGCAACGGCAGCCGCGACATCCGTCTCCTTGGCGATATCGGCAACCACGGGAAATGCGTTCTTGCCGAGTTCCTTGGCGACGCGCTCGGCGCCTGACGCATCGCGGTCGACGACGATGACCTTCGCGCCGCCTTCGATGAAGCGCTTCGCAATGCCCTCGCCGAAGCCGGAGCCTGCGCCGGTAATGAGAGCGACCTTACCTTCTAGTGACACGTGTAGTTCCTCCCGAGGAGACTTGGATCATGGGTTAGAGCGGGCTGCGGGCGGAAGACCGCACACACTTTTCCTCATCCCGCTCTAGCCGTGGTAGACAGAGATGGTTTTCATGCTGGCAAAGCCGTAGAGGGCCTCGAAACCCTTCTCGCGGCCATGGCCGGATTTCTTGACGCCGCCGAAAGGCAGCTCGACGCCGCCGCCGGCGCCGTAATTGTTGATGAACACCTGGCCGGCGTGCACGGCGCGCGCCATCCGCAACTGCCGTCCGCCGTCGTTGGTCCAGACGCCACAGACGAGACCGTAGGCAGTGCCGTTGGCAAGGCGGACAGCCTCTTCTTCACCGTCGAACGGCATGATCACCTGCACCGGGCCGAAGATTTCTTCCTGCACCGTGCGGTGTTGATGCGGCACGTCGCGCAGAAGGGTAGGGGCGACATAAGCGCCTTCCGAGGGCGCGTCGGCGACGATCTCGCCCTGCGCCGCGACCTTCAGGCCATCCTTGGCCGCGTCTGCGAGGAAGCCCTCGACGATCGCCTTCTGCCTTTGCGAGACGACCGGGCCAACCGAGAGATCGCTACCGGCCGGACCGACCTTCAGCGCGCGATATCGCTCGCTCATGCGCGCCACCACGTCTTCGTAGACGGCGCGTTCGACCAGGATGCGCGACGAGGCCGAGCAGGTCTGGCCGGCATTCTGGATGCCGGCATTGACGAGGAAGGGGATTGCGCGGTCGAGATCCGCATCGGCAAAGACGATCTGTGCCGACTTGCCGCCGAGCTCCAGCGTCACCGGCACGGCATTCTTTGCCGCTGCCGCCTGCACCATTTCGCCTGTGCGCACCGACCCGGTGAACGAGATGTGGTTGACGTCAGGGTGTTCGGAAAGGGCCGCACCCGCCTCCGAGCCGAAGCCGGTGACGATGTTGAGTGCGCCTGAAGGCAGGCCCTCTTCCTCGGCGATGCGGGCGAATTCGAGGATTGTCAGGCAGGCCTCTTCGGCCGGCTTGACGACGGCAGCGTTGCCCATGGCAAGAGCAGCACCGAGGCTGCGGCCGAGGATCTGCATCGGATAGTTCCAGGGGATGATATGGCCCGTGACGCCATGCGGCTCGTAGACGGTCAGTACGGTGAAGCCGTTCTGATAGGGGATGGTGTCGCCATGCACCTTGTCGGCAGCGCCGCCATAGAACTCGAGATAGCGGGCAAGTGCCACGACGTCGGCGCGCGCTTGCGTCAGCGGCTTGCCGACATCGCGCGCCTCAAGTTCCGTCAGGAGGTCGATGTTGCGCAGCACGCCCGCGGAAATCCGGGTCAGAACCCGGCCGCGCTCGGTCGGCGTCAAACGCCCCCAGTCACCGGAAAGCGCTGCGCGTGCCGAACGCACGGCGAGGTCGATATCATCCCGGGTGCCCCGGGCGATGCGTGCGAATTCCTGGCCGTTGGAAGGGTCCCTGACGGCAATGAACTCGCCGTTCGTTGCGTCCTGCCACTTGTTCGCGATGAAATTGCCGTAGGTCTTCACAGTCATGCCTCTTTGTCAGTCCCGCGCTCTTCAAGCAGCGCCTTCAGTCTCATGGCCGTCGCGTTGATGTGGGCGCGGGCCAGCTTCTCGGATTCATCAAGGTTGCGTGCGGCGATCGCCTCGACGATCAGCCCGTGTTCGGCGACGGCCGTGCTCGCCCGTTCGCTGGAAAGCGAAAACGCCGGCGCAAAGACCTGCGAGGTCATGCGCAGCAGCGGCCCGAGCGGTGCCAGCGACGCATTGCGCGAGGCGGCAACGATCGCCTCGTGAAAGACGACGTTGGATTGGGTGTAGGCGCCCGGATCCCAGTTCTCGACGATCTTACGCTGGCGTTCGACCTGCTTGGCCAGGTCCTTGATCTCGGCAGTCGTTGCCCGCTCGGCGGCGTTGCGTGCCGCCACCCCGTCCATCGCCTCGCGCACCGCATAGGCGTCCAGCAGCTTCGGCAGGTCGGCGGTCGCGACCCGCACGCCGCTGCCCGGCTTGTTGACCACCAGCCCGTCGCGCTCGAGCACCCGCAGCGCCTCGCGCAGCGGCGTGCGGCTGATGCCGAATTCGGCGGCGATCTTCTCCTGCCGGAGCGTCGCCCCGGGGGCGTAGACGCCGGCATAGATGCGTTCGCGAAGGGCCTGCGCCACTTCGTCGAGCAGCCGTGACTGGCTTCGCCATTCAAAGGATTGGTTCATCGATCCCTTCCAAGATCGAGGCAAATTGTATCCAGGATACAGACTGTGTCAATCCGGTGATGGCATCTAAGTCTCAGGGATTGTCAGCAAGCGCTGGCGATGCCGTCGGCTCCGGCAATCCCGACTTGTGCCGCCGCGTTGACGCGCCGCTCGCCGCGGCTTCTATTAGACACAGCTATGGTAGGAGGTCGGCCGTGCAGATGCTTGATTGGATTGCGATTATCCTGTTCCTCGTGACCTGGGTGGGACTGGAGCCGATGATGGCGCTTGGCTGGCCGCGCCGGACTGACAGCCTGATGCTGGACATGGTGCGGGTCCGGCAGGCCTGGATGCGCGAGGTGCTGACGCGGGACAGCAACTTCATCGGTGACGCCGCCATCCTCGGTCACACGATCAACTCGGCCTCGTTCTTCGGTTCGGCCAATCTCATCGTCATCGTCGCCATGAGCAGCGCGCTCTTCATCCAGCCGACGATCGGTCTTCAATCGGGCATCATCGCGATGTTTGCGCCGATCGAGCCGCTGTGGCTGTTTCAGTGCAAGGTGCTGCTCGTCATGGCGACCTTGCTGCGCGGGCTGTCCGAATTCATCTGGGCGGTTCGGCAGATCAACTATTGCCTCGCGGCGATCGGCGCGAGTCCGTCGCGCGAAGAGGCCCGCGACATTGCCGCATGGGCCCACGCCCTGTCGCTGATGATCAATCCGGCCCTTCGCTCCTTCAGCCAGGGTGTCCGCTCCTACTATTTCACCGTGGCGGCGGCGCTCTGGTTCCTGGGGCCGATCGCCTTTGTTATCGCCATCGTCGGCTCGGTCGCGCTTCTCGTCTGGAGACACAGTTGGTCGGATACGGCCAAGGGCGTGATGGAAGTGCGCAGGCTGCTCGACGAGAGCCATCCGGTGGCCGCAGCGGCAGAACCCTCAACAGCCGTCCATTCTTCGGCGGCAAACAGCTGAGGGTTTTTGGCGTGACCAGTTGGAATCGGCCGGCGACGGTACCACCTAGTATCTGTAACGCTCTGGAGGCGGTCGCCCATGTCAGACAAACCGATCAAGATCCCCGGTCCCGATCATCCGATCACCACCGAAAGAAACCCGGCCCGCGTCGTCGTCACACTCGGCGGGCGCGTCATTGCCGACACCCGCGATGCGCTGGCTCTGCGCGAGGCAACCTATCCCGCGGTGCAGTACATCCCGCGTGAGAATGTCGATATGTCCCTGCTTGAGCGCACGGATCATTCGTCCCATTGCCCCTATAAGGGTGACGCATCCTATTTCAGCATCCCCCTGGGCGGCGAGCGGTCGCGCAACGCCGTCTGGACCTATGAAAACCCCAACCCGGCAGTGGCCGCCATCAAGGGCCGGCTGGCCTTCTATCCAGACCGGGTCGATTCGATCGAAGAGATCCAGCCCTAGAGCTTCGGCCTCAACTGAACGTCTGCATTCACGCGAACGGCGACACCTTTGCCGCAGGGTCACGCGTCGCGAAGCCGAAACGTCTCGCGCACGGCCTTCAAGAATTCCGCCACTTTCGGCAGGTCGCCGAGTTGCTGGTGGAAGAGATAGTAAATGTGGGTGGACGGCCCGGACCACGCGGGAAGAACCGGAACGAGCCGTCCGGTTGAGACGCCGTCGGCGGCAAGCGCTTCGCTGAGCATGCCGATGCCGAGACCCTCGGCGATCAGCCGCTCGCTGATCGCCGGATCGTCGACGACGATCGACGGCGGGCGCTCCAGGATAAACTGCCTGTTGCCGTCCGAAAGCACCCAATGGGCAAGGTCCCGCCGCATGCGCGTCCGGTAGGCGATCAGCGCCACATGCATCAGGTCTTCCGGAGACGAGAGCGCCAATCCGGCGGAATAGGCAGGAGCGGCATAGAGGCGCGGCGCGATCGTTGCGATCTTCCGATAGATCATCTCGCTGTCGACCGGCTGTCCCATCCTCAAGGCCACGTCGACGCCTTCGCCGATCAGGTCGACATTCTGGTGGGTGGTCTGCACGTCGACCTGCACCTCGGGGCAAAGCGCCGCATAGCGCTTCAGGATCGGTGGCAGGAAGGTGCGGGCAAAGGCGACTGATGTGGCGACACGCAGGCGCCCGCGCGCCGTACCGTCGGCGGGCTGGAAGCCGGCGATGCCGCGGTCGATGAGTTCGACGGCGCCGCCGACCGACTCCAGCAGGTGCTTTCCGGCCTCGGTCAAGGAGACCCGACGGGTGGAGCGCAGCAGCAGGGCGACGCCAAGGGCGGCCTCAAGCTCGCCCAGGCGCCGGCTGACCGTGCTCGGTGGCAGGTGCAGGCGAAGCGCTGCTGAGGAAAAGCTCTCGGAGCGGGCGACCTCGAGGAAAATCCTGAGGCTGTTGAGATCGGCAGATTGGGGGGATTTCATGCGTTTCCGGAACAATCACTTCCACGATCGCAGGATAATCGACCGGCGGTTGAATTGATAGCGTCTCGGCATCCAATCGAAGGAGCCGATCATGACCACCCGCAGACAAGCTTTGGGCCTTCTTGCCGCCACCGCCCTGTTACCGCTCGCACCGCGTTTCGCCTTTTCCGCCGCGCCGTTCTCGACCGTCGCCAATGCCGGTTACTATCGTTTCCGCTTCGGAAAGTTCGAAGTCACCGCCTTGTCGGACGGCACCGTGTCGTTGCCGATGACGAAGATCTATCAGAACGAACCGGAAGCCGAACTGCAGCGCAGGCTGGAGGCGAATTTCCTCGGCAAGGAGCCGCATCTGTCCATCAACGCCTATCTCGTTAACGACGGCGAGCGGCTGGTGCTGATCGATGCCGGATCGGGAACCCTGCTGGGTGCTGCCGCCGGCAAGCTCGTACGGCATCTCACCGCCTCCGGCTACCGCGCCGACCAGGTCGACGCCGTGATCCTGACCCATGTGCACGCCGACCATTCCGGCGGCCTCATTGTCGACGGCAAGCCGCAATTTCCGAACGCGGAGATCCATCTCGCCGACCGCGAATACCGCTACTGGATCGAGCGCGAGGGCGTAACGGCGCTGACCGAGGCGCAGAAGACCGATTTCCAGCGGGCACACTACGCCCTTACTCCCTACATCGCCGCCGGAAAGGTGAAGCGGTTCGCCGACAATGGCGACGTCTTGCCGAACCTCGGATCGGCACTGCGCGCCGGGCACACGCCCGGGCATTCCGCGATCGTGCTGAAAACGGATGACGGCCAGCGCCTCGTCTTCTGGGGGGACGTCATTCACGGGGATTACATCCAGTTCGACACGCCCGATGTCTTCGTCAGCTTCGACGTCGACGGCACCGCGGCGGCAGCGACGCGTGCCGTGGCGCTGGCGGATGCGGCCGATGGGCGATACCTCGTTGCCGGCGCGCATTTGCCGTTCCCCGGCGTCGGCCATGTGGCGCGCGACGAAACGCTCTATCGCTTCGTCCCCTGGAACTACGTCGAGTAGCGGGGGCTGTGTCGGCCCGGTCTACGAGATGACGTTGCGGATGAAGGTCACGACGTTGTCGCCGTCGTTGATGTAGGCATAGGCCTGGGCCGAGCTGTAGACGGTATGGGTGCCGCTTGCGTAGCGCTTGCGCTCGCCCGAGAGCTCGAGCGTCAGGGCGCCTTCCGTCACGAACAGCATCTCATGCCATCCCTGCGGATCGGGCTCGGCGTCGTAGCGTTCGCCGGGCGCCAGCGACCAGAGCCACATCTGCGCCTCGTTCGTGGCCGGGATGGAGGCAAGCAGCCGCGCCTCGCTTTCCTTTTGCCGACCGCGCCAGGTCACCGCGTCGATGCTGCCGCCGGATTGTCGTTGCGGATCCCGGATGAGATCGATGAAGCCGACCTTCATGGCGGCTGCCAGTTTGTCGAGGCTGGAGAGGCTGATATTGGCGTCCCCACCTTCGACGGCCACGATCATGCGCCGGCTGATGCCGGACGCCTCGGCCAGTGCGGCTTGGCTGAGGCCCGCCGCCTGGCGGATCCGTTTCAGGTTTTCGGCGACGTGGGACAAAACGTCGGATCGATCTTGACTGTGCAATATATTGCTCATAACGTCTTTCTATACGGATCGACCACCAATTGCCACAGCTTTTCCAGGGGGCTCCGATATCAACGGAGTGTCTGTGCGGAGGCGTGTCAGTTCGTCGGTTCATGTCACAGCAGACGGCAATTCTCAACGAGAGCGCCGTGGCCGTCTCGACCATGGCACCGGCATGGTCGAGGCCATGCTTTCAACATTCGAAAGGTACTCCGCATGAAAATCCGCGACTTCGGCGTCGAGATCTGGATGAACCGCTATGAGAACCATTGCGAATGGAACCTCGCCGAAACCTGCGTCGAGTCGCTGACCGTCGCAGAGCTGATGGAGATGGCCGGCAAGACGGATACGATCCTTGCCGAACTGCTGCCGCTGAAACTGACCTATGGCGCGATCGAGGGATCCGAGCGGCTGCGCGGCCTGGTCGCGGGCCTCTATGCGAAACAGGGCATCGAAAACGTCGTCACCACCCATGGCGCGATCGGTGCCAACGCGCTGGTGCACGAGACGCTGGTCGAACCGGGCGACCGGGTGATCTCGGTGCTGCCGACCTACCAGCAGCACTATTCGATCCCCGAGAGCTACGGTGCCGATACGCAGATCCTGCGCCTGACGGAAGCGACCGGATTTCTGCCCGACCTCCAGGAATTGCAGCGGCTGGCGATCCCCGGGACCAAGCTGATTGCCATCAACAATCCCAACAACCCGACCGGGGCGCTGATGGACCGCGCCTATCTCGAAAGGATCGTCGAGATCGCGCGCGCTTGCGGCGCCTGGATCCTCTGCGACGAGGTCTATCGCGGCACGGATCAAGAGGGCAGCGGCCTGACCGCGTCGATCGCCGACCTCTATGAAAAGGGCATCAGCACCGGCAGCATGTCGAAGACCTTTTCGCTCGCCGGTCTCAGGCTCGGCTGGATCGTCGCGCCGCCGGAACTGATCCGGGCCGTTTCCGTCCATCGGGATTACAACACCATCAGCGTCGGCATGCTCGACGACCATTTCGCGGCCATCGCCCTTGAAAACAAGGACAAGATCCTTGCCCGCAGCCAGGCGATCACCCGCACCAACCTCGCCATTCTATCGGACTGGGTGGATGCTGAGCCGCTGATCTCCTGGGTCAAGCCGCAGTCGGGCACGACGGCGCTTCTGAAATACGACCTGCCGATGACGTCAGAGGCGTTCTGCCTGCAACTGCTTCAGCGAACCGGCGTGATGTTCACCCCGGGCAGCGCCATGGACATGGAGGGCTATCTCAGGATCGGCTATGCCAACAACGAAGGCATCCTGCGCGAAGGCTTGACGCGCGTCTCCGCGTTCCTGCGGGAGCAAAGGGTCGCCGCGGCGTGACGTTGGCGGCGCCTCGCCTCAGGGCTCGATATCCAGTTCCGGATAGCGGCGGAAGATCCCGTCCTCATTGAAGGCCAGCCGTCGCGGTGAGGCGAGATAGACGGCGATGTTGGACCGGCTCTTTACCAAAGCATGCAGCTTTACCAGCTTGGGATACCGCCCCTCGTAGTGCCGCATCGCCTTCGGGAAGGCATAACGCAGCCCTTCAATCACCTGGAACAGCGAAAGGTCGACATAGCTGACCGCGCCACCGACTGCATGGCCGCTGCCGTCAGGATTTTGAGCGAGAACGCGTTCGAAATAACCGAGAAACTTCGGGATGCGGTTGGTGACGAATTCGGCTGCGCGGGCCTTCGCTTCCTGCGTCTGGTCTTCGTAATATTTGGACGTCGCAATCGGATGGTGCGTGTCATGCACCTCGGCGATGAAATCGGTGATCGTCAGTTGCAGGCCGTTGGCGAACCAGCGTTGTGCCTCGTCCTTGGGCGCAAGGCCGAGCCTAGGGCCGAGGTAGAAGAGGATGTTCGCCACATGCGAAATGATCTGGTCGCCATCCTTAAGGAAGGGCGGGGCGAACGGAATGTGCGCTTCAAAAGTGCTTTCCATCAGCTTCATCATTTCCCCGGTGCCGCGGCCCGGTTCCCGCGTGACGTCGACATAGTCCGCACCGGCATCTTCGAGCGCCAGCCGCACGAATTCGCCACGGCCCTGGATGCCGTCCCAATAGTACAACTCATAGGTCATGGAAGCCTCGATCCGGTTCGATGTCCCGATGGATATAGGCGACGTGGCGACGAGGGCGAGCCCAACTTGAGCAGGTGCTCTGTCGAGCGAACGCTCTCTCGTGCTAAAGCGCTGGGAACACATGTCGACGCCGAGGATAGGTCTCCGTGAGCAAGCCGAACTACCGCGACGTTGCCAAGCTCGCCGGCGTCGGAACCGCGACGGTCGAGCGGGTCTTGAACGGCCGTGGTGGTGTCCGCCCGGGCCTCGTCGAAAAAGTCGTCGTCGCGGCGCGCGCGCTGAATTATCCGCGAACCCTTCCCGAGGCCCATCGCGGGCTGCTGCGCATCGACGTGCTGATGGTGCGGCCGGAGACGACCTTCTATCGCCGCCTGTCCCAGGCCTTCCAGCGGATCGCAGAGACGCTCGATCCGCTCGTCGTCGTGCATCGCAGCTTTACCGAGGAAATGAAGCCAGAGGAGATCGCCAGACGCATCCTGTCAAGCGAAGTGCCACGCGCCGGATTGATCCTTGCCGTACCCAACCATCCGCTGATCAGCGCCGCCGTCGAAGCCGTGATCGCGCGCGGCGTGCCGGTGGTCCACGTCGTTACCAGGGCCTCGCACGAACTGGGTGCGTTCGTCGGCATCGACAATCACGCGGCGGGACGAACGGCGGCGCTCTTCATCGCGCGCATGGCGCGCCGGACAGGGCCTGTCGTCGCCCTTTGCCACCCGATCTATCAGGTCCACCGCGACCGCCTCAGCGGCTTTTCGGATTATTTTGCAGCGCATCCGGGCGAGCGTCGGTTCGAGTGGCTGGGCTTTACCCGCGACGAGGAGCACTACGGCGCCGAAGCGTTGCGATGGGCGCTCGACATGTATCCTGACATGGCCGGGCTCTATAATGCCGGCGGCGCGAATGCGGCCCTGATCGACGTGCTTCGCCGGCATAAGCGCGGTAACGAGATCTTCTTCGTCGGCCACGAACTCACCGATTACACCCGCAAGGCGCTGAGCGACGGCATCATGGACGTCGTGCTCGACCAGGCGCCGGAGGCGCAGGCCCGCCGCTCGCTTGATCTGATGCTGCGCCGGATCGGGCTTTCCGAGATGGAGCCGGACACGGCGCCCATTCGCTTCATCACCATCACAGCCGAGAGCCTTTGATCTGATTTGATCAAACAAGCTTTCGCCGTTCCCACCGCCTCCTGCTAGATTTTTATCAAGAAGGAACGCGGATCCGACCGAACCGGACAGCGATCTCCTTCACCGGAATTTGGCGGAGCGCACGCGATCCGCCGGGAGGAGAGCGTCATGGATGATCTGAAATATGGAACGCGCAACAAGCGCGGTGACTGGGCGCCGAACGACCCGATCGAAACCGCGCCACTGTTTGCCTTCCCGCCAAAACTGCTGGCACTTATCAAGTGGCTGCCGCACTACTTCTTTCCGTGGAATGCGATCTTCGCGGCCTCGGCCGTTGCCTATTGGGCCTGGGTCATCCCGCCGGTCGAGGCGATGCAGAGCCTGAGCTTCGGCTGGATCGCCTGGCTTTATGCGGTCAATGCGGTCTGCGTCTTCCTGTTCTACGGCGCGTTCGAGATGCACCTCTATGTGCTGAAGCGGCAGGAAAACCGGTTCAAGTACAACGGCAAGTTCCCGGCGGAGCAGAAGAGCAAGGCGTTCTGGTTCGAGAGCCAGAACCTCGACAACATCCTGCGCACCTTCCTCTCAGGCGTCACCATCTGGACCGCCGTCGAGGTCGCCATGCTCTTTGCCTATGCCAAGGGCTACGCGCCGTGGCTCACCTTCGCGGACAATCCCTGGACGCTCGCGCTTGTCGCACTCGTCGTGCCCGTCATCCACGAGTTCCACTTCTTCTGCATCCACCGGCTCATCCACACGCCGCTGCTCTATAAGTGGGTGCATTCGGTCCACCACAATTCGGTGAACCCGTCGCCGTGGTCGTCGCTGTCGATGCATCCGGTCGAGCATCTGCTCTACTTCGGCACCGCCTTCTATCACCTCATCCTGCCGTCGAACCCGATCCTGATGCTTTATCAGCTGCACTATGCGGGCTTCGGCGCCATTCCCGGTCATGTCGGCTTCCACAAGGTCGAGGTCGGTGAAGAGACTCTCGTCGATAGCCACGCCTATGCGCATTACCTGCACCACAAGTATTTCGAGGTGAATTACGGCGACGCCCTGATCCCGCTCGATCGCTGGTTCGGCACCTGGCACGACGGCTCCAAGGAGGGCGAGGCGCGGATGCAGGAGCGCTACCGCAAGCGCAAGGAAAAACTCGCTAGCCGCAAGGCACGCAACACCATCGGGGAGGCAGCAGAATGAGCACCGTGATCACCTGGGTACCCGCCTGCAGGCTTGACGATATCGAACAGGAGGGCGCGATCCGCTTCGACCATGGTGGCCGCACCTACGCCGTCTACCGCGGCCCCGACGATAGCGTCTATTGCACCGCCGGCCTCTGCACCCACGAAGCCGTGCATCTCGCCGATGGCCTCGTCATGGACTACGAGGTCGAATGTCCCAAGCATTCCGGCGCCTTCGACTACCGCACCGGCGAAGCCATCAGGCTTCCGGCCTGCGAAAACCTGAAGACCTATCCCGCCGAAATCGTCGACGGCGAGGTGCGCGTGGCGCTCGGCTAGGGCCACCCACGCAAGCATTGATCAGGCCCATCGGGCCTCCGGAATGCGATCGGGTGATCCGGCACCCTCGGGAGGAAATCATGAAATCCATGTACCTGGCGGCAGCGCTTGCCGCCTTGATGGGAAGTGCTGCCTCGGCGGAGACGATCGGCGTCTCGATGCAGAGCTTCGACAACAACTTCCAGACGCTGCTGCGCGAGGGCATCAATGCCCGGGTCGGCGAGGTTGACGGCGCCACCGTCCAGATCGAGGATGCGCAGACCGACATCTCCAAGCAGCTCAACCAGGTGAACAACTTCATCGCCGCGGGCGTCGACGCCATCATCATGACACTGACCGATACCTCGGCCGCAGCCGGGATCAGCGAAGCCGCCGAGAAGGCGGGCATTCCGCTCGTCTATCTCAACCTCGAGCCGGAGAACCTCGGCAAGCTGCCGGCAAAACAGGCCTATGTCGGCTCGAAGGAAACGGACTCCGGTAAATTGGGCGCGGAAGCCGCCTGTTCGCTGCTGAAGGAAAAGGGCAAGGCCAGCGATGCGCAGGTCTATATCCTGATGGGCGATCTTGCCCACCAGGCCTCGCGCGATCGCACCTCGGCGTTCAAGGAAACGCTCGCTGCCGGCGACTGCAAGGGTGCCACCATCGCCGACGAGCAGTCGGCCGCCTGGACGCGCACCAATGCGATGGACCTCACCACCAACTGGATCACTGCTGGACAGCCAATCGACGTGGTCTTTGCCAACAACGACGAAATGGCGATCGGCGCCATCCAGGCGCTGAAGGCCGCTGGCGTGTCGATGGACGACGTGATCGTCGTCGGCATCGATGCGACCCAGGACGGGCTTGCCGCCATGGCCGCCGGCGACCTCGACGCAACCGTGTTCCAGAACGCCAAGGGGCAATCGGCAAGTGCCGTGGACACCGCCGTCTCACTGGTGCGTGGTCAAAGCGTCGAAAAGAACGTCTGGGTTCCCTTCGAGCTCGTCACGCCGAAGAACATGGCCGATTACGCAGCGCGCAACTGATCTTCTACAGTCCTTTAATCGCAACCGGTCAAAGGACTGCAGGGACTTAAAGTTCTACAGCGACCTTGTCTGATCAGACGTGCGGCGCTGAGGGCCGGCGCATTTCTCCTGCCTGCGCCGGCCACCTTTTTGAACGGACTGACAAATCTACATGCGGTTCTGCTGAACCGCACCGTCAACGCCTGGTCTACGGAGCAAGCCATGGATCGCATCGTCATCATCGGTGCCGGGGAATCCGGCACGCGCGCGGCCTTTGCGCTGCGTGAATCGGGCTTCGTCGGCAGCGTCACGCTCATCGGTACGGAACCGCATCTGCCCTATGAGCGCCCGCCATTGTCGAAGCCGCTCGATGGCGCGGTGCAGATGAAGCCGATCTGCGGTGCCGAAGCGCTGGAGACCGCCGGTATCGACTATATCAAGGGCGTTTCCGCGTCTCGACTGGACCGGCATGCCCGCTCCGTGACCTTGAGTGATGGGCGGACACTCGCCTATGACAAGCTGCTCCTCGCCACCGGTGCCCGGCCGAGACGGCTCACGTGCGCCGGGGCCGAGCGCACGCTCGATTTTCGCACCTACCCGGATGCGGCGGCGATCTTCTCGCGTACGGAGACCGCCAAAAGCGTTGCGATCATCGGCGGCGGGCTGATCGGCATGGAACTCGCGGCAGTGCTGCGCGGCAAGGGCATCGCTGTCAGCGTCATCGAAATGGCACCGAGGCCGCTCGGTCGCGCGGTGCCGCCACGCTTCGCCGCGAAGCTTCATGCCCGGCATCTGGACGAAGGCGTCACCTTCCATTTGGGGCGGGGGATCGCTGAAATCATCGATGATGCGGTTCTTCTTTCCGATGGCACCGCGGTGCCGGCCGATATCGCCGTCGCCGCCATCGGCGTCCAGCCGGATACAGCACTCGCGGAGGCGGCAGGGCTGGCCGTCGGCAACGGCATCCTGACCGACCTCTATCTGCAGACTAGCGACCCGAACATCTATGCATCAGGCGATTGCGCTGCGGTGGCCCAGCCCGGCGGTGGGCATATCCGCTTCGAAAGCTGGCGCAATGCGCGCGCCCAGGCGGAGGTCGCAGCCCGCAACATGGCCGGCGGCAAGGAGGCTTTTGCAGCGATCCCCTGGTTCTGGACCGATCAATACGATCTCGGCCTGCAGGTGGCGGGCCTGCCGCATGCGGACCATGAAACCGTGACGCGCCAGCTCGACGGCGGCGAACTCGAATTTTACCTCGATGGCGGGCGTCTCGTTGCGGCCGCGGGCCTCGGTCTCGGCAACGGTCTCGCCAAGGACATCAAGCTCGCGGAAATGCTGATTGCCGCCGGCGTCAGTCCCGATCCGGGAGCGCTGGCCGACGCCAGCGTGAACCTCAAGGCGCTGCTCAAAAGTGCCAGGGCCGCCTGATGCAGAAGCTGCTTGTCTTTCAGTCGCTCTGGGCGATGGAGCGCCGGCATGCGGACGGATTTGAGCGCAGTCTTGAAGAGAACATTGCAATGATCGTCGAGGCCGGGTTCGACGGTATCAGCGCGCATTACACCAATCGGCGCGATGTCGAGCACCTCAACGCCGTGATCCGTGGCACCGGCCTGAAGATCGAAGGTGTCTGTTTTCCTCGAAGCGTCGAGGATCTGCGCTTGACGCTGGAATTGGCCGAGGAATTTCCGGTCAGCCACATCGACCTGCAGGCCGACATTCGTCCGCGCCGGGTCGAAGATTGCCTGCCGCTTCTCGACGGATGGATGCGGATTGCCGAGGCGACGGGCGTGCCCGTCTATATCGAAACCCATCGCAATCGGATCACCAGCGATCTCCTCTTCACGCTCGATCTGCTCGACCGGCGCCCCGACCTGCCACTCTTGGCCGACCTTTCGCATTATCTCGTCGGTCGGGAGTTTGCCTTCCCGGTGGAAGACGAAAGCCATGACCAAATCCAACGCATCCTGCGCAACGCTAGGGCTTTCCACGGCCGCATCGGCTCCTGCCAGCAGATCCAGATCGAGCTTTCCTTTCCGCATCATCGACCCTGGATCGACCTCTTTCATCAGTGGTGGACCTACGGCTTTCGGCACTGGCGCTCCCGTGCCGCTGAAGATGCCGAGCTGGTCATGACCTGCGAACTCGGCCCGAGGCCCTACGCCATTACCGACAGGAACGGCAACGATACGACCGACCGCTGGGCCGAAGCGTTTTTGCTCCGCGATATGGTCCGCGAGATCTGGGCGGATTGCGCCACTTCCTCGACGCGTGAAGCACGGGAATTGCGGACGCCCGAACGCGTCATTTAACGAAGGACGGCCGGAACGGCAGATTGTGCTCGAGGCCGAGCCAGGGTGGGTTTTCCGCATACATCTCCACGATCAGCGCCTTGATCAGCTCGATGTAGCGCGAATTGTCGCCGACCCGGTGGTTGAGGATGACGGGCGAGGTCGCCCGCTCGCCCTCGATCATGCGATAGTGCAGGTCTGAGCGGACCTGACGCGCCGAGGACGGGACGATGCAAAGTCCGGCATCCGAGGCGACGAGGCCAAGTGCACTCTGGATTTCGCGCACTTCATGTACCTCTGCAGGGCGCACATCCTCAGCGTGAAGCAGGCTCAAAACGTGATCGGCATAGCTCGGGCGCGGTTCCTTCGGGTAGACGATCAGCTTTTGCCCGGCAATCGCGCTTAACGGCAGGGGAGACGTGTCATCGGCAAACGGCGTGCCCTGCGGTATCGCCAGGGCAAGGCGCTCTTCCCGCATGAGGATGCCGGCGACGTTGGGATCGTTGTGATGCAGCCGGCCGAAGCCGACATCGATCCGGCCCTCCTTCAGCGCCGAGATCTGCTGTACCGACACCATCTCCAGCAAGCGGATGTCGAGTTCCGGCGCGTTCTGCCTGAGCTTGCGCACCAGCGTCGGCAGCCCGCCATAGAGCGTGGACGCGACAAAGCCGATCGACAGCACCCGGTTCTGGTTGAGGCCGACACGGCGCGTCGCTTCCACCATCTGTTCCACCCGGCCGAGCACCTGTAGCGACTGTTCGTAGAACAATCGGCCTGCCTCCGTCAGCCGCACCGGCCGGCTCTTGCGGATGATCAGCGGCACGCCCAACTCTTCCTCAAGAAGCTGGATCTGCCGGCTGAGCGGCGGCTGGGCGATGTGCAGCTGCTCGGCGGCGCGGGTGAAATTGCGCTCGCGGGCGACGGCGACGAAGTAGCGAAGCTGGCGCAGATCCAATGTTACGGCCCCTATTGTCCTACCATTTGCGGTATGTTGCAGTGCGGCAAGCGCATGAATGCGCGTAATCTTTGTCATACTATACCGTGAAGGTATCGTAGATAACCTATTTGGTGTTGGACGTCACCCGGTGCGTGAGCGCACTGTCCACGCCATGAACACGACCCTTGCACCCATCGCTCCGACCGCAGCCTTTTCTCCCGTCGTCGAACGGGTCGAAACTGTTCTGGTCGATCTGCCGACGATCCGGCCGCATAAGCTCTCGGTCGCGACCATGACCGGCCAGACGTTGATGCTGGTGAAGGTGCATTGCAGCGACGGCACGGTCGGCATCGGCGAGGGCACGACCATCGGCGGTCTCGCCTATGGCGGCGAGAGCCCGGAATCGATGAAGCTTGCGATCGATACCTATTTCGCACCGCTCATGGTCGGCGAGGACGCGACACGTGTTCGCGCCCTGATGGCCCGCATCGGCAAGGCGGTGAAGGAAAATCGCTTCGCCAAGAGTGCTGTGGAAACGGCGTTGCTTGACGCCCACGGAAAGCGCCTAAGTCTGCCGATCAGCGAACTGCTCGGCGGGGCACTGCGCAAGCGCCTGCCGGTCGCCTGGACGCTGGCGTCGGGCGACACGGCCAAGGATATCGCCGAAGCCGAGAAGATGCTCGACCTTCGCCGCCATCGGATCTTCAAGCTGAAGATCGGTGCGAAGCCGCTGAAGGACGATATCGCTCATGTGGCGGCGATCAAGCGGGCGCTCGGCGAGCGCGGCGCGGTGCGCGTCGACGTCAACATGGCCTGGAGTGAGTTTGAGGCAGCCTATGGCATGGCGGCACTTGCGGACGCCGGTTGCGAACTGGTCGAACAGCCGGTCGCCTCGACCGCAGCACTCGGCCGCCTGGTCCGTCGCTTCCCGGTGGCGCTGATGGCGGACGAGTCCCTCACGGGACCGGAAAGCGCCTTCGAGATTGCCAAGACCAAGGGTGCCGACGTCTTCGCGATCAAGATCGAGCAGAGCGGCGGCCTCTTCAATGCGCAGCGCGTGGCTGCCATCGCCGATGCCGCCGGCATCGAACTTTATGGCGGCACGATGCTGGAAGGCGGCGTTGGCACGGTCGCGTCAGCCCATGTGTTTTCGACGTTCGCCAACCTGCAATGGGGCACGGAACTCTTTGGCCCGCTGCTTCTGACCGAGGAAATCCTGGCGACGCCGCTCGACTACAGCGACTTCGAACTGACGGTGCCGGACGGGCCGGGGCTCGGGATCGAACTCGACGAAGACCGGCTGAAATTCTTTGCGCGCGACGGGCTGCGCAAGACGATCAGCGTTGCAAAGTGAGGATCAAGCCATGCTGTTTCACGTCAGAATGGACGTTCATATCCCTCACGATCTGCCGCCCGAGCAGGCGGCGGAGATCCTCGCCCGGGAAAAGGCCTATTCGCAACAGCTGCAGCAGAGCGGCAAGTGGCGGCACATCTGGCGGATCGCCGGGCAGTACGCGAACTACAGCGTCTTCGACGTGAAGGACAATGCCGAGCTGCACGAGATCCTCTCGGGCCTGCCGCTCGTCAAGTTCATGCAGATCGAGGTCACGCCGCTGCTTCGGCACCCATCCTCGATCCGCGAGGACGATAGCTGAGAATTTGTGCGTGCCGCGGCCAGGAGGTTGGCAAGCGGCTCGAGCTTCAAGACAATCCAAGTGGAGGAATTGAAATGAGCGTGAAGATTTTCGACAAGCCGGAGACTCAAACTTTCCTGAAGGTCTTGAGTGGCCTCGACAAGGACGGCGGCAACCCGCGCGTCAAACAGATCGTGCACCGGCTGATGTCCGACCTGTTCAAGGCGATCGACGATCTCGACATCACCCCGGACGAATACTGGACCGGCATTGCCTGGCTGAACGAGATCGGCGCTGCCGGCCAGGCCGGCCTGATCTCGCCCGGCCTCGGCCTCGATCACTTCCTCGACGAGCGTCTCGACGCGATCGACGAAGCGCTCGGCATCCAGAACCAGACGCCGCGCACCATCGAAGGCCCGCTCTACGTCGCCGGTGCGCCGGCTTCGGAAGGCTTCGCTCGCCTCGACGACGGTCGCGACACCAATGGCCAGACGCTGATCATGCACGGCACCGTCTATGATGCCGCCGGCCAGCCGCTGAAGGGCGCGACCGTCGAAGTCTGGCACTGCGATACCCGCGGTTTCTATTCGCATTTCGATCCGACCGGCCTGCAGGCGCCGTTCAACATGCGCCGCACGATCGTCACCGACGCCAAGGGCTGTTACAAGTTCCAGAGCATCGTGCCGCACGGCTACGGCGTGCCTCCGGGAAGCCCGACCGAGCAACTGTTGTCCGCCCTTGGTCGCCATGGCCAGCGCCCGGCCCATATCCATTTCTTCATCAGCGCCGATGGCCACCGCAAGCTGACGACCCAGATCAACATCGCCGGCGACCCGCTGGTCAACGACGATTTCGCCTATGCGACCCGTGACGGCCTGGTGCCCGATGTCACCGAGCGCACCGACGAGGCGAGCATCAAGGCCAACAATCTCTCCGGCCCCTTCGCCGAGATTGCGTTCGACATCCATCTCACCTCGCTGGTGAACGGCGTCGATAACCAGGTCAACGAACAGCGCAAGCGCGCCGCCGCCTGATCACCTCTGCGGCGGCCGACCAAGCCGCCGCCCCCTGACATCAGACATTGTTGCAATCGCTAGAGCCGAGCACGGATCAGCCGTTTGCGGGAGAAGAACCATGTCCGCCGTTATCGACAAAGCCCAAGCCCTCGACGACCTGCTCGCGACAGCGGTCGAGGACGATCATGAGGCCGGCACCTTCCGTTGCCGTCGCGACATCTTCACCAACGAAGACCTCTTCGAACTGGAGATGAAGCACATCTTCGAAAGCAACTGGGTCTATCTCGCCCATGAGAGCCAGATCCCCGAGAACAACGACTATTACACCACCACCATCGGCCGGCAGCCGGTTGTCGTCACCCGCGACAAGACGGGCGAACTGCACGCCGTCATCAATGCCTGCGCCCATCGCGGCGCCATGCTCTGCCGCCGCAAGCACGGCAACAAGGGCAGCTTCACCTGTCCTTTCCATGGCTGGACCTTCTCCAACACCGGCAAGCTCTTGAAGGTGAAGGACGAGAAGACGACGCAGTATCCGCCGCAGTTTGCCAAAGACGGTTCGCACGACCTGAAGCGCGTTGCCCGTTTCGAGAGCTATCGCGGTTTCCTCTTCGGCAGCCTCAATCCGGACGTTTCCTCGCTCGAGGACTATCTCGGCGAAACGAAAGTCATCATCGACCAGATCGTCGACCAGGCGCCGGGTGGTCTCGAAGTGCTACGCGGCAACTCTTCCTACATCTACGACGGGAACTGGAAGCTGCAGATGGAGAACGGCTGCGACGGCTATCACGTCAGCTCCGTTCACTGGAACTATGCCGCCACCATGGGCCGGCGCAACGAGGAAGGCACCAAGGCGGTCGACGCCTCGAGCTGGAGCCGCTCGATTGCCGGCGTCTACGGCTTCGACAACGGCCACATCCTGCTGTGGACCAACACCATGAACCCGGAGGTCCGGCCGATCTACAGCCACCGCGAGGAGATCAAGTCTCGCGTCGGCGAGGTCCAGGCGGATTTCATCGTCAACCAGACCCGCAATCTCTGCCTCTATCCGAACGTCTTCCTGATGGACCAGTTCAGCACGCAGATCCGTGTCACCCGCCCGATCAGTGTCGACAAGACCGAGATCAGCATCTTCTGCTTTGCACCCAAGGGCGAGAGCGCCGAAGACCGGGCGCTGCGCATCCGCCAGTACGAGGACTTCTTCAACGTGTCCGGCATGGGCACGGCGGACGATCTGGAGGAGTTCCGCGCCTGCCAGCAGGGTTACGCCGGCATCACCGCGCTCTGGAACGATCTGTCGCGCGGCGCACCGCTCTGGATCGACGGACCGGACGAAAATGCCAAACGCATGGGCATCGAACCCTTGCTCTCCGGCGAGCGCAGCGAAGACGAGGGCCTCTTCGTCCGCCAGCACGAATATTGGGCGAAGGTGATGCGCGAAGCGCTTGCCTTAGAGAGACAAGGAGCGGTCGCATGACGATCTCCTATGACACCGCCTGCGCTTTCCTCTACCGCGAAGCGCGCCTGCTCGACGATCGCCAATGGGACGAATGGCTGACCTGTTATGCGCCCGATGTCAGCTACTGGATGCCGGCCTGGGACGACGACGATCAGCTGACCGAAGACCCACAGTCGCAGATCTCGCTGATCTACTATCCGAGCCGCGATGGCCTGGAAGATCGTGTCTTCCGTATCAAGACCGAGCGTTCGGGGGCGTCCACGCCGGAGCCGCGCACGAGCCACAACGTCAACAATGTCGAGCTCGTGGCCGATCGCGGCGAGGAAGCGGACTTCCGCTACAACTTCCACACGCTCAACCACCGCTACAAGGTCACCGACCACTTCTTCGGCACCATGTTCGTCACGCTGCGCAAGAGTGCCGATGGGCTGCTGATTTCGCAAAAGAAGATCGTGCTGAAGAACGACTACATCCGCCAGGTCATCGACGTCTACCACATCTGACGGCCGTCGCCTGACAAGACAGGAATGGGAGGAGCAACCATGGCCAGCTACAGGATCGCTTTGAATTTCGAGGACGGCGTCACCCGCTTCGTCGAATGCAGGGACGATGAGAAGGTGCTCGACGCCGCCTTCCGCAACAAGATCAACCTGCCGATGGACTGTTCGGACGGGGTTTGCGGCACCTGCAAGTGCCGCGCCGAAAGCGGCGCCTACGACCTCGGCGACGACTTCATCGACGATGCGCTGACAGCGGACGAGGCGGCAAGCGGACTGGTGCTGACCTGCCAGATGAAGCCGTCGAGCGACTGCGTCATCGCGGTGCCGACGACGTCTGCCGCCTGCAAGACCGGACAGCAGAAATTCTCGGCAACCGTGGCGCGGGTCATTCCGCACAACGATGCAGCGATCGTGCTGGAACTGGACGCGGACGCAGCCCCCGCCTTCCTGCCCGGTCAATATGTCAACATCGACGTGCCCGGCAGCGGCCAGAGCCGCTCCTATTCCTTCAGTTCAGCGCCCGGCGAAACCCGTCTCGGTTTCCTGATCAAGAAGATCCCGGGCGGTCTCATGAGCACATGGCTGGAGCGCGCCGAAGTCGGCACGAAACTGGAACTGACCGGACCGCTCGGAAGCTTCTACCTGCGGGAGGCACAGCGTCCGCTGCTGTTCCTGGCAGGCGGAACCGGGCTCGCACCGTTCCTGTCGATGCTCGAGGTGCTCGCCCAGACGAGCCGTGAGCAAACCGTTCACCTGATCTACGGCGTCACCCGCGATCTCGATCTGGTGCTGGTCGACCATATCGAGGCCTATGCGCAGCGGCTTCCCAACTTCACCTTCTCAACGGTTGTCGCGGACGCGGCCTCCAGCCATCCGCGCAAGGGCTGGGTCACCCAGCATATGCCGCAGGAACTGCTGAACGGCGGTGATGTCGATGTCTATCTCTGCGGCCCACCGCCAATGGTGGACGCCGTGCGCAAGCACCTCGACGACACCGGCGTGAGGCCCAACAGCTTCCACTATGAGAAGTTCACGCCCAACGCGGTGGCGAAGGAGGCAGCATGACCTCCGCTCGTTTCGAAGGACGGTTTGCCGGCAAAGTTCTTGTCGTCACCGGTGCCGCGCAAGGGATCGGTCGTGCCGTGGCGCTGCGCGCCGTGGCTGAAGGGGGCAAGGTCCTCTTTGTCGATCGCGCCGAGTTCGTCGCTGAGGTGGCGGCCGAGGCGGGCAGCGAGCGGGCGACGGCTTTCGTGACTGATCTCGAAACCCATGAGGGGGCAGCCGCAGCGATGGGCTTTGCGGTGGAAAAATTCGGCGGCATCGATATCCTGATCAACAATGTCGGCGGCGCGATCCGCATGCGTCCCTTCTCGGAGTTCGAACCGGCGCAGATCGATGCGGAAATCCGCCGCTCGCTGATGCCGACGCTCTACTGCTGCCATGCTGTGTTGCCGCATCTTTTCGCCCGAGGCGGCGGTACCATCGTCAACGTCTCCTCGAACGCCACGCGCGGCATTCACCGCGTGCCCTATTCGGCGGCGAAGGGCGGCGTCAACGCCATCACCCAGGCGCTGGCGATGGAGCTTGCCGAGCGCAACATCCGCGTCGTCGCGACCGCGCCGGGTGGCACTGAAGCGCCGCCGCGGCGCATTCCGCGCAACGCCGAAGGCGACAATGACGCCGAGAAGGGCTGGATGGGCGAGGTCGTCGCCCAGGTGAAGCAGTCGAGCTTTATGAAGCGCTACGGCAGCATCGACGAGCAGGCGGCCCCTATCCTTTTTCTGGCGTCCGACGAGGCCTCCTACATCACCGGCAGCGTGCTGCCGGTCGCCGGCGGCGATCTCGGCTGACGGACCATCATTTTAACGCGCTAACACCTGGGGAGGAGAAGATGCGCTCCATCGATGTGAATGAGGCAATTGACGGAAGCCCGCTTGGGCGCTTTCAGTGGATGGTGGTGGCGCTGACGGCGCTGCTGTTGATCGTCGACGGTTACGACGTCTTTGTCGCTGGAACAGTGCTGCCGACGCTGATCAAGGAATGGGGTTTGAGCAAGCCGCAGGCCGGCGCGCTGCAGGCCTGGGCGCTGTTCGGCATGATGTTCGGGGCGCTGATCTTCGGGCCGCTCGCTGACCGGATCGGCCGCAAGAAAGGCATCGCCATCAGCTTCCTGCTGTTTACGCTTTCGACGCTTCTGACCGGCTTTGCCAATTCGCCGGAGCAGTTCAAGATCTTCCGGTTCTTCGCCGGTCTCGGCTGCGGCGGGTTGATGCCGAATGCCGTGGCGCTGATGAACGAATATGCGCCGAAGCGCCTGCGGGGCACCCTGGTCGCCCTGATGTTCTCCGGCTATTCGGTCGGCGGCATGGTGGCGGCCGGTCTCGGCATCGGCCTCATTCCGTCCTATGGCTGGAAGCCGATGTTCTTCATCGCCGCCGTGCCGCTGCTGCTCTTGCCTGTCATTCTCTGGAAGCTGCCGGAATCGCTCGGCTTCCTCATCCGTCAGGGCAAGCAGGACGAGGCCAAGCGCATCTACGCCAAGATCGACCCGAACGTACGTCTTGGCGCCACCGACAGGCTGGTCTTCTCCGAGACGAAGGGTGCTTCCGCATCGGTGCTGGAGCTCTTCCGCCATCAGCGGACGCTGCGCACCGTCATGCTCTGGGTCGCCTTCTTCTGCTGCCTGCTGCTCGTCTACCTCTTGTCGTCCTGGCTACCGAAGGTGCTGCAGGAAGCCGGCTATGCCGAGAAAGCGAGCCTGCTTAGCCTGTTCTCGCTGAATTTCGGCGGCATGGTCGGCGCGATTGCCGGCGGCTGGCTCGGTGACCGCTTCGGCTTGCCGAAGGTGGTAGTCGGTTTCTTCGTTGCCGCCGCCTTCTCGATCGCGCTGATCGGCTTCAATCCGCCGACAGGCGTCCTGTTCCTGATGGTCTTTGTTGCCGGAGCCACCACGATCGGCACGCAGATCCTGCTCTATGCAAGCGTGGCGCAGCTCTACAATCTCTCAGTGCGTTCCACCGGGCTCGGCTGGGCCTCCGGCGTTGGCCGCATCGGCGCGATCGTAGGGCCGACGCTTGGCGGCGTGCTTCTGGCGCAGGAGCTTCCGCTGCAGCAGAACTTCGCGATCTTCGCCATCCCGGCGGCGATCTCGGCCGTCGCCATGCTGGTCTTCGCGGTCAGCAATGCCCGCCGTGTCGAGATCGCACGTCTGGCGCCCGCATAGATCGAGGCGAGACGGCCGGGCCACGAAAGGCCCGGTTGCCACCCCTTGAGCGCGCGCTGTCGATATCTACCTATTGCAGCGCGCGTACCACCTAGCGCGGCTCTCGCGCCAGCAACATTGGAGCCGCCCTCGCTGGCGGCTTTCCCGATCGGAGCTTCTCTTCCATGGCCTATCTCGACCTGCCCAGCCATCGGCTTCACTACCGCATCGACGGCGACCAGAGCGGCAACGCGCCCTGGCTGCTCTTCTGCAGTTCGCTCGGCACGGACCTCTCCATGTGGGATGCGCAGATCGCTGATCTGTCGCCGCATTTCCGGGTGCTGCGCTATGATCGCCGTGGCCATGGCCGCTCATCGGCACCGCCGCCGCCCTATGCGCTCTCCGACCTCGGCCAGGATGTGCTCGCGCTCATGGATGGCCTCGGGATCGAGCGGACACATTTCTGCGGCCTGTCGATCGGCGGCCTGACCGGACAATGGCTCGGTATCCACGCCGGCAAACGGTTCGACAAGATCGTGCTCTGTGCCACGGCGGCGCGCATCGGGACGCCCGAGAGCTGGGCCGCGCGCGTCGACAGCGTCCGGGCGGACGGTCTCGCAGGGCTTGCCGCAGCAACGGCCGAACGCTGGTTCAGTCCGCAATTTGCAGCAAGCCACCCGGAAGCCGTCGATCGCATTCTCGGCGCCTTCGCCGCCACCTCGACGGACGGCTATATCGGTGGCTGCACCGCGCTCGCGGGCGCGGACCTTCGGGAGGAGATCGCAGCGATCGCCAATCCCATGCTCGCCATCTCCGGCGATAGTGATCCGGTATGCCCGCCGGCGGATCTCGAATACATCGCCGCCCGGGTGCGGCGAGGCCGCCACCTGTCGCTGCCGGGCCGGCATATCGTCAACATCGAGTCGGCAGAGACGTTCAACGCGGCGCTGCTGGAATTCCTTCGCGTCTGAAGGCGGCCTGAACGGCGCCGCGCCAATCAAATCAGCGCTTACTTGACGGGAACGAGAAGCGGCGCGTCCTTGGCGACGATGTAGGTCGCGAGCTCCGATGCCTTGGCAGTGCCGACGTTCTTCGCCACATGGGCAACGCCGGCCGGAATGAACAGCGCCTGACCGGCCTGAAGCGTCACCGGATCCCGGCCCTCAAGCTGGTATTCGAGCGAGCCTTCAAGCCCATAGGCGATTTCCTCGCCCGGATGCGAATGCTTGATCGAGGCGGTGCCCGGTTCGATGTCGACACGAACCTGCACGGCCTCGTGTCCGGGCACGCTGATCTCGTTCTTGATCAGGTCCGTACGCTGGATGCCTTGCATCTGCTGGGCCTCCGCCATGCGAAGCGTCGTCATGCTGCCGGCGATCAGCAGGGCTGCGGCGATGATGCGGGTCGTTTTCATGGGGTCCTCCGTGATGGATGATTGCATGTGCGTTGTTGGAAGCACGCGCATTTCAGCGGAGGCGTGTATTGGCGGTGTGTCGGCCGGGCGGTGCTTTTGTAAGCCTTTGTAGTCTGTGGCATCGCTTGCGATCGTCCGGCTGCCGGAAGTGCGAGACGGCGGGGCCTCGTCCTGGCCAGGCGGCGATCCGCGGTGCGCATCGCCGCCTGGCTTGCGATTTTACCGACCGCTATTCGCCAAGGCTCTGTTGCAAGGCCTCGCGGGCAAGTTCGACGATTTCCGCGTGGATGTCGGCACGGGGGCGTTCGGTCGGTTGGCAGATCGGATCGACCTCGCCGAAGGTCTTGAGCAGTTCGGCGGCGCCGTCCTTGCATATCGGCAGGAAGCTGAAGTGGTCCGCTCCGGCGACCGCGGCATAGGAGCCCTTCGGCGTCAGCGCCGCCAGCGGCTCGGAGGCGACGGCAAGCGGGATCGTCTCCTTGCTGCCGAGATTGATGAAATGCATCGGGATCGCGATCGCCTTGAGGCTGTCTTCCACATAGGCCTGGGCAAGACCTGGGTCGACGAGCACTGCAGCCTTAAGGCGCCCGTCGAGGTTCGACTGCTCGAAACGCGCCTTGTCGATGGTGCGCAGATCGAGCTTGTCGACATCGACCGGCGCATCATCGACATAGCCCCTGCCGCCGACAAACCAGGCGCAGTCCCATTTTTTGTAGCTGTCGCAGTAGCGGGCATAGGCATCGAGACTGGCCCTTGCCCCTGAAATCTCCATGGCGGTCGAGCCGCCGAGAGAGAACCCGAGGACGGCGATCCGCTCGGGGTCGATTGCAGCGCTCCATTGCGGATCCCGGGTGAATGTGTCGATCAATGCCGAGAGGTCGGCCGTCCGTTCCCAAAGCTTCGGCGTGTTGGAGGGCGTCGAGTCGCCGCTGGTGGTGCCGGGATGGTTGGGGCCCGCGACGATGAAACCCGCTTTCGCCAAGTCGGCTGCAAGCCAGCTCATGGCTTCGACACGGCCGCCCGACCCATGGGACAGAACCACCAGCGGATATCGGCCTTGGCGCAAGGGGGCGTTCTTCGATGCGTGCGACCCCTTGAAGATGCGGTTGTCGCCGACAAGCACGGGCTCACCCCCGGCTCCGGCGGGATACCAGACGGTGACGGCAAGTTGGCGTTCCCGCTTCGGCGCGGCAACGTCGATCTCGCGGACGCCGACGTCGTCGGCCTGCGCCGAGGCAGCCAGGCTCAGAAGGAAGGCGGCGGCGGGAATGAACTGGAGGAGGGGCATAGGTATCTCGCTGTGTTGGAAAAGACGGCCGATCGTCACAAACGCCCCGCTTGTCCGCGTCCTCGATCGTGATTGAGGTCGTCCCGAATCGCGATCTGGGCAATGATCCGCCCATCGAATGCTTGCCCGCCTTTCGTCTGCCAGCCTTTCCTTTGAAGGACATGTCTTGATCTTCCTGCCGCTCCCGTTCGTCGTCGCCTTGCTGCTTCTCGTCCTGCTTGCCTTCGTGCTGCATGGCGACGAGCCGGCGCGGCGGAACCGGCCGTTCTATGCCCTGTTGACGCTGTGCGCGCTCCAGTCTGTGATCGTCGGGCTGCGTTGGGGCTATGACCTCGCGGCGTTGAAATTCGCGCTGCCGGTGCTGGCGAGCGGCGTGCCGCCGCTGGTGCTTGCGAGTTTCCACAGCCTGATCCGCAAAGACGAGCGCAGCGTTGCTGCGGCCGGGTGGGTCCACGCGGCGCCGACGATCGGCATGCTCGTGCTCGTGCTGTTTGCGCCGCGCTACATCGATTTCGCCTTGATCGTCGAATATGTCGGATATGCGCTGGCGCTCCTGAACCTGGCGCGCGTCGGCACGGATGCACTGGACGAAGCGCGTTTCGAAGGCGCCACCGCGGCGCACCGCGCCCTGCTCATTGCCGCGTTCTCGCTCTGCCTGTCGGCGCTCTTCGATCTGGCGATCCTTCTGGATTTCGAATGGACGAAGGGCGCAAATATCGGCCTTATCGTCAGCAACGCGAACTTGCTGGGCCTGCTCTTCATCGGGCTGACAGCCGTGGTCGCGGACCGTGCGCGCGCGCTTCCGGCCGCCGGCGCGGTCGCCGAAGAGGATCCGGTTGCAACGCCGCAGGATCGCGAAATCCTCGACAGGATCGAGCGCCTGCTCGTCGGCCAGAAACTGGCCCGCGACGAAAACCTCACCCTGTCGCGATTGGCGCGCCGCGCGGGCCTGCCCGCCCGGCAGATATCGGCCGCCGTCAACCGGCTGGCGGGCAAGAACGTCTCGCAATACATCAACGAGATTAGGATTGCAGAGGCCTGCCGGCTGTTGCGCGAGACCGATATGTCGGTGACTGCGGCCATGCTTGAATCCGGTTTTCAGACGAAATCGAATTTCAACCGCGAATTCCGCCGCGTCACCGCCTTGAGCCCCGTCGCCTGGCGCGAGCAGAACCGGGCCGGTTCGCTTGCCGCCTGACTGCTGCCATGGCGATGCCCGGCCGCGATGCAGCCGGGCTTGAGGGACGCAAGGCGTACGGTGACGCGCTTACGACCGTTACTGCTGATCTGCGGCATTGTCGCCGATCGTGATCGGAACGTCCTTCGTCTTGCCGGTCCGCCATACACTTACGTTCTTCGAGGTGCCGGGCGAGAGGTCGGCGACCATGCGTGACAGGTCTCGGGGCGACTTCACCGGGTTGCCGCCGAGCGCGGTGATGACGTCGCCGGCCTTGATGCCGGCCTTGGCGGCAGGCGTTCCGCCGTTGACGCCGGCAACGAGTGCGCCCTCGGGCTGGGCAAGGCCGATGGCGTCGGCGATATCAGCCGTGACCGGCTGTATCTGCACGCCGATAAAGCCGTGCTGGATCGAACCATCCTTCATCAACTCAGTGACGACCTTCTGCGCCTGGTCCGACGGGATGGCGAAGCCGACGCCGACGCTACCGCCGTTCGGCGAATAGATCGCCGTGTTGATGCCGACCACCTGGCCCTTTGCGTCGACCAGCGGTCCGCCGGAATTGCCGTGGTTGATCGGGGCGTCGATCTGAATGAAATCGTCATAGGGGCCGCTGTGCAGGTCGCGACCGCGTGCCGAGACGATCCCCGACGTGACCGTCGTGCCGATGCCGAACGGGTTGCCGATCGCCAGCACCTGGTCGCCGACCCGCAAGGTGTCGGAATCGCCCCAGGCAACCGTTGCCAGCGGCTTCGGCGCCGCGATTTTCAGCACCGCCAGGTCGTTCTTCGGGTCGGCGCCGACAAGCTTGGCGGGTATCTGCGTGCCGTCGTCGAGCGTCACCATGATGCTCGACGCCTTGTCGATGACATGGTTGTTGGTGACGACGTAGCCGTCCGCGGTCACGATGAAACCGGAGCCGAGCGCTTCGGCCCGTTGCGGCTGGCGCTGCTCGGGCGCCTGGTCCGGCATCGGGATGCCCTGGTCGTGGAAGAATTGGCGGAACTGTTCGTCGAAGGGCGAGTTTCCGCCCTGTTGCGAAGGTTCGCCCGCACCGGTGTTGTCGGCCTTGATCACGGTCGTGACCGTGACGACTGCGGGCTTGTCGGCCGATACGATCGGCGCGAAGGATCCGCCAGATGCGGCCGGGACTGCAACGGCCGGGCCGGCCGCGGCGGCGGCCACGTCATGGCCTGAGAAAGCTGCCACGGACAGGGGCGCAATGATGACGGCTGCGCCGAGGAGGGCGGCAGCTCTATACCTCGTGAGAATGTTTGACATGATCCTGTTCCTTTCGCTGCCTGTTTGCCGGACGAACGTGGTCGGGCGCAGCCCGAGGCAGGTCGGGTCTGCGGCGCGGCGTCGGCCGGCTTCGGATTAAGGGGCGTCTTGGTCCCGAAGGACCGGACCCTGGAAAGGGCCCGGCGCCATCGGCTACGGCTCACCCGAAGACCGGGTGAGCCTCAACGTGTCGGTCAAGCCATGCGGGCGATGTCACGGTTGAGGTGATGAACGTCACCCTGAAGCCGGGCATAGGACTTGTCCGGCAGCATGCCGTGATGGGCGGCGGCGGTCTTGATCGCTTCGGCGCGCACGGCGCCGTCCTCGCGTTCAAGCTTGCTGTAGTTTGCTGCCGTCAGCTTGCCCTGTTCGCGATCGACATTGATGCGATGATTGTCGACCCGGAGTTCATGCAGGACATGATCGAGCCGCGTCGACGCCATGTGGGTCGGCGTCCGGTAGACCGGCATGGCCGGGGTGGACATGTCGTCCTGGGTGAAAATGCCCTGATAGTAATCGCCGGTATAGGCACCCTTTTCGTTGTCGCGGCCGAAATCGTGATGATCGGCGGCAAAGGCGGCGCCGCTCAGAAGGACGAGGGCGACGGTTGCGATGGTGGTGGTCTTGAAGGGCGAGCGCATGACTGCATCTCCTGAATTGAAGGAAGCGCTGTGCGCTTCCATTCGAGGCTGTCTCCTATTGTCGCGTCACGGCCGAAGCGGTCGCCGGCAATATTCAGCCTCGAAATGAAGGTATTACTTCCATGTGCCGCCGTCATGTTAATAACGCGTAATATTTCGGTAAACATCTCCGGGAAGCCGCTTCATTAACATTATTTAATGAAGGCCATTTTGCTCCCGTCTGACGGATAATATTTTCCGGTAGCGTGTATTGTGGCCCTTTTGCGGCAGTCAGTCTGCACCTTTTCTAGTCAACCGAGCCTTGGGGTCGCGAGCGCGAAGAAGGAGTTATGATCCCGCATAATGGGCGCGCGGCCGGATCAGATCGCCGCTGACGACCTGTTCCATCGCGTGTGCGAGCCAGCCGACGGTGCGTGCGAGGGCGAATATCACCATCGGCGCGTCGTCGGGCAGCGCATAGGCGGCCGCGAGTGCGGCCAGTGAGAAGTCGAGATTGGCCGGTTCTCCGAGCAGTTCTTCGCCTGCTTCGGCCAGCGCGGCATAAAGCGGCGGCACGTCGAAGCTCGACATGATCGCCTTCGCGCGCGGGTCGCCGTCCGGATAGAGCCTGTGGCCGAAAGCCCGGACCACGCCATCCGAAGACAGCATGGTACGGATCGCCTCGCGCACCCCACCCACGGCCGCCTGTTCGGCAAGTCGCGTGACACTGAGCCAGGCGCCGCCGTGCCTGGGGCCGGTGAGGGTGGCAAGACCCGAAAGCGTGGCGGCAGAAAGTGCTGCACCGGAGGACGCGGTGACCCGCGCCGCAAAGGCAGAGACGTTGAGTTCGTGTTCCGCCGTCAGCACCAGGCATCGGCGGATCGGTTCCGCCGCTTCCGGCCGCCCCCAGCCCTGCGCCAGGCGGTCGTGTAGCAGCCCGTTTTTCCGCGACGGCGCGAGGCCGGCGGCAACGGTCGCAAGTACCTCGGCGGCCTCGGCCTTCAGGATGGCGTGCCTGCGTCCGAGCGCCGGCAGGTCGGCTTCGATGCGCCCGGCAAGAAGCGTAAAGGTCGTTGCAAGCCGCGATTGGCCGCTGCCGGGATCGTTCGCTGGAATGTCAACCGCCGCCGGTGTCTGCCAGAGCAGCGCGGCAATCTCCTCCAGGGTTGCCGTGGCGGCAAGTTCGATCGCGTTGCGGCCGCGATAGGAGAGCTGTCCGCCGGCAATGCTGGAGATCGTCGTCGGCAACACCGGTTCGCCCCAGCGGATCGTCTCGGCCGCGACGACCGATGCCTGTCTTCTGCCGGCGTGGCGCTCGGCCAGCCGGTGCACGTCGTCGGCCTGGTAGAGGCTGCGGCGCGGATCGGCAGGGTCGGGCTTGGCGCGAATGCGGCCGCGGCTGACATTGGCATAGAGCGTCTGCCGCTTGCTGCCGAGCCTTAGGAGTGCCTCTTCGGCGGTGATCCAGAGTGTGTTCATATTGATCAATTGCATCAAGATTGACGTCAATAGCTCTAGGTCGGATCATTCTCCTCGTAAAGGAGAAACTTGATGATGAAGAACGGACTTGAAGACGTCGTTGCCGCCGAAACGCAGCTCTCCCATGTTGACGGCGAGGCGGGTCAATTGATCATCCGCGGCGTCTCGCTCGATCACCTGGCCGGCCAGGCGAGCTACGAGGATGTCGTGGCGCTGTTGTTCGAGGGGTTGCTGGGGCCGATGCCGGACCGGACCGAACTCGCCAAGCGCCTGGGTGAAAAGCGGGCCGACGTGTTCGCCCATGTCGGCGCCATCGACGACGCGCTGCTGGAACTGCCGCCGGTCGACATCATGCGCGCGCTCATCGCCCGGCTCCCGGATGGGGAGGATCTCGACTCGGCCTTACGTCTGCTCGCCGCGCCGGCCGTCTTCCTGACGGCGGCGCTGCGCATGAAGAGGGGCGAGGCCCCGGTCGCGCCGACGCCGGCGCTGTCGCACGCCGCCGACATCCTCGCCATGCTCGGCGCCAAGGTGCCGAGCGGCCAAGACGTGGCGGCGCTCGACGCCTATCTGGTGACGATCTCGGACCACGGCCTCAACGCCTCGACCTTCGCCTCGCGCGTGGTCGCCTCCACCAAGGCCGGTCTCACCTCGTCGGTGCTTGCCGCCATCGGCGCTCTCAAGGGGCCGCTCCATGGCGGTGCACCCGGGCCGGTGCTCGACATGCTGGATGCGATCGGAACGCCCGAGAATGCGGCGGCCTGGCTTTCTGAGACGCTCGACCACGGCGAACGGCTGATGGGCTTCGGCCACCGCGTCTACCGCGTTCGCGATCCCCGCGCCGATGCGCTGAAGGGCGCGCTGAAACGACTGATCGTCGCGCCTCCGGCGAACCGCGATCGCATTCAACTGGCAGAAGCGGTCGAACAATCGGCGCTCGCCATCCTGAAGGCGCGCAAGCCCGATCGCCCGCTCGACGTCAACGTCGAGTTCTATACGGCGCTGCTGCTCGATGCGCTCAGTTTCCCGCGCGACGTCTTCACCGGCGTGTTCGCGATCGGCCGCACGGTCGGCTGGATCGCCCATGCCCGCGAGCAGGCGCTGGAAGGCCGCCTTATCCGGCCGCGTTCGCTCTATGTCGGGCCGCTGCCGAAGCAAGCCGCGTGAGTGTTCTACGTTGAGGCCGAGACCATCCGCGCATTTCGCAGGTGCTGTTGAAAGAACGCCTTCAGATCGCGGAAGTCATCGAAACCAAGGACGGTCGCAAAACGGGCGACCGTCGTCGGCGAGACGGCGCAGGCGAGCGCGATCGACCGGGCGCTGCCGAAGGCGACGAGGTCGGGCTTCGCCAGCGCGAACAGGGCGATCTGTTCGAGCTGGCGCGGAAGTCTGAGCGCTCGGGACGCAAACATCCCCTTCAATTCCCTCATGTCGCCGGGGCGCCTTTGCGCCGCGTTCGTTTCGGCGTCCGCATGTCCATGGCCTATCGGCACGCTGGTGCTCTCCATTCACAATCCTCCTCAACACGCCTGCGCAGGCGCATCCCCTCGAAAGCAGCCGGGTGAGGGCTATTTCCCCACCTGCTGCTCGCCTTCATGATTTTTCACTTTACTGTACCGTCCGGACGGTATAGTAACTCAATCATCGCTGATCGCAACAACACGTTTTCTGGGGAGGAGACGAGAATGCGTTGGATGAAGTGCTTCAAGGCGGCCGCCATGGCCGGCGTCGCTTTTGCCGCCATGCCGGCGGCTGCGGCCGAAGTCTCGATTTTCTGCAGCTCGGCCGGTGCCGAACTCGAGCTTTGCCAGTCGGCCTCCGAGGCCTGGGCCAAGGAAACCGGCAACACCGTCAAGATCAACAAGATGCCCGCCAACTGGGGCGAGGCGCTGCCGCTCTACCAGCAGCTGCTCGCCGGCAAGTCCGGTGACGTCGACGTCCTGACGCTCGACAACATCTGGGTCGGAACGCTGGCGCCGCACCTGGTCGACCTGCGCGAGAAGGTTCCGGCCGATGAAATCTCCGCCCATTTCGAATCCTCGCTCGCCGATGCCACCATTGGCGGCAAGCTTCTGGCCATGCCCTGGTTCGTCGATGCCGGCCTGATGTTCTACCGCAAGGATCTGCTCGAGAAGTACGGTAAGGGCGAGCCGAAGACCTGGCAGGAACTGACCGAAACGGCGAAGTTCGTCCAGGACAAGGAACGCGCCGGCGGCAGCCCCGACATGTGGGGCTATGTCTGGCAGGGCCGTGCCTATGAGGGGCTCACTTGCGACGCGCTCGAATGGGTCGCTTCCTTCGGCGGCGGCAATTTCATCTCGCCTGATGGCACGATCACCGCGAACAATCCCGAGGCCGTCAAGGCGCTCGATCTCGCCCGTTCCTGGATCGGCAACATCAGCCCCGAGGGCGTGCTGAACTATGACGAGGAAGGCTCGCGCGGCGTCTTTGAGGCCGGCAATTCCGTCTTCCACCGCAACTGGAGCTATGTCTGGGGCACGACCCAGGCTGAAGACTCCTCGCTGCGCGGCAAGATCGGCGTCATGGCGCTGCCGGTCGGGGCGGAGGGCCAGAAATCGAGCGGCTGCTACGGCGCGGGCCTGCTCGGCGTTTCCAAATATGCCGACGATGTCGATGCGGCTGTCAGCCTGGTGCGTTACCTCACCGGCGCGAAAGAACAGAAGCGCCGCGCGCTTCAGGCCTATAGCCCGACCTTGAAGGCGCTTTACGAGGACAAGGACATCCTCGCCGCCAATCCGTCGCTGGCCTTTGCCGAAAAGGCCTATGCCGAAAGCGCCTCGCGGCCATCGCAGGTGACCGGCGCTTCCTACAACCGGGTGTCGCAGCGGATCTTCAACGGCGTGCACAATGTGCTGAGCGGCAAGGAAAGCGCTGCAGATGCACTCGCCAAGGTCAGCAGCGATCTGGAGCGGCTGAAGGCGCGGGGCTGGTAAGCCCGCCTCGACGATACGGGGTCCGGCATGACGGACCTCGCCACCACAGGATCTGAGGAAACCAACGTGAATATTGCGATCGCACCGTGCTGCTGGGGCATCTATTGGCCCCAGGGGAATGATCTCGGCTGGACGGATTATCTCGACCGCATCCGTGCGGCCGGCTACCGGCACACCGAGCTCGGCCCCTATGGCTACTTCTCCACGGACGCCAACGTGCTTTCGTCCGAGCTGGCAAGCCGCGACCTAAAGGTCGTCGCGGCCGCCCATGTGCACACGCTTGCCGATGCATCCACCTGGCCGGTGCTTGAGGAAAAGGCGCAGGCGATCTGCAAGCTGCTTTCTGAAATCGGTGGCACGCATTTCATCCTGATGGACGAGTCAGAATTCTACCCGAAAGACCGCATGGGCGTTGTCGACGAGGCCGGCTGGCGCGCGATGATCGACCAGACGGACCGGGCGGCGGCGATCGCCCGCAGCCACGGCCTGCAGTTCAGCTTCCACCCGCATGTCGGCACCTGCGTCGAGCGTGAGGACCAGATCGAGCGGCTGCTTGCCGACACCGATCCCGATCTCGTCGGGCTCTGCCTCGATACCGGCCATCACGCCTATTGGAAGGCCGATCCGATCGCGTTTTATCGGCGCCACCGCGAACGCATCAACTCGGTGCATCTGAAGAACGTCGACGGCGCCTTCCGCGAGCGCGTGCTTTCCGAAGGCATCCATTCGGATCGTGCCTTTGAAGAGGGCATCATGACCGATCTCGACCGTGGCGTCGTCGATATCGCCGCCTTCGTGTCAGCGCTGCGGGAGACCGGTTACGACGGTCCGCTGGTGGTCGAGCAGGATCTGGCGCTGAACCATCCCGATACGCCGGAAACGATCGCCCGACGCAACTTTGACTTCGTCTCGAAGCTCCTTACGAACGGGGCCGGCGCATGAAGGTCGAGATCCACGATACGCCGGCGGCCATCGGCGAGCGTCTTGCGGACCGGATCATTGCCGGTATCCGGGAAGCGAGTGCTGCAGGCCGCAACTACGTTCTCGGTTGCCCCGGCGGCCGCAGTCCGTTGCCGGTCTATGAGGCGCTCGGACGCCGTCTTGCTGGCGACCCCGTCGATTGCGCGCGGCTGATCATCGTCATGATGGACGAGTATCTCCGTCCCGCAGCAGGGGACGGTTTCGCCCCGCCGCCGGCTGAGGCGCATTACTCCTGCTGCGGCTTCGGGGAACGTGAGATCGTCGGCCGCATCAATGCGGCGCTGCCGGAAAACTTCCGCATTCCGTCCGAAAACTTCTGGATGCCGGATATTGCGGCACCTGGCGGCTACGATGAGCGCATCGCTGCCGCTGGAGGCATCGATCTTTTCCTGCTCGCCTCGGGTGCCGGCGATGGACACATCGCCTTCAACCCGCCGGGCTCTGCCCGCGACAGCCGCACCCGCATCGTCACCCTTGCCGAGCAGACGCGGCGCGACAATCTCGCGACCTTCCCGGATTTCTCAGGCATCGACGACGTACCCTCGCATGGGGTTACGATCGGCATCGGCTCGATCGCCGAACAGTCGAAGGCCGTCGCGATGATCGTCTGGGGCGAGGGCAAGCGTCACGCCTTCTATCGCCTGACGAGCGCACGCGCTTACGACCCGAGCTGGCCGGCGACCATCGCCGTCGAATGCCGGGGTGCTGAACTCTACGCCGATGCGGACGCCGCCGGCGAATGGGGAGCGCGGTGATGAGCAAGCATGCCATCGGCATCGATGTCGGGGGAACGAAGACCAAGGCCTGCCTTGTGCGTCTGGCCGACGGCGCCGTGATCGCCGAGCGCACCGAGCCGACCCGCTGCCAGGAGGGCGGTGCCGCCGTGCTGGACCTGGTGGCCTCGCTTGCCGAGACCATTCGCCACGAAGGCGAAGCGCTTGGTGTCGAGACGACAGGTCTCGGCGTCTGCCTGCCGGAACTGGTGACCGGCGCGGGCGAACCCGCTTCCGCCTGGAACTTCGACTGGCGCGGCCTCGATTATCACGGCCGTCTCGGCGGTTTCGGGCCGCTGCATATCGATAGCGACGTGCGTGCCGCCGCCTTCGCCGAGGGGTGGATTGGCGCCGGTCGCGGTATCGATCCCTTCGTCTACGTGACCATTTCCACCGGGCTTTCGCACTCGCTGGTGATCGGCGGCACGCCCTATGCGGGTGCCCGTGGCTTTGCGATCCATTTCTCCGGCAGCGATCTCGTTGCCTTCTCGGGCGAAGGGCAGGACCAGGCGGTTCGCCACAACCTCGAGCTTTTTGCGAGCGGCAAGGCGCTCGGAGAGCGTTACGGCCGGTTGAGCGGCCGACCGGACGCAAGCGCGCTGCAACTCTTTGAGGCCGAAGCGGACGATCCGCGGGCGGCACAGATGGTGGCCGACGGTCTTCTGTCGCTCGCTTCCTATCTCGGCCAGCTTGTCAACACGCTCGATCCCGCCGTGCTCATCCTCGGCGGCGGCATCGGTGGCGACCCGTCGGTCAATGCGCGGCTCGCCGCGCTGACGCGGCCGTTCATCTGGGCCGATGGCGCGCGCGACATGCCGATCGTTCCAAGCCTTCTCGGTGATGCGGCCTGCGCCATCGGCGTGGCCGCGCTTGCAAACAGGACTGCCAACCAGACGGTGCGCCAATGAGTGGAATTGCCCTTACCAATGTCGTCAAGCGTTTCGGTGCGCTGACCGTGATCGACAAGGTCAACCTTTCGGTCGCAGAAGGCGAGTTCGTCGTCTTCGTCGGTCCCTCCGGATGCGGGAAGTCGACGCTGCTGCGCATGATCGCCGGGCTCGAGGAAATCTCGGACGGCGAGTTGCAGATCGGCGGCGCGCGCATGAACGAGACGGCGCCGGCGCGCCGTGGCATCGCCATGGTGTTCCAGTCCTACGCGCTCTATCCGCATATGAGTGTCGAGCGCAATCTCGGTTTCGCGCTGGAAACCGCGCGGCTCGCCGGCGGCGAAATCAAGGAGCGCGTGGCGAAGGTTGCCCGGTTCCTCAAGATCGAACATCTGCTCGCGCGCCGCCCGGCCCAGCTTTCCGGCGGCCAGCAACAGCGCGTCGCCATCGGCCGTGCGCTCGTCCGCTCGCAGAAGCTGTTCCTGTTCGACGAGCCGCTCTCCAATCTCGATGCCGATCTGCGCATGGAGATGCGGGTTGAGATCGCCCGCATTCACCGCGAGCTCAAAGCCACCACCGTCTATGTCACCCACGACCAGCTGGAAGCGATGACGCTGGCGGATCGTATCGTCGTCTTGAAGGACGGCCGTATCTCGCAGGTCGGCACGCCGATGGAGCTTTACGAGCGCCCGGCCAACAAGTTCGTCGCCAGCTTCATCGGCGCCCCGCGCATGAATTTTCTCAGCGGGACGCTCGCCAATGACGCGGGCGGAAGCCGCCTCGAGGTGCTCGACGCCCGCCATGGACTTGGGCATCTCGGCTATGAAGGCGAAGTCAGCGTCGGCATCCGGCCGGAAGACTTGATCCTCGGCGGCGGCGACGTCCGCCTACCTGCAACCGTGCAACTTGTGGAGCCGCTCGGTGGCGAGGCGCTCGTCCACGCGCGCCTTGGCAACGGCCAGTCGCTGGTCGTCAAGGCACAGGGCAAACCCGATCTCAGGCCGAACGCCGACATCACCGTCGGCTGGCTGACGTCGAAGGCGCATATTTTCGGTGCCGACGACATGGCGCTTACGGCCAAGGGAGCGTGAGGCCATGATGGCGGGTTCACGATCAACAGGACTGCGGCAGGCGCGCGTTCGTACCGCCTGGCTGTTTCTCGCGCCAAGCCTGCTTGTCCTCACCGGCGTGGCGCTCTGGCCGCTCGGCCGCACCTTCCTCTTTTCCTTTACCGACGCCCTGCTCACCGAGCCGGACTTCTACAGCTATGTCGGCTTCGACAACTACTATGCGCTGTTTGAGGATCCGCTCTGGTGGCAGTCGGTCCGCAACACGCTCTATTTCACGGTCATTTCCGTGTCGATCGAGACCGTTCTGGGTCTCACGATCGCGCTGCTTCTCAATTCGCATATCGCCGGGCGCGGCATGATGCGGGCGATCATCCTCATTCCCTGGTCGATCCCGGTCGTCGTCAGCGCCCGCATGTGGCAATGGATGCTGCATGACCAGTTCGGCATCGTGAACCACGTGCTGAAGCTTGCCGGCGTGATTGAAAGTGGTGTCGCCTGGACTGCCAATTCGGCGCTGGTGATGCCCGTGATCATCGCGGTCGACGTCTGGATCACCACGCCCTTCATGGTGCTCCTGATCCTTGCGGGACTGTCGATGCTGCCGCGCGGCATCTATGAGGCCGCCTCGATCGATGGCGTGCCGGCATGGAAGCAGTTCACCTCGCTGACGCTGCCGCTGCTTGCCCCGAGCATCGCCGTCGCCGTGCTCTTCCGCCTGCTGGACGCGCTGCGCATGTTCGACCTGAGCTACGTGCTCTCCTCCAACAGTGACGACACCAAAACGGTCTCGATCTATGCCCGAGAAGTGCTCGTCAATTTCCAGGACATGGGTGTCGGCTCGGCCGCCAGCACCGCCGTCTTTCTGATGATCGCGCTGGTGACCGCCATCTACGTCACCGTCTTCCGTCTCAATCGCCGCCTCATGGGAGTTTGACATGGTCAGGAGCAACACCGGCAAACGCCTGCATAAGATCGCGATCTACTCCCTCTTCGGCATCGTCGCGCTCTACACGCTGTTTCCGTTCTATTGGATGATCGCCTCGTCGATGAAATCGGGCCAGGCGATCTTCGACGTCACCTTCTTGCCCGACCTGAAGTTCAACAACTACGCGGCGATCCTCTCCGACGGCGTGTTCCTGCGTTCGTTGTCGAACTCGCTGATCGTCGCCTTCTCGGTCGTGGCGCTGTCGCTGCTGCTGGCTGTCGGCGCGGCCTATGCGCTCGGCCGTATCGATTTCCGCGGCCGCTCGCCGATCATGCTGCTGGTGCTGGCGGTATCGATGTTCCCGCAGATCGCGCTGCTTTCCGGGCTCTTCGAGATGATCCGCTGGCTCGGGCTCTACAACACCATCGGTTCGCTGATCTTCGCCTATATGATCTTCACGCTGCCCTTCAATATCTGGGTGCTGACGACCTTCATGCGTGACCTGCCGAAGCAGATCGAGGAGGCGGCGATCATGGACGGCTGCTCGCCGCTGCGCATCGTGCGCTGCATCTTCCTGCCGATGATGGGACCGGCGCTGATCTCGACGGGGCTTCTCGCCTTCATCGCGTCCTGGAACGAGTTCATGTTCGCGCTGACCTTCATCCTCACCGACGAGAACCGCACCGTGCCGGTGGCGATCGCTTTGATCTCCGGGTCGAGCCGCTACGAGTTCCCCTATGGGGCGATCATGGCCGCCTCGACCATCGTCACGGTGCCGCTGATCATTCTCGCGCTGATATTCCAGAAACACATCGTCTCCGGCCTGACGGCCGGTGCGGTCAAGGGTTGAAATGGCCTCCATTCGAGGCGGAAAGGGTACTCACATGCGTGTCGTTCGTGTTGGTTTGATCGGGCTTGGCGAAGTCAGCCAGCTCATGCATCTACCGATCCTGGCCGATCATCGCCATCTGTTCGAAATCGCCGGCGTCTATGACGTCTCGCCGAGCCTGACGGCCTATTGCTCGGCCCGTTATCCGGGCGCAAAGAAATATGAGACGGCGGAAGCGCTCGTCTCTGCACCTGACATCGATGCCGTCTTTATCCTGACCCCGGACCAGACGCACAGCTTCTATCTGGAGATGGCGCTGAAGGCGAAGAAGCACGTCTTCTTGGAAAAGCCTGCCTGCCTGACGCTCGGCGAAATCGACGCGGTGGCGCCGCTGGCGGACGCCACCGACCGGCTGCTCTTCGTTGCCTATATGCGCCGCTATTCGCCGAGCTTCCTGCGCGCCAAGGCGATGATGCCGGCTGCGAGCGACGTGCGTTACGTCCGCGTCCGCGACATCATCTGCGAGGGCCCGTTCTTCATTCGACAGACCCGCAACATCTTCTATCCAACGGACCTCGACGCCGCGTTCCTGGCGGAATCCCGCGCCCAGACGACAGCGCTTCTGAAACAGGTAGTCGGCGAGGATGCGCCCGCCGACCTGATGCGTGCCTATCAGGTGCTGACCGGGCTTTCTTCGCACAGCCTCTCGGCGATGCGCGAACTGATCGGCCTGCCGAAGCGGGTGATCGCCGCCCATCACAAATGCAACGGCGAATCCATTGTCGCGCTGTTCGACTACGGTCACTTCACCGCGATCTACGAGGCGATGATCGACAACGTCGCCCGTTTCGATGCCCGCATCGAGGTGCTGTCCGATCGCCGCCAGCTGCGCGTCAGCTACGACACGCCCTATATCCGCAACCTGCCGACCGCGCTCGAAGTGATCGACAGCACCGATACCGAGACCGAAACGCGCACCTTCGGCCCTGATTACACCGATCCGTTCGCCCTGGAACTGCGCGCCTTCCACGACCACCTCGTCAACGGCACCAAGCCGAAGACGACACTCTCGGATTCGCGTCAGGATCTGGCGCTGATGGCCGAGATCGTCGGTCGCCTGCGCGAGAGTTCGGGGCTATAGCAGGACACGTTTCACACACTTGAGTTGTATCGACATGGCAAAACGCGAAACCGCACGTGACCGCATCCTCACCGCCGCCGAAGCGATCGTCGTCGGCAAGGGCGTGTCGTCCCTCACCTTCGACGAAGTGGCAGAGCAGACCGGCCTCAGCAAGGGCGGCATCCTCTACCACTTCGCCAGCAAAGACGCGCTGGTGCGGGCGATGGTCGAACGTTTCGTCTACCGTTTCGAGACCGGTCTCTCCGGCCTCGAAACCGAGGACGAGGACCCGCATGGCCGCTACACCCGCGCCTATGTGCGCGCCACGCTCGGCGAGGCCACCAGCACCGGGGATCAGTACGACCGCCTGGGTGCCAGCATCACTGCCGCCTTGTCGAACTTCCCCGACCTTCTGGAGATCGTGCGCCAGCAGAATATCCGCTGCCAGGCATCCGTCGAAAACGACGGCCTCGATCCGGTCGAGGCGACGATCACGCGACTGGCGGTCGAGGGCATGTGGCTGGCGGAGGTCTTCAACGTCATGCACCTCGACCCCGAGATGAAGCGTGCGGTCACCGCCCGGCTTTTGGAGCGGACGCACGCGCAAGCACCGCCGAAATAGCGCGCGTCGCGCGCTGACATTCCCCCGCATCGGCGCTCGCTTTCAGCGCCCAGAACCAAGGAGTTTTCCGATGGGATACAAGCCGTCTCCCCGTCCCGTTTTCGATCGTCCCAGCCACATCCCCTATGCCGGCGTCACGCGGCATCTGTGGGGCGAGGAAAATGCCGGTCTCGTCGACGACTGGATCTATGCCTCGACGGACAGCATCCACCAGATCGTCTTCGGCATGCAGCCCGGCGGCTGCTTCAAGCACACGGAAGCCTTCCGCACGATCTTCGGGGCGGACGAGGTTCTCTACGTGCTCTCCGGCACGCTCGGTCTCGCCAATCCCGAGACGGGTGAATTCTGCATCGCAAAGGAAGGCGAGGCGCTGTTCTTCCGCAAGGACACCTGGCATCACGGCTTCAATCTCGGCAACGAGCAGGTCCGCGTGCTGGAATTCTTCGCGCCGCCGCCGGCCAAGGGTACGTCAGGTCCCTATGCGCGTACCAAGCCCTATATCGAGATCGAGCAATCGCGTTATGGCCAGAGCGAATTCATCGGTCGCTGGCCGATGGAGGCCGAAGTGCAGCGCAAGGCCAGGACAATCCATCCGATGCGCGATGCCGATCTGCTCCTGAGCCTCGATCGACAGACGCACGGCGCCTATACCGGCCTCTACTGCGCGACCGATCAGCTGACCGTCGGCAAGACGACGCTGCTTTCGGGAAAACGCACCGGTATGGAGCGCCACAAGGGTGACGAATGCCTCTACGTGGTGTCGGGTACCTTGAACATCCATGTGCCGGATGCCGAAGGCCAGGTCTGGTTCGAACTCAACCCGCGCGACGGCTTCTATATTCCGGCGGGTTTCGATCACCAGTATTTCAACATGACGGGCGACAAGGTGGAGTTCGTCTTCGGTGTCGCGCCGGAGTACTGATCTCAAACAAAAATACGGCAGTACCCGCTGGACACTGCCGTATCTGAAAACAGGAAGTCGTCCGAGAGGAACGTTGCTTCCCAAATAAGTTGGCGGCCCTTAGGCCGCCTTCTTCGCGTCGAAGGGGATCTCGATGTCGACGGCGAGCGTCGAGACCTGGGGGCCGCGCTCCATCGTCACGCGGACCTTGTCGTCGTCGATCTGCATGTGCTTGGAGATCGCCTGGAGGATCTCGTCGCGCAGTTTGGTGACGAGATCGCTATCGCCGGCTGATGCGCGCTCATGGGCGAGCAGCACCTGCAGCCGTTCGCGGGCGGCCGGCGCTGACTGGGTGCGGGAGAAGAAACGGAAAAGGTTCATGCCGCTTTCCTTCCGAAAATCTTGCCGAGGAAGCTGCGCTTCTCGCCGGGGATGGTGATCGGCAGGGCTTCGCCCTTGAGCCGGCGCGCAGCGTCGAAGTACGCAAGTGCCGGCGCGCAACGGTTGTCCGCGAGCGTAACGGGCGAACCGACGTTGGAGGCGCGCAGCACGTCGGCGCTTTCCGGGATGATGCCCATCAGCGGGATCGACAGGATTTCCAAGACGTCGTCGACCTTCAGCATGTCGCCGCGCTCGGCGCGGATCGGGTCGTAGCGGGTGAGCAGCAGGTGCTTTTCCATGCGCTCGCCGTTCTCGGCCTTGAGGGTCTTGGAATCGAGCAGGCCGATGATGCGATCGGAATCGCGCACCGACGAGACTTCCGGGTTGGTGACGACGATCGCGATGTCGGCATGACGCATGGCCAGCGTCGCGCCGCGCTCGATGCCGGCGGGGCTGTCGCAGATGACCCAGTCGAAGGCGCTCTGAAGGGCGGCGATGACCTTCTCGACACCTTCCGGCGTCAGGTTGTCCTTGTCGCGGGTCTGGGAGGCCGGCAGCAGATAGAGCGTTTCCAGGCGCTTGTCGCGGATCAGCGCCTGCGACAGCTTGGCCTCGCCTTGGATCACGTTGACCAGGTCATAGACGACGCGGCGTTCCGCGCCCATGACGAGGTCGAGATTGCGCAGACCGACGTCAAAGTCCACGACGACGACTTTCTCGCCGTTCTGAGCGAGTGCGGCGCCCAGTGCGGCGCTGGACGTCGTCTTGCCGACGCCGCCCTTGCCCGATGTAACTACGACTACCTTGCCCATTCGTCTCTCCAAGTATCTGTGAATTCGCCTTCGCCTACGTCCTCGTGACCCCGGCCGGATCGACCTGAATCACCAGATGCGGATGGCCAGCATCCACACCCTTCCTTGCCTCGGCCTAACCGAGCGTTCCCGCCTTCAGCTCTTCGCCGTCGAGCCAGATCTGCACGGCCTTGCCGCGCAGGTTCTGCTCCATGTCGTCGGCCGTCTTGTAGAAGCCGTCGATCGCAATCAGTTCCGCTTCGAGCTTGCGGCAGAAGATCCGCGCCGAGGCATTGCCCGTGGTGCCGGCCATCGCCCGGCCGCGCAGCGCGCCGTAAATGTGGATCGAGCCGCCGGCGACGACTTCGGCGCCCGAGGCGACCGAGCCGATGATCGTCACGTCGCCTTCGGGGAAGAACAGCGACTGGCCCGAGCGTACCGGCTGGGTGACCACGATCGACGGTGTCGCCTTGGCGGCAACCGGCTCTGCCGTGATCACCGTTTCCGCGCCTGCTTCGGCTTCGGCTTCCGCTTCCGGCGCCTCGGTCTTTTCGGCCTGTTCCGCCATCTTGGCTTCGTAGTCCGCCGCCGGGCGACCGTCGGTCATCGCGGGCGGAAGGTCGGCGCCGAGCAGAGACTGGCGCGCACCTTCGATGCCCATGATGCGCACATTGCGCTTGCCGAGCTGGTCGACGAGTTCGCGCAGTTGCGACCGGTCGATATCAAGGCCATCGACGTCGAGGACCACCGGGCGCCGCAGGAAGAAACCGGCGGAGCGGGAGGCGAGATGGTCGAGGCGGGTGAGCCAATCCTCGAGCGGAAGCTCGGGGGTCAGCGCTAGCGCAAGGAAGGATCGCCCCTTGAGGCGGATCGGCCGGGATTCGGTTAACACATCGTTCATCTTGGTAAATTTTCCGTTGCTTCGGTGTATCGATCAAATGGTTAACAAATGGTTAATTCGGCAATGCGAAGGTTAATGAGGCGGCCTTGAGGACCGGTCGCCGAACGCTGGAAAACAAGGAAAATCGGGTGGCGGAAAAAGCTGCTCTTTTGCCCATCGTCGCCCTGGTTTCGGCCGATCAGACCCGGCGCCCGGCGCGGGGAGACGCAGAAAGCGTCGACGAGGCAAGAGCGATTCGTCCGGCCCCCTAAGGGGAGTTGACATTGGAACGCTAAAATAAGAACATAACAAGAACAAAACGGAGGTTCCCATGAATCGGATGGAGACCATGACCCACACGGAAGAAGTGATCGAACGCGCCATGGCCGCCGTTGCGGCCGCCCGCAAGAAGCGGGAACGCGAGGCCGAATGGCGCAAGCGCACCTTCGGTCGCATCGACATGGCGCCGCCATTGCCACGGCTGAAGCGTGGCGGTGTCCAGCTTTCGCTTCGGCTCGACGGTTCCGCCCGCTGACGAACGCGCCGACCGCTTCAGGCCCCTTGGCTGGATGACGTACGAAGCGACCCGAGGCTTCGAGAGGAATGAACATGAGGCATCGTCGAAGCATCGACCTGATGCCGCGCGAAGACGCCGCCGATTACGGGGCGACCCTGGAACTCTTGCCGGAATGGTATGTGCTCGTGGCGAAATGCGGGAACTGCCGGCACCAGGGGCGGATCGATCGCCGCCTTGTTGCAAGCAGGCGCGGATGGGGCGTCTCTCTCAATTCCATCGGCCCGGCATTGAAATGCGTACGCTGCGGCAACAGGGAAGGGAACAAACTGCTTCTTGGCCGGTTGCCTCGGGACTGATGGGTCGGCGTGGGCAGAAAGCCTGGCAGGGCAAATGTGTTGCCTTGAGCGCCCGAAGTGTATTCTTATCCGGTTGGAAATGAATCATCATTATTTATAGTATAGAATCGGAATTTTTCGATATGTTGCGCGGTTTACTGACTTTTAAGCCGATAATGGTTTGATTGTTAACGAAAGTTATCAAGCGTGATGCGCCGAAAACGGCGTGAATTCGGAACAATTTATTATTCCTTTCGTTGATGTCGTGATTGAACGAAAGGATGAGATCATGAAGAAGCTTGTAATCGCCGCGGCTGTTGTTTCTTTGGTGGCAGGATCCGCATTTGCTGAGGATGCCAACCAGAAGGCTGGCACGGCCGCCGGTATCGTTGGCGGCGCGACGGCGGGTGCCGTTGTCGGTGGGCCGATCGGTGCCGGCGTAGGCGCCGTGGTCGGTGGCGCGCTCGGTGGAGCGCTGACGCCGCCGCCGCCGGAAGTCATCACCTATGTCGAACAGCAGCCCGCGCCGCCTTCGGTGGTGGTTCAGGAACAGGTGGTGATCGGCAAACCGATCCCGCAGGCCGTCGTTCTGACGCCCGTACCGGACAATCCGCGATACGCCTATGCGGTCGTCAATGAGCACCGCGTGATCGTCGAGCCGCAGTCGAGGACGGTCGTCCAGGTCATCAACTGATCGTAGGCGGCTTTCACACCCTAGTCTCTGAAGAAGGGGCGGCGCTCCGCGCCGCCCCTTCCTTCTGCCCAGCTGTTGGTAAGGCGAGGCATCAAGCGCCTTGAGCGCCATACGGGCGACTGAGAATGACCGATCGGTCGTGTCGATTGGCAAGAACTGATACTCTGCAGCTTGGATTTCATCGACGGGGAAGCACGTCATGGGAGCTATCGCGCACGAGAACTGGCCGATCGAGACGTGGCGCCCGGGTGTCGAGACCCGCATGCTGATCTCCGCGCTCAATGGCGCTTCCGGACTGTGCCTGTTCGAACAATGGATCGCCCCCGGCGCCGGCGCGCCCACCCATAGCCATCCTGTCGAAGAGGTGCTGACGGTGGTCGCGGGGCAGGCGGAAATGTGGATCGACGACGAACGCTTCCTTCTCACCGCCCATCAATCGCTGATCGTGCCGAAACGACGTCGGCACGGCTTTGCCAATGTCGGCGACGAAACGCTCCACATTCGCGCCGTGCTCGCATCCGCAGCCTTCGAGGCGAGCTTCGACGGTGCCGCGCAAGCGACGAGGCGCTGGGCAAGCGCATCGATGCGGGGATAGCGTAGGCCGCAACCGCGTCAGGCCGCCACCTCCCAGTGGGCGCGCTGCGCCATCACTCCTCTTAAGCGCTGACAAAATTCGTCGCTTCCGCAAACAAGTGGCTCTCGCGGTTCGTGGCTTGAGTTCTGCCTTTTCCGAAAGCTCGGGCGCGTTTCTCGCGCCCGGGACTCGCGGCAAGGCCACGGCGGTTGTCCGGCAACGCGACGGCGATGAAAATATACGCGCGAAATATCTAATATAAATCTCGAATTATATTGTCGTTATTTCAAGTATTTATTTCGGTATTGCTTTGCGTATTTATATACATACAGTCCCAGGCGGCAAATTAACATTCATAAAGCAAAGTATTTTCGAAAATCGTTTGAAGGGGAGTGATCGCATGGCGAGGATCGTAGGTTCCTATGGGAACGACGTTTTGAAGGGGACCGGGGAAAGCGACCGAATCTGGGGGCTGTTCGGCGCCGACACGATCGATGGAGGCGCTGGGGATGATTTCGTCAGCGGCGGCGGCGGGCGTGATACCCTGATCAGCTCGAGTGGCTACGATCGCCTCGACGGCGGCGCCGACGACGACCAGATCGTGCTCAACGGGACGGGTGGCGCGGTCACCGGAGGGGCCGGCTATGACGGTCTCGTGGTCGATTTCTCGCAGACCTCCGAGAAGATGGTGTTCAACGGCGCGGCCGGCCACGGTTATGTCGGCGATCCCGCGGTCGCCGGGCGTCACGTCTTCTTCCACGATATCGAGTGGCTGCGGGTGCTTGCCGGCAGTGGCGATGACAGGATCACCGGTACGGCCTCGGGCGACAACATCTCGACCGGCGCCGGCAACGATGTCGTCTACGCCGGTGGCGGAAACGATCTCATCACCAACAGCGGCGGTCACGACCGTCTCGATGGCGGCGCGGGCAACGACCGCTTCGTTCTCATCGGTACCGGCAGCACCGTTTCCGGCGGCAGCGGCACCGATACGTTGGCCATCGATCTCGTCGCCGCGAAATCCCCCGTCGTCTTCAACCTGGAAAACGGCCACGGCATCATCGGTTCCCAGACAGCGGGCGAGCGGCACATCTTCGTCACCTATGACGGCATCGAAAAGATCGAAGTGACGACGGGAAGCGGCAACGACCGGATCCTCGGGAGTACCCTTTCCGATGTCATCCAGACTGGCGGCGGCAACGACTTCGTCGATGCGGGTGCCGGCGACGATACGATCATCGATGGGCTCGGCGCCAATCGTCTGTTTGGCGGTGACGGCCGCGACCAGATCACCTCGACGCTCTATTCGGCAGAGATCGACGGCGGAGCGGGCCAGGACTGGCTATGGATCAAGGAAACACAACGCACGAGCGACCTGACGATCGACTTTTCCGCCGGACGCGCCTCGACTGGCACGGTCATTAGCGGCATCGAGGAGGCGAGCCTCATGCTCGGCAGCGGCAACGACCGGGTCATTGCCGGCGATCTGACCTATCTCGTGGTCGAAGCCGGCGCTGGAAACGATCATCTCGAAGGCGGCGCCGGGGCGGATGCGCTTTATGGCGAAGACGGCAACGATTACATTCACGGGGGTGCCGGAAACGACACGATCGTCACCGGTGCCGGCGACGACGTGGCCTATGGCGGCGACGGGGGGGACACGCTTGCCAATACCGGCGGCAGCGACGTGCTCGACGGCGGGGCCGGAGACGACTGGCTGCAGGACACCTTTCCCGGCAGCGGCAGCCTCGGCGTCGCGTCGATCCTGCGTGGCGGCGCGGGCAACGATACGATCAATGCCCGCTACCTCGGCGAGGTCGATGGCGGCGAGGGCCGGGATCTCCTGAACCTCAACTATGGCGGCCTGCCGGAGGCGATGGACTTCGACGCGGCACGGGGTGTCACCCATACCGGCCTGACCTTCACCGGTATCGAATATTTCAACGTCTCGAGCGGGGGCTACGACGATGTGCTGCGCGGCGGTGACGACAACGACACCTTCTATTCTTCGAGCGGCAACGATATCCTCGACGGGCGCGGCGGCGACGACAGGCTGAGCGGGGCGTCGGAAAACGACCAACTTTTCGGTGGCGACGGGGCGGATTTCCTCGATGGCGGCTCCGAGAACGATCTGTTGAGCGGCGGCAACGGCAGCGATGTGCTGACGGGTGGTCGCGGCGCCGACACCTTTTCCTGGTCGTCGGAAACCTCCGGCGAGGCGGGCCTCGACCGCATTCTCGATTTCGATGGTCGGCAGGGTGACCGCATCGCTTTTTCCGACGAGGCCCAGGACACGACGGGTATTCACAGCTATGCCGATTTCCTGGCCGCGGCGCGCGATACGGCCGATGGCGTCTTCGTCTCCTTCAATGGCTCTGAGACCGAAGGCATTCTGATCGAGGATGTCTCGCTCTCGGTGCTCTCGGAGAGCGATCTCGTCTTCGGCTGAGGCCGCGTTGTCAGACCTCCGGAGCCGCGCCTTCGTCTTTCGGTGCGGCATCGTTGGCCTCCGTGGTCAGGCGCCCATCGATGAGGTGAAGGCGCCGGTCCATGCGCGCGGCCATGTCCAGGTCATGGGTGACCGCGACCACGGTCTTGCCCTCGTCGCGCACCAGCGTTTCCAGGATCCCGAAGACCTGCTCAGAGCTCTTGCTGTCGAGGCTGCCGGTCGGTTCGTCGGCGAGGATCAGCGGCGGATCGTTGGCAAGCGCACGGGCGACCGCGACGCGTTGGCGCTGGCCGCCCGAAAGCTGGTCGGGCCGCTTGTCCAGGTGATCGGCAAGCCCGAGTGCGGCAAGCAGATCGCCTGCCTTCTCACGCATCTCGCTCCGGCCAAGGTGGCCGAGCTTGCGCATCGGGATCTCGACGTTCTCGCGGGCGGTAAATTCCGGCAGCAGGAAGTGAAACTGGAAGACGAAGCCGATATTGCCAAGCCGCTTGGCGGCCCGTTCGTCCTCGTCCATCTGCGCCGTATCGCGACCGCGGATCGAGAGTGTGCCGCCCGTCGGCCGGTCGAGCAGGCCGAGCAGATAGAGAAGCGACGATTTGCCGGAACCGGAGGGGCCGGTGACGGCGACGAATTCCCGCTCGCCGATGCTCAAGGTGATGTCCTTCACCAGCGTGACCGGTACGGTCTCCCTCAGGATCCGCGTCAGATCCTTGGTTTCGATCAGCGTGCTCATGTTGCGCCCCGGATGATGTCGACGGGATTGGCGCGGGCGGCGCGCCGTGCCGGCAGGTAGCCGGCGACCGCTGCCGATCCAAGTGCGAAGGCGGCGGCGATCAGATAGTGCAGCATGCTCCAGGCGATCGGCAGCCGGGTCATTTCCTGGCCAGTGGCCGCGAGTTCGAAACGGACGAGCGAAAGGCCGTAGATCATTGCGAAACCGAACGCCCAGCCGAGAAGCGTGCCGGCTGTAGCGATGGCCACGCCTTCCAGCACGAAGAGGATGCGCATGTCGGCCTCGGTGAAGCCGAGCGACTTCATGATGGCGATGTCGCGCGCTTTTTCGTGCGTGATCGTCGAGATGATGTTGAAGATGCCGAAGCCGGCGACCAGCATGATCGCGGCGACCACCGTGTACATGATGACGTTGCGCACCACGAGCGCCTCGAGGATCGACTCGTTGGCTTCCTGCCAGGCGACGGCCTTGTAGCCGAGTTCCGCCTCGATGCGCCGCGCGACCGCCGGGGCGGCGTTCGGATCGTCGAGCTTGATGTTGATCACGTTGATCGCGTTCGGTCGGGCCGAGAGGATCTGCGCGTTTTTCTGCAGCACATAAGCCTCGCCCTCGTCGCGGGCAGTCGTTCCGGTGTGGAAGAGGCCGACGATCTTGAAGCGGCGGCCGAGCCCTTCCGAAGAGACGGCGGTGATCGTGTCGCCGAGCTTGGCGCCGAGCCGGGCGGCCATGGTATCGCCGATCACCACATTGTTGCCGCCGGCGGCAAGGGCTGCGAAACTGCCCGCCTTGAAGTCGCCGATGATCGGCGAGACCCGCGGCTCCGCCTGCGGATCGATGCCGATGACGGCGGCGCCCACCTCCTGGCCGGAATAGCGAAGCACGCCCTGCGTCTTGAGGGTGGCGGCAAAGCGGCCGGGAACCCAGCCGTCTAGCCAGGAGAGGGCTGCCGTCGGGTTGATGATGCCGCGGCGGTCGTCCCGTGGCCTGAGGCCGGAAATGGCGGCGGCATCGAAAAGGTCTTCCGCCGGCTGGCGGCGCGCCGTGCGCTGCTCGTCGGTCACCTGCACATGCGGCATGGTGTCGACGAGCTGGCGGACGAAGTCGTCTTGTCCGCCCTGCATCAACGCTGCCATGGCGATGGAGAAGCCGACACCGACCGCCACGCCCAGCATCGCAACGATCGTCTGCCGGCCCCGGCCGGATATGTGCGTCAGTGCGATGTCGAGGATGAGGCGCATGGCGGGCTCATTTCTCTGGGGCAGGGGTGGCCTTCACCCGCGTGCCGTCGGCAAGGCCGGTCGGGAAGGGTGAAACGACAAGCGCGTCGTCTTCGAGGCCGGAGAGGATCTCGACGCCGTCGGCGCCGCGGATGCCCGTTTTCAGTTCACGGATCTGGGCGCGGTTGCGGTCGATCACCGCGGCCTTCGTTCCCTCCAGCGCCACGGTCGGGATGATCAAGGCGCCCTTTGCGACCCGCACGATGATGTTCACGTCGGTCGACATGCCGATCCGAAGTGGCGTGTCGTCGGGCAGTCGAAAGCGCACGCGATAGGTTTTCGTCACCGGGTCACCCTTGGGCGTGATGCTGTCGACCGTGGCTTCCAGCTTGCGATCGGGGAAGGCATCCGATCGGAGCAGCGCCTCCTGGCCGACTTCGACGCGTGGGATATCCTCTTCGTTGACGTCGGCGGTCACGATCAGCGGTTTCGGCTCCCCGACCCAGAAGAGTACCGTGCCGAGGTCCGCGACCTCGCCGATCTCGCCGTCCTGCCGGAGCACCTGTCCGGCGCTCGGTGCGCGCAGCACATAGGTCGCGAGCCGCGCCTGGCGGCCGGCAACGAGCGCTTCGAGCTGGCCGAGTTCGCTGCGCGCCCGGTCGACCTCCTGTTCGCTGATCGTGCTGCGCTCGGCGAGCGCCAGCTTGCGGCGATATTCCTCCTGCGCCAGCGTCAGCCGCGCCTGCAGTTCGCCAAGCGCCGCCCGTGCCTCGGTATCGTCGAGACGGGCGAGCACGTCGCCCTTGGCGACACGCTGGCCCTCGCAATTGCACTGCTCGACGATGCGCTCGGCGACAGTCGGCGTGACTTTTGCCCAGGTGCGCGGCTCCACCACGCCATCGGCATAGATGATCTCCGCCGCATCGCCGCGGTTCGGCGAAATGACGGAGACGGGAACCGGGCGAAGTAAATACCAGGCGCTTGCCGCACCGACGGCGACGACAACGGCCGCTCCGACTGCATAACGAGTGAGCCGCACGAGACGCTCCTTGAAGGCTTCCAATCCGTTCTGTATAAATAGACCGACGGTCGGTTTGTTTCAAGCCAGCGGATTACTCTGGTTCGGAAGTGTCGTGGACCGCGCCGCAAACCCATGCTAAGCCGCCGTTCTGGGAGCGCTCATGGTCAGAACGAAGAAATCGCCGGAAGTCCGATCGAACGAGTTGATCGATTGCGCCGAGCGTTTGTTCTTCCTGCACGGCTACGAGAACACGACGGTCAACGACGTCATCCGTGAAGCCAACGTCTCCAAGGGCGCCTTCTACCATTATTTCGTCTCGAAGGAGGCACTGCTGGAGGCGGTCGCGACCCGCCTGGCTGAGCGGAACCTTAGGGAATTGCAGCCGCTTTTCGAAGACCCCGCGCTGGATGCGGTCGGACAGCTGAACGCGCTTTTCGCCGGCTCGCGGCGGCTGAAACTGGACATGGCGCCGCAGTTGAAGAACAGCTTCAACGCGCTCTTCAAGCCGGAAAACGTCGCGCTCTATCACCGTATCGACGAGGCGCTGATGGCCGTCAGCCTGCCGCTGGTCGCCGAGATGCTGCGGCGTGGGCATGCGGACGGAACGCTCGATGCACCCGATCCGGAAGCGTCCGCCCTGATGCTGCTGCAACTGCGGCTGAGCGTCGCCAAGGTGATGCACAAGGCTTTGCAGCGGCAGGAGGCCGGCGACCTCGACGGCGCGGCTGCAATGCTCGACGGCTGGATGCGGACCTACGGCACCGCCATCGAACGCTTTCTGAAGCTTCCGGATGGAACGATCGAAGTGACCGAGCCGGGTTTCTCCCGCGCTTTCCTGGAGGCATAGCCGACGGTTCGGTAGCCGGCTCGCGCGTCATCGCCTGCCGCAGCCACAGGGATCAAAGCGCTCCGTCGATCGCGCCGCTGTTGCGCTCGCCCGTGCTCTTCGGTGATGGAAAGAGCTGCGAGCCGAAGGCGCCCTGGGTGCTGATCTCGGGGAAGCTGACATCGGCGATCTCGAAATCGGGCATGAGGGCGAGCATCGGCAGGATCCGTTCGAACACCGCGCCGCCGAGCGGTGCTGCATTCCAGCCGGAGGTGCGGAAGCCGTAGGTTTCTTTCAGACCCTTGGGCTCGTCGAGCAAGGTGAGAAGCAGGTAGCGCGGATTGTCGACGGGAACGACGCCCATGAAGGAGGTGATGTTCAATTCCTTCGAGTAGCGCCCGCCAACCACCTTTTCGGCCGTGCCGGTCTTGCCGCCGATGAAGTAGCCTTTGACCTCCGCCTTCTTTGCCGAGCCGGTCTTGGCGTTGAGCCGCAGGAGATAGCGCAGCGCCTCGCCGGTCTCCGGCTTGATCAGATCGCGCGCGATGATGCGGTCGTCGAGCGCCGCGGCCTTGATCAGCGTCGGCCTTATGAGACGCCCGCCGTTGACCAGCGCCGCCACCGCGATGCTCGCCTGCAGCGGTGTCACGGCGATGCCGTGACCGTAGGACGCGGTGGCCGTGTCGATCTCGCCCCAGCGCCGCGGCAATTGCGGATGGGCGCTTTCCGGCAGTTCCGTCGTCAGCCGCGACATCTGCCCGAAGCGCGTCAGGAATGCCCGCAGGTTTTCTGGGCCGACGGCGATCGCCATCTTCGCCATCGAGATGTTCGAGGAATAGATGAAGGCTTCCGGCACCGTCAGCGGTCGATGCTGGCCGCGGTAGTCGTTGATGCGGAAGCGGCCGAAGGCAAGCGGCTTGCTGGCGTCGACGACGGAGCGAAGCGTGAACTGGCCGGAATCGAGCGCCATGGCCGTCGTTAGTGCCTTGAAGGTCGAGCCCATTTCGAAGGTGGCGGCGGCGATGCGGTTGATGCGGTCGGGCTTCAGCGCATCGACAGGCAGGTTCGGGTCGAAATCCGGGTAAGAAACGAGCGCCAGGATCTCGCCATTGGTGACGTCGAGCACCAGCCCGGCGCCGGCCTTGGCGCTGAACTTGGCGATCGCCTTGCGCAGCTCGACCTCGAGCGCGTGCTGGATGCGAATATCGAGCGTCGTGCTGACCGGCTCGAGATTGCGATGGGAGAGATCCATGCCGCTCTGGCGCAGCACCTCCAGCCCCTGGCCCTCGATCCAGCGCTCGATCCCGGCGATGCCGATATTGTCGATATCGACGGTGCCGAGCACATGGGCGGCGAGCGTCCCGTTGGGATAAAAGCGCTGCTTCTCGCGCTGGAAACCGATCGCCGGAAGGCCGGCGTTCCAGACGGCCTGCTCTTCGGCTGGCGTTACCTGGCGCTTGATCCAGGCAAAGGCCGCACCGCTCTTCAGGCGTCGATAGAGGTCGCGCCCGTCGAGATCAGGAAAGATCTCGGTCAGTTTCTCGACCGTCTCGTCGACATCGACGATCAGCCGAGGCTCGGCATAGAGCCCGGAACTCGGAACGTCGATCGCCAGCAGATTGCCGTTGCGGTCAAGGATCGAGGGGCGGCCAAGCGATGGCGGCGGCGGTATGTAGCCGGTGCGCTCGTAGTCGGCGACACCCAGCTGGACAAGCCGCGCGAGCATGAGGCCGAAGACGAGCGCGAAGGCGCCGATGACGAGGAGAAGGCGACCGCGGGGATCCGGCCGGGGCTGAACCTTGCGTGCCATCTCAATAAAGTCCGCTGCTGTTGGTGAGAAGTTTTTCGCGCTGTTCGGGCGTAAGGTCCGCATCGGCGGTGGCCGTTGTGCTCGCCGTCTCGAAGCCGTCGATGACCGGGCAGCCGCCGGTGCAGGGCGCAGTGCCCGGCTTGAAGGATTCGAGAATGGCGCCCGGGGTGCCCGCCGGCACCGGCTGGCCGCTCTTCCGGTCGATCGCCTCGACCGTCATGCCCGTTGGCGCGTGGAAATCGGCCGCCGGCCGTCCCGCAAGCGCCACCTTCATGAAGTCGATGAAGATGGGGGCGGCAAGGCCACCGCCGGTTTCGCCATAGCCCATCGGCTTCGGCGTGTCGTAGCCGAGGAAGACCCCGGTGACGACATTAGGCGTGTAGCCGACGAACCAGACGTCCTTCTCGTCATTGGTGGTGCCGGTCTTGCCGGCGATCGGCACGCCGAGCGCGCCGACGTTTCGGGCGGTGCCACGCTCGACAACGCCGCGCAGCATCGAGGTCACCTGATAGGCGGTCATCGGATCGAGTACATAGTCGCGGTCGTCCACGGGCATGGGCTCTTCCTGGCCGGTCCAGTCGGAGGCGGCGCAAGCGTCGCATTTGCGCTGGTCGTGGCGAAAGATCGTGCGGCCGTAACGATCCTGGATGCGATCGACCATCGAAGGCGTCACGGCCTTGCCGCCGTTGGCGATGACGGCATAGGCCGAGACCAGCCTGAGCAGCGTCGTCTCGCCGGCGCCGAGCGACATCGGCAGGTAAGGCTTCAGCTCGTCATAGATGCCGAAACGCTTGCCATAGTCGGCGACCAGATCCATGCCGAGATGGCGCGCAAGGCGCACGGTCATCAGGTTGCGGCTGTTTTCGAGCCCGACGCGCAGCGTCGAGGGACCGCTGAAGCGCCCGTCGTAGTTCTTCGGCTTCCACATCCGCCCGGCGCCATCGGCAAGGGCGATCGGCGCATCCATCACCAGCGTCGTCGGCGCATAGCCGTTGTCGAGGGCGGCGGCATAGACGAAGGGCTTGAACGACGAACCCGGCTGGCGATAGGCCTGGGTTGCGCGGTTGAACTCCGACTGGGCATAGGAAAAACCACCGGCAACTGCGAGCACCCGGCCGGTGTTCGGGTCCATCGAGACGAGCGCGCCCTGCACGAGCGGCGGCTGCCGAAGTGCATAGCCGTCGCCCACCTTTTCCACATAGACGACGTCGCCGGGCGCAAGAACCCCGTCCGGTCCCGCGGCGCAGCCCCGCTTTGTCTTGGCCGAGCGGCAGAGCGCCCAGGCCATGCCGGGCCGGCCAAGGCGGATCGTCTCATCGGTGCCAAGTGCCCCGCTTCGTACCGCAGCCGGAGGTCTTAGCCCGATCTCTACTCCATCCTTGTCGGTCGCCAGCACCACGCCGAGCCGCCATTCCGGCACGTCGGCAAGCGGCTGCAGCTTGGTGAGTGTCGCCGCCCAGTTTCCGGTCGAGGGCAGCCGGGTGACGGGGCCGCGGTAGCCCTTCGCCTGATCATAGGCGACGAGGCCCTTGCGCAATGCCGCCATGGCCGCCGCCTGCAATCGCGGATCGAGTGTCGTTCGTACCGAGAAGCCGGCCGTATAAAGGGCGGCCTCGCCGTACCGGGCGTTGAGCTGGCGGCGGACGTCCTCGGTGAAATAATCGGAACTTGCGACCGCGGGCGATTGCTGGCGTCGCTTGACGCCGAGCGGGGTGGCGGATGCCTTGGCGGCGGCCGCGGCGTCGATGACGCCGTTCTGCCGCATCTGGTCGATCACCCAGTTGCGGCGGCCGGTTGCCCGGTCCGCCTGGCGGTCCGGGTCGTAATTGTTGGGCGCCTTCGGCAGGGCTGCGAGGAAGGCTGCCTCCGCGACCGAGAGTTCGCTGACCGGCTTGTCGAAATAGGTGAGCGCCGCCTGCGCCACGCCATAGGCACCGCGCCCGAGATAGATGTCGTTGAGATAAAGTTCGAGGATGCGATCCTTGGAATAGGTCTGGTCGATCCGCAGCGAAAGGATCGCCTCACGCAGCTTGCGCTCCACAGTCCGGTCCGACGTCAGCAGGAAATTCTTGGCGATCTGCTGCGTGATCGTCGAGCCGCCGATCATGCGGCGACCGGAGCCGTAGTTGGCGAGATTGGCAAAGAGCGCCGTGCCGATGCTCGCAACGTCGATGCCGGGATGGGTGTAGAAGTTCTTGTCCTCGGCGGAGAGGAATGCCTGGCGCACGCGCGCGGGGATGGTGGCGATGGGCAGGAACAGCCGGCGCTCCCGCGCGAGTTCCGCGACCATCGTGCCGTCGGCGGCATAGAGACGACTGGTCACCGCCGGCTCCCAATTGGCGAGCGTGCGGTGATCGGGCAGGTGCCGCGTCAGGGCTGCGACGAGCGCGGCGGAAGCGAGCGCGACGACGACAGTAAGGTTGAGGCATGTGCCGAGCAGATTTGCGACGAACTTCATAATGCGCAGAGCGGACCTTCAAGGCGGCAGGCAGCGTCGCCGGCACGGGCGTTCGTGCGGCGGGAAGCGCATGCGGAGCGGAATATTGGAGTACGCCTACGTCCGCGGACGTTGGCTCGGCGACGGTGCCAGCGGCCGCTAGGGCCAGATGAAACAGTGCATGGATCGGGTCTCCGAAAGCGGCGCGGTTGACCGCGCCTTTCCTGAGTTGGCGGCTGCCGGGCAACGGCACGCACCGCCGATAAAGTTCACCGTAAAGGGATTGTGCTTGCGCAACAAACCACGTTTATTTGCAAGACCCATTAGGTGAGTTAGGGCATTCATGGTCAGGCCATATCTTCCGCTCAATGCGCTGCGCGCTTTCGAAGCCTCGGCGCGGCATCTGAGCTTTACCCGCGCGGCGATCGAGCTCTGCGTTACGCAAGCCGCGGTCAGCCATCAGGTCAAGCTTCTCGAAAGCCGCCTGAACGTGACCCTGTTCAAGCGGCTGCCGCGCGGGCTGATGATCACGGCCGAGGGCGAGGCGCTGCTGCCGGTCCTGCGCGATAGCTTCGACCGGATGGCGGACATGCTCGACCGCTTCGAGGCCGGGCATATCCGCGAAGTGCTGATGATCGGCGCCGTCGGTACGTTTGCGGTCGGCTGGCTGCTGCCGCGGCTCGCCGACTTCCAGGCGAAGTATCCCTTTGTCGACGTTCGTCTTTCCACCAACAACAACCGTGTCGACATGGCGGCCGAGGGCCTCGATTTCGCCATCCGTTTCGGCGGTGGCTCCTGGCACAATATCGAGGCGACGCGGCTCTTCGAGGCGCCTTTATCCGTGCTTTGCATCCCCGAGATCGCCGAGCGGCTGACGACGCCGGCCGATCTGCTCGACGAGACGCTGCTTCGGTCCTACCGGGCCGACGAGTGGGTGACCTGGTTCGATGCAGCGGGCATCGCCTATCCGGCGCCGCTGCTCAAGGGCATCGTCTTCGATAGTTCGCTGGCGATGATGGAGGCAGCTGCCCAGGGGATCGGCGTGGCGCTGGCGCCGCCGCTGATGTTCTCGCGGCTGCTGTCGAACGGCACCATGCGCCAGCCCTTCGACGTTCATACCTCGATGGGAAGCTACTGGCTGACGCGTTTGAAATCGCGTCCCGTGACGCCGGCGATGACCGCCTTCCACGATTGGCTCGCAGCGGCGGCCGAGCAGGAAGAGGCGGCTTTGCCCGCCACGCCGGACGTTATCGCAGGCTAAACGTCCGCCACCGGGATGTGATACCGCAGGATGTGCCACGCGTGCGCTGCGTGACGGTGTGTCTCGTTGGCCTAATAATTCTAATGTCTGCCACGAATTCTAGTGATGGTCGCGGACACGGCTCACTCGGACGATTTGGCCGTCGAGCACTCGTACACCGTCCGTCCGCTTTGCGCGTCGACGCCGGCAAGGCTCACCTCGTAGCCCCAGAGATGGCGGATATGGCGCATCGTCGCGTCACGACTGCCCTCGTCGAGCAGGATGCCGTGCTTGACGTTGTGCTGCAGCCGCAATTGCCGGTCACCGAGCAGATCGACGTCCATCACCTGGATGTCCGGCTGGTTGGCGGCAACGTCGTAGCTGTTGGCGAGCGCTGAACGAACGGCGGAATAGCCGCGCTCGTTGTGGATCGAGGCAACTTCGACGAAGCGGTCCGAAGATCGGTCGGAGAGCTGGAACAGCCGGAACTTGCGCATCACCGCCGGGCTCAGATACTGCAGGATGAAGGACTCGTCGCGATGGTTCGCCCAGGCGTCACGCAGCGTTTCCATCCAGTCGCCGTTGCCGGCAAAGGAGGGGAACCAGTCGCGGTCTTCCTCTGTCGGCTCGGTGGCAATCCGCTGGATGTCCTGCATCATCGCAAAGCCGAGTGCGTACGGGTTGATGCCGGGATAGCGGCGGTCGTCGAAATCCGGCTGGAAGACGACGTTGGAATGGCTCTGCAACAGCTCCAGCATATGGCCTTCGCCGATCCTGCCCTGGTCGTAGAGGCGGTTGATGATGGTGTAATGCACGAAGGTGGCGCAGCCCTCGTTCATGACTTTCGTCTGGCGCTGCGGTGAAAAATACTGCGCGATGACGCGCACGATCCTGAGCAGTTCCCGCTGCCAGGGCTCCAGGATCAGGCTGTGCTTTTCGAGGAAATAGAGCAGGTTCTCTTCCGGCAGGTTGAGCACCTTTTTGCGCTCGGAGGCGTCGCGCTCGGCCTCGGCCGGATCGCGGTTCTCGGCGACCTGCGGCAGCGTTCGCCAGAGGTCGCTATAGGTCTGCTCCTCATATTCCAGCCGTTCGCGCGCCCTCTCGCGCACCTTCTCCGAGGAGAGGCGCGGCGGGCGGCGGTAGCGGAAGACGCCCTGGTCCATCAGTGCGTGGGCGGAATCGAGGATCGCTTCGACGGCGGCAGTGCCGTGGCGCTCCTCGCATTTGGTCACGTATTTCTTGGCGAAATCCATGTAGCTGAGGATCGCGCCGGCATCGGTCCACTGGCGGAAGAGATAGTTGTTCTTGAAGAAGTGGTTATGGCCGAAGGCGGCATGCGCGGTCACGAGCGCCTGCATCGCCATGGTGTTTTCTTCCATGAGATAGGTGATGCAGGGATTGGAATTGATCACCAGCTCATAGGCAAGACCGCGGTGGCCCTTGCGGTAGTGATGCTCCTCATAGGCAAAGCGCTTGCCGAAGGACCAGTGCTGGTACATGAGCGGCATGCCGACGGAGGAATAGGCGTCGAGCATCTGTTCGGAGGTGATGATCTCCAGCTGGTTCGGGTAGACGCTGAGGCCCATTTCCTCGATGGCGACCTGCTCGATCGCGTCATAGGCACGCGATAGCGTCGCAAAATTCCAGTCGGACCCCTGGAACAGGAGACCTGAGGTCGTGCGTCGTGCCATCCGGTCTCCCCCTCATTTCCGGGTGCGTACGGCCGGCTGCCGGGCAAAAAGCCTGCGGAAGACCGGGTAGATGTCGGCGGGTTTGGCAATCCGGGTCATCTGGAAATTCGACTTCTCGCCGTCCACCGTGCGATAGGCGCGCCAGAGCGCGGTGCCGTTGTCCGTCGAGCCGAAGATTTCCGTCTCGCGCTCGTCGATGATTTCGACATAGGCATAGTACTGGCAGAGCTTCGTCAGCTTTTCCCTGAGCAGGGCCGCACAGTGTTCGCTGTCGCCGATGATGTTGTCGCCGTCGGACGCCTGGGCCGCATAGATGTTCCAGATCTGCGAGGGGTAGCGATCCTCGACGATCCTGATCATCTCTTCGAGCGCGGTCGATACGATCGTGCCGCCGCTCTGGGTGCTGTAGAAGAAGGTCTCTTCGTCGACTTCGCGCGCCTCGTCCGTATGGCGGATGAAGACGATGTCGATGCGTTCGTAGCGCCGCTTCAAAAACAGGTGCAGAAGCACGAAGAAGCGCTTGGCGAGGTCCTTCTCGCGCTCGCCCATGGAGGCCGAGACGTCCATCAGGCAGAACATCACGGCGTTGGCGTTCGGCAGCGGCTGCTGCTCGAAGCGGTTGAAGCGGATGTCGACCGGATCGACGTAAGGGATGCGCCGCCGTTTCTTCTCGATCCTTTCCAACTCGCCCCGCAGTTCCTTGAGCCTCTGTCGGCTCTTCGCCGTCGGCTCCGGTTCCGCTTCCAGTTGCGCGATCTCGTCGGTGACCGCGGTCAGTTCCTTCTCCTTCGGCCGGTGCAGCGCCAGGCGCCGCCCGAAACTGTTGCGCATCGTGCGCCCGACATTGATGTTCGTCGGCGTTCCCGCCGTGGCGAAGCCGGCACGGCGGGGCTTGAAGGTAACGGTTTCCTTGAGGCTGAGCTTGACCATGTCAGGAAGCTCCAGATCCTCGAAGAAGAGGTCCAGCACTTCCTCACGCGACAGGATGAACTGGAAATCATCGTCGCTTTCGCCGGTGCCGGGCTTGCCCTTGCCGCCGCCACCGCCGCCCGCTTCCGGTTTCGGCAGGCGGTCGCCTGCCGAAAACTCCTTGTTGCCGGGAAGAACGTAGTTGCGTTCGCCGGAGCCGCGGGACGGCTGGAACGTGGGCTCGCTGGCACCATCGGTCGGCATCGGCACGCCATGGGCGGCGTCGACGTCGATGATCCTGTCCGACTTGACCTGATCCTTGATAACCCGCTTGAGCTCTTCGCGGGCCCGCTTCAGAAAGCGCTGTCGATTGCCGAGGCTCTTATCCTTCGGATTGAGCCGCCGGTCGATGAAATTCGGCATATACCAATCCCCTGCTTCGGCCCAATCCCCTGTTTCGGCATCGTCAGCCCGCCTTGTTGACCCGCATGTACCAGTCGACCAGCCGTCGGACCTGACGCTCCGTGTAGCCGCGTTCCGTCATGCGTTGGACGAACTCGGCGTGTTGCTTTTCGGATGCGCTGTCCTTCTTCGAGCCGAAGCTGATGACCGGAAGCAGGTCCTCGACCTGGCCGAACATGCGCTTCTCGATCACGTCGCGAAGCTTTTCGTAGCTCGTCCAGGAGGGGTTCTTCCCATGGTTCTTGGCGCGGGCGCGCAGGGTGAACTTGACGACCTCGTTGCGGAAGTCCTTGGGATTGGCGATGCCGGCCGGCTTTTCGATCTGCGACAGCTCGCTGTCGAGGATCTCCCGGTTGAGGATCTGTCCGGTATCCGGATCCTTGAAGTCCTGATCTTCGAGCCAGGCGTCGGCATAGGCGATGTAACGGTCGAACAGGTTCTGGCCGTATTCGCTGTAGCTTTCCAGATAGGCCTTCTGGATTTCGTGGCCGATGAATTCGGCGTAGCGCGAGGCCAGTTCGGACTTGATGAAGTCGAGGTAGCTCGCTTCCGTCTCCTTCGGGAACTGCTCGCGGCGGATCGCCTGCTCCAGAATGTACATGAGGTGCACGGGATCGGCCGCGACCTCCTTGGTGTCGTAGTTGAAGGTTTCCGACAGAACCTTGAAGGCGAAGCGGGTGCTGATGCCGGTCATGCCCTCGTCGACGCCGGCGGCGTCGCGATATTCCTGAACGGACTTCGCCTTGGGATCGGTGTCCTTCAGGTTCTCGCCGTCATAGACCCGCATCTTGGTATAGAGCGGCGAGTTCTCGTGACGGGCAAGGCGGGTGGAAACGGTGAAGCGGCTGAGGCTTTCCAGCACTTCCGGTGCGCAGGGGCTCTTGGTCAGCTCGCTTTCGCGCAAAAGCTTCTCGTAGATCTGCCGCTCTTCGGTGACGCGCAGGCAGTACGGCACCTTGACCACGAGGATGCGGTCGAGGAAGGCCTCGTTGTTCTTGTTGTTCTTGAACTGCAGCCACTCGGACTCGTTGGAATGCGCAACGACGATGCCCTGATAGGGGAAGCCGCCGAAGCTTTCGGTGCCGTTGTAGTTGCCTTCCTGGGTTGCCGTCAAAAGCGGATGCAGCACCTTGATCGGCGCCTTGAACATCTCGACGAATTCGAGCAGGCCCTGCGTCGTGCGGTTGAGGCCGCCGCTATAGGAATAGGCGTCGGGATCGGCCTGGCTGTAGTTTTCGAGCTGGCGGATGTCGACCTTGCCGACCAGCGAGGAAACGTCCTGATTGTTCTCGTCGCCGGGCTCGGTCTTGGCGATCGCCACCTGGCGCAGCCGCGACGGCATCAGCTTGACGACGCTGAATTTCGAGATGTCGCCATCGACTTCGTCGAGCCGCTTCGTCGCCCAGGGCGAGATGAGGCCGGTCAGCCGGCGTCGGCCGATGCCGTATTTGTCTTCGAGCAGATCGGCCATGCGGTCGGGATGGAAGAGGCCGAGCGGCGATTCAAAGACTGGGCTGACCTTGCCGCCGACCGCCAGCGTGTAGATCGGCTGAAGTTCCATCAGTTTTTTCAGGCGCTCGGCGAGCGAAGACTTGCCGCCGCCGACCGGGCCGAGGAGGTAGAGGATCTGCTTGCGCTCCTCCAGCCCTTGCGCTGCATAGCGGAAGTAGCCGACGATGCGCTCGATCGTATCCTCCATGCCGTAGAAGTCGGCGAAGGATGGATAGATCTTGACGGTCCGGTTTGAGAAGATGCGGCCGAGACGTTCGTCCGCGCTGGTATCGATGAGGGTTGGATTACCTATGGCTGTAACCATCCGCTCCTGCGCGGTGGCATACATGCTTTTGTCGTCACGACATGCCAGAAGGTATTCTTGAAGGCTGATTTCTTCTTGCGCTGCACTTGTATAGATCTCCGAGAAGAGATCAAAAACGTCGCATTCGCTCTTTTGCATCATGCTCTCCCGCGGCCGCTGGCTGAGACGGGGATCGCTGCTTATCGGCTCGCTCATTCGAATAAACGGCGTCCCATGCGCAATGTTCCTTCAGAGTACTCGCTTTCTCGTGATTCTCGAAGGGGTTGTTTCAATGAATGAAAAATCGTGACTGCGGCATCACGAAAACCTGATCGAAGCGGCGGTCACGCGGCGTTGGAGGCGGGCGCGAGCGCGCTTGGCGCCGCGTGTGACCGGGCGTTTTCTGTGTCGGCGCCACGTTCGGTTGCGTCAGCCGCCGCCGGGTTCGCCAAGGCGGCGAACATGGGTGGCCAGGGCCGCGTCGCCCATGGTGGCGGCCCCGACATCGCCGACGCCCGGCGCTGCAACCATGGATAAGTTGTCTTCGACACCGGCGGGGCGATGGCGGCCCGTGCTTCGGCATGGGCGTGCTCGATAGCGCCGCCACGCAGCAGCGCTTGAGCGAGGGGGAAAGGCGTTAGGCGAGCCAGGCCGGCAGGCGCGCCGGAACACGTCCGGTAAGCGCTGCCTCGACGCAATCGGCAAGGTTGCTGAAGCGCACGGCGCGGCCGGAAAGACCGGGGCCGTAATGGGCATATTTGCCGGAATTGGTCATCAGTGCCCGTGTCTTCGTCGGGAATACCGGCTCCGAAATCGAGCACCAGCAAAGATCCGGCAGCACCTGGATGCCGTTTTCTTCAAGGCGGGCAAGCAGACCTTCGTCGCGCGCGGCGGCAATCGCGTCTCGTCCGGCGGTGACGATGACGGCGACGTTGCTATCGCGCTTGCGGCCGTCGAAGGCTGTGGCCAGCGCGCGGCATTCCTCGAGCGACGCATGCGGGCTGCCGATGGCAACGAGTTCGACCTCCTCCGGACCGTCGTTCAGGAGCGACCAGGCAGCGGCCATGTCGGCGCGGGTGATCGTCGTGCGGTCGGCATCCTTAGCCGCGGCGCTTTCCGCTTCCGGGGTCACGCCCTCCACATGCAGCATCGGCGATGCAGACGTGGTGCCGAAGGCGGCGCAAAGCGCCTTGAGGTCGTCACGCGACGGGCGTGCCGATGCAAGACCGCGCAACAGCGGAATGCGGTCGGGCGCGGCCTTGCCGGCGAGATAGCCGATCAACGGCCAGAAGGCATCGTCGATATTGTCAGGCAGCTCCACGTCGATGACGCGCGTCGCCTTGCGCGGCGCGTCGAGATAGACGCCCGAAAGCGGTGCGCGACCGGTCAGCGCGATGCAGAGGTCGAGAAAATCGGGGTGCTTCGCCGTACGCGCGCCAAGCACGGTGTTGGCGAAGATGACGGCGTTCGATTCCGCCCAGGCAATGGCTTCGCCGGACTTCGGCGCGCTGTCGAGCAGATAGGGTGAGCAGGTGAAGGTCGGGCGGCAGCCCATGCGTACATAGGCGTCGGCAAGCCTGGCCGCCGGGTCGCCGAACGATTCCGGTACACCCTGTGCCTGCCAGTTGGCGCGGTCGACGGAGATCGCGTTCATCGTCGTCGGCACCCGAACCTTGGCGCCCATGTCCGCCATCTTCTCGGCGAAGGTGAGGTTGGCGGGGCTCGCATAGATGCAGCCGTCGATATGGCCCTGGACCACGTCGATCAGTTTTTCCGCGCCCTGCTGCGCCGCCATCGCCGCGATGATGCGCATTGCCTGTTGCACGGCGATGCCGTCACGACCGTCGAGCATGGCGCGATCGTCGTCGGAAAGGTCGAGCGCTGTCGTTGCCGGCGGAGCGACCGGAATTGTCAGGCCATCGGCTTCGATTGCCGTATCGCTGATACGCGCGGTCTTTGCCTGCGACAGCGCCTTGAAGGCGTCGCGCGAAAGCCGAAGCACCGGCAGGGATTTTCCGAACATTTCGGCCGCGATCAGCGCGCCGAGCGTCAGCACGTCCTCGGCTTCCGAGAAGACAAGGGCCGCAGGCGCACGGCCGGTCAGGGCCATGTCGAGCAGCACGCCCGAACCGGTGCAGGAGCCGCGGCTCGACGGCATCATCAGGATGCCGCCGGTCAGACAGAGGCCGTGCAGCGGATGGTGCACGTCGATCACCTGGCCGGTTGCCGGATCGACCCCGCCCCAGAAACTCAACGCCTCCTCAGTGGCGATGATGGGGCCATCGGCGGAGCCGGAAAGAATGCTGCGGGCGGAGATCGATTGGGTCATTTTACGACAAATCCATGGGCAAAGGGGTCGCGGTCATCGATGAAGATCGTGTTGATGCCGGTCATGCGGGCCCAGCCGGCGATCGAGGGAATGATGGCGTCACGGTCGGCGACCTTGGTCGCCGCCTCGACGCGGCCCTTGAACAGCGAGCCGATGATCGACTCGTGCACGAACTCGTCGCCGACCTTGAGCTTGCCCTTGGCGGCAAGCTGGGCCATGCGCGCCGACGTGCCGGTGCCGCAGGGCGAGCGGTCGATCGCCTTTTCGCCGTAGAAAACGGCATTGCGCGCATGCGCCTCGGCGTTTGTCGGTTTGCCGGTCCACTGGATGTGGCTGAGGCCCTGAATTTCCGGGTGCTCCGGATGCACGAACTCGTATTTGGCGTTGAGCGCCGCGCGCAGCTTCGGGCTCCAGCCGACAAGTTCGCCGGCGGTGTGGTCGGCCATGTCGCGGAAATTTTTCTGCGGCTCGACGATGGCGTAGAAGTTGCCACCGTAGGCGACGTCGACGACGATCTCGCCGAGACCCTCGACCTCGGCCGTCAGCCCCTCGGCGTAGAGGAAGCCCGGCACGTTGGTGAGGCGCACTTCTTCGACGAAGCGGCCTTCCTGGCGATAGGTGATGTCGACCTTGCCGGCCGGCGCGTCGATCGAAAGCTTGCCCGGCTCGCGCGGGGTGATCAGGCCGTTTTCGATCGCCATGGTAATGGTGCCGATCGTGCCGTGGCCGCACATCGGCAGGCAGCCCGACGTTTCGATGAAGAGCACCGCCACGTCGCAGTCCGGCCGGGTCGGCGGATAGAGGATCGAGCCCGACATCATGTCGTGGCCGCGCGGTTCGAACATCAGGCCTGTGCGGATCCAGTCGAATTCGCGCAGGAAATGCGCCCGCTTCTCCAGCATGTTGGCGCCTTCAAGCCGCGGCCCACCGCCGGAAACGAGGCGGACCGGATTGCCGCAGGTGTGGCCGTCGATGCAGGAGAAGGTGTGGTTGGCCATGGTCTAAACTCTGTCAGAAACGTTGGGGCGAGAAGGAGCTGATGTCGATCGCCGGCCGCCGGCCGGTGAGCAGGTCGGCAACGAGCCGTGCGGTGCCGGCCGATTGCGTCAGACCGAGATGGCCGTGGCCGAAAGCGTAGACGACGCGGCCCGTGGCGCGGGCGCGGCCGATCGCCGGTAGGCTGTCGGGCAGCGACGGGCGGAAACCCATCCATTGCACGCCGCCCTCGCTCTTGAAGCCGGGCAGGAAGGTCTGCGCCTTCTTCAGCATGGCCTCCGAGCGGCGGAAGTTCGGCGGCAACTTCAGTCCGCCGAGTTCGACGGCGCCGCCGACGCGGATGCCGGTCGAAAGCCGCGTCACGACGAAGCCGTGGCCGCCGAAGGTGACCTGGGTGCGCAGGTCAAAGGCATCCTGCGGCAGGGTGGTGTTGTAGCCGCGCTCGGTTTCTAGCGGGATGCGCTCGCCAAGCGTGCGGGCGACCTGGTGCGAGAACGCGCCGGCCGAAAGGACGACCTGCTCCGTCCGCCGGGTCTTGCCGTCGGCCGTCAGTTCGACGCCGCCTTCGACAGGCTTCAGCGCCGTGACCTCGGCGCGCTCGATCACGCCGCCCTTGGCGCGGAAATGGTCTGCCAGCGCCAGCGTGTAGAGCTTGGGATCGGCGATCGAATACCAGCCGGGGGTAAAGGTGCCATGGGTGAAGCGCGATGCGAGACCAGGCTGGATCTCGGCCATCTCGGCCGCGCCCATGTGCCGGAACTCGATGCCGTGTTCGGCTCGCGCGGTCCAGCCGGGAAGAGAGGCCTTCAGCTCGGCGTCGCTTTCATAGACCTGCAGATTGCCTTCCTTGCGCAGCATCGGCAGGGTGCCGGTCTCGGCGAGGAAAGGTTCGAGCTCGGCCTTGGAGAGGTCCATCATCGCCGTCTGCGCGGTCGTCGAATGGGCGACACGGCTTGCCGAGCAGGCGCGCCAGAAGCGGAACATCCACGGCGCGATCTGTGCCGCATAGGCCGGCGGTACGCTCAAAGGGCCGAGCGGGTCGAGCAGCCACTTCGGCGCCTTCTTGAGGATGCCGGGCGAAGCGAGCGGCAGGATGTCGGTGAAGGCGAAGGCCCCGGCATTGCCCGCCGAGGCACCTGCTGCCGGGCCTTCCCGGTCGAGCACGGTGACGGAAAGTCCCCGTGCCTGGGCGGCAATGGCCGCAGAAAGGCCGACAACGCCGGCGCCGATGACGATGACGTCAGGCTGAACTGCATTCTTCATGATCGGCTCAGTGCGTCGCTGCCAGGAACTTCTGGAGTTCCGGATCCTTCGGCGCGCCGAAGAGCGCCTCCGGTGCGGCGATTTCCGCCATCACGCCCTTGTGGAAGAAGGCGACGCGGTCGGAGACTTCGCGGGCAAACTTCATCTCGTGGGTGACGCAGATCATCGTCATGCCTTCGGAGGCCAGCATGCGCAGCGTGTCGAGCACTTCGCCGACGAGCTGTGGGTCGAGCGCCGAAGTCACTTCGTCGAACAGCATGTATTCCGGCGACATGGCAAGCGCGCGAGCGATCGCCATGCGCTGTTGCTGGCCGCCCGACATGCGGGTCGGGTAGACGCCGAGCTTCTCGCCGAGACCAACGTGGGTGAGCTGCTTGACGGCGATCTCCTCGGCTTTATCCTTGGAAAGGCCGAGCACCTTGCGCGGCGCCAGCGTGACGTTTTCAAGCACGGTCAGGTGCGGGAAAGCATTGAATTGCTGGAAGACGATGCCAAGCTTGCTGCGCAGCTTGTTGAGGTTCGTCGATTTCGCGTGGACCTCGGTGCCGTCGACCAGGATGCGGCCGGAATCGATCGGCTCGAGACCGTTGATGCAGGTGAGCAGCGTCGATTTTCCGGAACCGGAGCCACCGATGATGGTCAGCACCTCGCCCTTGTTGACGGTGAGGTCGATGCCTTTGAGAACCTCCAGCGAGCCGAAGGATTTGCGAACGTTCTGGATCTCAATCATTGGACCACCGTTTTTCAAGGTAACCGCCGAGCCGGGCGATCGGGAAGCTGATGAGGAAGTAGATGGCGCCGCAGATCAAAAGGATCAGCAGCGGTTCCTGCAGGCGGGTGACGAGAACCTGCGAGGCGCGCAAGAGTTCGATCAGGCCGAGCCAGAGCACGAGGGCCGAGTCCTTCATGACGCCGAGCGTCAGGCCGATCCAGGACGGAAGCGAAACGCGGGTCGCAAGCGGCGCCACGATGTAGCGCATGTCCTGCCACCAGGTCATGCCGAGCGAGCGGGCGGCACGGCGCGTCGTCGGCGGTACCGACGAGATGCCGCCGCGAACGATCTCGGTGCAATAGGCGGCCGTATAGAGCGACAGCACCACGCAGGAGGTCGTGAACGGCGCCCAGCCGAGCTTGGCGATCGCCTGGAAGGCGTTGGCAAGCACCAGCTGGATCAAGAGCGGCACGGAGCGGAAGATATCGAGCACGAAGGTGAGCGGCATGGCCCAGTAGGGGCCGACCTGATTGCGCACGACGCCGAAGATGATGCCGAGCACGGTGCCGGCCGTCACGGAGACGGCGGTGACCGCAAGCGTCATCAGGGCGCCCTGTAACAGGAAGCCAAGATCAGCGAGGGTGAGGGCGGTATTGAACATCTCTCACCTCTCCTTAGTAGCGGAACATGCGCGCAGCGAGCAGGCGCGCGCCAAGGGTCACGGCTTTGGCGATCAGGTAATAGATGACCGCCGCGATCGCGAAGAATTCGAAGGTGCGGAACGAACGGGCGTTCAGTTCCTGGGTGATGCCGGCAAGGTCGGTGTTCATGCCGACGGTAACGCCAAGTGAGGTCATCAGGATTGCCCAGACCATCTGGTTGGTGACGGGCAGGAAGGCGATGCGCAGCATCTGCGGCAGGACGATGTAGCGGAAGGCCTGGACCGGGGTCATGCCGAGCGAACGACCGGCCCGTGTCTGGGTGTCCGGAATGGCCTTGAGCGCGCCGCGGAAGTTTTCCGCGAGATAGCCGGCATTGTTGAAGGCGATCCCCGCGAGCAGCGCCGTGTACGGGCTCAAGTGGATGCCGAAATTGCCGAGGCCGAAATGCGCCATGTAGATCTGGAACAGCGCCGGCGTGTTGCGGGCGATTTCGACCCAGGCGGTGGCAAAGCCACCGAGGATGCGATTGCCCGACAGGCGGCAGGCTGTGAGCGCCAGCGCCAGTGCCAGGCCGATGACCATCGAGAGCAGAGCCACCTGCAAGGTGACCAGCGCTCCATCGAGCATCTGCGGCAGGGCCTTCAGCGCCTGATTCCAATGAAACGTATAGCTGAACATGTTTCGTCTCACCTCTTCGGAAACGAATAGCGGCGCGAAGCTAAACTTCGCGCCGCCAGATAAACGGCATATTAGCGGTAAACGCCCTTAGCCGTAAGGTCCGGAAGTTCGCCGCCGACCCACTTTTCGTAAAGTTCAGCGTAGCGGCCGGTGCGGACCTGCTGGTTGATGAAGAGGTTGAGGAAGTTGATGAAGCCGTATTCTTCGCGGTTGGTGAAGAGCGCGACGTAGTCGGTGTCGAACGGAGCCTTGCCGACGACGGAGATGCCGGCGAACTTGCCGCCCTTCACGTTGGCCTGGGCGACCGTCGAGGTCGAAACGGTGGCGTCGATCTGGCCCTGGCTGAGCGCGAGGAAGACGTCTGCCTGGGTCTGGTACGGACGGAACTCGCCGGCACCCCATTCCTTGACCTGCTTTTCGAGCGCGATCGCCTCGAACGTGCCGGCGGTCGCGCCGACGGTCTTGCCCTTCATGTCTTCGAAGGACTTGACGCCCGACTTGTCGTTGGCGGTTACGGCCATTTCGAAGGCGAAGTAGGGGATCGTCATGCCGACGGTCTTTGCACGCTCAAGCGTGTCCGAGGTCGAGGCAACGCCGACGTCGACACGGCCCGACATCAGAGCGGGAATACGCTCCGGGAACGGGGTCTCGACGATTTCGGCGGTGACGCCGAGGGCCTTTGCGAGATCGTTGCAGTAGTCGACGTCGAAACCGATCGGGTTGTTGTTCTCGTCGCGAGAACCCATCGGCGGGAAGTCGAGCACCACTGCGCAACGCAGCGTACCCGAGCCGATGACGTCATCCAGCTTGTCGGCATGGGCCTGGCTGGTCAGAGCAGCGGCCGCAACGAGGCCGAGCGCGAGCACCGAAGTCTTCATTTTCTCTCTCCCTGAAATGAGTGCCGTTTGACGGCTGAGGCACTATTCCGTTTTAGAGAGCACAAATCAATAGAAAAATACAATTAGTATACAAAAAGTATAAGTTCATAACGCAGAACGCGCGCAGGCATCCCATTTGTTTCGCGAAATGGGATGCCTGCGAAGCGATCTGTCGTGTCTTGCGGCTGCGGGCTGCAAGCCACCCGCAGCGTCTGCCGGTGCCTTAGCCCTGGAAGTCCTCGGGCAGCAGGCCTTCCGGCATGTTCTGGTAGGCGACCGGACGCAGGAAGCGGCGGATCGACATCGTGCCGACGCTGGTTGCGCCGAAGTTGGTCGAGGCCGGATAGGGTCCGCCATGCACCATCGAATCGACCACCTCGACACCGGTCGGGAAACCGTTGACCAGCACGCGGCCGGCCTTGCGCTCGAGGATCGGGCGCAGGCGGCGGGCGGTCTCGAGATCGGCCGCATCCATGTGGATGGTGGTGGTCAGCTGCCCCTCGAAGCCGCGGGCAAGCTGTTCCATCTCTTCGGTCGAACCGACCCGGACGACGAGGCCGAGCGGGCCGAAGACCTCTTCGCCGAGTGCGTGGTCGGCAAGGAACTGGTCGCCTGATGTCTCGAACAGGTTCGGCGAGACCGAGCGGCCGGAAGATTCGGTCGTCAGCAGCGGCTTTACGGTGTTGCGGCTTTCAAAGCGCGCCTGACCGTCGTGATAGGCCTTGGCGATGCCGTCGGTGAGCATCGTCTGCGGCGCGACCTTGCCGAGCGCTTCGACGGCAGCTGACGTGAAGCGGTCGGCATCGGCGCCTTCGACAACCACGGCGATACCGGGGTTGGTGCAGAACTGGCCGGCACCCATGGTCAACGAACCGGCCCAACCCTGGCCGAGACCTTCGGCGCGTGCCTTCAGGGCTTCCGGCAGCAAGAACATCGGGTTGACCGAGCCGAGCTCGCCGAAGAACGGGATCGGCTCCGGACGCGCAGCGCAGAGATTGAAGAGCGCGCGGCCACCGGCGAGCGAACCGGTAAAGCCCACGGCCTTGACCAGCGGATGCTGGACAAGCGCTTCGCCGACCTGGCGGTTGCCGCCCTGGATCAGCGAGAAGACGCCCGGGTGGACGCCGGTCTTGCGGATGGCGGCTTCGACGGCCTGCGCGACGATTTCACCGGTGCCCGGATGGGCCGAGTGGCCCTTGACGACCACGGGGCAGCCAGCAGCAAGGGCGGCAGCCGTGTCGCCGCCGGCGGTCGAGAAGGCCAGCGGGAAGTTCGAGGCGCCGAAGACGGCGACCGGGCCGATCGGCCGCTGGATCAGTCGGATTTCAGGCCGCGGCGCCGGCTGGCGCTCGGGGAGCGCAGCGTCGAAACGGCGGTCGAGATATTCGCCCTTTTCGATGTGGTCGGCAAAAAGCCTGAGCTGGCCGGTGGTGCGGCCGCGTTCGCCCTGGAGACGCGCTTCCGGCAGGCCGGTTTCCTGGGTGCCGATCTCGGTGATGGCTTCGGCGCGTGCTTCAATCTCGTCGGCGATGGCGCGCAGGAAGGCAGCGCGCTCGGCGCGGGTCGAATAGCCGTAGCTCAGGAACGCTTCTTCGGCCGCTTCGGCGGCGCGGTTGACCAGCTCTACCGTGCCGGTGGCGAACTGATGGACCGGCCCGTGGGCGGGTGCGGATGCGAAGGTACCCGCGCCGTCGAGCCATTCGCCGGCGACAAGGTGTTTTCCTTTGGGGGTGAAGGCCATCTGCCGATCCTTTCGTTCGATCCCGGATTGCCTTTTCTGGCAGAGGGGATCATGGCTGAATTGCACTTGTCGGATCTTTGTATACTATATGTATGCAGAACATCAATCGCCTGACTGGCCCTTCCGGATCAGGCGCAGCATTTGAGAGGGAGAGAGATGAGCGAAATCAATACCCTGACGATCGCAGCACTTTTCGAGCGCGTCGAGGCGATCTTCTTGAAGGCGGGGCTCAACGCCATACAGGCCGGTGCACTGGCCCGGGTGATCGTCGCCGGCGAGCGCGATGCCTGCAAGTCGCACGGCATCTACCGCATCGAAGGGGCGCTTCGCACCGTCAAGGCGGGCAAGGTGAAGCCAGATGCCGTTCCGGAGCTCGAAGCGCAGGAAGGCTCGGCCATCGTCAAGGTCAACGCCAAGGGCGGTTTCGCCAATCCGGCCTTCGAACTCGGCCTGCCGGCGCTGGCCGAACGTGCCCGCACGCTCGGCATTGCTGCGCTCGTCATCAATGATTGCACCCATTTCTCGGCACTCTGGCCGGAAGTGGAAGGCCTGACCGGCGAGGGGCTTGCCGGCCTCGTCATGTGCCCAAGCTATGCGACCGTTGCGCCGACCGGCGGCAACAAGCCGCTACTCGGCACCAACCCCTTCGCCTTCGGCTGGCCGCGCGAAAACAAGCCGCCTTACGTCTTCGACTTCGCGACTTCGGTTGCCGCCCGCGGCGAGATCGAACTGCACCGCCGCGCCGGCAAGCCCTTGCCGGAGGGATGGGCGATCGATGCCGAGGGCAATCCGACGACCGATCCGGAAGCAGCGCTTGCCGGCGCCATGTTGCCCTTCGGCGGACACAAGGGTTCGGCGATCGGCACCATGGTTGAGCTTCTTGCCGGCATCATGATCGGCGACCTGACGAGCCCGGAAGTGCTCGACTATCTCGGCACGACGACGCTGGCACCCTTCCACGGCGAACTGATCGTCGCCTTCTCGCCGGAGAAGTTCGCCGCCGGCCGTCCGGGCGACCCCTTTGCCCGTGCCGAAGTGCTGTTCGAGGCGATTGTCGGCCAGGGCGCTCGCCTGCCGTCGCAGCGCCGCTTCGTCGCGCGCGCCAAGTCGGAGGCCGAGGGCGTCGTGCTCAATACCGCCGAAATGGAGCAACTCGACCGCTTGCTGGCTCTCGGATTGGATGCCATCGCGTAAGCGACGGCTAACCTTTCCGCGGTTTCTTCGCTGCGCCACCATCGCCGTCGATAAAAGAAGGCCCTCTCAACCGGAGGGCCTTTTCTGCGAGAGGCGCCCCCCACTCGCCCTCTTCATCCTCCCGCTCGTGCCGGAATCCAGTGACTCGACGTCTATCGGGGCTACGGGCTCTTTCTCCTGCTGGAACCTGTGACAGGAACAGGAATGAGGGAAATCTTGGCTGGTGCTTGCGATGCAAACGCGGCTTGCGGTCTTGAAGGGTCGACACAAAAAAAAGGCCCTCCAACGGGAGGGCCTTTCTCGTTTTACGGGCCGATATTGATAATCAGGCCTTGTACTTCTGGACGGCGCCCGGGAGCTTGCTCCACTCGCCGTACCAGCTGTTGAACAGCTTGAACTGGGCTTCGACGTAGCCGCGCTGGCTGTCGGAGAGAACGTCGCTCTCGTTGAAGTGCAGCGTGTATTCCTTGTCGCCCTTCAGCACCATCATGTGCTTGAAGTAGAGAACGAGGTCCGGGCCCTCGTCGAACGAGGAGAGAACGGCAAGCGCCTGCTCCAGTTCCAGTGCGCGCAGACGGGCGTCGACGTCGCCTTCGGCGGCGGCACGCGACAGGTTGCACATGTGGATGACTTCCTTCGGCAGCACGCAGCCGATGCCGGTGATCGCACCGGTTGCACCGCAGTTGACGAAGCCATGGAACACGGCCGTGTCGACGCCGATCATCAGCGAGACGCCATCGTCACGGCTGGTGATGTTTTCGGCCGCGTAGCGCATATCGGCAGCGCCGCCGAATTCCTTGAAACCGACGAGGTTCGGATGTTCGGCGCGCAGCGCGAAGAACAGGTCGGCGCGGGTGGCGAAACCGTAGTAGGGGCTGTTGTAGATGACAGCCGGCAGGCTCGGGGCAGCAGAGAGAATGGCCTTGAAGTGGTTCTTCTGGGCGGCAACGACCGAGCCACGCGACAGAACGCGCGGGATGACCATCAGGCCCTGGGCGCCGACCTTCTCGGCGTGCGCTGCATGTGCGACGGCCGAAGCGGTGTTGACGGCGCCGGTGCCGACGATGACCGGGATGCCGGCCTTGACCAGGCGCTCGACGCCTTCCATGCGCTGTTCGTCGGTCAGGAGCGGCCAGTCACCCATCGAGCCGCAGTAAACGACGGCGGACATGCCCTGAGCGATCAGCTCCTTGCCCTTGCGCACCAGCGCGTCGAAATCGGGGGTGCGGTCTTCCTTGCAGGGGGTCATCAGCGCCGGGATGACGCCGGTGAAAATCTGAGCCTTCATCTGAAACTCCTCTCGGGCTTTGTCTTCAGGGCAGCGGCGCACCTACGCCCCTGCCTTTGATCTAGACAATAGCCGTTTGTATTTTATTTGTCGACAAGAAAAATACAAAAGCCGCTACAGGGCGATGTCGAGCTTGCTATTGCGGGCAAAAAGCTTCTGCACCTGCTCGACGATCTGCTCCGCATGCGCCTTGCCGAGCCGATCGGCAGCCTCGACGTCGCGCGCGGCGATCGCCGCGATCATGGCCGCGTGCTCGTCGACGAAACGCTGGGGGAACTGCTCGTCATAGGACTGGTAATAGAGACGCAGGATACGCCGCCCTTCGTCGAGCAGCCGGCGGAACAGGCTGGTGAAGTAAGGGTTGCGTCCGCTTTCCGCGATCGCCGCATGGAAGGCGGCGTTGGTGGCGATCATCGTCAGCGCGTCGCGCGTCTGCACGGCTGCCGCATAGTCTTCGTGGAAGCCGCGAATGATCGCCAGGTCTTCCGGCCTATGGTTCTGCGCCGCAAGCCTTGTCGTGACGCGGTACATCAGCACAAGCGCATCGAAGAACGGATTGAGATTGAGGAAGTCGATGTTCGCCACCATCGTCGAGCGGTTCGGCAGCGTGTCGATCAACCCTTCGCCGGCAAGACGCACCAGCGCTTCGCGGATCGGCGTGCGCGACATCTTCAGCCGCTCGGCAAGCTGCACTTCGTCGATCGGGCTGCCTGGCGGCAGCACCAGGTCGAGGATCTCGTCGCGCAAGAGGTCATAGACCATCTTCACGCCGGAGCCGCGCTTGCGCTCAGGGATGGGGCTGTTGTCGGTGTCGATATCGGTCATGTCAGATTCCTTTGTCGACAAAAGAAATACTTGTCTCTGCCGCAGGGATCAACCGTTTCCGTGATGATGGGTGCATGGTGGCGGGTATATCCAAATACGTGTGTTTGCCTTCAGCGGCACTTTGTTGAAGGCCCTGCGCGGTTACAACGCGCATTGTTATAAAAGCGGTGTTTGGAAACAGGATTGTGCAATCGGGCCGCCCGCACCAGCGGCTGACCCGGCGCTTTCTGCCGACCCATGCATTTCCCACATGGGAGCGCTGAGTTTTGAGCGCTGCAACTTACGGAAAGCCTGAGCTATAAGGTGTTCATCGAAGTGAAACGAGGCGCCACGGACTGGCAGCCAGGCTTCGAAAGCCCATTGAAAGGGGGATCAAATGAACATCGCACGCTCCATCAACAACTGGCGCAAGTACCGTCAGACGGTCACCGAACTGGGCCGCATGTCGAACCGCGAACTTCGCGACCTCGGCATCGAACGCGCCGACATCGACCGCGTTGCACGCACGGCTTTCGCCCGCTAAGGCGACCCACATAGACTGAAGAATTGCCAAGCGCCTGCATCTCCTGCGGGCGCTTTTGCTTTTTGGCGCCTTCATTGCGCCATTGTCGTCGCACACATCGCTGGCACTGCGATTTGATTAATCGATTACTCCATTAATCGCACCTCTCGCCGCTTCCCGCGGGCGCGTGTTCCTTCAAGAGATAAAGTGCCATGCCGTCGTTTTCCCCTGAGATTACCGATTTCTGGAGCGTAGAGGGCTGAAACGCAGCTCGACGGGTATGCCGGGTCTGTCAAAACGATGCTGACAGAATCTGGCAGGGGTCGCGCGTAAAGTGGTCGCAGGATAAGAGATCGAGGGATTGCAGATGTCGGCGCAGGATATGTTTCAGATGGGTGCAGCAAACAGGTCGGGCGAGCGCAATTTCTGGATCGGCGCGGTTTCCGGCGACGACCTGCAGCATGCTGCGGAAGATGGTTTCTCTCGCTTTGGCTACGGCTACGGCAACGTCCAGGCGATGACGCGCATGAAGGCGGGTGACGGCTTCATCGGTTATGCGCCGAACGCCGCCTTCAACGGCCGGGCGGGGCTCGCCTGTTTTGCCGCCATCGGCGTCGTCAAGGAGCGTCCTCCCTACTTCTTTGCCATGGGCGGTGTCGCGCCGCATCGCGGCGACATCGACTGGGCCGACAGCATGGAGGCCCCGGTTCGCCCCTGGCTCGACAGTCTGGAATTTGCCGAAGGCAACCGCAACTGGGACCAGAAGCTGCGTATCGGTCATCTCGCCATTAGCGAGCGGGATTTCCGCGTGATCGCGCGGGCCATGCATGCCGACCTCGGCATGGTTTTCCCGAGAGCGTCTGCCTATCGCCAGCAACTTGCCGGCTGACCGCCGTCGGCCTCAACCCGTCAACAGCACCGTTGCTTCTTCCCCCGTGTCGACCGGTTGCTCCACGGAGCCGGCCGGCACGCTGGCATACATGCCTGTGGTTCTGAATTCGGTTGGGCTCAGCCCGAACGAGCGGCGGAAGACCTTGGCGAAGTAGTTGGGATCCTCGAAGCCTGAGAGGATCGCCACTTCCTTGACTGGCAGGCTTGCCGTTTTCGTCAGCAGTTTGACCGCGCGCTGCAAGCGCTTCTGCAGCACATATTCGGCCGGCGCCATGCCTTCGCTGGCGGCAAAGACGCGGGAGAAATGCGCCCGGCTCAGACCCGACACGCGTGCCAGTTCCTCCACCGGTAGCGGGTTCTGCAGGTTGTTCATGATGTGGTCGACGACGCGGTGCATCGTCCTGTGCTCATGACTGAACACCGGATGGGAGCCGAAGACGTCGTCGTAGAGCGCCATCGCCGCCTCGTAGGCAATCGCCGAGGCGCGGCCCGGCGTTTCGCCGCCGCGGATCAGGCGCAGGCTGCAGTCGGCCAGATGCTCGATCGTTTCCGGTTGCAGCTTCAAGACCGGGCCGGTGACGGCAAGCAGGGCGCGGTGGATGCGCAGCGCCTCGTCGCCGTTCATCGAGATCCAGAAAAACTCCCAGCGCCCGCCATCTTCCAGCCAGTAGCGATGATTGTGCGGCACCAGCAGCAGCAGCGTCTCGCCCCCGCGCACCCGATAGCTGCGGTTCTCGTAACGCAGGTTTCCGGCACCCGCGATCGTGTGCTGCAGCACGGTGAAGGGCGTGTTTCCGCGCTTTCTGCCGTCCCAGTCATAGGTCGCATTGTTGCGGATTTCATAGCCGGTGCTGGTCGGCATCGCATGCAGGCTCTGGCGTCCCCGCGGCAGCGAAACCGTGCGCATAATCGGGCCGTTGTCGATCAAATCTTGCAGCATAAAATTACCCATGAAAGCACAATACCGCTCTGGCGGGGTCGGTAATTATACACATAATGACCGCCAACAGCGCAACAGGCAGTGCTTTCGGCCCGTAAGAAATGAGGGAATGCATCGAAGTTGCGCGCGAAGACGGTGAAAAACCGTGAATTGATTTTACCCTTTGTCAGAAATGCATGCAGTTCATGAGGAGTGAGGGCATGGCAACGTTCAAGATCGCCATCATCGGCGCCGGCAGCATCGGCTTCACCAAGAAGCTTTTCACCGACATTCTCGCCGTGCCGGAATTGCGCGACATCGAGGTTGCGCTGACCGACCTCAGCGCTCGCAATCTGGAAATGATCAAGGCGATCCTCGACCGGATCGTCGAGGTCAACCGCCTGCCGACGAAGGTGACGGCAACCACCGACCGGTTGAAGGCGCTGGAAGGCGCCCGCTACATCATCAGCTGCGTGCGCGTCGGCGGCCTCGAAGCCTATGCCGACGACATCCGCATTCCGCTCAAATACGGGGTCGACCAGTGCGTCGGCGACACGATCTGCGCCGGCGGCATCCTCTACGGCCAGCGCAACATTCCTGTGATCCTCGATTTCTGCAAGGATATCCGCGCCGTCGCCGAGCCGGGCGCGAAGTTCCTGAATTATGCCAACCCGATGGCGATGAACACCTGGGCGGCGATCGAATACGGCAAGGTCGATACGGTCGGCCTCTGCCATGGTGTCCAGCACGGGGCTGAGCAGATTGCCGAAATCCTTGGCGCTGGCGAGGGCGAGCTTGATTACATCTGCTCCGGCATCAATCACCAGACCTGGTTCGTCGATGTCAGGCTCAAGGGCCGCAGCATCGGCAAGGACGAACTGGTCGCGGCCTTCGAAGCGCACCCGGTGTTCTCCCAGCAGGAGAAGCTCCGGATCGACGTCTTGAAGCGTTTCGGCGTCTATTCGACCGAGAGCAACGGCCATCTTTCCGAATATCTTCCCTGGTATCGCAAGCGCCCGGAGGAAATTACCCGCTGGATCGATATGTCCGACTGGATCCACGGCGAGACCGGCGGCTATCTCCGCCATTCGACCGAGACGCGCAACTGGTTCGAAACCGAGTTTCCGCAGTTCCTGGAAGCGGCCGGAAAGCCGCTCGATCACGCCAAGCGCTCGAACGAACATGCAAGCCATATTCTCGAGGCACTGGAAACAGGCCGGGTCTATCGCGGTCACTTCAACGTCAAGAACAATGGTGTGATCACCAACCTGCCCGCCGACGCGATCATCGAATCCCCCGGTTTCGTCGATCGTTTCGGCATCAACATGGTCTCGGGCATTACCCTTCCTGAGGCCTGTGCTGCCACCTGCCTTTCCTCGATCAACGTCCAGCGCATGTCGGTCCATGCGGCCGTGACCGGCGATCTCGACCTCTTGAAGCTGGCGATGCTGCACGATCCGCTGGTCGGCGCGATCTGCACGCCGGACGAGGTCTGGCAGATGGTCGACGAGATGGTGGTCGCGCAAAGCCAGTGGCTGCCGCAATACGCCCACGCGATCGACGGTGCGAAGGAGCGGCTTGGCCGCGCCACCGTCAAGACCCGCGAGTGGAACGGCGCCGCGCGGCGTCAGGTGCGCTCGCTCGACGAGTTGCGCGCCGAGCGCCAGGTCCGCGCCGCCGGCTGATCGATTGCAATGCTGCTTGCGTGAGGAGACGCAAGCAGCACTGCCTGAACTGCAGACTTTTCAAGGAGGAGGCCGCGTTCCGGCGCGGCGAAAGAGGGAGAATCTGAGCCAATGACCAGCCACAGACTGACGAAAATGGCGAGCCTGCTGCTTGTCGGCATCTCGACCTTTGCCTTGGAGGCCGCCGCTTCCGAGCCCACCGTCGTGCCGCAGCAGTCGGCATTCCCGGCCGAGGGCAAGATTACCTATGTGCCGCGCGACTCAATCGCCGAATTCAAGGCGCTGCCGGAATACAAGGAGCCGGCCTGGGTTACCGAGAAATACGTCAAGACCGGCAAGCTGCCGCCGGTCGCCGAGCGCCTGCCGAAGGAACCGATGGTCTTCAAGACCGGCAACATGCCCGACGGCGTCGGCGTCTACGGCGACACGCTGCGCCACGTGATCGGCGGTCGGCCGGAAGGCTGGAACTACTCGGCCGGCCAGAGCCAGGGCTGGGGCGGCATCGATATCGGCATGTCCGAATGCCTGACCCGCACGGCGCCGCTCTTCCAGGTGGAGGCCAAGGACGTCGAGCCGCTGCCGAACCTTGCCAGGAGCTGGGACTGGTCCGCCGATGGTCACAAGCTGACGATGCATCTGGTCGAGGGCGCCAAGTGGTCGGACGGCGATCTCTTCGACGCCGACGACGTGATGTTCTACTGGGAAGACAACGTGCTCGACCCGAGCGTGACGCCGCTGAACGGCGCGACGCCGGAGACTTTCGGCGCCGGCACGACGCTGAAGAAGATCGACCAGTATACGGTCGAGTGGACCTTCAAGGAGGCCTTCCCGCGCCAGCACCTCTATGCCATGGCCTACGGCACCTTCTGCCCTGGCCCATCGCATATCCTCAAGGCCAAGCATCCGAAATACGCCGGCACCACCTACGACCAGTACAAGAATGCCTTCCCGCCGGAATACATGAACATCCCGGTCATGGGCGCTTGGGTTCCGGTCGCCTATCGCCCCGACGATATCATCGTGCTGCGCCGCAATCCGTACTATTGGAAGGTCGACGAGGCGGGCAACCAGCTGCCCTATATCAACGAGCTGCACTACAAGCTCTCGACCTGGGCCGATCGCGACGTGCAGGCAATTGCCGGCTCCGCCGATCTTTCCAACCTGGAGCAGCCGGAAAACTTCGTCGAGTCGTTGAAGCGCGCTGCGCAGGACACAGCTCCCGCTCGGCTTGCCTTCGGCCCGCGCTTGATCGGTTACAATCTGCACATGAACTTCTCGGCCAACGGCTGGGGTGAGCCGGACGAACGCGCCCAGGCCGTGCGTGAGCTCAACCGCAACGAGGATTTCCGCAAGGCGGTGACTATGGCGGTCGACCGCAAGAAGCTCGGCGAGGCGCTGGTGAAGGGCCCCTTCACCGCGATCTATCCCGGCGGGCTTTCCTCCGGCACCAGCTTCTACGACCGGGAGTCGACCGTCTACTATCCCTTCGATCTTGATGGCGCGAAGGCTCTGCTTGAAAAGGCGGGCCTGAAGGACACCGACGGCAACGGCTTCGTCAACTTCCCGGAAGGCAAGGCAGGCGGCAAGGACGTGGAGATCGTGCTTCTGATCGACAACAGCTACGCGACCGACCGCAACCTCGCCGAGGGCCTGATCGGCCAGATGGAAAAGCTCGGCCTCCGGGTGGTCCTGAACTCGCTCGACGGCAAGCAGCGGGACGCGACCAATTACGCCGGAAAATTCGACTGGATGGTTCACCGCAACGCCGCCGAATATGCCTCCGTTGTGCAAAACACGCCGCAGTTGGCGGCCGCCGGTCCGCGCACCAGCTGGCACCACCGTGCACCGGAAGGCGGACAGCTTGACCTGATGCCCTTCGAGCAGGAACTCGTCGACATCATCAACAAGTTCATCGCCACCAACGACAATGCCGAGCGCGCGGAGTTGATGAAGCAGTACCAGAAGGTCGCGACGACGAACCTCGATACGGTCGGCCTTACCGAATATCCGGGCGCGCTGATCATCAACAAGCGCTTCGCCAACGTGCCGACGGGCGCGCCGATCTTCATGTTCAACTGGGCCGAAGACACGATCATGCGCGAGCGCCTCTTTGTCCCCTCGGACAAGCAGGGTGATTTCGAGCTCTTTGCCGAACAGCTTCCGGGCAAGCCCGGCGACAAGGGCTTGAGCAACTAACGCAACCGCTCCTCCGGCTACAGGCCGGAGGAGCGCTCGATCACCCCAACGACAGAAGGAAACGGCATGTTCAGGTTTCTGCTTGTCCGCCTCGCCTCTGCCATTCCGGTGCTGCTTGTCTTGAGCGTGGCGACCTTCGCCATCATCCAGGCGCCGCCGGGAGACTATAGCGATTACATTCGTTCGCAGCTGATCAACCAGGGTGGTGCGTCCTACGAGGAGGCCGAAGCCCAGGCGCAGGCCTATCGCAAGGAGCATGGCCTCGATAAGCCGCTGCCGGTGCAATACGTCAACTGGATGACCGGCATCCTGACGCGCGGCGATTTCGGCCACAGCCTCTACTACAACAAGCCGGTTGCCGATGTCGTCGGCGAACGCCTGCCGCGCACGCTGGCCTTGGCACTCGTCTGCCACATCCTCGCGTCCATTATCGGCATATCCTTCGGCATCATCGCCGCGACACGGCAATATTCCTGGATCGACAGCCTGCTTTCGACCGTGGCCTTCCTCGGCATGACGGTGCCGCGCTTCCTGATGGCGCTGATCATCGTCTATATCCTCGTCTTCCATTTCAATGTCAGCGAAATCAACTCGTTCCACTCGGCCCGCTACGGTGGCGCGCCCTGGTCCTGGGACAAGTTCGTCGACCTCGTCAAACATGTCTGGCCGGTCGTGGCGATCGCCACTTTCGGCGGCCTCGCCTACAATATGCGGGTGATGCGCGGCAATCTCTTGGACACGCTGAACGCGCAATATGTCGAGACCGCCCGCGCGAAGGGCCTGAGCGAAGGTGCCGTCGTCATGCGCCATGCCGTTCCGAACGCGCTGCATCCGCTGATCATGTATCAGGGCGTCGTGCTGCCCTACATGCTGACCGGCGAGATCGAGACGGCAATCATCTTCGCGCTGCCGACCGTCGGTCCCGCCATCGTCGGCTCCATGTGGGTGGGCGACGTGTATGTCACCGCCACCTTCATGCTGGTGCTGTCGGCAACCCTTATCCTCGGCAACATCATCGCCGACATGCTGCTGGCCGCGCTCGATCCGCGCGTGCGTCTCGGAGGAGCCCACGCATGACCGCCGAGATGCAAACGACCATTCCGCTCGCCGCCGAACCCCGGCAGGAACATCACAACGAAAGCTACCAGGCGCTCGTCTGGCGTCGGCTGAAGCGGTCCTGGACCGGCATGCTCGGCCTCGTCCTCGTCGGTCTGCTGATCTTCATGGCGGTCTTCGCCGACTTCCTGTCGCCGGTCGATCCGAAGGCGACGGGTGTCGCCTTTGCGCCACCCCAGGCGATCAGCTTTGCCGACAAGGATGGCAATTTCGTCTTCTCGCCGCGCAGCTATCCGCTCAGTGAAGGCACCGAGCTTGACCCGATCACCTTCCAGCCGATCATTGGCCCGGACTACGACAACCCGCAGATCCTCGGCTTCTTCGTCAAGGGCGCGCCCTACCGCCTTTTCGGCCTGATCCCGGCCGAGCGGCATTTCTTCGGCGCGGTCGACGGTTCGGCGGTGCATCTGCTCGGCACCGACAAGTTCGGTCGTGATGTGCTGTCGCGCATTCTCGTCGGATCGCGCATCTCGCTGATGATCGCGCTGATCGTCGTCTCGATCGTCACCGTTGTCGGCACCACCGTCGGTATGGCGTCCGGTTATTTCGGCGGTCGTTTCGATGTCTGGACGCAGCGCTTCGTCGAACTGGTGCTCGCCTTCCCGCAACTGCCGCTCTACCTGGCGCTGACCTCGCTGATCCCGGTGACGGCGCCGACCAATGTCTTCCTCGCCTTCGTCATCATCGTCATGTCGGCGCTCGGCTGGGCGCAGATGTCGCGAGAGGTGCGCGGCAAGACGCTGGCCCTTGCCCGCATCGACTATGTGCGGGCCGCGATCGCCGTCGGCGCCAGCGACCGGCGCATCATCTTCCAGTACATCCTGCCGAACGTGATGAGCCATGTGATCGTCGCTGTCACGCTGTCGATCCCGCAGGTGGTGTTGCTTGAATCCTTCCTCGGCTTCCTCGGCTTTGCGGTCAAGCCGCCGCTCATTTCCTGGGGGCTGATGTTGCAGGACACCTCCACCTATTCCGTCATCGGATCCTATCCGTGGATCCTGTCGCCCGTCGCCTTCGTGCTTGTCACGGTCTTCGCCTTCAATGCCCTTGGCGACGGCCTGCGCGACGCTATCGATCCCTATTGAGGAGGACGCATCATGTCTGAAGCAATCGACGTCCTCACCGCCGCGCCTTCCGCGCGCAGGGACCTTGCCGAACGCGATGGCCGGCCGGTCATCGACGCCCGCAATGTCGCGGTTCGTTTCAAGGTCGAGCATGGCACGGTAGAGGCGGTGAAGGACGTGTCCTTCCAGCTTTACCGCGGCGAGACCATCGCCATCGTCGGCGAGTCCGGCTCGGGCAAGTCGGTCACGGCGCGCAGCGTCATGGGGCTCTTGTCCAAGCGCGCCACTGTCGCACCGCAATCGCGGATCGAATATGACGGCAAGGACGTGCTGAAATTCTCGCCACGAGAACGCCGCGCCTTGCGCGGCAACCGCCTGGCGATGATCTTCCAGGAGCCGATGAGTTCGCTGAACCCGGTCTATACGGTCGGTTCGCAGATCATCGAGGCGATCCGGGCGCATCGCCGGATGAGCCGCCGTGCGGCAACCGAGCGCGCGCTCGAACTGCTGCGTCACGTGAAGATCCCGGACCCCGAGCTTCGCATCAACCAGTATCCGCACCAGCTCTCCGGCGGCCAGCGTCAGCGGGTGATGATTGCCATGGCGCTCGCCAACGATCCGGATGTGCTGATCGCCGACGAGCCGACGACGGCGCTCGACGTGACCGTCCAGGCGCAGATCCTCAACCTGATCCGCGACCTGCAGCGCGAACTGGGCATGGCGGTGATCCTGATTACCCACGACCTGACGGTGGTGCGGCAGTTCTCGGACTATGTCTATGTCATGCAATATGGCGAGGTGAAGGAGCACAACACCACGGCTGATCTCTTCGCCAATCCCTTGCATCCCTATACCAAAAGGCTGCTCTCGTCGGAGCCTTCCGGCGCCGCCAAGCCGTTGCCGGACAATGCGCCGATCGTGCTCGAGGGGCGGGACGTGAAGGTCTCCTTCATGCTGAAGAAGGGCGGCCTGTTCCGCTCGCAGTTTTCTGAGTTGGTCGCCGTCGACAGGCTCAGCCTCAATCTGCGTAAGCACGAGACGCTCGGGCTCGTCGGCGAATCCGGTTCCGGCAAGACGACCTTCGGGCAGGCGCTGATCCGCCTGCTCAATGCCGATGGCGGCGAGGTCTTCTTCGACGGCATCCCGATCCACGACAAGGACCGTACCCAGATGCGGCCCTTGCGCTCGCGCATCCAGATCGTTTTCCAGGATCCGTTCGCCTCGCTCAACCCGCGCATGTCGATCGGCCAGATCATCGAGGAGGGCCTGGTCGTCAACGGCATCGGCGAGAACCGCAAGGAGCGGGTCGACCGGGTGGTGGATGCGCTTGTTGCCGCCGGCATGCCCGGCAACATCCTGTCGCGCTTTCCGCACGAATTCTCCGGCGGTCAGCGCCAGCGCATCGCCATCGCCCGGGCCATCGCACTCGAGCCGGAATTCATCCTGCTCGACGAGCCGACCTCGGCGCTCGATCTTTCTGTCCAGGCCCAGATCATCGAACTCTTGCGCAAGCTGCAGGACGAGCGGGGCCTGAGCTACCTCTTCATTTCCCACGACCTCAAGGTCGTGCGCGCGCTCTGCCACCGGGTGGTGGTGATGCAGCACGGCAGGATCGTCGAGGAAGGGCCGGTGAGCGAAATTCTGTCCAATCCCAAGACCGCCTACACCGAAAGGCTCGTGAGAGCCGCCTTCGATGTGGCAGCATGACCGCTAGAAAGCAGAGGCAATCCATGACCAGACAACCCAAGATCACCTTCATCGGCGCCGGCTCCACCGTCTTCATGAAGAACATCATCGGCGACGTGCTGCAGCGCCCGGCGCTGTCGGCCGCAACGATCGCGCTGATGGACGTGAACCCTGAGCGCCTCGGCGAAAGCGAGATCGTCGCCGGCAAGCTGGTGCGCACGCTCGGCGTCAAAGCCAAGATCGAGACCCACTCGAACCAGAGACAAGCGCTCGAAGGGGCCGATTTCGTCGTCGTCGCCTTCCAGATCGGCGGCTTTGAGCCCTGCACGGTCACCGATTTCGAAGTGCCGAAGAAATACGGCCTGCGCCAGACGATCGCCGATACGCTCGGCGTCGGCGGCATCATGCGCGGGCTTCGAACCGTTCCGCATCTCTGGAAGATCTGCGAGGACATGCTGCAGGTCTGCCCCAACGCGATCCTCTTGCAATACGTCAACCCGATGGCGATCAACACCTGGGCGATCTCGGAGAAGTTCCCGACGATCCGCCAGGTCGGCCTTTGCCATTCGGTCCAGGGCACGGCCTACGAGCTTTCGCGCGATCTCGATATCCCGGTTTCGGAGATCCGCTACCGCGCCGCCGGCATCAACCACATGGCCTTCTTCCTCAAGTTTGAGCACAAACAGGCCGACGGCAGCTTCCGCGATCTCTATCCGGATCTCGTGCGTGGCTATCGCGAAGGCCGCTTCCCGAAGCCCAGCCATTGGAACCCGCGCTGCCCCAACAAGGTGCGGTACGAAATGCTGACGCGGCTCGGTTATTTCGTCACCGAAAGCTCCGAGCATTTCGCCGAGTATACGCCCTATTTCATCAAGGACGGCCGGCCGGACCTGATCGAGAAGTTCGGCATTCCGCTCGACGAGTATCCGAAGCGCTGCGTCGAGCAGATCGAGCGTTGGAAGGGGCAGGCGGCCGCCTTCAAGGAGGCCGAGACGATCGAGGTGGCCGAGAGCCACGAATACGCTTCCTCGATCATGAACTCGGTCTGGACCGGCGAACCCTCTGTCATCTACGGCAACCTCAGGAACAACGGCTGCATCACCTCGCTGCCTGAGAACTGCGCGGCGGAAGTTCCCTGCCTCGTCGATGCGTCCGGCATCCAGCCGACTTTCATTGGTGATCTGCCGCCGCAGCTGACCGCGTTGATCCGCACCAACATCAACGTCCAGGAACTGACGGTTGAGGCGCTGATGACGGAAAACCGTGAGCATCTCTACCATGCGGCGATGATGGATCCGCATACGGCGGCCGAGCTCGACCTCGACCAGATCTGGTCGCTCGTCGACGACCTGCTCATCGCCCATCGCGACTGGATCCCGGAATGGGCGCGGGTGTCGAAAAAGGTCCAAGCAGCCTGATTTTTTCTCCCGGTCAGGCCGCGTCGAGCCCCGGAACTTCATGCCCTCTTCCCCCATGTCCTAGCCGATTCAAGGGAAAGCAGCGTAGGTTCCGGGGCTTGTTCTTCTCAGGCTGCCGTGGCTGCCGACAGCGGCAGCACGATGCGCATGCAGGCGCCGCCGGACGCCGAGCGGGCGACATCGACGTAGCCGCCATGCAGGTGCACGATCTTCTGCACGAGGTTGAGGCCAAGCCCCGCACCCTTGCCGTCCTTGCGCAGGCGCTGGAACGGCTCGAAGATCCGGTCGGTTTCGCTGCGCGGAATGCCGTCGCCGTCGTCGCAGACATCGATCGCGCCTAGTGGATCGACCTTCACCGTGATGGTGCCACGCCTTCCACCGTGATCGATGGCGTTCTGCACGAGATTGGTGAGCGCCCGCTCCAGCGACGCCTCGTCGCCGGAAATCATCACGGGCCGTTGATCCGCCTCGAAACTCATCTCGTAGCCGGCGCCGAAGCCGAGCGGCGCGAGCGCGACGATCACCCGCTCGGCCAATGCCGCAAGATCGACCGGCCTGAACTCGTCGTTTTCGGCGTCGAGCCGTTCGAGGTCGAGAAGCTGGCCCGCCAGAATGGAAAGGCGCGTCACGTCCTCGTTGAGCCGCGTCTTGTCCGGACCCGGCGGTAGCGAGGCGATGCGGGCGCCGAGGATCGCGACCGGCGTGCGCAGTTCGTGGGCGGCCTGCGCCAGGAAGCGCTTGTGCCTCGTATAGCCGTCGTCGAGCCGCGTCAGCGCATCGTTGACTGCCGTCACCAGCGGCAGGAACTCGTTGGGAACGCCCGTCACCGGCATCTGGATGCCGCGCTGGTCATATTCGATGTGGGCGGCATGCGCGGCCGCATGCGACAGGCCCGAGAGCATCCGTCGTACGACGATTGGCGTGACCACCACGGTCGCAAAGGCGAGTAGCAGCAACATCGGCACGAAGATGGTGAGGAAGGCGCCGGTGGTTGTGAGCAACAGACGGCCGAGGGTCAATTGTCCCTCCGTCCCGCTGAAGATCTGGACCATGCCGGCCGGCGACTCGAGCCATTTGACCACCGCCTCCGGACGCGCGTTCTTGTCGGGGGAGCGCCGGAAGCGGGCGTCGTTCATGCGCTCGAGTACGGCGACCGCAAAGGCGAATTCTTCCGGCACCGTGCCCTCCGCGAGGCTGTGCCCTTGCTTGTCGCGGACGATGAACCAGATCTTTCCAGCCTGCTGGCGTAGTCGCTGTAGCTCGGGCGTTTCCTGAAGTTCGAGCCCGCCATCGGCTTTGCGGGTGATCGCATCCTTCAGCACGTCGACATTGCCGTTCTCGTATCCGTCGATGAGATAGCCGGTCACCCAGAGCAGGCCGACGGCAATGGCGATGACGACAAAGGTCGCGACCGTCTCGAACAGCACGAGCCAGCCGACAAGCCGCCATTTGAAGGAATGCGAGGCGCGGCCGCTCATTGGTCTTCCCGTAGCAGGTAACCGACGCCGCGGATGCCGTTGATGGTCACGCCCGCGTCTGCGTCTGCCAGCTTGCGGCGCACGCGCGAGATATGGGTGTCGAGCGCGTTGGACTGGATCTCGTCGTCGAGCCCGAACACGGCCTCCATCAGGGCCGCGCGCAGCACCATGCGTCCCATGCGGCGGGTCAGCGTTTCGAGCACCAGAAGCTCGCGCCGCGGCATCTTCAGCGGTGCGCCGGCCACGCTTGCCTCGCAATGGGCGAGATCGAAGGAGAGACGCCCGACGGTGACGACATCGGATTGCACCGGAACCGGGCGACGGGCCAGCGCCCGCAGCCGCGCCAGCAGTTCCTCGAAGGCGAAGGGCTTGCCAATGTAGTCGTCGGCGCCGCCATCGAGCCCGGCGACCCGGTCGGCGAGATCGTCGAGCGCCGTCAGCATCAGCACCGGCACGGTGTTGCCGCGCGCCCGTATCACGGGGATGAGCGAGAGCCCATCGCCATCGGGCAGCTTGCGATCGAGCACGACCACGTCATAGACGGCATCATTCAGGATCAGCGCGGCTTCGGCGAGATCGCGCGCATGATCGGCGATCATCCGGTGATGGCTCAATGCGGCCTTCAGCGCCCCCGCCAGTTCCTTCTCATCTTCGACCAGCAAGACCCGCATGAATGCGCTTTACCCCGTGCAATGTGCCTACGCGCGCGACCTTAGTGCCGCTTCATTGAGGGAACCTGTCATCCCGCCGCAAGGTAATCCCGATTTTTGTCGCCGCACAATCATTCGTTGCGAGCGCCCTGCATGACATGCAGGCTCAATCTTGATCCTTAGGCTTGCGCACCAGTGACACCTGGAAAAGACAGGTCTCGCGGGCAAAGCCAACCCGGATCACGGCGCATGACACTCAACAAACGGACGTCGATTACAATCAGGCAACGCAGGCAAAAGCCGGCTGGTTACCGCGTGGCCCGCCCCGTTGCGCTTGCGCGCGCCAGCCGGTTCCTGCGCCACGGTACCCTGGCGCTCGCCTTTGCTGCAGCCGGCTGCGCCGGCCCGGACGTGACGCCCACCAACAGGCGACTTGAACTGACGACGGGCGCCGTGCCGCTTGCGCAGTCAACGCCGGATGCGAGCGATACCGGCATCATCCTTGCCTTCTCCGGCGGCGGCGCCCGTTCTGCGGCCTTCGGCTACGGCGTCCTGTCGGCGCTGGCCGAGGCGCCGTCTCCGGGCGGGCGAGGGCGTCGGCTAGCCGACGATGTCGCCGTTGTTGCCGGCGTCTCCGGTGGTGCTGTGCTCGCCTCGTACTTTGCCTTGAACGGCCGAGCGGGCCTTGAGGATTTTCGCAAGCGCTTTCTCGGGCGAGATGTCGAGGCCTCGCTCAGGACGTCGTTTTCACCGCCCAACATTCTGCGCGGCTATCGCGGCGGGGTGAACGATCGCACCGGGTTCCCAGCCTGGCTCGATGCCTACCTTTTCGAGGGCGCGACGCTCGGCAGCCTCGAGCGCCGCCCTGGTCAGCCGCGGCTGGTGATCCACGCGACCGATCTCTACAACCGTACACCGTTCATCTTCGACCGCGCCTCGTTCACCGCCATCTGCAGCAGCTACGACGACTATCCGCTCGCCTATGCGGTCGCGGCCTCGGCCGCTGTTCCGGTCGTTTTCGCGCCGCTGACCTTGCAAAATTTCCGAAGCGGTTGCGAGGCGCTACCCGAGGCGAAAACACCGAAGACAGGGCCTCGGGCGCCGGGCTCGCTGGTTGCGCGCGAATACGCCGATTCCCTCAGGCGCTACGAAACGGCAAAGGATCTCAACTATCTGAAGCTCTACGATGGCGGCCTGGTCGATGGCGTCGGAACGCAAAGCCTGTTGCACCTGATGGGCCGGCCTGCGCCGGAGCCCATCCCGGTGGAGCGTGCCTTGCGTCTCAGGCATCTGGTCGTCATCGTCGTCGATGCCTCCACGCGCATTGGCGGGGACATCTCGAAAAATGTCGACAGCCCCAGGGCTCCCGTCGCGATCGTCGCCGCCATCGACGCGATGATCAATATTCCCAATCTCCAGAGCTTCGACGCGCTGCGCGATCATCTGCCGGCCTGGCGGGAGAAATTCGTGAGATGGCGGTGCGGCAGTGGCGGCGGCAAGCGTGGCTGCGGCGACCTCGATGTCGATATCGTCCGGCTTGCGCTGTCGGATGTCTCCGATCCGGCGCTGGCGCGGCGGATCCTCGGGCTGCACAATCGGCTGAGCCTCAAGGAAAAGGACGTCGATTTTCTTGCGGATCTCGGCCGGCGCCTGTTGCGCGACCATCCCGGCTATCGGCGGTTCCTCGACCGTGTCAACCACGGCGGGCCGAAGGTGGCCCGCGCGGGTTGAGAAGGTGTGAGGTTAGGTCAGAGAATCGAGAGGCGTGCCCGCCGGCTCAGTTCGCCCGTGCCTCCAGCCAGTCGTGCCACTGGTCCTCGCTGCCGTGGAAGACGTTGAGGTCGATCTTGCCATCGACGCCCTGCGAAAGGCCGGAGCCGGAATACTGCCAGAACAGCCATTTGCGATTCGGGTAGACGATCGACGGGTGCTGGGCGACGGCACGCAGCCAGAACGGATAGTTCTTGAACGCGCCCTGCAGGTTGTCGGCGTAGAAATCCGGCGCCGTGTAGATGATCGGACGCTGGCCGTAATGAGCCTCCAGCTTGTCCATGAACACCTGCATCTTTTCGCGCACGCGCTCGGGCGACAGGCGGCGCTTGCAGCTGGATTCGCCGTTATATTCGACGTCGATCACAGGCGGCAGCGCGCCCGGTTCACGCGGGACGTTGCGGATGAACCAGTCGGCCTGCTCGCCGGCGGTGCGGCACCAGTAGAAGAAGTGATAGGCGCCGCGGCGCATGCCGGCCGCCTTGGCGGCGCGCCAGTTCTTCTTGAACATCGGGTCGAGATGGTCGCCGCCATCGGTCGCCTTGATGAAGGCGAAATTGGCGCCTTGCGTGCGCAGCTTGGCCCAGTCGATGTCGGCCTGCCAGCGGGAGACGTCGACGCCATGCACGGCCATCTTGCGCGGATTTTTGGCGCGGCCGAAGTTGATCGGCTTGGCGTCGCGGAAACGGTGACCGTAGATGCGCGAGCGGCCCTGCGGCATCGCCTGGGTCACCGGATTTTCCGGGGCGACGAAGGCGACCGGGCGCGCGTCCGGAACAGGCGCGGCGAGCGTTGTCGTCGTCGTGGTGTTTGCCGCGGGCGCGAAGGCTTCCGGTTCCGGAACGGGGCCGGCCCAGGCGAGCATTTCCTGTGGCGGTGCCGATTGGACGTTCTGCGGCGGCGTCACCTGCGCGACCCGTGCACCGACATTGGCGGCGGGCACCGGTGCGGCCGACATAGCGACCGAACTCGTCGTTTCGCGCGAGGGCGGCGCGATCGTGTCCAGGCTGGAACTGGAGGAGCAGCCCGAAATGAGGCCGGCAAAAAGGATTGCGGTCGCAGCTGAAAGACGCATGGGCACCCGTACGCAAAACAAGGTCGACGGCGATCGCCGGCCGACAGGTGTGAAATAGCTAACGGAAGCTTACTCAAAAAGTTTGAATCCAATCTTACCAAGCGAACCCAATTTCACGCACTGGAGGTTGCATCGGGCCGGGCACTTTGACGCAGGCGTGGTGGCGGCTTCAACTGGACGAATGTTCGATGCCGGTGCCTGTCCGTTGCCGGCGGCTGCTGCGGAATTCGAGGTTGCGGGCGATGGTTTCGTCGAGCGCGCCGGACGCGTCGGTGATCATCGTCGGCGCAAAATGCGAACGGAAACCCTCGCCGACCCGGAAGGCTGGCGTGTAGAGCGGGCCGAGCGGCTGCGTCGTCGTCACATAGGTGAGATTTTCGTCGCTGCCCGAGCGCGTCGGCAGGCCGTGGCGATGGAGGACCGAAGGAAGCGCCAGGCGCAGGCTGTTGGCAAGCAGATGGATCATCTGCCGCCCGGAAAGCGAATGGCGGTAGTTGCGGTAGAAGCCCAGGCAATGGCGCAGGATCCTGGCACGGTTGCCGTCGAGCCGCGACAGCTTGCGGGCAAAGAGCGCCACCTCCTCAAGGCCGTCGAGCGGACGGGTCATCAGGGTGAACCCATCCATGTCACGCAGCTTGGCCGAGGGCAGGAAGCGTTCGTCGGCGACGCATTCGTCGAAGAGCGGCGTGCCGAGCAGCGGGATCGTCAGGCTCAGAAACGCCGGCAAAGGCATCGTGGTTTCGCCGGTGATGAAGGAAAGTTCTTCCTGCATCGCCTCGATCGTCTGCGACGACGGGTCGAACATCAGGCCATACTGGAAGGCGACGCCGGCATTGAGGCAGGTCTTGATTGCCTCCAGCTGCGGCACCACCAGGTTCTGCTTCTTCTGGTAGCGTTTCAGCTGCGCTTCGCTCAGTGTCTCGACGCCGCTGAACAGACCGAGACAGCCAGCCGCCCGCACCGCTTCGAGATTTTGTGGATCGCGGTAGAAGTCGCCGGTGACAAGGGCGATCCAGCCCTGAAACAGGCCCTGTCGCCACAGCGAGCGGATCACGTCGAGCTTGGCATGGAAGACGTCCTTGCTGTTGCCGTAGAAGTTGTTGTCGATGAACAGCACGTATTTCTTCGGTGGGGCGTTGCGCAGCTGCGCCTCGATATAGGCGGGGTCGTAGCTGTGGTAGCGTCTGCCTTCGGCGGTCAACGCACAGAAGCTGCACTTGAAATTGCAGTAGCGGCTCGTCTCGACGTAGCTGACCGGACCGCGCCAATTGGCAAGGTCGAAGCGCGGCAGGATCGTCTCGGAGACGGCCCATTCGCCAAACACCTCCCGGATGACCGCCTGCATTTCCTCGACGTCGCCGTCGCAGGCGTAATCGAAGGTCTCGGCGCTCGAAACCGGCAGATTGCGCACGACCGGCCCGCCAGCGACGACGACGCAGCCGGGCGACTTGGTGCGGGCATAGGCCGTCAGGTGCTGCATCCGGTCGAAGGCCGCGGTCACGCCGGTCAACACCAGCATGTCGAGTTCGGCGAAGGCTGCCTCGTCGACGAGCGGTCCGTCGTGGAACTCGCTATAGGCGCGAAGATCCACGCGGTCGCGGGCAAATGCGCCCGCCAGGAACAGGTGACCGGTTCCCTGGGGAATGAAGTCGGGGCGGCCCCTGGGGTTCCGGGTTTCGTCGAAATGGGCAAGCACGATCAGGATGCGGGGAGGACTGGTACGGTTCATGCGCGGCTTCCCTGGGATCTGGCAAACTGGACATGCGGCGCCTGGTCGGTTTGACCAAGCGGAAGAACCTCGCACCAGGTGGCCCGGCGCAGAGAAAACATCGTCTCGAACGCCTGGCGCGCTTCGGCATCCCTCGGTCCCGCAGCATGCTGCAGGGCGGCGAGCGCCACGGCCGGCATCTCCAGCCGGATCGCCTCCGCGAAGGCATATTGGGTGACGCGCTCGGCGCGGCGTTGCTGGCCGCGGCGCAGGTGCAGGGTCGCTTCGCCGAGTGCCGCCGCCGGCCGGCCGATCGGGTAGACCCGCGCGAAGCGCTCGAGTTTTCGAAGGACAAGCTGTGCCGCCAGCAGGTCGCCGCCATCGGGGTCGCTTGCGACATCGAAGAGACGGGCAAGCGCCGGCAGCGTCCGCGTCTTCATCGCCGGGTTGAGCGTCTCGCACCAGGATAGCGCCCGCTCGAGCCAGCTTGCGGCCTCCGTCGTGTTGCCCCGTCGCCGCGCGGCCTCGCTCAGAAGCGATGCGCCTTCGATCGAATGGACGAGTTCCAGACCGTCGCCCTTTTCGCGAAGGATCTGTTCGAGTTCGTCGAGGTCGGTCTCGATCGCGTTCCACCTGCCAAGCGCTGCATGGCCCCGGAGACGGCCGAGCAGGCCGCAGCCGAGCACCTGCATGTCCCCGCGCCGGCGTCCTTCCTCGCAGATCCGTTGCACGAGGATCTCCCAGGGCGCGATGCCCTCGAAGGCGGAGGTCAAAAGCCACGGGCCGGAAATCGTCTCCAGCCCGACCGCCACCTCGCACCAGCGCCTCAGGTCGCCGACCGTCGCCGCATTGTTGAGGCCTGCCTCGAAGGCCCGCTTGCCCGCGTGCCAATGACCGATGCCGATCTGGTACATGCCCGACAGCAGGTCGACGCGCACGCGCGTTCCCAACTGGTCGACGCGTTCGGACAGTGCCGCCGCCAGCCGGCTGTAGTGTTCGGCCTGGCTGTGCAACGGAATCACCCCGCAGATGGCGCCGAGGCTCGCGTAATTGGCGGCGGTCGTCGGCGAGACGTATTTGTTTCTCTCGGCAAGGTTCGTCGCCCTAAGCGTCGCATGGATCAGCCGCAACTTCTCGCTGGTGAAGTAGTAGATCCGCGTGAGGTCCTCATGTGCCTTCGCCGCCAGCAGGAAGGGATCGGACGGCGATCGCGAGATTTCTCGTTTCAGGATCCAGTCCGCGTCGCGATGGGTGGTGCGCCGCCACACCTGTTCGGCCAGATCGAGCACGAGATGTAGCGCGAGGCCGGCGGAGGTGCGCGGCAGCGGCAGGCCGGAAAGCCGCAGGCCTTCCTCATAGGCATGGCGGGCCGCTTCGGCGCGGCCAAGATTGAGGCTGGCTTCGCCGAGCAGGAAACAGGCGGCCGCCCGTCTGGCCGGTAGAATGGTGATCGAAAGGTCGCGCGCCGTCTTGAAGAAGCGTTCGATCAGGTCGACCACCGCTGCGTTGTCGAACTGGCGCAGCCGCAGTTCGGCAACGCGGTCCAGATAGTTGAACGCCTGCGCGGCGTCGCCGGCGCGCTCCCAGTGGCTGAGCACGCGCGGCAGGTTTTCGGCATTGTCCGGCTGCCCGCCTTCTTCCATCGCCTTGGCGATGGCGCGATGCGCTTCATGGCGCTGTTCCGACAGCAGGCTCTCGTAGATCGCCTGGCGGATGACGGCATGGCTGAACATGAACCGGCCCGGGCGGTCGTCGGCGGGCTTGATCAGATGCGCCGCCTGCAGCCGCTCGATGCTCGCCTCGATGTCCAGTGCCGTCTTCCTGATCGGCGGCAGCGCGCCAAGCTCGGCGAGCGAGAAGGTCGCACCCATGGCGCTTGCGATCTTCAGCAGCACCTGCAGCTCCGCCGGAAGCTGGTCGGTCCGGGCAATCACGGTCACCTTGGCGGTGTTGAGCAGGGTCGCATCGTTCGAGCGGGGCTCGGAGAGCAGTGAGACGGTTGCGGCAGGCTCGGCCGCCTTGGGCAGCCGGCGCTCGCCGATCATCCGGCAGATTTCGCAGATCAGCAGCGGGTTTCCGGCCGATTGCGCATAGACCGCCTCGCCGAAGCCGTCGGAGGGCGAGTTGCTGCCGATCGAAGCGCGAACGAGCGCGATCGTGCCCTCGAAATCGAGCGGTAAAAGATCGAGCGTCTGGGCGCCGTTATGGTGCAGGCCGGTCCATCGGGTCAGGTCTTCCTGCGTGCGGGTCGTCCGGGTCGACACCACGACCGGTACCGGTGCCGCCCCTGAAACCAGCCGCCCCAGCAACTGGCCGGACGCCTCGTCGAGCCAGTGCACATCTTCAAGCACGACGAAGCCCTGGCCGCCGGCGAGGCTGTCGGTCATGAGCTCGCTCAGCAGTTCGCGCAACCGGTGGGAGCGCCCGTCGCCGGACATGGCCCGCGTCTCCGGCGTGTCCGGCAAAGTGAGGTTGATGGCGTCGTTGAGCAGCGGCGCGAGCGAAGCGAGTTCCGGTCTTTCCGCAAAGAAGAGCCCCACCTGGTCCGTGGCCTCGGCGCCGCGCAGGTCGCCGATGCCGAGCAGGTCGCGGATAACCCCGCGCCAGGCAAAATAGGGCACGTCGCTTTCGATGTCGTCGGCATTGCCGACGAGCACGCGGTTGCCGCGGTCGCGACAGCGTTCCACGAAGGCGCGCAGCAGGGCCGACTTCCCGACGCCGGAATCGCCTTTGACGATCATGATGCCGGACTGCCCCCTGGGCGCGCTGTCGAGATAGGCGGAAAGGGCCGTCATTTCGGCTGCGCGGTTGAGGAGTGCCGGCGACTTGGTGTCGATCGTCGCGACCGTCTCGGCGATCGGCGCGAAGGCGGACACGCCGCCGCGCACACCCGGTATGGCCAGCGACCACGGTCCGGAAAAGGCGATCTGGCTGGCCGTCTCCTTGGCCGTCGCCTGGTCGACGAGGATGCGCCCGGCGGCGACGCTTGCCAGGCGCGCGGCCATGTTCACGGCGGCGCCGACCACCGTGTAGTCCGCGCGGTGGCTCGCGCCAAGCGCGCCGCAGAAGCTCTCGCCGGTGGAAATGCCGGCCGAAAGGCCGATGTCGGGATCGTCGAGTTCGCCTGAAAGACGCAGTGCCGCAACGATCGCGCGACGCGCGTTGTCTGCATGTTTGGGGCCGGGCAGGCCGAAGACCGCGAAGATCTCGAGACTGTTTGCATGGAGAGCCGTATGGAGGATTTCGCCGCCGGTGCGACCGACGACGGCGATCGATCGCGCAACGAGCTGGTTCAGCCGGTCGAGATCTTTCTCGAGGTCCGGGCCGACGATATGCACGAACAGGGCGGTCACGGTTCTCAGGTCCGCCAGCCACTCCGAAAGCGGCGACAGAAGCCGACCGCGCAGCGAAAGCGGCAGATAGGTTTCCAGCCGCTTGCTGGCGGCGCCAGAAAGGGCGCGGGGCGGCCTGGTCGCGGTCGAATAGGGATCGATGCGTTCGAGGCGGGCGGTGCCCTCCCGGCCGGGCGAGCCGGTTGCTCGCTTGCCGATCAGCCGCCACACGGCATCGGAGACGAGAATTTCGCCGGCATCGCTCAAAAGACCGCAATGGTCCGCCTGCGCCAGGCAGTCGCCGCCGACGATCAGCCAGCGCTGGTCGACGCGGGGAACGAGGTGCAGCAGGGTGATGGTGCCGACGCCGACGGCGATGCGCAGTTGTAGCGCGTCCTCCGGCCCGCCGGGGCCGCCGATCTCTTCACGGATGCGGCCGGCGCAATAGCAGCTGCGCCAGGCGGCCTGCTCCAGTTCGCTGTCGGAGGCAGCCTGCCAGCCGGCAAGCAGGCTGTCGCCGGCAAAGCTTAGCACCGTGCCGCCATGTTCCTCGATATGCCGGACGAGCGGTCCCATGTAGCCGTTGAGCAGCCGGCTTACTCGTTCGGCGCCGGCGGCGCGGTCGCTTTCCGACCATTTGGCGGTCAGCCGGGTAAAACCGGAAATGTCGGCGAACAGCAATGTGCCGGGAAAGTCCTCGCGCGTCGGGCCAGCCGAATCCGTCGCCGCCGGGGCAGACCATCGAACCAGGGCTCCCGACAGGTAACGTTGGAATTCATTCTTGCCGGCGCCACCTACCACGCAAAATTCTCCCCAAGATTTTAGAGTAACATGCCTCCTTTCGCACTTAAAGTCCGCCCGTGTTGACCTACGGGTTTCCAGTAACGGCAAGTAAATATCTGTTCCACGCCGCTTGCGAACGGAGTAATGTTTGCCCGATTGTTCGAGGGGGTCTCGCAACAGGAGGGGACGATGGGGGTCGACTGGGGTGGTCCGGTCGCCGCCGTGACACGCCGCAATGTCTTGCGGCTGTTCTCGGCAGGCGTGATGGCGAATGTGCTTTCCGGGTGCCGACACGACTGGCCCCCGGCTGCGGCCTGCGAGCTGCCCTATCCGATCGTCGACGTTCACTGCCATTTCTTCAACGCGGCCGATGTGCCGGTGGAAGGTCTGGTGCGCTATGTGGCGCTGCGGGAAAAGTTGCCGGAAGCGAGGCTCTCCGCCGATCCTCTACAGTCGAAGCGCCTGGAAAACGCCCTGGTGGTCTTTCTCGTGACGGCCCTTGGCGATGTCGCGCCCAAGGCCAAGGCCGAGGACGCCATTCTCAAGAGGCGGATGCCGCGCCCGTCCGACGCCGAGTTCGAGCGGCAGAAGGACGAGCAGTTGCGCACCGCCGTCAAGCAACTGGTGGCGCTAGCGGGCGAGCAGCGTGCGTCGTTGACCGCACGAAGCGGTGCCGAAACGCCGGATTATCAGGGTCTGCTGGAACAGATCGGTGGCGCCCCCGGCCTGCCGCAGGGCCTGCAGCGGCGCTCCGGCAGCGTGGAGGAGACGGACGTCGATGCGCTGGCATCGGCCGCCAAGGCCCACGATCAGATCGGCAACTACCTTTCCTTCGTGCGCCTCATGCAGGATTACCGGGAGAACCTGGCGGAAACCTATGCCCGGATCTTCGCCTCGAAATGCCGGTTCTCCATGATCACGCCGAGTATCCTCGATTTCGAGAAATCGATCGGCGGCAGGGCATCGCCGCAGCACGACCAGATCGACGTGATGGACGAGATCCAGCAACTGGTGATCAAGCGGCATGGCATCCACATGCACAGCTTCGTCGGTTTCGATCCGCACCGGGAGGCGCAGAAGCGCGGCTCGTCGCTGGAAAACGTCCGCTACGCGATCATGGAAAAGGGCTTCATCGGCGTAAAGATCTATCCGCCGATGGGCTTCAAGGCATGGGGCAATGCGGATCCGGCGATCGATGCGGCGCTGAAGCGGCTCTACGACTGGTGCCGCGACAACAGCGTGCCGATCATGGCGCATGCGGAAAACAGCATCGGCGCCGGTTGCGGCTATGGCAACATGGCGAGCCCCGCCTACTGGAAGAAGCTGCTCGATACCAACCGTTACAATGACTTGCGGATCAACCTCGCGCATTTCGGCGCATTCGATGAAGTCATTCGCCCGGGCGCGCCGACGGGGGTCATGGTGTCCTGTGCCCAGGACAAGTTCTCCGGTCCGCCGACCTGGGAGGACATCATCGGCAGGACGATCGACCACGGGCGCCGGCCGAACCTGTTTGCCGACCTGAGTTACCTCAGTGAACTCGTCACCGACAACACGCCCGGGCTGCACGAAAAGATCCGCGTGCTGCTCGACAAATGGCTCAAGGACTACGATCCCGGTGCGCGCCACCTGATGTTCGGCACCGACTGGTCGATGATGGCGCTGGAGAAGGACTACAACGCCTATGTCCCGCGGATCGCCCAGCAGTTGAAGGAGGCCAATGTCAGCGAGGAGGACCAGCAGAACATCTTCTGGAAGAACGCCTCCCGTTACCTTGGCCTCGACCGGCCGGGGCCGACCCGCCAGCGGCTCGCCACCTATTGCCGCAAGCGCGGCCTGGATGCCTCCTGGCTGTCGCAGCTGGAGATCGCCTGACCGCGGAGATCGACGCCCGCGGTCCGGCACGTGGCTATCGCCACGGTGCGGTTCTAGCGATCCATTCGCGGGTCCGGCCTTCCGGATCGGCGTTGCGGGTGATGTCCGTCACGACGGCGGCGATGTCGGCGCCGTGCTCGAAGACGCCGGCAATCCGCTCGACGTTGAGACCCCCGATAGCGACCAGCGGCAGGGAGCCGAGGCGCTTCCGCCAGGCGGCAAGACGCGGTAGTCCCTGCGGCGCCCACTTCATCGCCTTGAGGATGGTCGGGTAGACCGGCCCGAGTGCGATGTAGTCCGGGTCGGCCGCCAGCGCCGTCTCCAGTTCCGCCTCGTCATGGGTGCTGAGGCCGAGCTTCAGGCCGGCGGCGCGGATCGCGGCAAGGTCGGCCTCCGCCAGGTCCTCCTGACCGAGATGGACGAAATCGCAGCCTTCGGCGATCGCCAGCTGCCAGTAGTCGTTGACGATGAGCTGGCAGCCCTGCTCGTCGCAAACAGCCTTGGCCGCGCGGATCTCGCGGCGGATCTCCGCTTCCGGACGATCCTTGACGCGCAGCTGTACCAGCTTGACGCCGAGCGGCACCAGCCGCTCGATCCAGGCCGCGCTGTCGACGATAAGGTAGAAGGGGTCGAGTTTCACGCAAACACCGCCTTTCCGATGACGGGGGTGGAAGGGACGGCAAAATCGCGCGGTTCGAGCATGCCCGCCTCGAAGGCCTGCCGCCCGGCATCGATCGCGCCCGCAAACGCCGATGCCATCAGCGCGGGCCTGGCGGCGCCGGCGACGGCCGTGTTGAGCAGGACGGCGTCGAAGCCGAGTTCCATCACCGTCGTTGCGTGCGAGGGCCGGCCGATGCCGGCATCGACGATCAGCGGCACATCGGGAAAGTTCGCCCGCATTGCCCGGAGCGCCTGGATGTTCTGCGGCCCCATGGCGCTGCCGATCGGCGCGCACCAGGGCATCAGCACCTTGCAGCCGGCTTCCAAGAGCCGCTCGGCAACCACCAGATCATCCGTGGTGTAGGGAAAGACCTCGAACCCTTCGGCCGAAAGGATGCGCGCCGCCTCGACCAGCCCGAAGACATCGGGCTGCAGCGTGTCGTGGTGGCCGATCACTTCGAGCTTCAGCCAGTTGGTGCCGAAGACCTCGCGCGCCATCTTGGCCGTCAGCACCGCCTCGGACACCGAATGGCAGCCAGCGGTGTTCGGCAGCACCTGCACCCCGAGCGCCCGGATCAGTTCGAAGAAGGCGCCGCCCTGGCGGCTCCCGGCGGTTTCGCGCCGAAGCGAGACCGTGACGATTTCGGTGCCCGAGGATCGCACCGCATCTTCGAGCACGGCGGGGGAGGGATAGCGGGCGGTGCCGAGAAGCAGTCTCGAGCGCAGGTCCTGTCCATAGAGCGTCAGCATGTCTCAGCCTCCTTTCATCGGCGAGAGGATTTCGATGCGGTCCCGGTCGCAAAGCGCATGACCCGAACGGTCGGCCCGGTGCACCAGTTCGCCGTTAACGGCGGTGGCGAGCCAGTCGCCTTCGAAATCGAGGGTGGCCAGAAGCTCGGCGAGGGTGGCGACGGCGAGGTCGTGATCCTCGCCATTGACGGTCAGTCTCATGCGGCATCTCCCTTCAGGTCCTGCGCAAGCGCAAGGTCGGCTGCTTCCGCCGCCACGGCTGGCGAAAGCAGGAAGCCATGGCGGTAAAGTCCGTTGATCGTGATGGTCTGCCCGGCGCGCAGGGCGCGCGGCAGGTTGTCGGCGAAGGCGGGGCGGACGCCGGCGCCGGTCTCGACGAGGCGCGCTTCGCCGAAGGCTGGATGCAGGGCATAGGCGGCGTTCAGCAGTTCCATGAGGGAACGGGCGGTGATCGGTCCGCCGTCATCCGTCTCGATCATCGTCGCCCCGCACATGAAGAGGCCGCCGCCGCGCGGCACGATGTAGAGCGGGATGCGCGGATGAACGAGCCTGACGGGCCGCGACAGCTCCACGTCGCTTGTCTCAAGGTAGAGCATTTCGCCGCGCACGCCGCGCAGGCCGGGCGTGTCGCTGATGCGTGCCGCACCGGTGCAGTCGGCGACGAGATCGTGGTGTCCGTTGTCGCTCGCCTCGGTGATGAAGGTGACGCCGCGATCGACAAGCTTCTGCCGCAGCCGGGCGAGCGCCCGGCGTGGGTCGAGATGCGCCTCGCCGGCAAAAAACAACGCCTCGCGGAAACGTCCGGCAAGCGCCGGTTCCAGCCGTTCGATCGCCGCGGTGTCGAGCCATTCGTAGCCGGAGGTGCGCGAGGCGAAGCGCCTGAGTTCGCCGGCGTCCCGTGGCGGGGCGACGACCAGCGTGCCGTTGCGGGAAACTTCGCCTGGCAGGACGTCGTCCCACCAGTCGATGGCGCCGATGCCCTTCGTCAGCACCGCCTCTTCGGCGCTTTCGCGCTCGCACCAGGGCGCCAGCATGCCGCCGGCAAACCAGGAGGCCGCGCCGGCAAAGCCTGGCTCTTGCTCGACGACCGTCACCGCGACACCGCGGGCGCTGAGTTCATGGGCCAGACAGAGCCCTGCGACGCCGGCACCTTTCACGAGGACCCGCATCGCTCAGCGCTCCCGTGTGGCGCGAACGGGCCGTCGTAGGCAACGAAGCTGGATGGTGTTGGCGGTGTGCATGCCGAGGCTCCAAAGGTGGAGACCCAGTTCACGAGCGGGGGAGGGGAAGGACGCCTTGCCGATTGAACCGTCACGTAAGCGCGACGTTTGCGGCAGCGAGTCTGCACCGTCCCTACGCCAGTATGAACTGGATCAGGTTCAACGGGTCACTGCGCCGCGCAACCGCATAGCAGAATCTCAGCCCCTTGGCGGGACACCCCTGGTGAATGCTCCAAGCTGACCGCTCGGGGCCGTTTTTGTCAAGAGCCAGCATTCGTGCTGACCGTGATCTGACTGCCGAAAAAATTATCTATAATTTTTCTGCGAGAAAGCGCAGGCGTCGGTGGCGCGATGGAAGGAAGGGGCTGGCCGACCGGAATGAAGCTTGGAATGCCGGAGAAGTCCGGAGTCGTAGTGGTTTCGTTGGCGGCGTGCGCGAGACTTTGGCGTTGACGCGCGAGTGAGTGATTGTCGGTTCTCGCCCTGTGCCGACGGCGTCCGGACCTTCATACGATCCAAAAATACAACCAGAAGAGTATGCGATGTAAACATTTCTTCCCTTGGGTGCTTGCGAATTTCCGTGTCCGACAAAATTATAGATAATATTGGATTCTATCTATTTTACGACGGTGACGACCTGGAGGACAAACCGAAATGCTGGACAAAAACCGAGCGGCTGGTGCTGATTTTATCCTCGGCGACGCGGCAAATACCCGCTGGACCCAGGCGGAAGCAGAGAAAATCTATAATCTGCCGTTCAACGATCTGCTCTACCGCGCCCACACCGTTCACCGCGCGCAGTTCGATCCCAACGCCATCCAGATGAGCCGGTTGCTCTCGATCAAGACCGGCGGTTGCGCCGAGGATTGCGGCTACTGCAGCCAGTCCGCTCATTATCCGACCGGGCTCAAGGCATCGAAGCTGATGGAGGTCGAGCGTGTGCTTGCCGAGGCGCGCAAGGCGCGCGACGGCGGCGCGACCCGCTATTGCATGGGGGCCGCGTGGCGCAGCCCGAAGGACCGCGACATGGATGCCATCGTCGCCATGGTCGAGGGTGTACGGGCGCTCGGCATGGAAACCTGCATGACGCTCGGCATGCTGACGCCGGCCCAGTCTGCGCGGCTCGCCGAGGCCGGGCTCGATTACTACAACCACAATGTCGATACGTCCGAACGCTTCTATAGCGAGATCATCACCACCCGCAGCTTTGCCGACCGGCTGGAGACGCTCGCCAATGTCCGCGACGCCGGCATCAAGGTCTGCGCCGGCGGCATCCTCGGCATGGGCGAGACGGCCGACGACCGGATCTCGATGCTGGTGACCCTCGCCAACCTGGCCGAGCCGCCCGAGAGCGTGCCGATCAACATGCTGATCCCGATCCCGGGCTCGAAGCTGGCGGATGCAGCACCCGTCGATCCGATCGATTTCGTCCGCACCATCGCGCTTGCCCGCATCCTGATGCCGCAATCGCATGTCCGGCTTTCGGCCGGTCGCACCGACATGAGCGACGAGACGCAGGCGCTCTGTTTCTTTGCCGGCGCCAATTCGATCTTTGTCGGCGAAACCCTGCTGACCGCCGATAATCCCGGCGAGGACCACGATGCAGCGCTCTTCCGGCGGCTGGGGCTGAAGCCGATGGCGCTGGCGGCAAGGCAGGACGCGGCGGAATGACCGCGGGTCTTTTTGCGCGCTACGAGAAGACGCTGGAGGGCCTCGAACGCAAGGGCCGCCGGCGCGCTCTTGCCCCCGCCGGCGGAGTGGATTTCACCTCGAACGACTACCTGGCGCTCGCCGCCTCGCCGCGGCTGAAGGCGGCGATAACGGCCGCCATCGCGCGCGGCGTGCCTGTCGGCTCCGGCGGCTCACGGCTGTTGCGCGGCAATCACGAAGAACACCAGGCGCTGGAGACGGAAGCGGCCGCCTTCTTCGGCGCCGAACGGATGCTCTTTTTCGGCAGCGGCTATGCCGCCAATGCTGCCTTGTTTTCGACGCTGCCGCAGCGGGACGATCTCATCGTCCATGATGCCCTGATCCATGCGAGCGCCCGTGAGGGCGTCGCCGCAAGCAAGGCCGATGCGGTGGCAGCAGTGCACAACGATGTCGGCGCCTTTGCCGATGCCATCGAAAAATGGCGCCGGGCCGGCGGAGCGGGGCGCCCGTGGATTGCCGTCGAAAGCCTCTATTCGATGGATGGCGATCGCGCGCCGCTTGCCGACCTCTCAGCGCTTGCCGCACAGCATGACGGCTTTCTCGTCATCGACGAGGCGCACGCGACCGGCGTCTTCGGACGGGAAGGTCGCGGTCTGGCGGCGGAGTTGGAAGGCCGGGAGAACGTCGTCGTGCTGCACACCTGCGGCAAGGCGCTCGGTGTTTCCGGCGCGGTGGTCGGGGCGAGCGCCGTCCTTTGCGACTATCTCGTCAACCGCGCCCGCAACTTCATCTACTCCACCGCACCTTCGCCGCTCGTTGCGGCCGCGGTGCGCGAAGCGCTCGTAGCCCTCGTCGACGAGCCGGAACGCCGCGCCGCATTCGAGGGCCTCAGATCCTTCGCCAACCGGGCGCTCGTCGAGACGCTTGGCATCGAAGGCAGCGGCTCGCAGATCCTGCCCATCCCGATCGGCGACAACGGCCGAGCGCTCCGCATCGCCGCCAGCATGCGCGCCGAGGGCTACGATATCAGGGCAATCCGCCCGCCGACGGTGCCGGAAGGCACCGCGCGTCTTCGGATCGCCATCACGCTCAACGTCGACCAGTCTGCAATCGCGCAGATGCTGCAGCAGTTGAAGAGCGCGATCGCCAAGGAGCGGCCATGAAAACCCGTATCGTGGTCACCGGTACTGATACCGGCATCGGCAAGACCATCTTTTCCGCAGCTCTCACCGACGCGCTCGACGGCTGCTACTGGAAGCCTGTGCAGTCAGGTCTCGACGAAGAAACCGACAGCGAAACCGTCGCCCGGCTCGGCCGGTTGTCGTCTGACCGCGTCCTGCCTGAAGCCTACAGGCTCGCAACACCGGCCTCGCCGCACCTCTCGGCACGGATCGACGGCGTCACGCTCCGGCCGGAAGGTCTTTTGCCGCCTGGGGTGGAACGACCGCTGGTGATCGAAGGCGCAGGCGGGCTTCTGGTGCCGCTGACGGAACACACGGTCTTTGCGGATGTCTTCGCGCGCTGGCAGATCCCGGTCGTTCTCTGTGCTCGCACCGGGCTCGGCACGATCAACCACACCCTCTTGTCGCTCGAAGCGCTACGCAGCCGCGCCATTCCCATCCTCGGCGTCGCCATCATCGGCGACGCGCAGGAGGACAGCGAAGCGGTCATATCCGAACTTGGCGCCGTGCGGCGTCTCGGCCGGCTGCCGCGACTCGATCCGCTGACGCCCGACCGCCTGCGCCGCGCCTTCGCTGAAAATTTCAACATCGCCGATTTCCTGGAGGTGCCGGCATGAGAAACTCCGCCGTCTGGTATCCCTTCACCCAGCATGCGCTGGAACCGGCGATGCGCCGCATCGTCGGCACCGAGGGCGCCTGTCTCGTCGACGAAGATGGCGCGTCGATCCTCGACGCGATTTCGTCTTGGTGGGTCATCACTCACGGCCATCGCCACCCCACCATCATGGAGGCGATCCGCAGGGCGACGGAAACCTGCGACCAGATCATCTTCGCCGAATATACCCACGCGCCGGCCGAGGAACTCGCGCGCGGGCTGATCGAGATCGCACCGCCCGGGCTCGCCCATGTGTTTTATTCCGACAGTGGTTCGACCGCGGTCGAGGTCGCGCTGAAAATGGCGCTCGGTTTCTTCCACAACAACGGCCGGCCGCGAAACCGCATTTGCGTGCTGGAGCACGGTTATCACGGCGACACGATCGGCACGATGTCGGCGGGCGAAAGAGGCGTTTTCAACGCTGCCTACGCGCCGCTGCTTTTCGCCGTCGATCGCCTGCCCTTTCCGGAGCCGGGCCGGGAGCAGGCGACGCTCGACGCCTTCGAGCGGGCTTGCGCCTCCGGCGAGGTCGCCGCCCTGTTGATCGAGCCACTACTGCTTGGCGCCGGCGGCATGAAGACCTATCCTGCTTCCGTGCTGTCCGAGCTGAAACGCATCGCCGAACGGCATGGCAGCCTGCTGATCGCCGACGAGGTGATGACCGGTTGGGGGCGGACGGGCAGCCTGTTTGCCTGCGAGCAGGCCGGGATCACGCCCGATATTCTCTGCACCTCGAAGGGGCTGACCGGCGGCGCGCTTCCCCTGGCCGCGACGCTTTGCAGTTCGGAGATCTTTACGGCGCATCTTTCGGCCGACCGGCGCAAGACCTTCTTCCATTCGAGTTCCTACACGGCCAATCCGATCGCCTGTGCCGCGGCACTCGCCAATCTCGCCGTCTGGAGACAGGAGCCGGTCGAGGCGCGCATCGAAACTTTGGTCGCGCACCAGCGTCGCCATCTGGCGCGCTTCGTCGATGACCCGCGCTTCGCCGACGTCCGCCAGATCGGCACCATTACGGCCCTCGATCTCGTGGTGCCGTCCGGCGGCTATCTCGCCGAGGTCGGCCCGCGGCTCCGGGCGTTTTTCCGTAAGCGCGGTTTGCTGATCCGTCCGCTCGGCAACGTCATCTATCTGATGCCGCCCTACTGCGTCTGCGAGGCGGACCTCGCGCGAGCCTATGAAGCGATCGACGCGGCGGCGTCGCTTTTTGCGGCGGGTCGGTTGTGAGCGGTGCGCCGGCATCTCGTCTCGTCGGCTTCGGCCATGCGGTGCCCGAGCGCCGCGTCGCCAATGCCGAGATCGAGGCGACACTCGGCCTGGAGCCCGGCTGGATCGAACGCCGCACCGGCATCCGCGAACGACGCTGGGCTGCGGATGGCGAAACGCTCACTGGTCTTGCAGCGCGAGCGGGATCGGCGGCGCTCGACGATGCCAGGCTGGCGTGCGACGATATCGCCCTGACCCTGCTTGCGACCTCGACGCCCGATCACCTGCTGCCGCCGTCCGCGCCCCTGCTTGCGCATCGGCTCGACCTGCGGAATTCGGGCGCTGTCGATCTGGCCGGTGCCTGTTCCGGATTTCTCTATGCGTTGACGCTCGCCGACGGTTTCGCGCGGACGCAGGGAAGACCTGTGCTGGTGGTGGCGGCCAACATTCTGAGCCGCCGCATCAATCCGGCGGAACGGGCGAGCGCTGTGCTCTTTGCCGATGCCGCCGGTGCCGTGGTCGTTGCGCCGTCCGACACGCCGCAAACGGGCCTGCTCGGCGTCGATCTTGCTTCGGATGGCAGCCGCTACGACCTGATCTCGATCGCCGGCGGCGGCAGCAGTACGCCGTTTTCGGCGGGCATGGAACCTGCGGATCTGTTGATGACGATGCGCGACGGCCGGGAAATATTCGCTCAGGCGGTAGAACTGATGACGGCCTGCGCCGTCCGGGCGATGGATGCCGCCGGCTGCGCCGCGCCGAATATTGACCGTCTGGTGCCGCATCAAGCCAATGCCCGCATTTTCGATGCCGTCTGCGGGCGCCTGGGCATCGCGCCATCCCGAACCGTGCGGACCATCGCTGACTATGGCAATTCGTCGGCGGCAACGATCCCCTTGTCGCTGTCGCTGGCGCATCGGGAAAAACCGTTCATTGCCGGCGAAAAGCTGTTGCTGACGGCGGCGGGTGCCGGTCTTACTGGGGGAGCCGTGGTGTTCGGCTTCTAGCCGGGCGGGTGCTGCCGATTTTCTGAAACGCAGTACGCGTTGTCGTACAAGCTGGCCGGCTTTGACAATGACCAAACAGTGGATCCGAAGACTGCTTGGCAGTACCATTTAGACTTGTATCGAATCAATTTGATCTCCGATATGGCGCGATGATGAGAAAGCCCCATCCGGAGAATAAACCTGCCGTTCCACCCTTCCTGGTCGCCTGCATTATTGTTGTTGCAGTCGCGATTTTGGTAGCAACCGTGAGCGATCCCGATACACAATCGCCTAGCGACTGGGTCATTCGATATCAAAGCTTGATAGGAGGCTTGGCGGCAATGATCGCTGCCTACATAACAGTTGCTCAAATGCGAGCCACAGATGAGTTGGCTGAGAAACGACACCACGAACTGTTTGGGGTTAGTATTCGAGCAGATTACCTGAGGCTGCATCGGGCGTTTGGATTGCACAAGCAGTCATATGACGAAATAGCCGGTCTCACTCTGCCGCTTCATGACGTTGCTAGCGCCGATAACGTGGAAAGCGAAAGAACGCTGCAATTGTTGATTCTGTTCGAGCGAGTGGAGAACGCTGTGCGTGCGTACAACCGCAACTTTCTGCATTCGATGCCAGACGATATCAGCGAGCTTTTCGATGCGCACCTTACCCGGCTCAAGGCGCAGGCCGAAGATACGACTGTGCTATTTGTCAAAGGCTGTGGATATATGACCGATGCGATCCCGTATTTCCGACCAGGTCGAGATTATGATGACGCCTATTCAAAAACACGAAGAGACGCGGCACTGAAAGAGTTGAGAACTTCGGAAATCTACCCTGTGTTTGACGCGTTCAAAGTCTCCACATTCGAATATCATCGGGCGCTTGAGCAATTGCTGATAGCCTATGGCCGCGGTGGTTTGGGCCAAGCTTGATCGGTTGTGGCGATCGAATGTCCGATTCGTTTGGGGTGGATCGCTGCCGACGTACTCATCTTGATTTTTTGCTGCCACTACGGATGACCTGACAGGTAATACCGCGCTGTGCCGGGGCTATAACTCTCGTCAAGCCGTTCCCGGTGCCGCGCACGAGCCGCGTTTCATCAGCATTGGCTGCAGCTTGTATTCCTCCTGCAGTGCATGGCTGCCGAGCACGCCTTCAAGCGCGAGCCGTGCGATCTCGTCGATCGGCTGGCGAATGGTGGTCAGCCGCGGCAACACCAGCGAGGCCAGCGGAATGTCGTCGAAGCCGACGATCGAAAGGTCGTTCGGAACCCGAAGCCCCATGTCGTCGGCAGCGCGCAACAGGCCGATCGCCTGCTGGTCGCTGGCTGTGGCGATCGCCGTCGGGCGGGTTGCTTCGGACTGCGTCAGCAGCTGCTTACCAAGTTCTTCGCCCGAGCGGTAATCGAAATGGCCTTCGACGATCTGCGGCTGAACGTACTCGCCGGGGTGGCTCTTCCGGAATTCGTCGAGCCGTTGAACGAAGCCGCCGCGCCGCTCGCCGGAGACCTCGGTCGTGCCGGGACCGCTGATGTAGCCGAGCCGACGATGGCCGAGCGAAAGCAGGTGATCCGCGGCCAGATAACCGCCCTGACGGTTGTCGACGGAGACGAGCGCATGGCCGCTCAAGGGCCGGTCGACGGTCACCGTTCGCGTGCGCGACGCCAGCCCGTCGGCGAGGCTGTTGCTGACCGGCACGAGGATCAACCCGGCCGGCAACCGTCCGAGCAGGGTTTCGATCTGTTGCTTCTCGGCGCCCGGGTCGTCATGTGTGTTGGCAAGCAGCACCGAGTAGCCCTCGGCGGACGCCAGCATCTCCACCTGTTTGGCAAGTTCGGCAAAGAAGGGGTTGGTGATGTCAGGCACGACGAGGCCGATGATGTCGGTCTTGGCGAGCCGGAGGCTGCGGCCGAGAATGTTCGGCCGGTAGCCGATCGCGTCGATTGTCGCTTCGACCTTCGCCCTGATGTCCTCGCTCACCGTCTTGTTCTTGGCAAGCACACGCGAAACCGTGCCTACAGAGACGCCGGCGCGCTGTGCAACATCCTTGATCGTCGGGTTCAAACGTTGGCTCCTCCTTACGTATCTGCGACCGGCGGCAAGCGAAAATCGCGCGCCAGATCAAAGTCTTGCGCCAGCGGCCGCAGGTTCGCCCGACGGCGCTGGCCTTCCTCTTAAATCAGAGAATGCCGCGAACGGGTAGCAGCTTCCAGCACAATTTTCTTTTCGATGAAACGTTTCATATTGACAGAGATGCCGCCTTTCTATCTTTTAAAGCTAGAAACGGACCACGCATGCCTATGCGATGAAACGTTTCATAGATGGTTGGAGGACCATCTTTTCACCGGAGGAGAACCCATGAAATTTTCCCTGTACGCATCTATCGTCGCACTTACCGTTGCCACCGCATTGCCGACGCTTGCCATGGCTGCCGACAAACCCGTCGTCGGCCTCGTCATGAAGTCGCTGGCCAACGACTTCTTCAAGAACATGCTGGAAGGCGCCGAGGCCCATGCCAAGAAGCGTGGCGACTACGAACTCAAAGCCATCGGCATGCAGAACGAGACCGATTTCGAAAGCCAGTTGAACGGTGTCGAGAACTTCATCACGCAAGGCGTCGACGCGATCGTGATTGCGCCGGCGGATTCCCGTGCAATGGTCGCGCCGCTGAAGAAGGCCATGGACGCCGGCATTGTCGTCATCAATTTCGACGTTTCGCTCGACGAGCAGGCGAAGAAAGATGCCGGCGTCGATCTGGCCTTCGTTGGCCCTGACAATCGCGGCGGCGCCAAGATGGTCGGTGATGCGCTCGCCAAGGATCTCGGCACCGGCGGCAAGGTGGTGATCCTCGAGGGCAATCCGGGCGCCGACAATGCGGCGCAGCGCAAGCTCGGCTTCGAGGATGCGATCGCTGCGGGCAAACTCGATCTTCTCGATTCCCGCACGGCGCATTGGGAAACGGAAGAGGCCAATTCCGTCTTCTCGACCATGCTGACGGCGCATCCCGATATCCAGGGTGTGCTCGCCGCCAACGATTCCATGGCGATCGGTGTCGTCAAGGCGCTGGACGCGGCAGGCCGCAACGATATCAAGGTCGTCGGCTTCGACAATGTGCCGGCGGTCGCCCCGATGCTGAAGGACGGCAAGCTTTTGGCAACGGTCGACCAGTTCGGTTCGCAGATGGCGGCGAACGCCATCGACAAGGCGCTCGAAGTCGTGGCCGGCGGGCCCAAGCTCGAAGGTTGGGTGAAGACCGACATCGAGCTCGTGACCAAAGACAACGTGAAATAGCCCTGAGACCGCGCGTGCGCACCGGGCGCTGCCCGGTGCGCTTCGGCAAGGACAGCATCCGCCGCAAGCCAATGGTTCGCGTGCGCGATCGCTGCGTTTCAAAAGGGCTAGGTCATGACGAACACGCAAACCGTGCAGGCGGAAGCGGCTGGTGTTTCGATGCCGCCGGTTCTGGAACTGCACGATATCAAGAAGGCCTTCGGTGGCACCAAGGCACTGAACGGCGTCAGCCTCTCCATTCAGCCGGGCGAAGTGCACGGCCTTATCGGCGAGAACGGTGCCGGCAAATCGACTTTGATCAAGGTTCTCTGCGGTATCGTCCATCCGGACGAGGGCGCAATCAATCTTGCAGGCCGGCCTTACGCGCCGGCAACACCGCGCGAGGCCAAGGCCAACGGCCTCCAGGTGGTGCACCAGGAATTCAACCTTCTGCCCCATCTGTCGGTAGCGGAGAACATCTTCATCGAGCATCTGCCGCGCAACGCCTTCGGCGTCGTCAGGCGGCAGGAAATGCACGTGGGCGCACGGGCCGCACTCGACGCCATCGGCCTCAGCGACATCGATGTGCGTTGGCCGGTCTCGCGCCTCGGTATCGCCCATCGACAGTTGGTCGAGGTGGCGCGCGCGCTGATGACGGAAAGCCGTATCCTCATCCTCGACGAGCCCACGGCGACGCTGACGTCGCGCGAAACCGAGCGGCTGTTCAAGATCGTCAGCGACCTTCGCGGTCGCGGCGTCTCGATCGTCTTCGTGTCGCATCATCTCGACGAGGTGTTCCGCATCTGCGACCGGGTGACGGTGTTGCGCAACGGTGAGACGGTGTTCTCGCGGCCGATCGCCGAGACCAACCAGGATGAGCTGGTGCGCGCGATGGTGGGCCGCAAGCTGCAGCAGCAGATGGCGAACGAAGTGGTCTCGTTTGCTCGGCCGGCACAAGCGTTGTCGCTTAACCGGTTTCGGCCGCCGCAATCGCCGCATGCCGAGGGCATTTCACTGCAATTGCACAAGGGCGAAATCCTGGGGATCGCCGGGCTTGTCGGCTCCGGTCGCACCGAGCTACTGCGGGCGATCGCGGCCGCTCAACTGCCGCTCTCCGGCGAGCTCTTCCTTGAGGGGAACCGCGCCTCCTTCCGCTCGCCGCGCGAGGCGATCAATGCCGGTATCGGCTTCGTGACCGAGGACCGGAAGGAGGAAGGTCTGATCCTCAACATGCCGATTTCGGCCAATGTCACGCTCGCGTCCCTCTCGGACGTCTCGCGTGCCGGAATTCTCGACAGGAAGGCGGAAATCGAAGTGACGGAACGGCTCGGCGCCGAGCTCAAGTTGAAATATGGCGGCCCCGGCGAGAATGCCGCGACGCTCTCGGGCGGCAACCAGCAGAAGGTGGTGCTCGCCAAATGGCTGGCACGCAACCCGAAGGTCCTGTTGCTCGACGAGCCGACACGCGGCGTCGACGTCGGCGCCAAGGCGGAGATCTACGCCCTGATCCGCCAGTTCGCCGAACGCGGCTTGGCGTTGTTGATCGTCTCGTCCGAGCTGCCGGAACTGATGACCCTCTCGGACCGCATCCTCGTGATGTCGCAGCACCGTGTCGTCGGCGAGCTGTCGCGGCCGGAATTCTCCGAAGAACGTATCCTGCAATTTGCCTACCAGGGCGAGCAGCAACAGGTGAGGCAGTAAGATGCAAGCACTCGAAAAGACAGAATCCGGCGAAACCATCGACACGCGCCGGCTTTCGGGCTGGTCGCCGAAGGTGCTTTTGCGCGACGCCGGCATCGGCCTCGCGCTCCTGCTCCTGATCGTCTTCTTCTCGGTCTCGACCGAGCACTTCCTGACGGCCAACAACGTCTCCAACATCCTGACGCAGATCACCATCAACCTGATCCTCGCCGTCGGCATGACCTTCGTCATCCTGATCGGTGGCATCGACCTCTCGGTCGGCTCGATGCTCGCCTTCTGCGCCGTCGTCGGCGGCACGGTGCTGACGATCCCCGATCTCTCGGTGTTTCAGGCGGTGACGCTCGCGACCCTTGCCGCTGTTGGAACGGGCGTCGTCTGCGGTTTCCTCAATGGCTGGATCAGCGCCTTCTGGGGGCTGCCGTCCTTCATCGTCACGCTCGGCATGCTCAATATCGCCCGCGGTGCAGCACTGCAGGTGACGGATGCGCGCACGATCTATTCCTTTCCGCCAAGCTTCAACGCCTTCGGCTCGCAGATGATTTTCGGCATCCCCGTCGTCTTCCTGATCGCGCTGCTGCTCGTCGCGATCGCCTGGTTCGTGCTGTCGAAGACGGTGTTCGGCCGGCTGCTCTATGGCATCGGCAACAATGAGGAGGCCGTGCGTCTCGCCGGCCATTCGCTGATGTTCTACAAGGTGGCGGCCTTCACGATTGCCGGTGCGCTCGTCGGCATCGCGGCCATGGTCTATATGGCCCGCCTCAACATCGCGAGCCCGATCATCGGCATCGGCTTCGAGCTGAACGCGATCGCCGCCGTCATCATCGGCGGCACCAGCCTCAACGGCGGCCGCGGCACGGTCATCGGCACCCTGCTCGGCGCCTGTATCACCGGGGTGCTTGCCAACGGCCTGATCCTGTTCGGGCTCAGCGATTTCATGCGCCAGATGATAACAGGCGTCGTCATCATCCTTGCTGTCATCATCGACAAGTATCGCGAGCGGCTGACCGGCATTTAGGACCTGGGGCCACGGTGCGGGCGGATCGCCGCCCGTCGCAACCGACGAGACGCGGTGACGCACTGGGTGGTCGGGTCGATGGACCCGCCCGCGGGGATCTTCGCGGGCCGGCTTTCACCGCAGAAGCAAATGAGGAAGGCAGGCTGATGCTCAAGAACATCGATCCGGCGCTGAACGCCGACGTGCTGCATGCGCTGCGCTCAATGGGACATGGAGACCGGATCGCGATCGTTGACGCGAATTTTCCCGCCGACACCATCGCGCGCCACACCCGGCTCGGTCTCCCGCTGCACATTGCGAATGTCTCGGCCGCGCGTGCGGTGCGCGCCATTCTTTCCGTCATGCCGCTCGACACGCCGCTACAGCCTTCGGCGGCACGGCTGACGGCGGATGGGGCGGCGGGCGAACTGCCGGAGGTCCAGCGCGAGGTGCAGGCCGAGGTCGAGCGCGCGGATGGTCCTCTTTCGAAGATGTATGCGATCGAGCGTTTCGCCTTCCACGAGGAAGCCAAGCGCGCCTATTGCGTCATCGTGACGGGCGAGGCGCGCCGCTTCGGCAGCTTCCTCTTCACCAAAGGCGTGGTGCCGCCAGCCAGCCACTGGGACGAGACCGTCGCCGGGTGAGAGCCACCTTGGGGAATAGTCGCCGGCGGCGGGCGCCGCCAATCAAAGGGTCGCAAGCTCCCGATTGGAAAGCATGCCATCATTGGCGCGCCTTATCTCGACCTTCCGTTCGAGCTCCGCGACGATGTCTTCGCTGAACTCGATCGAGGTCAGCTCGGCGATCTCCGGCAGGGCGCCGGGCGTGAAGACATTGACCTCCACCAGCTTGTCGCCGACGACGTCGAGGCCGACCAGGAACATGCCGTCGCGCACCAGCTTGGGGCGCATCTCCTCGGCGACGGCGAGCATCGCCGGGGTGACGACGGCGGCGACGGGCCGGCCGTTGACATGCATGTTGGAGCGCAGCTCGCCTTCCGCCGGAACGCGCCGCACGGCGGCGTAGGTGTCGCCACGCTTCAGCGGCCGGCCGTTCATCAGGAACAGGCGGACATCGCCCTCCGTCGCCGCCGGCAGGTATTCCTGCGCGATCACATAGCCCATCTCGCTGACGGCCTCGAAGATCTGGTTGAGGTTCGTCTCATGGCTGGAGCCGACCTTGAAGACGTTCTTGCCGCCGGAGCCCTGCAGCGGCTTCAGGATGACGCCCTCGGGATGGGCGTCGAGGAAGGACCGGACCTCCTCCATGTGTTTCGTGATCAGCGTGGTTGGACGGACGACCTCGGGAAAACCCTGCAGATAGAGCTTGTTCTGTGCTGCCGCCAATCCGTCCGGGTCGTTGACGACGATCGCGCCGCGCTCGGCGGCGAGCCGCCCGAAGATGATGCCGGCCTGGGCCGCCCAGGGCCGTGTTGCGACATCCTCCGACGGGTCGTTGCGCAGAAAGAGGATCTGGATGTCCGTAATGTCCAGGATCTCGCGCCGGGTCGCGTCGCCCCGCAGCGCCGTTATGAAGGTTTCGGCCTTGCGCGGCTTTGCCGTTCCGAGAGAAAGCGCGTGGACGATTAGCCGGCCGTCGGGTGTCAGAACGAAATCGCCGGGTGTGAGGTAGACGATCTCGTGGCCGCGGGCGAGGGCTGCGAGCGCCAGCGACGTCGTCGCATAGAACGTCTCTTCGGCCTCGATGGAGTTGACGAGAAAGGCAATGCGCATTCGGTTTCCTACTCTGCGATCAAGTCGAGCGGGGACAGTCCCCCTTGGGCTCGCTGAAGTCGGTCGCGCGCTTTGACCTCATCGAGAAAGATAGGGCGGAGCGCTGCGGCACCAAGGAGGCCGCGCAGGCTGAGCTCCTGGATCGCGCCGAAATGGGAGGCGGCGATCTTGCCCATCCAGAACGGTTCGAGACTGCCGCCGCGGGCCAGATGATCGAGAAGCTGCAGCAGGCCGCGCAGGTAGATCGCGTCCTTGACCAACCCGCCGCCGCGATAGATGCGCAGGGTGATGTTGAAGGCCTCGGCGGCGGCAAAGCCATGTCCGTCGACGAGCAGCCGGTAGGTCTGCGGAAAGGGTGCGCCGTCGAGCATGGCGGCGCAGCCGACGACCCGTGCTGCCAGGACGCGCAACCGGTCGATCGTCATGCCGGCGCTCAGATATTCGGCAAAGACCGCGAGCCCCTCCTGCATGCCTTCGTAACCGGCCAGTCCGGAGCGGAGGATACGCAGTCCCTGGGCAGAACCGTTGAAATAGGTCAGCAGATGCACGCCAATCTCGTGGTTGAGCAGCGCCTCGACGCGATCGGCGTCGAGCGCGGAACTCCTGGCAATCAAAAGCTGGCCGCGGGAAACGAGCAGGCCGGCCGGCAGGTCGTCGCGGATGTCGATAGAGGCGGAAAAATCGGCCGACTGGCACCGATAGGCCGATATCATCGCCTGAGCGCGCTCCCTTATGTACTCGCAATCGCGCCGGTCTGCGCTCGATGACGGGGCGTGGCGATCGGGCGCCGTGCGTGCCAGGATTTCGGAGGCGGCGTCGTGAAGCGTGGCTTCCACCGGGCCGTAGAGGGCGCGGCCGAACTCGACGAAGGTGCGGGTTTCCCGCGCCGAGATCATCGACAGCTGCAGATCGACCTCCTGCTGCTTTTCCCGGTAGAGGGCGTAGAGCAGCGGATCTTCGAGGTGTTCGAAATTGAGCGAGAAGAGCTTCCGCTTGGCCGTCTCGATCTGCAGCGTCAGCGGCCGGTAGTAGAGACGCGGGCTCTTGGAGAAGCCGCCCGAGGCGAATTCCGTCCATGCGGCTTCCGCGTTGATCGGCGTCACCGCCAGCAGGAAGTCGAAGCTCGACGCGATCTCGTCGATGCCGCGGTCGGCGCGCACGACGGCATCGACGAAAGCCTTTCGGCCGAAGGCGCGGTGCGTCGGCAGTCGAAAATTGTCCGATTTTGCGCGGGCGAAAGCGGCAACGGCCCTCAGCCCTGCGTCGAAGACGCTCGCGACCAGCCGCTCGCGCAGTTGCGGATAGATGCGGCGCGTTCCCGGCTCGCAGTAGATCGGCGCAAAGCGCACCGTCAGATGTGGGTAGTCGAGCGCAAGCGCCTTTCGGCCTGTCGTCGTCGGGCGCTCGACGAGCGTCACATGCGGCGTCCGGAACTTGCCTTCGATCGTCGCTGCCGTCTCGATCAAGGCCTTGGCGGCGACCTGCTCGGCGGCGTGCGCGCCGGCGACCACCTCGATCAAGAAGGGCGGCAGGAAGGGCGCGTCCTTGGCCGGCGGTTCATCGCTTTCAAGTTCGCCGAATTCGAGCACGATGAACAGGCCGAGGCGCTGTTCGATTACGCGCCCCACACGTTCGATGATTGCGGCGGCGGTGTCGACGTCGGGCGCCAACAGATAGGCGGCGTTCGCCTGGGCGATGTCGCGGGCCACCGGCTGCTGGTACTCGGCGGCGATGTGCACGCAGAGGAAGGGAACGAGACGGTCGATGTGCAGTCGCCCGCCCTCGCCGAAATCCCGCCGAACGGCGCGGCCTTCCGTCAGTCGGCCGATGGCCTCGTCGAGCCAGGCCGGGGCCGAACTTGTGGGTGCCGCTTTCTCCTCCGTCATCGCTGCCTCGCCAGCGTTTCGGTCAGGGTTGGGACGAGCGAGCAGACCAGTGCCCGCAGCGAACGAAGCGCACCGATATCCGGCTTACCGGTCCATTCGTCCATGAAGGTCTTCTTGAACTCGATCGCGATCGCGCAGCCGGTCTCGGGAAAATGCTCGTGGATGAAGCGCGTCTGCTCTCCGCGTCCCTGGAAGGCTATGTTCTCGCGCACATCCACCGGTCGGCCGTCGATACGGGCGGCACTGAGCGCCGACATCAGCGTATCGATGACGTCGGCCCATCTGAGCCGGTCCATCGAGGAGGTTCCGATGTTGATTTCCGGGGCTTCGTCGGCGGCCGTGGGCGCCGCTTCCGGTCCCTGCCGCCGGTGGTTGTAGCTGTGCATGTCGAGCACGATGAAGCGACCGTGGCGGCGCTCGATCGCCGTCAGCATCGAATGCAGCATGGCATAGTATTCGTCATGGACGGCGAGCGACGCCTCGATCATCTCGACGGGCGGATGTTCCCGCCAGACGGAAAGGCCCCAGGCCTGCGCCGGTTGAAGATAGATCGCGCCCATGCGGGCACGGTTGAGATCGACCTCGAAGCGGGACCTGTGAACGACGATGCGGTTGGCAAGATCGCGGATGACGAATTCCGTGTACGGATCCTCCTCGCGCAGCCGTTCCTCGTCCGTCAGGGCGATGAGCGCACGGGCGTCGCCGCGCATGGCGTGCCCGTTGTGGATCGCGGTGCCGACGACTGGCGCGTCGCCGCGTTGCACGGTCCACCAGGTGGTTTCGCTGGCTGAGCGGAACTGTTCCGTCGGCTCGCTTGGCATCTTCGCTCCGGCACTCCCTCGCTCTGGTCGCTACGGGGGTGCAACTCCCCGGTGGCCCGAAGGGTTCCGGGGCGCAGGAAAATTCCGGACCGGTCGAGACGCAAGATCACTCTGCTCCGACAGCCGTCTTCACGGTTTTTGCTGGCCGATCTCGCCGAGAATCCACTGGCGGAAGGCGCTGATTTTCGGGGAGTTTCGCCGGCTTTCCGGATAGACAAGCCAATAGGCCTGGCTCTCGTCGCAGAGCAGATCGAAGGGTTGGATCAGGCGCCCGTCGGCAAGTTCCGCCGCAAAGAAGGCCGGCGTCAGGATCGCCACGCCCTGTCCGGCGGTCGCTGCATTCCCCTCATAGACCTGGGCGCCCATGCTGGCGCCGGGCCGGCTCGCAAGCCCCTCCACCGGCACGTTGGCGGCGGCAAACCACCGCGCCCACCAGGGATCGCCGGGGTCGAGAAGCGGCAGCCGCAGCAGGTCGGCCGGTTCCTTCACACCGCCGATGCTGGCCGCAAGGCCCGGGCTCAGCATCGGTGAAAAGTCGGCGTCGATCAGCCGGTGGGCCGCAAGTCCCGGCCACGCGCCGCGGCCCGAGCGGATGCCGATATCGACCTCCTCGCGGCTGAAGTCGACCAGATGCGGCTCGGTCTGAAGGCGCACGGCAAGCGAGGGGTGGGCGATCTGAAACGAGCCGAGGCGCCGCGCCAGCCAGTTGGAGGCAAAGGTCGCGATCGTGCTGATGACCAGCGTTCCCTGGGCGCCGCCGCGCGCGTTTACATAGGCTTCGCTGAGCTGCTCGAAGACCTGCGTCACCACTGGGGCGAGCCGCTGGCCGACCTCGGTAAGCGCGATCTGGCGCGGGCGGCGCAGGAACACCGGCGCGCCGATCCGATCTTCGAGCACCTTGATCTGATAGCTCACCGCGGCTTGCGTCATGCCGAGTTCGCTTGCGGCGTTGGTGAAGCTTCCATGGCGCGCGACCGCCTCGAAGACGCGTATCGCCGTCAATGGTGGGAGCGGAAGTGTCTTATGCATTAAATGGCCTTATGCATGGTGACCGATATTCGATTGGAAGTTGATGCCGCCCACAACCATTTTCAAGGTCCGTCCATTAGACGGATTGATGAAGAGGATGACGGCTATGACAACCATTCAAGTACGTAGTTTTTCGTCGACAAACGATTTTTCCGTCGGTTCCTGGCTGGCGTTCCTGTTCGCGAGGAAGAGCCGGACGACCGATGTCGTCGACGTCAGGGATCTGTCGGATCACCTGAAGCGGGATATGGGCTTTCTCGACGGCAACCGCCCCGAGGGGCACGACCTCCCGACCACGTGATTTTGCCGGTCCGCATGATTTCGCCCTACCGGATGATTTCGAAAGACCCGGGCGGACCTCCCACCGCCCGGGTCTTTTCATGCCCGCGACGCAGCGTCGTCGTCGGGGAGCAGTTTTCCACGACCCGCCCGCTCTTTGGGTCAGAATTCCTTTAATCTACTAGTTAAGTGGATAATCATCGGTGATGTCCGGTCGACGCAGGTTTGCGGCGGCCGCCTGAGATGAGGTCCATGATGAGCATGCTGCGGCAATATGAGCGTTTGAGTGCGATCCGCGAGGTCCTTCAGGGCCGGCTGGAACTGCACGAGGCACGCGATTGTTTTGGTTTCGACGATATCGAGGATGGCACGGTCCACGAACTCAAGGACCGCATCGCCGAACTCTCCGAGGAGATTTCGACCTTGAAAAGCCGCTGCGATCGCTATCAAAGCTTCGGCCGTCGGTGATCAAACCCGCCAACAATGACCCCAAGTGACGGCGAAACGCCGTCGATGAATGGAACATCCCCATGACATTGCATGTGAATTCCCGCGTCGCAGATTATGCGATCAACCCGCTTTTCCTCGAGCGCTGGTCTCCGCGCGCCTATTCGGGTGCCGAGATTTCCGAGCCCGAACTGTTTCAGATGCTCGAGGCTGCCCGCTGGGCGCCGTCCGCCTACAATGCCCAGCCTTGGCATTTCGTCTATGCGCGCCGCAGCACTGAAGGCTGGGAGAGCCTGCTCGGCCTCCTCAACGAGTTCAACCGGAGCTGGGCGGCAGAGGCCTCGGCGCTGATCTTCGTGCTGTCGAAGACCTCTCTGCTGCCGCCGGGCGCCAGTGAGGAAGTGCCGTCCTACACCCATTCCTTCGACGCCGGTGCCGCTTGGGGTGCGCTGGCGCTGCAGGCCGCCCATTCCGGCTGGCAGGCGCACGGCATGGCCGGTCTCGACTATGAGCGGGCGCGCGCCGAGCTTGGCGTGCCGGAAAACTACCGGATCGAAGCGGCCGTCGCGATCGGGCGCCTCGGCGACAAGGCGCTGCTGCCGCAAGCGCTGCAGCAGCGCGAGCAGCCTAGCCCGCGCAAGGCGCTGTCGGAGATCGTATCGGAAGGCCGGTTCGTCGCTGGCTGATCCTTGAAACCAGGTACCGCGGGGAGGTGGGGCTTGCCGGCCCGACCTCTCAGGGGTCGTCGGTCTCATCCCGGCTGGTCTCGTTCAGCGCCTGCACGGTGACCGCTGCGACGAGGCCGGTCAGGACGATGCCGGAAAAGCCGATCACCAGTGCCAGCACCCGCGCGCTCAGATGCTTGGGCGTGATGTCGCCATAGCCGATGGTCAGGCCCGTGACGAAGGTGAAGTAAAGCGCCTCGTCGAGCCGCCAGTCTTCGATGCGCCAGATGATGATACCGGCCCCGACCATCACAATCAGGATCGCCGAGAAGATCGGCCAGAGCAGCTGAAGCTGCTGGTAGAGATTGAAGAAGAACCGGCGTCGCATTCTTTTCGTCTGCCGCCGGCGTTGAGACTCTGCCACCGCAATCCTCCCTCTCGCGGGTAGGCCCGAGGCGAACCAGCCACGCCCTCGTAACGCTCCACCCAAGGCCCGTTTCCCGTCGTCGAAATCCCCTCTCGATGCGAGCTGCCGCGATCAGGATAGACCTGAGTCGGGACGGCTTCCAGCGCCTGTTTTGCCGGCCGGCAGGTAAGGTACGATGCGGACAATTGCATTTCTTGCAACCGCTTTGACCGAGTGTTATCGATTTAGAATAATCTCATGAATCTCCTGCCGAAGGACGATCCCGATGGCATCGCATGAGCATTCACTTGCCGGCGACAGCCGTGGTCTCTCCGCGGGTTTGCGGCTTGACGTGATCGCGGGTCTTACCGCCGCCGCCGTGGTCCTGCCCAAGGCCATGGCCTATGCCACGGTCGCCGGTCTGCCGGTCAGCGTCGGTCTTTACACCGCCTTCGTGCCGATGATCATCTACGCGCTTCTCGGCACCTCCCGCGTCCTGAGCGTTTCGTCGACCACCACCCTTGCGATCCTTGCCGGCACGCAGCTCGGCCTTGCCGTCCCCGACGGCGATCCCGCCAAGCTGCTGACGGCCACCGCGACGCTGACCGCCCTGACGGGCGCGCTTCTCTTCCTCGCGTCGCTGCTGCGCTTCGGCTTCGTCGCCAACTTCATCTCGTCGCCGGTGCTGATCGGCTTCAAGGCCGGCATCGGCCTCGTCATCGTGCTCGATCAGGTGCCGAAGCTGCTCGGCATCCACATCACCAAGGAAGGTTTCTTCCGCGATATCCTAAGCATCGCCGGCCACCTGTCCGAGACCTCGATGCTGACGCTCGCGATCGCCGCCGCGGCGCTGGTGGCGCTGCTGGCGATGGAACGGCTCTGGCCGCATTCGCCGGCGCCGCTTCTGGCCGTGGCCGCGGGCATCGCGCTTTCCTGGTTTGCCGGGCTGCAGGCGCTCGGCGTCTCCACCGTTGGCTTCATCCCGCAGTCCCTGCCGTCGCTGACGCTTCCGAGCCTCGGTCTTGTCCAGGAACTGTTGCCGGGCGCGCTCGGCATCGCGCTGATGAGCTTCACCGAAACCATCGCGGCGGGCCGCGCCTTCGCCGCGCCGTCCGACCCGCCGATCCGGGCGAACCGCGAATTGCTGGCCACGGGTGCTGCGAATTTCGGGGGCGCCTTCTTCGGTGCCATGAGTGCCGGCGGCGGCACGTCGCAAACCGCCGTGGTGCGGGCTGTCGGCGGCCACAGCCAGATGGCGTCTCTGGTCACCGCGGCGGCCGCGGCCGCGACCATGCTGGTGCTGGCGCCGCTTCTCGGTCTCCTGCCGCAGGCCGTCCTTGCGGCCATCGTCATCGTCTACTCGGTCGGGCTGATCAAACCGGCGGATTTCCTCTCCGTCCGCAAGGTTCGGCTGATGGAGTTTCACTGGGCGCTGGCCGCCTTCCTCGGCGTGCTCTTCTTCGGTACGCTGCAGGGCATCATCGTCGCGATCGTGCTCTCCTTCATCGGGCTCGCCCGCCAGGCGGCGTCAGCGAAGGTCTATGTCGTCGGACGCAAGCGCGACACCGACCGGCTGCGGCCGCTCTCGCCCGAGCACCCCGACGACGAGACCTTCGAGGGGCTATTGATCATCCGGCCGGAGGGACGGCTCTTCTTTGGCAATGCCCAGCAGGTGGCCGATCAGGCGCAGATGCTCGTCGCAAAACAGAAGCCCCGGGTTGTCGTGCTCGACATGAGCCGGGTTTTCGACATCGAATATTCGGCGCTGCAGATGATGATGGAGGGCGAGCGCCGCATCAGCGAACACGGCGTCACCGTCTGGCTGGCCGAGCTGAACCCGGACGTGCTTGCCTATGTGCGCGCATCCGGCTTTGCCGATCAGCTCGGCGCCGACCGCCTGTTCGTCAATACCCGCACGGCGCTCCAGCACTATCTGGCCGGCGCCGCGCCGGAGTAGAGCACCTCAAGCCGTTTTCCGTCCGGAATTACGCTCAAAGCGTGAGCTATTCCGCCATCATCTCGCCCGTTCCGCCGAAGGCCGGCGGGAAGTCGCGATATTTCGGCAGGCCGTCCTTCATCGGCAGCACTGTCTCCTGATAGTTGACGTGCAGCATCGGTTTGAAGGCAAGCGCCGGGATTGCCGCGGCAAAGACGTCGGTGACACCCCACAGCGGATGCTCGGTCATGAGATGCCCGCCGCAAGCCTTGCACCATTTGCGTACGCTCGTTGCCGTCTTCTGGTAGCCGACGAGATTGTCCGCACCCTTGATGATCTTGACCTTTTCCGGTGGCCAGAGCGTGAAGGCGTTGACCGGGCCTGCCGACCAGCTGCGGCAGGAACTGCAATGGCAATAGCCCATGGCGGCCGGATCGCCGCTCACTTCGATCTCGACTGCGCCGCAGAAGCACTTTCCGTTGAGGCTGCCGTTTCCTGCCATGACTTTCTCCTTTCGGCTCTTGTCACCCGGAAATCTGGCTCTAGCGGATCACCGGCGTGAACCTTGACTGAGGGTCTCACTCTGAGCCCTGAGGTCAACGCCTCCTTTCGAGCTAGTTGCATTGCCGGCCGTTCCGGAAATAAAAGATGAGTACAATACTCATATTTGTTGTGTGTGCTGCGAGGACGCGCTAATGAACGCCGGCGCTGCCTCGTGCGCGCCGCGCCCTGTCTCTCATCTTCGCTCTGCCGACGGCTCCGGATCGGCCCTGAAAATTGTCATGCCAGAGAAATCAGCTTCGCATTTGATGCTCGACGACGCGATCGTGGCCTACTACGACGAACTCTGCGCCATGACGCGGCGACGTGGTCACCAGGCCGCCACCGCAAACGAGGTCGTGCACGAGCTTTATGTCCGGCTGGTCGATCGGCGCACGCCGCTTGAGAACAAGTCGTCGCTGAGGGCGTTTCTGCGCCGCGCCTGCGCCAATCTCGGCATCGACCGGCTGCGGCGCGACCGCTTTGAGCTCAAACTTTTCTCCGGCAGCGAAGAAGACGCCCTGGCGGTCGCCAGCGATATCCCCGGACCCGACGCCAACATCGATCTTCCCCGGCGACTGATGATCCTGAAAAGGGCGATCATGGAGATGTCGCTGCAGCGGCGGCGCGTCTTTCTCGCAAGCCGCATCGGCAACCTCACCTCGGACGAAATCGCCATGCGCACCGGCATCAGCCGCAACATGGTCGACCGCCATCTGCGCAAGGCCTATCTGCATTGCCTCGACCGGCTGGAGGAGGTGTTGTGACGGCGGGTGACAGGCGGGTGCGCGAGCAGGCGGTGGATTGGTTGGTTCGCCTAACGGGCGATCCAGACGACGAAGCGTTGCGGCTCGCCTTCGAACGCTGGCGCGCGGAGGATCCTGCCCATGCCGAGATTTTTGCCCGCGTCCAAAGGGCGATCGGCGACGCATCGCTGTTGATCCGGCGCGAACCGGAATTTGCCCAAAAGGCTATGACAGCGACCGGGACGCGGAGAAAAACGGTGGCGGCTCTGGCGGCCATCGTCAGCATCGGCGCCGGGCTCTTTCTTTCGTTCGACGGCGCCATGTGGATGCGGGCGGACGTCATCGCCGGCAAGGGCGAACGGCCGATCCTTGCCCTTGAGGATGGTTCGACCCTGCAGCTCAACGCCCAGTCCGCCGTCGCCTATCAATTCACTTCCGCCGAGCGGCGGATCGTGCTGTTGCGTGGCGAGGCCTTCGTCCAGGTCGCAGCCGACAGCAGCCGACCCTTTGTCGTCGAGGCTGGAGGCGGCACGACGACGGCACTGGGGACGGCATTCGACGTCAATCTTACCGACGACGGCACCAGAGTCACCGTGATCGAACACGCGGTATCGGTCGCGACGGACATGGCGATGCTGCCGCGCCGTGTCGCGGTCAACGAGCAGGTCCGCTACGACTATGACGGCCGTCTCGGCGATATCACGCCGATCGATCCGTTCGTGGCAGCAGCATGGCGACAGGGGCGCCTGGTCTTCGAGGAACGCACGATCGCGTCCGTCGTCGAGGAAATCGGGCGCTACGTTCCCGGCACGATCCTGATCGCCCATGCTGGTATCGGCGCCAGGCGGGTGTCCGGCAGCTTTGATCTCTCCGATCCCGTCGGCGCATTGCAAGGTCTTGCCGAAGCCTTCGACGTCAAGGTCACCCGGATTGGACCCTACGTCACGATCCTTCGCTAAAAAAATCGAGGACGAGGTGTCCCTGAACCGGCACCTCGTTCGTCCAGAAACCAGACCCCGGCCGTTTCGGCCATCTCTCTGTCTGGAAGCATCATGCCACATTCGAATACGACCGGCCGCCGCCGCCAATCCGGAATTTTCAGCCTGCTGATGGCAGGCACCGTTCTTGCCCTCACCACGACTGTCGCGCTCGCGCAAGATGCGTTGCGGTACCCGGTCGACGTGCCCGCGGGCAAGCTGACGACTGCCGTCAACCGCCTGGCCGCGCAGCTCAAGCTGCAGGTGGTGTTCGACAGCTCGGTAGCCTCAGGTGTCACCACGCCAGGCCTTTCCGGCGAGATGACGGCCGAAGAAGCGCTAGCGCGGCTGCTGAGCGGAACGGGCGTCCGCTATCGCTTCGTCGGCGGCTCGACGGTGAAGCTGATGGGGGCGGTGGAAGCCGCGGCGCCGGCAGACGGCGAAGGCACGAAGCTCGCACCCATCGTCGCCCGCGGCGACGCCAAGGACGGTGACCGCGCGCCGAACATCGCGGTTCTTGACGCCGAGGATATCGAAAAGGCCCAGGCATCGAGCCTTCCGGAATTGCTGCAGAAGACGCCCGGCGTTTCGATGGGCGGTGGCGTGCGTATCGAGGGGCAGACGCTCGCCATCCGCGGCTTTGCCCGGCAGTCGGACGTTCGCATCATCCTCGACGGCGCGCCGAAGAACTTCGAGAAATACGATCAAGGCACCGTCTTCATCGAGCCCGAACTGCTCAAGCGCGTCGAAATCGAAAAGGGCGCGACGTCGGTGCGCTACGGCAATGGCGGCTTCGGCGGCACGGTGCTGATGGAGACCAAGGACGCGGCCGACATGCTGAGGCCCGGCGAAGAATGGGGCGTCTGGGCCAAGTCCGGTTTCCAGAGCGCCAACAAGCAGTTTCTCGAAACCGGCGCGCTCTACGGAAAGTCGGATTTCGGCGGCCCCATCACCTATGACGGCCTTCTGGCCGGCACATGGCGCAAGAGCGACGACATGCGCGTCGGCGGCGGCGAGGTCTACAACTATTCCAACTCGAAGCTGACCACCCTGCTTGCCAATGTCGGTGCCGAATATGACGGCCACGAGATCAGGGGGACGGTCGCCTACGGCCAGAACGACAATTGGGGACCCGTGGCCGCCATCCGCGGCCAGTCGGCGCCGTCGGATTACAACATCACGCGCTACGGCTACAAGGAAGCGATGCGCCGCCTTCTCACCTGGCGCGAAATCGAGGATTTCACCTCGACGCTCACCTATAGCTATACGGGCGACAGCGACCTGGTGAATTACCGCATGATGGGAAGCTTCTCGTCGACCAGCCAGCATGCGAAGCGGCCCGACATTCCGGGGCTCAACCCCAGCGCATCCGTCGGCGGCTACGAAAACGACGCCACCTACACCGACATCAAGTTCGAAGCGGAGAACACCTCCAATTTCACGCTCGGCGGCCTGTCGCACAGCCTGAACTATGGCATTCAGTATCTCGATCATGATCGCGACATCTGGATGTACGACATCGCCAACCGCACCCAGGCCCAGTACAACTACGGCTACTACGCGCCGTGGTTCATGCCCGAGGGCACGCAAAAGACCTTTGCCGCCTTCGTTCGCGACCGGATCGACCTGACCGACACGTTTGCCGTGACGCCCGGCCTGCGCTACGACCATGTGCGCTCGAAGGGCGTGCCGAACGCGGCGCCGCGCTTCAACAATCCGCTGGCCGGACACGACTATTCCGCAGTCTCCCACCAGGGCGTGACGCCGGCGATCAGCCTGGCATGGGAAGCGACGCCGTCCGTGCGGTTCTTCGCCGACTGGGCCTATGCGATGCGCGTGCCCAACATCGACGAACTCTATTCGACCCAGAGCGTTCTCACCAAGGCGTCCGGCACCAGCCGCGGCCTGGAGGTCGAGCGCAACAGCACCTTCAACATCGGCGTCGACTTCAGCTTCAACGACGTGCTGACGACCGACGACATGCTGTCGACGCGCATCTCGGTCTACAACAACCACGTCTCCAACCCGGTAACGCGCCGGTTCGGCACGGCCAACCTCGCCGACGTCACCGGCAACGTGCCGTTCTACTGGAACACGCCGTCCTACGATATCCGCGGCATCGAGTGGCAGGCGCATTACGAGACCGAGCGCCTGTTCGGCGATCTCGGCGTGTCCTGGATGACCGGCGAGCGGACCGGAGCGGTCAACAACGTCTGGGGGCCGGACACCTATATCAACGATCTGGCGCCCCTGACCGTGATCGCGACGGCCGGGATCAAGGTGCCGGACCGGGATCTCGCCTTCGGCTGGACGGGCACCTTCGTCGACGACCAGAACCGCACGCCCTACAACCAGGGCGGACAGACCTACGCGCGTCCGCCAAGCGCCGGCTATGCGGTGCACGGCCTGTTCCTCGACTGGACGCCGACATCGGGCTTCATGGAAGGCGGCGAAGTGCATCTCGCCGTCGACAACATCTTCGACAAATATTACGAGCCCTATCTCAGCGACGGGATCTCGGCGATGCCCGGCCGCAACTTCAAGATCGCGATCAGCCGCAAGTTCTGACCGGCATGGACACTCGATCGGCTCGCACGCGGCCGGTCGAATTTCTTCGTAGGTCCTTCCACGCAGCAGTGGCGCTTGATTGCGGGGCTCCACCCGGCTCTGTGTGTAAAGTTGCGCACAATCCCGTACGAGCTTGCCAATCCTTGCTTGACAGCCGTCGATTGCCCGTATCTTAATCATGCTCTCAGATTGAGCATGATCAATCCATTCACATGACCTCGATGGTCGATGGGCAGTTTGGCCCCATGATGCCCCCATCTTCGATGGGCACGGCGTCGTGGGGTTTTTGGTTTTTGGCGGGTACATGAGCGGCGCGGTAAAGATCGGCATCCTCTATTCGACCACCGGACCGTACGGGACGATGGGTCGCGACTGCCGCGACGGTGCGGAACTGGCGATCGAGGAGATCGCGGCAAGCCATCCGGCCCGGATCGAACCGGTTTTCATCGATCCGGAAGCCAATATCGACCGCTATCTCGAAGGCGCCAGATCGCTGCTGCGTGACCACGGATGCCGCCACATCATCGGCACCATCACGTCGCTCGCCCGCAAGGAAGTCATTCCGCTCGTCGAAAAGCACGACGGCCTGCTCTGGTACATGTGCCCCTATGAGGGCTTCGAAGCCAACGACAACGTCATCTATACGGGCGGCTGCCCGAACCAGCATTTGCTGCCCTTGCTCGACTATCTGCTGCCGCGCTTCGGCAACCGGCCCTACCTGATCGGCGCCAACTATGTCTGGGGCTGGGAAATGAACCGCCTGGCGCGCGAACTGGTGGAGGAGGCCGGCGGCGCCGTGCTCGGCGAACGTTACCTGCCACTCGAGGAAACCGCGGTGGAGCGCATCGTTGCCGAAATCGAGCAGCGCCGGCCGAGCTTCATTCTCAACAATCTCGTCGGGCCTTCCAGCTACGCCTTTCATGCGGCGATCCGGGCGCTGGCCGAACGCAATCCTGCCTTCCGCCCGGAAAATTGCCCGGTCGTCAGCTGCGATCTGCAGGAATGCGAGTTGACGGATATCGGCCTCGGGGTTGCGACCGGCCAGCTGTGTGCCGCTTCCTACTTCGACACGGTGATCTCGCCCGACAACGTTGCCTTCAAGCTGCGCGTCGCCAGTCGCTTCGGACCCGGGCGGCGCATTTCCAGCCTGTTTGCCAGCGCCTATGCTTCCGTCAAGCTCTGCGCCGAGGCGATCATCGAGGCGGGCGTCGACGACCCCGCGACGATCACGCAGCTCGTTTCGGCCGCGCCGCATCAGAGCGTGCTCGGCCCGCTCAGGATCGATCCACAGACCCACCATGCGGCGTTGCCGTTCCATCTCGGCCGCATCAGCGACGACGGCGGTTTCGACATCGTCACGTCGCTGCCGTCGATTGCCGCCGACCCCTATCTGACCGGCCAGCGCAAGCGCAAGGCGCCCCAATTGCGGATCGTCTCATGAGGGAAACACCGAACTTCACCGGCTGGCGTGCGGCGATCCTGCACCGCGAAGACCAGACGACGGAGCGGCTCGTGCGACAGCTCAAGCTCTTCGGCTTCGACGTCAGCGTGCAATGGCAGCCGCTCGATGCGCGCGACCTGCCCGATATCATCCTCGTCGACGCCGACCAGGGTTGGAGCGGGCTGTTGCCCTGGAAGGACGAACAGGCGCCGCGGCCGTTGATCGCCCTGCTTGGCTCGGAAGCACCGGGCCGGGTCGCCTGGGCGATGGGGCAGGGGGCAGCGGCGATCATCGCCAAACCCGTCGCCTCGTCGGCGGTCTATCCGGCGCTGGTCATGGCCGTCGGCATCCACCAGGAACGCCGGGCGGTTGCCGACAAGGTCGCCCATCTCGAAGAACGCGTGCGCATGCGCCCGCTCGTGCATGCCGCCGTACAGAAGATCGGCCAGGCCTGTCATGTCGACGAAGAACAGGCCTATGGCATCCTGCGCAATTGCGCGATGAAGAAGCGCCTGTCGATGGAGCAGGTCGCCGGTTCCATCCTCGGCGGTGCCGAGCCGCTGCCGGAGGCCGGTTGATGCAGGTTCTGAAATCCATGTTCAGGCAGCCGGCGGCGCTGTTCGGTCTCGTCGTCGTGGCACTGGTCGTCATGCTCGCTTTGGCCGCGCCGCTGATTGCGCCCTATAGCCCGGACGAACAGATGTTCGACGGGCTCACGCTCGAAGGCGCGCCATTGCCGCCGAGTGCGCAGTTCCTGCTCGGTACCGATACGCTCGGCCGCGACCTCTTTTCGCGCCTGCTCTATGGCGCGCGAACGTCGCTGGTCATCGGCCTCGTTGCCAACGGCGTCGCCGTCTCGATCGGACTGATGATCGGCATTCTCTCGGGTTATCTGCGCGGCCTCGTCGGCAACGCGTTGATGCGCTTCACCGATCTGATGATGGCCTTTCCGGCGCTGCTGCTGGCGATCGTCCTTGCCGCCCTGCTGCGCCCGAGCCTCTGGATCGTCGCCATGGTGATCGCGCTCGTCAACTGGGTCCAGGTCGCCCGCATCGTCTATACCGAGACCCGCGGCCTCGTCGAGCGCGACTTCATCCTCGCCGAGCGCTCGCTCGGTGCCGGCCACGGGCGCATCCTGTTTCACCACATCCTGCCGCATCTCATCCCGACGGCGATCGTCTGGGGCACGCTCGGCATCGCAACGACCGTGCTGCTCGAAGCGACGCTCTCCTTCCTCGGCATCGGCGTGCAGCCGCCGACGCCCTCCTGGGGCAACATCATCTTCGAAAGCCAGAGCTACTTTCAGGCTGCCCCCTGGCTGGTCTTCATCCCCGGCGCCGTCATCCTGTTGACCGCGCTCTCCTTCAACCTGGTCGGCGATGCGCTTCGCGATATCCTCGACCCGACGCAACGCGGGAGGGGTTGAGATGGCGTTTCTCCTGCTGCGCCGTCTCGTCCAGACCGCGCTCATCCTGCTCGGCGTTGCCGCCATCACCTTCCTGCTGCTCTACGCGCTTCCGGCCGATCCGGCGCGCATGATCGCCGGGCGCAGCGCAACGGCGCAGACGGTCGCCAATATCCGCCGCGAACTCGGGCTCGACCAGCCGCTGCTCGTGCAGTTCTGGAGCTATCTGCAGGGGCTGGTGCAGGGCGACCTCGGCCGATCCTACGCGCAGAAGACCGATGTCGGTACGCTGATCGCGGCGCGCCTGCCGGCAACGCTGATCCTGATGGCGGCCGGCATTTTCGTCGAAGTCCTGCTCGGCGTGTTTCTCGGCGTGGTCGCGGCCATCCGGCGCGGCGGTTTCGTCGATCGCCTCGTGATGATGGCGTCCTTCGTCGGCGTCTCGGCGCCGCAATTCGTTGCTGCGCTGCTGTTGCTCTATGTCTTCGCGGTCACCCTCGCCTGGTTCCCGATGAGCGGCTTCGGCAGCTTCGCCCATGTGGTCCTGCCGGCCCTGACGCTCGGTATCCTCGGTGCCGGCTGGTATGCGCGCATGGTGCGCTCGGCGATGATCGATGTCTTGAACCAGGACTATGTGCGCACCGCACGCGCCAAGGGCCTGTCGTCGTTCCGCATCATCTTTCGCCATGCGCTGCCGAACGCGCTTCTGCCCGTCATCGCGATGATCGGCATCGATATCGGCCAGTTCATGAGCGGGGTCGTCGTCGTCGAGGCCGTCTATGGCTGGCCGGGCATCGGCCAGCTCGCCTGGCAGGCGATCCAGCAGGTCGACATCCCGATCATCATGGGGGTGACGCTCGTCTCGGCGCTGGCGATCGTGCTCGGCAACCTCCTTGCCGACCTCGTCGCCCCGCTCATCGATCCGCGCATCCGCGCCCGCTAATCCGAAACCAACCAAAAAGGGGAACAACAATGTTCAAAAGCTGGCTTCGTACTTCAACCGTCGCTGCGGCACTGCTCGCAGCACCGCTCTCGGCCCTGGCACAGGACGCGCCGAAACAGGGTGGCGACATCGTCATTACCTACAAGGACGATATCGCCACGCTCGATCCGGCCATCGGTTACGACTGGGTCAACTGGTCGATGATCAAGAGCCTGTTCTCGCGCCTGATGGACTACAAACCCGGCACCACCGAGCTGGTGCCGTCGCTCGCCGAAACCTTCGAGGTCGCGCCGGATGGCCTCACCTATACGTTCAAGCTGCGCAAGGGCGTGAAATTCACCAACGGACGCGAGATCGTCGCCTCGGACGTGAAATATTCGATCGAACGCGCGGTCGATCCGAAGACCCAAGGACCGGGCGCCGGCTTCTTCGGCGCGATCAAGGGCTTCGACGACCTGTCGGGCGGCAAGGCGGCGACGCTTGAAGGCATCGAGGCGCCGGATGACGCGACTGTCGTCTTCCACCTATCGCGCCCGGACGCCACATTCCTGCACGTGCTCGCCGTCAACTTCGCCTCCGTCGTGCCGAAGGAAGCGGTCGAGGCTGCTGCCGGCGACTTCGGCAAGAAGCCGGTCGGCTCCGGCACCTTCATCCTCAAGGACTGGACCGTCGGCCAGAGCCTGACCTTCGAGCGCAACCCAGACTATTTCGTCAAGGACATGCCGCATATCGACAAGTTCACGGTCGAGGTTGGCCAGGAGCCGCTGGTGGCGCTCTTGCGCCTGCAGAAGGGCGAGGTCGATATTGCCGGCGACGGCATTCCGCCGGCAAAGTTTCTGGAAATCAAGAACTCGCCCGAGGGCGCCGAGATCATCGTCGACGGGCAGCAGCTGCACACCGGCTATGTCACGCTCAACACCAAGGTGAAGCCCTTCGACGACGTAAAGGTTCGTCAGGCCGTCAATATGGCGATCAACAAGGAGCGTATCACCCGCATCCTCAATGGTCGCGCGACGCCTGCCAACCAGCCGCTGCCGCCGCTAATGCCGGGTTATGACAAGGCCTTCACCGGCTATGGCTATGACGTTGAAAAGGCGAAGGCGCTGCTCGCCGAGGCCGGACATGGCGATGGTTTCGAGACGGTGCTCTATTCGACCAACACCGACCCGCAGCCACGCATCGCCCAGGCGATCCAGCAGGATCTCGCCGCCATCGGCATCAAGGCGGAAGTTCGCGCCCTTGCCCAGGCCAACGTCATCGCCGCAGGCGGCACGGAAGGCGAGGCGCCGATGATCTGGTCGGGCGGCATGGCCTGGATCGCCGACTTCCCGGATCCGTCGAACTTCTATGGCCCGATCCTTGGCTGCTCCGGTGCTGTCCAGGGCGGCTGGAACTGGTCGTGGTACTGCAACGAGGCGCTCGACAAGCGCGCGGTCGCAGCCGACTCCATGTCGGATCCGGCAAAGGCCGCCGAACGCCAGGCGGAGTGGGGCAAGATCTTCACCGACATCATGGCCGATGCGCCGTGGGTGCCGGTCACCAACGAGCGCCGCGTCGTTGCCAAGTCGCCGCGCATGGGCGGCGAGGGCGAGATCTACGTCGATCCGACCCGGGTCATCAACTACGACGCCATCTTCGTGAAGCAATAAGCGGCGGGCTCCCCGGGACGCGTTTTCGGGGAGCCTTTCTTACGTTTGGGAGAGAGTTCATGTGCGTTGCCTGCACACACACCATCCATCGCGCCAAGCACCATTTCGGCTGGAACCGCGACTTCAAGCCGACGCTGATCGCCAAGCCCGGTGAGACCATCCATTTCGAATGCCTGGATTCCTCCGGCGGCCAGCTTGGCGCCGGCTCGACGCTCGAGACCTTGGCCTCGCTCGATTTCGACAGGATCAACCCGGTGACGGGTCCTGTTTATGTCGAAGGCGCAAAACCCGGCGACGCACTGAAGGTGACGATCCGCCGCTTCGTGCCCTCGGGCGTCGGCTGGACGGCCAACATTCCGGGCTTCGGCCTGCTTGCCGATCAGTTCACCGATCCCGCGCTGCACATGTGGTCCTATGACGCCAACACCATGGCGCCGGCGCTTTACGGCCCTGGCGGGCGCGTGCCGCTGAAGCCGTTTGCCGGCACGATCGGCGTCGCACCGGCAGAACCCGGCCTGCATTCCGTCGTGCCGCCGCGCCGGGTCGGCGGCAATCTCGACATTCGCGATCTGACATCCGGCGTCACGCTCTATCTGCCGGTCGAGGTCGAGGGCGCGCTGTTTTCGATCGGCGACACGCACGCGGCGCAGGGCGACGGCGAAGTCTGCGGCACGGCGATCGAAAGCCAGATGGAGGTGGAAGCGACGATCGAACTCGTCAAGGACGCGCGTCTCGCAAGCCCCCGCTTCACCACGCCGGGTCCGGTGACCCGCCATCTGGATGCCGCCGGCTACGAGGTGACGACCGGCATCGGCCCGGATCTGATGACCGGCGCGCGCGAAAGCCTGATGCGCATGATCGACCTGCTTGGCGCCGAACACGGCTTGAGCCCGGTCGATGCCTATCTGCTCTGCTCGGTCTGCGGCGATCTCAGGATCAGCGAAATCGTCGACCAGCCGAACTGGGTCGTTTCCTTCTACTTCCCGAGGATCGTCTTTTCGTGACAACGGCAGTACCCGTGCTCGGCATCGATGGCCTCAGCGTCGATGCACTGACGCCGCAAGGACCGCGAAGGGTCCTTGATGCCGTCAGCTTCAACCTCATGAGCGGCGAGACGCTGTGCATTGCCGGCGAGAGCGGCTCGGGCAAATCCGTGACCTCGCTTGCCGTCATGGGGCTCCTGCCGAAGGCATCGCTCAGGATCGCCTCCGGCAGCATCAAGCTCGAAGGGCGCGAACTCTCGAAGCTCTCGAACAGCGCGATGCGCAGCGTGCGCGGCGGCGATGTCGCCATGGTTTTTCAGGAGCCGATGACATCGCTCAATCCGGTGATGTCGATCGGCGAGCAACTGACCGAGGCCATCCGCGAGCATCAGGGATCCGAGGGAGGAACGGCGAGCGCCGTCGCCTTGCGCATGCTGGATGCGGTGCACATCACCGAGCCGGCGCGGCGCATGACCCAACATCCGCACGAGCTTTCGGGCGGCATGCGGCAGCGCGTGATGATCGCGATGGCGCTCTCGTGCCGACCCAAGGTGCTGATCGCCGACGAGCCGACGACGGCGCTCGACGTCACCGTGCAGGCGCAGATCCTGACGCTGATGAAGGAGCTGAAGCGCGAATTCGGTGCCTCGATCGTGCTCATCACCCATGACATGGGCGTGGTCGCGCAGATGGCCGACCGGGTGGTCATCATGCAGCAGGGCCGCATCGTCGAGCAGGGCGACGTGCTGCCGATCTTCCGCTCGCCGCGCGAGCGCTACACCCAGGAGCTATTGGCGGCCGTGCCGAGGCTCGGGGCGCATGCCGGCACCGACGGCCCACCGCGTATCGCCGCCACGGCTGCGGCAGCGGTCCCGCGCACTGCAAGCCCGGTCCTTTCGGTGCGCGACCTCGCCGTCTTTTACGGCAAGAAACCGGGTGGTCTTCTGGGCGGAAAGAAGCAGGCGGCCGCCGTCAGCGACGTTTCCTTCGACATCTTCCCCGGCGAAACGCTGGGGCTCGTCGGCGAAAGCGGATCGGGCAAGTCGACCACCGGCAAGGCAGTGCTCGGCCTCATTCCATTCGATGGCGATGTGGCGATCGACGGCCAGCAGATCGGCGCGTTGTCGCAACGCCAGATGCGGCCCGTGCGCCGCTCCGCGCAGATGATCTTTCAGGATCCCTATGCCTCGCTCGACCCGCGCATGGCGGTCGGGGCGGCGATTGCCGAGCCGCTGCTCATCCATGGCATCGGCAATCGCAGCGAACGCACGGATCGCGTTGCCGATCTGCTGCGGCGTGTCGGCCTCGGGCCCGATGCCGCCAGCCGCTATCCGCACGAATTCTCCGGTGGACAGCGCCAGCGCATCTGCATTGCCCGCGCGCTGGCGGTCAACCCGAAGCTGATCGTTGCGGATGAAAGCGTGGCCGCGCTCGACGTCTCGGTTCGGGCGCGCGTGCTCGACCTGATGCTCGAACTGCAGGAGACGATGGGGCTCGCCTATCTCTTCGTCTCGCACGACATGGCTGTGATCGAGCGGATGTCGCACCATGTCGCCGTCATGCGCGGCGGCCGCATCGTCGAGATGGGAACGCGCCGGGCCGTGTTCGAGGATCCGCAGGACGCCTATACCCGGGCGCTGATGGCCGCCGTGCCGCTGCCGGACCCGCCGATGCGGAAAAGCGCCTAGAGCGATATCAGAAGAAGGCGGGTGCGGTTTTCGCCCGCATCCCGCTGCTGCTCGAAACAGCCCGGCTCGCTCATTGCGCGAGGGCTTGCGGCAACACGATGCGGGCCGAGAGGCCACCGCTCGGTCGGTTGCGCAGTTCGAGTTCGGCGCCGGTGCGGTCAAGCGCCCGCTCGACGATGCTGAGGCCGAGCCCGCTGCCGGCAGCCGCCTTGAACCGGCCGCGGAAGAAGCGCTCCGTCACGCGCGGCATTTCCTCTTCGGGGATTCCGGGACCCTCGTCGTCGATCGCCAACACCAGATGCTGATCCCGACGCTCGGCGTGGCAGCGAACCGTTGCGCCCGGTTGCGAATGGTTGACGGCGTTTTCGAGCAGGTTGCGCGCCGCGAGCCGGAAGAGGTCCGGATCCATGCTGATGCGCAGGCCGGACATCGCCGCGTCGATGACGACATCGACGCGATGGGGCTGACCGGCAAGTTCGGTCCTGAGACCTGCCAGCATCTCGCCGACATCGAAACCGGCTGCTGGCCTGGCGCTCTCGGTGGCTTCGACCGAGGCGATGTCGAGCAATTGCCGCACCAGCTTGCCGGTACGGTCCACTCCGGCGACGATCTGCCCGAGCGCCTTTTCGCGGATTTCGCCGTCGTCGCTGGCGAGTGCCACCTGCGCCTGCGTCTTCAGGCCGGCGAGCGGCGTGCGCAATTCGTGGGCGGCAAAGGCGATGAAGTTCTGCTCGCGCTCGCGGGCGCCGGCAACGCGGGCAAAAAGGCCGTTCAGCGATTTCAGCACTGGGCTGATCTCGCGCGTCGTGCCGGTATCCTCGATCGCGTGCAGGTCGGAAGCTTCGCGCGCGGCGAGGTCGCCGGCAAGCTTGCGCAGCGGCGCGAGGCCGCGCCCGACGCAAAGCCAGATCAAGACGGCCAGAAGCGGAATGATCAGCAGCGCCGGCAGTAGCAGCCCCTTGACCAGGTCGTTGACCAGCCGGTCGCGGATGCGCAGGTTGTCGCCGACGAGCACGCGCACGCCGAGGCTGGCATTCTCCACCGCAAAGACGCGCCAGGTCTCGCCGTTGATGACGGTTTCGGAGAAGCCCATCGCATGGGGCGCAAGCGTCGTGTCGGGTGCGCTGTCCGACTTGCCGATCAAGGTTCCATCCAGCGACCAGATCTGACAGGAGAGCTGGCGGTCGTAATGCGGGTGCTCCAGCAGCGGGATCCGGATCGCGCTCTGTGCCGGGCGGCTGGCGGGGGTGTCGCCTTCTTCCTTCATCATGTCGGGGCTGACGATCAGCGAATTCACCATGCGCGCCGCCTCCATCAGCCGCGCGTCGAGCACGCGCTCCACTTCGGCGCGGGTGCTGAGGAAGATCCAGACGGTGGCCGACAGCCACAGAAGGCCCGTCGTGATCAGGAGGATGGCGAAAAGCCGGGCGCGCAGCGATTGCATCAGCCGGCTCCGCCCAGCCGGTAGCCGATGCCGCGGACGGTTTCGATCAGTCCCGGGCCGAGCTTGTTGCGCAGATGGTGGATGTGCACCTCGACGGCATTGCTCTCGATTTCCTCCTGCCAGCCGTAGAGTTTGTCCTCCAGCTTGGTCTTGGAGAAAATCACCCCCGGGTGCGCCATCAGCGTATGCAGGATGGAGTATTCGCGCCGCGACAGCTGCACCGGCTTGCCCGCCTGTTCCACCGATTGCCTGGCCGGATCGAGCCTGAGCGTCGACCATTCCAGCGCGGCGGTCGCCCGGCCGCTGGAGCGTCGGGCCAGCGCCCGAAGCCGGGCGGCGACCTCGTCGAGGTCGAAGGGTTTGCCGAGATAGTCGTCGGCGCCGGTGTCGAGGCCGGCGACGCGGTCGCGCACGGTGTCGCGTGCGGTCAATAGCAGCACCGGAATGTCGCTCTGCCTGGCGCGCAGGTCCCGCAGGATGTCGAGGCCGGAGCCGTCGGGCAGCATCAGGTCGAGCACGACCGCGTCGAAGCCGTTGGCGGCAAGCGCCGTCGCGGCTGCGTCGCACGTGCCGACGGCATCGGTGGTGAAGCCCGCCAGCGCCAGGCCGACCTTCAGGCCGTCTCTAAGGATATCGTCGTCTTCGACGATCAGGACTCGCATCGCTACTCCTAACATTTCTGAGAGCGCGATCCTTTAACCGCTCCCTTAAGGCAGCCTTAAGGTAGAACTTCCCTCTGAGGCGGCATTGCAACAATCGAATCGTTGAATGCCCGATATGACCGAAGCACACGAGCCTTCTTCTTCCACGGCCGATCACAAGACCGGCATCACACTGACCCGCCGCGGCCTCGTCGTCGGCGTGGCCTCGCTGTTCGTCACCGGCTGCGCGACCGCCCGCCCGACGCCGGCGGTGGTGCCGGCGGCCATAATGCCCGTCCGCCCGGCAGCCGGGCGCACGGTGCCGCCGATGTACTATGCGATGCCCGACGAACAGTTTCCGATCCCCGAGGTGAAGATCGCCGAGGTCGATCCGAAGTTCTGGCGGCAGGAGGTGGATTATCCGACCAGCGAACGGCCCGGCACGCTGATCGTCGATACGCCGGCGAAGTACCTCTATCACGTGCTGCCGGGCGGCCGGGCGATGCGCTACGGCATCGGCGTCGGGCGCGAGGGCTTTGCCTGGTCGGGCCGGGCGATCGTCGCTTACAAGCGCAAATGGCCGCGCTGGACGCCGCCCGACGAGATGGTGGCGCGCCAGCCGAAACTCGAACCCTACAGCATCGCCAATGGCGGCATGCCTCCGGGCATCAAGAACCCGCTCGGCGCCCGGGCGCTCTATATCCACAAGGACGGCAAGGACACGCTCTACCGCATCCACGGCAGTCCCGAGGCGTTTTCGATCGGCAAGGCGGTTTCTTCCGGCTGTATTCGCCTGCTCAACCAGGATGTCGTCTACCTTCACGATCAGGTCCGCGACGGCAGCACCATCGTCGTCATTCCGGATCCGACCAAGGGCGACATGGCGATCGGTTAGGCGAGCGCAGGCGGCGAGCGCGGGAATTCTGCAACACTTCGAAGATGAGTCCCGCCTCGCGCAAGCGATCCACGCCAAAGAAAGATTTTCACCACATTTCGGTCACGGTTCGGCCCAACAGCCTTGGGCCTCCCCTCGGATCCTCCCAACCGAAATCTCCAACCCTGGAATGAATTAAAGTGTCGATGAATTTGTCCCGCCGGTCGCTGCTCGCGGTGGTCGCCAGCTCTGTTTTGAGCGCCTGCACGCAGATCCCGAAACCCGAACCGAAACCGAAGCTGATCGAACCGATCGCCGGTGACGGCGGCTCGCCGGAGAAGGCGGCGGATGCGGCGGGCGTGCCGACGAAGACCTTCGACTATGCGAAGGTCTACGCCCCGGTGAAGGACGAAGGCTACGACGTTCCGGGCATCCAGTACACCGAAATCAAGTCCCAGTTTCTGCGCCAGGAAGTGGCCTACGCCACCAACGAGCCGCCCCATTCGATCGTCGTCGATACCAACACGATGTTCCTCTACTACGTGCTGCCGGGCGGCCGTGCGATCCGCTACGGCGTCGGTCTCGGCGCGGCCGGCCGCGCCTGGAAGGGCCGCGCCGTGGTGCAGTGGAAGCGCAAATGGCCGCGCTGGACCGTGCCGGACGACATGGTCGCGCGCCAGCCACATCTCAAGAAGTACGGCATCGATGCCGGCGGCATGGATCCGGGCCTCGACAACCCGCTCGGCGCCCGCGCCATGTATATTTTCCAGAACGGGCAGGACACGCTCTACCGCATCCACGGCTCGCCGCAGTGGCGCTCGATCGGCAAGAATGCGTCGGCCGGCTGCGTGCGCATGCTGCAGCAGGATGCGATCGACCTCTATGATCGCGTCAGAGGCAAGACGCCGCTGCTCGTCCTGTAACGGGCGACACTCTGGCGGAATTTCATCGCCCTTGCCGGACGGATTGCCTCAGAGCGGCTGCGGAAGCGGCAGCCCGTCCGGTCCCATCAGCATATAGTCCGGCGACCGCCGCACCGGCTGTGAGTCCGGCAACGGTTGCCCATCCGGCAGGGGCTGCGCGTTCTGCATCGGCTGGGACTGCACCATGCCACCGCCCGAGAGGTCGGTGACCACGATCGGCGTGCCGTTCGGCACGCGGTTGTAGAGATCGACGACATCCTGGTTGATCATGCGCACGCAGCCCGACGACACCGACTTGCCGATCGTCCACCATTCCGGCGAACCGTGAATGCGGTAGAGCGTGTCTTCGCCGTTCTGGAAGATGTACATGGCGCGGGCGCCGAGCGGGTTCTTGAGGCCGGGATCCATGCCGCCCGCCTCGATGCTGAATTGCTGCAGCTCGGGCTGGCGCGCCACCATCTCGTTCGGCGGCTTCCAGCGCGGCCATTCGCGCTTGTACTGGATGACACCGCGGCCGGCCCAGGCGAAACCGGCGCGCCCGAGGCCGACGCCGTAGCGCATCGCCTGGCCGCCTTCATAGACCCGATAGAGAAAGTGGCTGCCGACGTCGACGACCAGCGTTCCCGGCTTTTCACCGGTCGGATCGGCGACCATCTGGCGATAGAAGCGCGGATCGATCTTCTCGTAGGGAATGGCCGGCAGCGGGTAGGTCTCGTTCGGCTTCTCGCCGTACATGTCGGCCAGGAACGTATTGGTCTCGGGAACCGGTTCCGGCGCGTAGGAGCGCGTCACCGTGGGCCGCGGCGAGGCGCAGCCGGCGAGACCAGCGGCCGCCAACCCGGCGGAAAGCTGCAGGAAGGCGCGGCGGCGGATCTCTCTTTCGGGCATGGAATCCTCGATCGTCCTCTATTCGCTACCGGCGATGCAACCGACCCTTTAAGTCAATTGTGCGTCGCCAGCCGACGGAACGATCACAGGCCGGCGTAAGGGTCCGCCAGCGCCGCTTCGGGTCGGCTGATAGGATACTTAGTTCCCGAGATCTTCGCGGCCAGCTTTTCAGCGCCGTTTTTCTCAAGAAGCGCCCGGAAGCTCGGATGCATGCCGCCATCGACATAGGCGTTGATGGGCGCCGAGGTCTGATTGGCAATCATGCCGGCGAGCTTGGCGTCCTCCGATTGCAGCCGCGCCACCAGTCCGGCATCGGGCGTGGAGATCGCCGCCGGGCAGGCGGCAAGCGGGTCGGACGGTTCGCCATCGGCAAAATCGGTGTTGAAGACGTAGCGGCGGCCGCAGGCCGCAACCTTCGGCTGGCGCTTCGTCGCCTCGAAGATGTCGTAGCCCTGCTTGATGTTCTTCCAGAAATCGAAGTTCGGGTCGCCGCGGTGCTTGGCCATGTTCTCCGCCGTCATGCGGAAGGGATAGGCCTGCACCTGGAACGTGCCCTGGCCGCCGGCGAGCGCGCGCTGCACCACGGCATAGATTTCGCCGACGCCCTGGTCGGTCATGGCGTAGCAACCGGACGACGAACAGGCGCCGTGCACCATCAGCGCCTCACCGGTGTAGCCGAGCGCCGATTCCAGCCGGTTCGGGTAGCCGAGGTTAAACGACAGGAAATATTGCGATTTCGGGTTCAGCATGCCGGCCGAGACGTGGTAGAAACCTTCCGGCGCCTGACGATCGCCCGACTTCGTCTTCGGGCCGAGTTTTCCGGACCAGCGGCACATGGGGTAGCTCTTCAACAGGGCGTACTGGCCTTGCTTGTTCTGCTTCCAGACCTCGAGTTCGCTTTCCTGCTTGAAGATGCGGATCAGCACCGGGCTTTCCGGCTTGCTGCCGTTCTTTGCCATGGCGGCGATCAGCTTTGCCGGGATCGGCGGCGGCTCGCGCACGTCGTCGGCGTCGAGCGCCATGCAGCCGGACAGCGCCAGAGCCATCGCGCCGATCGCCAGGGCATGCCGCATCCGTCGCAGCTGCGCGAATATCCTGCCGGCCTGGGGTGTCTCGGAAGAAGGGCTGTTGATCGTCTCGCGCCGCATGCGGGCTCCTGGAAATGCTTCCGCCACCAAGCGTCCTTCGTGTGGCGCGGGTGCCGACCCGAAGCGTTCGACGCAGTTCGGTTCAGCCTTGAGTTCAGCGATTAAGCGGTGACAGCCCTGGCTGCAAGCCTTTGTCCCTGGCACTCGCGATCAACAATTCTTGAACGCGCGCCGCCATAGCTGACCGCCGATTGGGTCGATGTTGAGACAAGATGGTGAATTTTTTCTCAACGCGGGCGCCGGAAAGGTCCCGATGCTTCAGTCCCGCGGTTCGCTGGCGGGTGCATAGACGGTCTTCTGCTTGAAGGCGAAGACGTTGCCGCAGCGGCAGCGCACCATGTGCTTGGCGGGGTCGGGAGAATTGCGCTCGGTGGAGAAGCCCTTCGGCATCACGTCGATGGTAAAGCCGCGACTGCTGCCCTTGCCGCTGTCGTTTTCCGACGCTTCGGCGAAGCCGGCGGCTCCACACTTGGCGCATTCCAGCTTTCTCGAATACCGATCCCGCGATGCCATGTTCAATCACACTCGATAGCGCTGCCGCATCCAGAAGGGGGGGCGGCGGTGCTGGGGTTGCCCGAAACACCGAACTATAGGAGCTGGCTCCCCGTTTCAAGTTTGCCGATGACGGCTTGGCGGCTGTGCGCCCTAGCGATAGCCGGTCGCGTCCGCCGGGTTGTTCGCTTCCATCACCTCGCGCATATAGCGCCAGCAATCGGGCCGCGAGCCGTCGAGATCGGTGAAGCCGTAGACCTGCGCCAGCCCGCCGCTCGACAGCGACTGGCCGTTCCAGCGGGCCTTGTCCGGATCGGCCGCGAGCGCCGCAATGGCGCGGCCGACGAAGCGCGGTGTTTCCGAAATGACGAAATGCGGCTGGTTTTTCGTGGCGTCGTGCCAGTTGTCTTCCCCGACCTCGAAATGTTCGAGCATCATCTCCGAGCGCATCCACCCGGGCGTGATCGAAACCGCGGTGGCGCCGTGCGGTGAAAGGTCCTTGGCGTGAGCCCAGGCCATGCGGTTGGCCGAAACCTTGGCGAGATCGTAGAAAGGCGACAGCCGGTAGTTCTCGGCATTGTATTCGGCGGTGCCGTCGGTCACCTCGACCAAGAGGCCGCCGGGTTTCTCGATCATCAGCGGCAGGGCGTAGTGGGCGGTGATCAGGTGGGTATCGACACCCAGATGCAGAAGCTTCAGTCCGTTTTCGAGATTGTGCCCCCAGACCGGCTTGTTCCACTCGAACAGCAATTCGCCGCCCCAGACGTCGTTGACGAGGATGTCGAGCCGTCCCTGTTCATTGCGGATGCGCTCGACGAGCGCCTTGACCTGCTCCGGTTGCAGATGGTCGACCTGGACGGGAATGCCCTTGCCGCCGAGGCTGGTGACGATCTCGGCGGTTTCCTCGATCGTTTCGGGACGCCTGTATTCGGACTGCTGTTGCCGCGTCGTACGACCGGTCACGTAGACCGTGGCGCCGGCGGCACCGAGTTCGGTCGCGATGCCGCGCCCGCCGCCGCGCGTCGCGCCAGCGACGAGGGCGACTTTGCCTTCTAGCGTCATGATTTTTCTCCTTCATGGCCGATTGCCAACTGGCGTTTTCCGGCTGGTATGATATATAAATGATTGTTCGGTTATAAATGAGAGTCAAGATGCCTCGCCCAAAAACGATGCCAGACGAAGAAGTGCTGGCCGCCGCCTTCGCATTGATGCGGGCCGATGGTCCAGATGGCTTGACCTTCGCGGCGCTGGCTGCACGCACAGGTCTTTCCGGCGCCACCCTGGTGCAGCGCTTTGAAAACAAGACGAAGCTGATCCAGCGGGCGCTCATCCAGGCCTGGGATGGGCTGGACGGGCAGACGACGGAGCTGATGGCGAGCGTGCCGCGAACGCCGGAGGGCGCTGTCGCGCTGCTGGTGGGTCTCTCGGGCGATTATGGCGGTATCGACAGTTATGCCGACGACCTCAGAATTCTTCGGGAAGACCTGCGCGATCCTTTGCTGCGTGCCCGCGGCGCGAAATGGCGCGACGTGCTCTCGGGCGTGCTCGACGAATGTCTCGCCGGCCTGCCCGCTGCGAGCCCGGGCCTCGGTCTTTTGATGGCGTCGCAATGGCAGGGATCGTTGCTCTGGTGGAGTTTCGACCCGAAAATGCCGGTGACGGCCTTTGTCGAGCAGAGCCTGACGCGTTTCGTCGAAGCCTTCGCACGGCGGCCGGAGGGCTGAGTTCGACGGCGGCGCCCCGCTCACCGGGCTGTCAAATCGCCGTGAGATGGCCGTGCAGTGGATGACGGCGGCGCAAGCCGGTCTTAGATGCTGATCCATGATCAGATTTGCCGCAGTCATCGTCGCCCGCTTCGCCGCCTTGGTCCTCGTCGTCTCGACGCTCGTCGCCATGCCGGCCGTGGCCCAGACGCCATCGCCGGTTTCGGCCTTGCTGGACGAACTGGCCTCGCGGCCGGATCTTGATCCTCTGAAGACCGTAATCGTCGCGCGCAACGGCAAGATCGTTGCCGAGCGCGGTTACGGTCGCAACCGTGTGACGGACTCGACCAACATCAAGTCGGCCTCGAAATCGATTATCTCGGCGCTGGTCGGCATCGCTATCGACAAGGGGCTGCTCGAGGGGCCGGATCAGAAGATCGCGCCGATCCTGAAGGCGGACCTGCCGGCCTCGCCGGATCCGCGCATCAACGACATCACCATCGGCCACTTGCTTTCGATGCAGGCGGGGCTTGGTCGTCTCTCGGGGCCGAACTACGGTCGATGGGTCGCCAGCCGCAACTGGGTGCGCACCGCGCTCGCCCAGCCCTTCGACGACGATCCGGGCGGCGAGATGCTCTATTCCACCGCCTCCACCCATCTGCTTTCGGCGATCCTGACGAAGGTCAGCGGCAAGTCGACCCTGACGTTGGCGCGCGAGTGGCTGGGGCCGCTGGAAGGCTTCTGCATCGGGGCCTGGGACCGCGATCCGCAAGGCATCTACTTGGGCGGCAACCAGATGGCGATGAGCCCGCGCTCGCTGCTGGCCTTCGGCGAACTCTACCGCAATGGCGGGCGCACCGCGTCAGGCCAGCAACTGGTCTCGGCAGGGTGGATTGCGGCCTCCTGGCAGCATCGCACCAATTCGCGCTTCTCCGGCGACGAATACGGCTATGGCTGGTTCGAGCGCCAGATCGCCGGCGAGGAGGTGCATTTCGCCTGGGGCTATGGCGGCCAGATGCTCTACATCATCCCGAGCCTTGATCTGACCGTGGTGATGACCTCGGCCGAAAGCGGCCCGTCTGCCCGCAACGGCTACCGCGACGCGCTGCATCTGGTGCTTCGCGAGATCATCACGAAGGTGAAGGCCGAACCGGAAACGGACGGGTGACGAGGCTTCGGCCGCGCTGGCTCGACGCTGCTCCGCGTCAGGCCAGCAACGGTTCCACGATGCCGAGCAGGCATTCGATCGCAGCTTCATCTCTTCGCACGTCCTCGGACGCTTCGAATTCCGCGAGCTCTATGCCGGCGATCTGCTCTTTCGGGATCGCCGCGAAGATGGTGCGCAAGGTCTGCGGATAGAGGCCATCGCTGATCGCATAGGCGGCCGGCACATGGTTCGGCTCGAGCACGTCCCAATCGACATGGATCCAGACCGGCGCATCGCCGATCAACGAAAGAATGGCCTCCGGCGTCGCTTCCGCGGGGGGTACGATGCGCACGCCCGCCTGCTGCAACAGATGCATCTCCGCGGGATCGATGTCGCGCGCGCCGACGATGACAACCTTTTCCGGGTTCAGCCCGCTGCCGTGGCCGCTTTCCCAAAGCCCGCAGGCGGCGGCCAGCACCATGCCGCCGAGATAGCCGCTTTCGGTTGTCTGAGGCGTGTTGAAATCGCCATGGGCGTCGATCCAGAGCAACACCGCGTCGGCGCGTTCCCGCGCAACGACAGGCAGTGTCGCAAGGCTGGCGGAGCAGGTATTGGTGATGAAAAGCGGTTTGTCGCCACGTTGCAGTGTTGCGGCAATCGCCGCCTGCAGGCCCGCCAGGGTCTCCCCGGCCTCGGGCAGGCTTGCCGACCAATCGTCTTCCTTCGCCGGCGACGGGCTGCCGATAGTGATCGGCTGCAGCCCGGTGCACTTGCCCAGAGCTTCTGCCGTCAGGGCCGCCCCGGGGATGGCGCCAGGCGTTCTGTCGGCGATGCGTCCCTGGGAGACGACGAGTTCGTAGGGCACGAGCATTCTCCTTATTTTTCTTCGGGCGTTTACACCGGCCTTTTCGCGCGCCGCGAGGCCGCCTGTTCGGGCGTTTTTGGCGGATGTGTCGGGATTGGCCTGAAAGGGAAGCCTCGAAGAATCGATATATCTGTTTGGATATATCGATATCGCGCTGCGGTCGCAATTTCATTGGGGCGAGCGTTAACGCGATTGCTGTGCACGGGGCGCCGCGATCGCCAAAGTTGCCCGGCCGTTTGGCGCGGCGCGGCATGCTGCCGAAATTTCAGAAGTGAGGGGTGCTTGCCGCAATCTGTGTCGCGGCAAGCGATTTCACTTGGATCGACGACCGTGGCGGTTAGCCGCCAAAGCCTTCGATGACGATCTTGCCCTTGGCGGCCCCGGTCTCGATGCGGCGATGCGCTTCGCGCAGGTTCGCGGCGTTGATCGGCGAGAGCACCTCGGCAAGCGTCGTCTTCAGCCGTCCGGCGTCGATCTCGTCGGCGACGAAGCTGAGCAGACGATGTTGCTCGATCATGTCTGATGTCTGGTGCATCGGACGGGCGAACATGAACTCCCAGTGCAGGCTCGCCGCCTTGGTCTTCATGCCGGCCATCGGCATCGGCACGTCGGTGTTGTCGATCGAGACGATACCGCCTTGCGGCCGGATCAGCTCGACGGCGTCGTCCCAGTGGCGCATGTCGTTGAAGATGGCGATGTGATTGACATGGGTAAAGCCGAGCGCCCGGACCTGCGCGACCAATGGTTCGCGATGGCTGACCACGTGGTCGGCGCCGAGTTCCTTGACCCAGGCGATGGTTTCCGGCCGCGATGCGGTGGCGATGACGGTGAGGCCGGCGCGCTTTGCCAATTGGATGCCGATCGAGCCGACGCCGCCGGCGCCGCCGACGATGAGGATCGACTGGCCGCGGTCGGCGCCGTCCCGGTCGATGCCGAGCCGGTCGAAGAAGGCCTCATAGGCGGTGATCGTCGTCAATGGCAGGGCGGCCGCTTCCGCAAAGGAGAGGGTCTTCGGCTTGCGCCCGACGATGCGCTCGTCGACCAGTTGATACTGCTGGTTGGATCCCGACCGCGTCAGGTCGCCGGCGTAGTAGACGGCGTCTCCAGGCTGGAACAGCGTCACGTCAGGGCCGACGGCCTCGACGATGCCGCTTGCATCCCAGCCGAGCACGCGCGGCGTTTCCTCGACCTTGTCCTTCGGGGCGCGCATCTTCACGTCGACGGGATTGACCGCGACGGCGTGGACGGTGACCAGGATGTCATGCCCCTTGGGTTCCGGCTTCGGGAGTTCGACATCGAGGAAACTCTCCGGGTCGGAAACCGGGAGATAGCGGGTGAGGGCGACAGCTTTCATGAGTTGCTCCTTTTTGGGGTGAAGAGGTGTGATTGCCGCGGTCATGCCACGCGCTCGAGTGCCGGATAGTTAGAGTAGCCTTCGGCGTTACCGCCGAAAAGCGTGGCCTTGTCGAAGGTTGCGAGCGGCAGCCCGTCTTTCAGCCGGCGCGGCAGGTCCGGATTGGCGATGAACGGGCGGCCGAAGGCGACGATGTCGGCAAGGCCGGCGGCAAGGATCGCCTCGGCCTTGTTACGATCATAGCGGCCGGCGAGGATGATACGGCCGGAATAGGCGGAGCGCAGTTCGCGGCGGAAGTCGTCCGGGATAACGGGCGCATCGTCCCAATCGGCTTCCACCAGATGGATATAGGCAAGACCGACGCGGTCGATTTCACGCGCGGCTTTCAGGATCGTCGGGATGATCTCGTCGTCCTCCATGTTGCGCTGGGTGATATAGGGCGAAAGCCGGATGCCGACGCGGGAGGCGCCGATCTCGCCGGTAACCGCCTCGGCGACCTCGACCAGGAAGCGGATGCGGTTTTCGGCCGGGCCGCCATAGCGGTCGTCGCGTCGGTTGGACGAGCGCCGCAGGAACTGGTCGATCAGGTAGCCGTTGGCGCCATGGATCTCGACGCCGTCAAAGCCGGCTTCGATGGCGTTTGCTGCCGCCTGGCGGAAATCCTCGACGATGCCGGCGATCTCGCTCAGCGCCAAGGCGCGCGGCACGGGGCTGTCGACCATCGCGCCGATGCCGGTTTCCGGATCGGCCACCCAGACCTTTGCGTCCGGCGAAATCGCGGACGGTGCGACCGGGCTGGCGCCGTCGTGGAAACTCTCATGGCTCATGCGGCCGACATGCCAGAGCTGCAGCACGATGCGGCCTCCGGCCCGGTGCACGGCGTCGGTGACGAGCCGCCAGCCGGCGATCTGCTCGGGAGAGTGGATGCCGGGCGTAAACGAGTAGCCCTGGCCCTGCGCCGAGATCTGGGTGGCCTCGGTGACGATGAGCCCGGCCGAGGCGCGCTGAGCATAGTACTCGGCCATCAGGGCGTTGGGCACGTTGCCCGGCTGGCTGCTGCGCGCCCGCGTCATCGGCGCAAGCGCAATACGGTTGGGCAGGGTCAGCGATCCGAGCGAGATCGGAGAAAAGAGCGATGGCATGGTGAAATCCTTGGTGAGGGGCAGTCGCCGGGCGACCGGGCAAAGCGTGGGGAGGCGCGTCAGTTGATCAGCGCGCCGCCTTCGATGTCGATCACCGAGCCGGTGACGAAGGGATTGTCGATGGCGAAGAGATAGCCTTGGGCGATATCTTCGGGTTGCCCGGCGCGGCCGGCAGGGAGGGTCGCTGCAGCGCGATCGAACATCGCGTCGCGCGCCTCGCCGGTCATGCCGGCATAGGCTTCCGTCCGCGTCAGGCCGGGGCTGACGACGTTCACCCGCAGCGGGGCCAACTCCTTGGCCATGACCTTGGCGGTCGCTTCGAGCGCCGCGTTCATCGCCGTCTTGACGAAGGTGCCGGGGACCGTTCGGCGGGCGAGGAAACCCGAGGTGAAGGTGATCGTACCGCCGGCGCGCATGTATCGGGCAGCCTCCCGAGCGACCACGACCGATCCCCAGAACTTGATGTCGAAAGCCGCCTTGGCGGCATCGAGATCGACATCGCTCACCTTGCCGCCGGGCGCGGCGGAGCCGGCGGTCATGATCAGGTGGTCGATCGGCCCGAGCCTGCGGAAATAGGCAGCCACTGCTGCGGTATCGGCAAGATCGAGACCGGTGGCGCGGCTGGCGATCTCCACCCGGCCCGGGCGCTTGGCAAGCGCCTTGGCGACGGCGGCGCCGATGCCGCTGGTGCCGCCGATGACGACGGAGACGGTGGTGTCAGTGAAGGTCATGGTCATTCTCCGGGATAAAGGGTGGGAACCGGTTCGGAAAAGACGGCTTCGAGCAGCGGTCCGCCGGGTGCGCGCAGGAACAGCCGCCGCTCGCCGATATCGGTAAGGTCCATGGTCGAATAGGGAATGGCGAGCCGGTCGAGCCTGGCGCGAAAGGCGGCGTAGCCTTCCAGCCGAAAGCCGACATGATCGATCGCTTCGGCCGCCCGCTCGAAGCCCATGCCGCGGCTGCCGATGATGTGAACGATCGGCTTGCCTTCGGCATAGAGCCAGCAGCCGGGGATGTGTCGGATTGCGGCCGGACGTTCCCCGATGGTGAGATCGAAGACCGTTTCGAAGAACGCGCGCGTTCCGTCGATATCGGCAGTGCGAATGGTGACATGGTCGAGCTGCATCACGCGTCTCCTTTCGTTTCGGAATTTAGCGCTTGCGGCGCATCCGGATAATTGGCTTAGTTCCAAAATTATATTTCGGAGAAATCGAAAGATGCTGCTCGACAATCTGGCCCTGTTCCTTCTGATCGTCGAAAAGGGCGGGCTTTCCGCCGCCGGCCGCGAGAAGGGGTTGTCGCCAGCCTCGGTGTCCGAGCGGTTGGCTGCACTGGAAGCGCACTATGGCGCTGCACTTCTGAAACGGACGACGCGGGCGATCAGCCTGACGGAGGAGGGGCGTCTGCTGGTGGACGGTGCCCGCCGGTTGCTGGCGGAGGCCGACGAACTGGAAAGCGGCATCCGTTCGGGCACGCGCACGATCTCCGGCCCGATCCGGCTGAGTGCGCCTGAGGATATGGGGCGGCGCTATATCGTGCCGATCCTCGACCGGTTTCTCGCCGAGCACCCCGACGTGACGGTCGATCTCAATCTCACCGACGGTTACCTCGACCTGGTCGGCCAGGGCATGGATTTCGCAATCCGCCACGGCGTGCTTGCCGACAGCACGCTGCGGTCTCGGCCGCTCGGGGAGAACCGGCGCGTGGTGTGTGCGGCGCCGGCCTACCTCGAAGCCGTGGGGCGACCGGAGCATCCCGACGATCTCTCCCGTCACGACTGCATCATCATGCGCTTCGGCGCCAATCTCGATCGCGAATGGGCCTTTCAGGTAGACGGCAAGCCGCACAGGGTGATGGTGCGCGGCCGGCGCGTCGCCAATGACGGTGGACTGGTGGCGCAGTGGTGCCGCGACGGCCACGGCATCGCCTTGAAATCGGTATGGGACATCGCCGAAGACCTTGCCTCCGGCGCCCTCATCGAGCTGCTTTCAGAGTTTGCGGTCGGCGAAACCGGGCTTCAGATCGTCTATCCGCCGCTGAGCGTGCAGCCGCGCCGGGTACGGCTGTTGATCGAGCGCATCGCAACTGATCTGGGTGCCGTCGAACAGATGCTGGCGGCAAAACGTGCCTAGACCGGCCGGTGGCTGGATCGCCGAGCGTTTCGACTATTCGGCCTTTTTCCTCTGCGTGGCCGAGGTTTCGCCGGCTGCAGTGCCGCTGCTGGCGATCCTGTTGCGACGGCCGAAGACGCGGCCGATGCTGGCTGGATGTCCTCAGCGCTGGATCACACGCAGGTAGAGAATCGGCTGCCCGTCCCGAACGAGGGCGACGCCCTCATTGCCATGGAGCACGGCCCGGTGCCTGCTGCGGCACAACCACAGAGAATCTCCGGCCGCCATCGCGTCCAGCAGCGGTGAGAGCAGGACGTGTGGGGCGGGAGCCCACTCAAGGAATTTCGGGGCGCCGAATTCGCGCTCAATCTTCTGGGCGATCCAGTCGCCGAAGCCTTCTGGCGTGGTTTCCTGCACCAGTTCGACGTCGTCCGGGTTGCAATCCAGTCTGGTCATGTCACTGCTGCTTCCGAAGGTTTGCGATCTGAGACGACCCTATTCGACGACTTCTTGTTCTGGAACTGACGGCGATAGCTCGCCGGCGAAATGGAAAACGCCCGGGTGAAATGCTGGCGGAGCGAGACGGTGGAGCCGAAGCCGGCCATGTCTGCGATGTGATCGACGGAACAGGAACCGGTTTCGAGCAGGCGTTGCGCCACCGCGAGACGCTGCGCCAGCAGCCATTGCGTGAAGGTCGTTCCGGTCTTCTTGCGGAAATGACGGGTGAAGCTGCGCAGGCTCATGCCGGCGTGGTCGGCGAGGCGCTCGAGCGACAGCGGCTCGTCGAGATGTTCGATCGCCCAGGCGATCGTCGCTCCGAGCGGGTCGCCGCTGCCGGGGGAGGGGAGCGGCGCTTCGATATATTGCGCCTGGTCGCCCTGGCGGTGCGGTGCGACGACCAGCCGGCGGGCGATGCGGTTGGCGATCTCGGCCCCATGGTCGTTGCGCACGATGTGCAGGCAGCAGTCGATCGCCGCCGCCGTACCTGCTGATGTCAGGATATCGCCCTCGTCGAGATAGAGCGCGTTCCGATTCAGCGCGACTTGCGGGTAGGCGCGTTCGAATTCATCGGCCCAGGCCCAGTGTGTCGAGGCTGCTCGCCCATCGAGCAGGCCGGCTTCGGCGAGCACGAAGGTGCCGAGACAGAGACCAACAAGCCGGGCGCCACGGGCGTGGGCCACGCGCAAAGCGTCGAGCAGCCTTTTCGACGGGCGGCGGCCGGGATCATCCCAGGCCGGCACGACGATCGTATCCGCCCCCGCGAGGCTCGCGAGATCGTGCTCCACCGCGATGCTGAAGCCGGACATGGTGCGGATGGAACCGGTCTTCTCTCCGGCAATCAGCAGGCGGTAACGCGGCGCGCCGAGCTTCAGGAGGTCGTCGCCGAAGACGATGCAGGGCACCGAGAGGTGAAACGGGCTGATACCCTCAAAGGCGACGATGGCGATGGTGTGCACGTTCTGGCCGATACTCATTCACTCAACTTGGCCGGAACCTATCATATATTGTCGTTCAGGCCACTTTCGCGTTGAGCCCGCTTTGACGATCTTCGCGAGCGTCGAAACGCGAAAGGAACCTCCCATGACACAACATCCGACCATACGTACGATTGCCGGTGCCGCTGCCCCCGCCAGCCTAGATCCCAGGAGGACGGCGCTGCTGGCGATCGACTTCCAGAACGAGTATTTTGCCGGCCGCATGCCGATCCCCGATGGCGAAAAGGCGCTCGCCAATGCAAAGCGGCTGATCGCCCGCGCCGATACGGAGGGCATGAAGGTCTATCATATCAAGCATGTCACACCGGCCGGCAGCCCTGTGTTTGCCGAGGATAGCGAGACCTCGGCGTTTCACCGGGACATTCAGCCGGCTGCGAACCATTCGGTGGTGCGCAAATCGTCGGTCAGCGTCTTTGCGAGCACGGATATCAGCATCCAGTTGAAGCAGGCGGGCGTCGAAACACTCGTGATGTCAGGCCTGATGACCCACGCCTGCGTGGCCGGCGCGGCACGCGATGCCGTACCGCTCGGCTTCAACGTCATCGTCGCTTCGGACGCCTGCGCGACGCGCGATCTCGATACGGGGGATGGCGAAGTCGTTGCGCATGCGCTGCTGCATCGCGCATCTTTGGCGACGATCGATGACAGCTTCGGCGATATCCTGACGACCGATCAGGTTCTGGCGCTGCCGCGCCGGTCCTGATTGTTGGGCGTCTGCCTGGACGGGCTTTTCCGAAGGGTCGCAGTCCGGGAAATTGCTGGTCGACGTCGATTAGGCCGAACCGCGCAGCATGATCTCGGCGCTCAGGAGAATGCGCTCGTCCTCGGGGAAGGCGCCGCCGTCGTCGGTGGTTTCCCCGAGCTTGAACAGCAGCAGCTCGATCGCCAGCCGGCCGATCTCGTTATAGTTCTGCGCCACCGTCGTCAGCGGCGGGCAGGTGTAGCGCGACAGCGGGTGGTCGTCGTGGCCGGCGACACGCAGATCCGCGTCGGCATCGCGCCCGACCTTGAGGCCCGACTGGAAGGCGGCGGCGATAACGCCGAAGGCGACGCGGTCGTTGGCGCAGAGCACCGTCTTCGTCGGAAAACCGCCGGCGCCGAGGATCCGCAGCGTCTCGTCGAAGCCGAATTTTTCGAAATCCCAGGCGGCGTTTGGTGTGGTTTCGACCAGCGCCGGCTCCATCTTCAGCTGCTGCATCGCCTCCAGATAGGCGTCGCGCCGGGCGATCGCGTTGTTGTTGACCGGTGGCATGCCGAAGTAGCAGGGCGGACTGCCGGACCGGCAGAGATAATCGACCATCAGGCGGAAACTCTGGCGGTTGTCGGTGCCGACGAAGGACGAGCTGTCGTCGAGTGGCGAGTCCACGTAGATCAGCGGAATGCTGGCGCCGAGCGTTGTCAGCGTCTTGTGGTGCGACTGCACGCCGAGCGGCGCGATGATCGCGCCGGCGACGTTCATCGACTTGAAGGTTTCGATCGCCCGTTCCTCCATCTCCGGCCGCCCGTCGGAGGAGAGCACGAAGGCGAGGAAACCCGCCTGGTTGGCGATGTGCTCGATCCGGCGCGTCAGCGCCATGTAGAACGGGTCGGTCGAGTTCGGAACGATGACGCCGAGGATGTTGGTGCGGCGGCGGTTGAGGTTGACGGCGAAGATGTTCGGGCGAAAACCCGACTGCTTGATCGCCGCCTCGATGGCATCGCGGGTCTTCTTGCGGACCGAGCCTGGATCATTGAAGTATTTCGAGACCGTCGGGCGCGACAGGCCGACGAACTCCGAAAAATCCTCCATGGTCTTGATCTGTCTGTCCACGGTCGCTGTGCCCCATATTGTTTTGATTTCGTTTATAGGTTCATTTCGAGGGGATAGGCAGTACCGGCTCGCAAATATTCACCGAACATCCGACCTGCCGCTAAGCGCGGCAGGCCATGAAATAATCCTCGAGAACCCGGTCGACGGCAGCAAGTGCCAGCGGTTTTGCTTGAGCGGCCACCTTGCCGTCGCGCACCCGCTCGTAACTGCCGGGGAGATACTGGCTGATCAGCGTTTCCGGGATGGTGACGCCATCGAGCAGCGCCAGAAGTTCTTCGACCGCTGCTGCGACCTTCGGATGCGGCCAGTAATAGCGGATGCGGTCACTATAGGAAAAATGCCGCTGCAGTCGCTGGGCATCCGCCGAGCCGTGGTAATACTTGCCCCAGTTGGCCGGCTCCTCGCGCATCACGTCCTCGGTGACCGCCGTCAGCGTCTGCTTGCGGGCGTCCGGAAACAGGAAGGCGGCGATCTGGTCGAGGCCGTAAAGCGCCTCGCGCAGCGCGAAGGTCAGGCCCGGGCCGACTTTCAATATGGCAAAGCCGTCCGAGACGAGATCGCGCAGCGCCTCCGGCGTCTGGTAGTCGGTCGAATGCGCCTCGAAGACGACGCCGTCGAGCTGTTTCAGGCTGGCGCTGAGCTTTGCGGCTTTCGCCCTGTCATAGGCGATGACGTTCTCGTTGCCGAACTCGACGCCCGGCTGGACCACTGCGCCGACGACACGTCCGAAGGCGTCGGCAGCACCGGCTTTCTCGAAAGCCTGGCGATGGATCGATACAGTCTCGATCGCCGCCTCGGGGGCGGTGACTTCCAGCGTGTCGAGTTCTTCCAGCGCGCCGCCCGGAACCGGCACTTCGGTGCCGATGATATAAACGGGGGCGGTGCCATCCTCGCCGCGAAGGGCAGCTTCGGCGGCGGCGGCCAGACGCGCGGCGCGCTCCGCAGTCACGGCATCGGGCAGCGCCACCGGCTCGCCGGCGCAGCCCATGCTGGTGTCCAGATGCAGCTTGGTGAAGCCAGCGTTGGCATAGGCTTCGATCATCGTCTCGGCCTTGGCCATGGCCTCTTCGGCCGGCAGGTGCTTCCACGGGTTCGGGCCCAGATGGTCGCCGCCAAGGATGATCTTTTCCTTCGGGAAGGCGACACGATCGGCGATCTCGGCGACGAAGCGAGTGAAGTCGGCGGGCGTCATGCCGGTATAGCCGCCGTCCTGGTTGACCTGGTTGCAGGTCGCCTCGATCAGGAGCGCCGCGTCCTCCTTGAGTGCCCGCAGCATGGCGGCTTCGATCACCAGCGGGTGGGCGGAGCAGACGGAGGGAATGCCACGCGGGCCGGGGCGTTCGGACCAGCGGGCGATGTCGATCAGAAGGTTCTGTTGCATGGCGGTCAGCCCTTTTTCGCGGTGATGAAGGTTTCGAGATCGGCGCGCGTCGAGGCGCCTTCCATCGGGCCGGAGATCATGACGGCGCGCGCGCCCGAGGCATTGGCGAATTCCAGCGCTTCAGCGGGTTTGGCTCCGTTCAGCCAGAAGGTGACGAAGGTCGCACCGAAGCAGTCGCCGGCGCCGGTCGGGTCGACTTCCTCGACGGCAAAGCCCGGATGCGAAAACGTCGTTTCACGATCGAAATAGCTCGCGCCCTCGGCGCCGCGCTTGACGACGACGGCCTTGATGCCGGCGGCGAGCAGTTCCGCAACGGCTTCCGCCTCGGTCTTTGCCTGCGTGAACAGGAAGAGTTCCTGTCCGCTCGGCAGGAAGAGGTCGGTCTTGGAAAGCACCGTCTGCAGCGCCTCGCGCATGCCCGGGCTGTCGAGGATTTCCGGCCGCAGGTTCGGATCGAAAGAGACGGTGCCGCCGGCCGATTTGACGATCTCGATTGCGGCGATGATGCTCTCGACCACGCTCGGGGCGTAGAGCGACGAGCCCATTACGTGCAGGTGGCTGCAGGTTCTGACAAGCGCCCGGGTTGCCTCATCGAGCCTGATCGTTCCGCAGGCGCTGTGGCGGATGTTGAAGACGAAGGCGCGGCTGCCGTCGGTCCGGTAGCGCACGAAGGCGCTGCCGGTGGTGCCGAGCGGATCGACCGCTATGCCCGAGATATCGACGCCGTCGGCCTTCAACCGGTCGAGGTTGACGTGGCCGAAATCGTCGTTGCCGACGCGCGAGATCATGGCCGCTGCCTGGCCGAGCTTGCCGACCTGGTCGATGAAGATCGCCGGCGCGCCCGACGGGTAGGGACCGATCAAAGGGGTCGCCTGGCGAAAGCCGTCGCCCTTTTCGGTGGCGATGATCTCCACGAGGATTTCGCCGATCGTCAGTATCTTGTGCATGGGAATGTTCTCTTCGGAAAGATCAGCGTTTTGCCTGCTTGGCGCGCACGTCGAGCCAGACGGCGATCAGGATCACCAGGCCCTTGACGATGAGCTGGTAGAAGTAGGGGACCGACAGCATGTTCATGCCGTTGTTCATGACGCCGATGATGAGGGCGCCGATCAGCGTGCCGACCATGGTGCCGACGCCGCCGGCAAGGGAGGTGCCGCCAAGCACGGCAGCCGCGATCGCGTCGAGCTCGTAGCTCATGCCGGCATTCGTCTGGGCGGAGAACAGGCGAGAGGACAGAAGCACGCCGCTGATTGCCGCCATGACGCCGGAGATCATGAAGATGGTGATCTTCAGCCGGTCGACCTTGATGCCGGAATAGACCGCCGCTTCGCGGTTGCCGCCCGTCAGATAGGCGCGGCGGCCGAAACTCGTCTTGCTCAAAAGGATGTGGTTGACGAGGAAGAGCACGGCGACGACCCAGATGATGATGGGCAGGCCAAGGAAGCTCTCGGTGCCGATCGCAGTCCAGGTCGAATTCTCGATCATCGCCGGCGCGCCGTTGGTCGGCAGGCTGACCATGCCGCGGTAGATGCCCATGGTCGCGACGGTGACGATGAAGGAGGGCAAAAGCAGCTTTGCCGTCAGCACGCCGTTCAGCATGCCCATCAGGGCGCCGGCGAGAAGCGTGACGACCAGCGCCGGCGCGAAGCCGAGGCCGAAGGCGAAACATTGCGCCCCGACCATGCCGGCGACCGCAATGATCGAGCCGACCGAAAGGTCGATTTCACCGAGCAGGATCACCCAGGTCATGCCGAAGGCGGCGATCGCCACCACGGCTACCTGCTGCAGGATGTTCATGAAGTTGACGACCGACATGAAGCGCGGGTTGAGGAAGGAGAAGATGACGCAGAGCATCACCAGCGACAAAAGGATGCCGCCATACTGTTTCAGGGCACGCAGGAAGGCGGCCTGGACTTCGGATTGCTGTGTCATGATTGGAATCCCGTTGCGTGCGCCATGATCGTTTCCGGGTTGAGGTCGGCACTGGTGAGCGTTGCGCCGATGACGCCTTCGTGCATGACGACAACACGGTCGCTCATTCCCAGAACCTCCGGCAGCTCGGAGGAGATCAGCAGGATCGCCGTTCCCTCGGCCGCCAGCTGGCGGATGATCTTGTAGATTTCGAACTTGGCGCCGACATCGACGCCGCGGGTCGGCTCGTCGAGGATCAGCACCTTGGGCTTCGTCAGCAGCCACTTGGCGAGCACGATCTTTTGCTGGTTACCGCCGCTCAAGGAGCCGGAGGGCGTATCGAGCGAGTGGGTCTTGATCGCCAGTCGGCCGACTTCCTGGGCTGCCGCCGTGCGTTCGGCGCGGCTGCGGGTGAAGCCGAGCGGGCTGGTGAAGTCGGAAAGGGCGGCCATCGAGATGTTCCAGCCGACACTGTGGCTGAGCACGAGGCCTTCTTCCTTGCGGTTTTCGGTAACGAAGCCGATGCCGCGGGCAATCGCCTCTGCCGGTGAGCGGAAGCGGACCGGTTGCCCTTCGAAGCGCACGGTGCCGGTCGCAGTCTTCATGCCGAACAGCGCGTTCATCACCTCCGAGCGGCCGGAACCGACCAGTCCGAAGAAGCCGAGGATTTCCCCGGGCCGGATGTCGAAGGAGATGTCCTCGAATTCGCCGTCGCGGGTCAGGCCATCGACGGCCAGAACCGGCGTGGCCTTCGCCTTCTGCTCGTGCGCCGGCGGCGGATAGATTTCGTCCATGCGGCGGCCGACCATCAGCGCGATGAGCGCCTCGATGGTGACGTCGTCACGGTCATGGGTGGAGACATATTCCCCGTCGCGGATGACGGTGATGTCGTCGCTGAGCCGCATGATCTCTTCCATGCGGTGCGAGATGTAGATGACGGCGACGCCGCGGCTCTTCAGCCGCCCGATGATCTCGAACAGGATCTCGGCCTCGCTGTCGCTGAGCGACGACGTCGGCTCGTCGAGAATGACAACCTTGGCCTCGTGGCTGAGGCCCTTGGCGATCTCGACCAGCTGGCGCTGGGCGATCGAGAGATTGCCGACCTTCTCGCTGACGTCGATCGGCAGGCCGAGATCGGCGACGATCGCGCGGGCCCGGGCGACCAGTTCCTTTTCGTTGATGAAGCCGAAGCGACGCGGCTCGCGGGTGGCGAGAATGTTCTCGGCCACCGTCAGGTTGCTGCAGAGGCTGAGTTCCTGGAAGACGATGGCAAGCCCGAGGGCGGCGGCATCCTGCGGGTTGCGGGGCTGGTAGGGGCGTCCGTCGAGTGCGATTTCACCCGAGGTCGCCGCGTGCACGCCGGCAAGGATTTTCATCAGCGTCGATTTGCCGGCGCCGTTTTCGCCGAGCAGCGTGTGCACCCGGCCGCGCCGGACCTTGAGGCGCATGCCCTTCAGTGCCGCGACCTGGCCGAAGGATTTGGTGACGTTGTCGATTTCGAGAATGGTATCGCTGGTCGAACCAAACATGGCGGCCTCCTTCAGGTCAGCCGAGAGCAGCGCCTCCGGCCAGAGGACGGAAACGGACCCTGATGGGTGCCGCCGCCCCTGAGGTGAGGCGGCGGCTGTCCTGGGAGGACTTACTTCGCGGTGTAGACGCCCGGAACGATCGGCTGTTCGGCCGGGACGGTTTCGCCGGCGGCAACCTTGACGGCGGTGTCGACGGCCTGCTTGCCCATCTGGTCCGGGAACTGCTGGATGACGCCGACCATGACCGGGTTGGTATCGACGGCGTCGCGGGCTTCCTTCATGCCGTCAAAGCCGATGACCTTGACCTGGGATTCCAGACCAGCAGCCTTGACCGCGACGGCGGCGGCAAGCGCCGCATCGTCGCCGAAGCCGAAGATGCCGGTGATATCGGGATTGGCCTGCAGCATGTTCTGGGCCGCGGCCAGCGCTTCGGCGCGGGTAATGCCGGTCTGGATCGCGACGATCTCCATGTCGGGATGCTTGGCGATCGCTTCCTTGAAGCCGTTGACGCGGTTCACCACCGACTGGACCGTCGGGTAGTCGATGACGGCGACCTTGCCCTTGTTGTCGAGGACCTTGGCCATCAGCTCGCCGGCCTTGACGCCGCCGGTGAAGTTGTCGGTACCGATATGCGAGGTCACGGTCGCGCCGTTGGCCGGAACGTCGACGGTGATCACCTTGATGCCGGCCTTCTCGGCCTTCTCGATCGCGGCGCGTACGCCCTGGCTGTCGACCGGCGAGATGACGATGACGTCGACGCCCTTGACGATGAAGTCTTCGACGTCCGCGAGCTGCTTGTTGAGATCCTGATTGGCGATCGAGACCTCGAGCTTGACGTTCTTGGCTTCAGCTTCGGCTTTCATCGCGTCGGCGAGCTCGATGTAGAACGGATGCTGCTGGGTCAGAAGCGACGCGCCGATGCCATCGGCAAGAGCCGCGGAGGCAAGGAGCGACAGCGCCGTGCCGGCGACGAGAGATTTCAGAATGCGGGATATGTTCATGGTTTCCTCCCTGGAAACGGCGCGGGCCTTCTTGTGTCTCAGCCAAGCTGGCGAGGCCCTCCCATCGCCGTCTTGGTGAGGTCGTAAAAACCACAAAAGTTTTCGCGCGTCAACTTTTAAAAATACACGAACAAAATATTTGAAACGTAGTGTGGAAATTTTTAGGTTGCAGTGGTCGCCTTTCAGTCCCTTTGCGGGTGGCTTGTCTTTCCACCGGGCTGCGCCAGATTGCGTGATAGACGACAAGGGAGACGAGCCATGGCTGAGGCCAATAGGACGGCGCTGGTCCGAATTCTCGGGCGGGTGCAAGGCGTTAGCTTCAGGGTCTGGACGCGCGACGAGGCGCGCAGGCTCGGTCTTGTGGGATGGGTTCGAAACGAAGCGAATGGCTCGGTGGCTGCGTTGATCAGCGGCCCGGAGGCGGCGGTCACCCTCATGCTAGAGCGCCTGCATGACGGCCCGCCGGGTGCATCGGTTTCGAAGGTCGTTGCCGAATTTGTCGACCCGCCCGAGCACATCGGTGATTTTCGCATCACCAGATAGGTCGGGATCGGTTTCTGGTACCGGGTGGCGTTAGCCCACCGAGGCCGCTGCCGGCCGGCCATAGGCGCGCAGGAACGTCTTTACCGCCCTACGGGCGCTGATCTCCAGGTCTTCTTCGCTCGGCGTTTCACCGAAGAGCCCGCCCATCTGCAGGTCCGCCTTGATCAGCGCGATGAACTGGCGCGCTGCGAGGTCGAAGTCGTCGATGTCGAGCGGTGCGACGTGGGCAAGGCGCGCAAACAGCGCCGCCAGCGCCCGGTCGGTCTTGCCCGGTCCCTGCTCCCGCCAGAACTGGAACAGGTGCGGATAGCGGTTGCCCTCGGTCGAGATCAGCTTCTGGATGAACTTGGCGTCCTGGTTGCAATTGCAGTTCTTGTTGAGGCGCACGGCAAATTCAGCCAGGTCTTCCTCGAGATTGTCGGCGTTTTCGGGAAAGGTCGCGAGGATGGAGAAAAGCACGCCGTTCACGCGATCCATGATGTCCTGGATCACCGCCATGAACAGCGTCTCTTTCTCGCGGTAGTGATTGTAGATGGTCTGGCGCGAGACCCCGGCAACGACTGCGATCTCGTCGATGCTGGCGCCGGAAAAGCCTTCCCGACAGAAAACATCGGCCGCGGCCTCCAGGATCGAGAGGCGTTTCGCGAATTGCCCTTTCTGCGGGCGAGCGTCAGCCGAGGCCAAATCAAATTTCTTCATGGACCGAAGATAGGCCCCATTGACGATTTAGACAATACTGTCTAATTTTACACATGTGTCCAAATTAATGGACGAAATGGTCAGCGCAGGATGCGGTTCCCCAACGCTCTATCCTGGCACGACGATGTCTTTGAGTTTCAATCCCGGCGGCAGCGGTTCGGCTGGCGCGATTTCTGAAAGTTCATTGCCATGACAACGTCCTTCCTTCGCACGGCGATCGTGCTCGGCCTGATCTCGGCGATCGGCCCCTTTGCAATCGACATGTACCTGCCGGCCCTGCCGTCGATCGGCAAGGATCTGGCGGCCGAAAATGGCGTCGTGCAGCTCAGCCTGCTGGCCTTCTTCATCTCCTTTGCCATCTCGCAGCTGATCTATGGGCCGCTCTCCGATATCTGGGGCCGCAAGGCGCCGCTCTACCTCGGCATCGGCCTCTTCACCGTCGCCAGCATCGGCTGCGCGCTTTCGACCGACATCGAAACCCTGATTGCCTTCCGCTTCCTGCAGGGCATCGGTGGTGCCGCCGGCATGGTCATCCCGCGCGCCGTGGTGCGCGACATGCACACCGGCGTTCAGGCGGCGCGGCTGATGTCGATGCTGATGCTCGTTTTCAGCATTTCGCCGATCCTCGCGCCGCTCGCCGGCAGCGCCGTCATCGGCTTCTACGGCTGGCGCGGCGTGTTCTATGCGGTGACCATTGCCGCCTTCATTGGCCTGATCCTGCTGTCGACGCAATTGCAGGAAACCCGGCCGAAGAAGGACCGTGCCGACAGCAGCCTTTCAAGCGCGCTTGCCGCCTATCGCCTGCTTCTGTCCGACCGCAACTTCCTGACGCTGACGTTCATTGGCGGCCTCGGCATTTCCGGCTTCCTCGTCTATCTCGCCAATTCGCCCTTCGTCTTGATCGACCACTACGGCCTGACGCCGACGCAGTACAGCATCGCGTTTTCGATGAACGCCGTGTCGTTCTTCGCCGTGTCGCAGGCGACCGGCTGGCTCGGCGAGCGTTTCGGTCTCGTCCGCGTGATGCAGATTGCCGTCAGTGCGTTCGCGCTGACCATGGTCACGATGTTTGTCGTCATGAGCCTTGGCTTCAACCAGTTGCCCGTCATGGCCGCGTTCCTCTTCGTCGGCTACGGCGTGCTCGGCCTTGTCATACCGACCTCGGCGGTGCTGGCGCTCGAAGACCATGGCGAGATCGCGGGTACAGCGTCTGCACTGATGGGCACGCTGCACTTCGTCACCGCGGCTGTGGCGATGATCATCGCCAGCCTGTTCTTCGACGGCACGGCGCTGCCGATGGCCGGCGCGATTGCCGCCTGCGCGCTCGCCGCGTTCCTGCTGACGCGGGCCACGATCGGCCGCAGCCGGGTGGTCGCGGCGGAATAGGGGCTGTTATTGCTGAACCAAAAGGCCGGCGAGGTTGTTCCTCGCCGGCCTTTTGTTTTCAGGTGTGACCGGATGGGCTGTCTTTAAAAATCCCAGTCTTCGTCCTCGGTCGCGACCGCCTTGCCAATGACGTAGGAAGAGCCGGAGCCGGAGAAGAAGTCGTGGTTCTCGTCGGCGTTCGGCGAAAGGGCGGAGAGGATAGCGGGATTGACCTTGCAGGCTTCCGCCGGGAACAGCGCCTCGTAGCCGAGGTTCATCAGCGCCTTATTGGCGTTGTAGTGCAGGAACTTCTTCACGTCTTCGGTGAGCCCGACGCCATCATAAAGCGCCTCGGTGTATTTCGCCTCGTTGTCATAGAGTTCGAGCAGCAGGTCGAAGGCGAAATCCTTGATCTCCTGGCGGCGCTCCTCGCTCAGACGCTCCAAAGCGCGCTGGAATTTGTAGCCGATATAGTAGCCATGCACCGCCTCGTCGCGAATGATGAGGCGGATCATGTCGGCGGTGTTGGTGAGCTTGGCGCGGCTCGACCAGTACATCGGCAGGTAGAAGCCGGAATAAAACAGGAAGCTCTCGAGAAAGACGCTGGCGACCTTCTTCTTCAAGGGATCGCCGGAGGAATACTCCGCCATGATCAGCGCCGACTTCTTCTGCAGGAACTCGTTTTCCTCCGACCAGCGATAGGCGTCGTCGACGTCAGGCGTCAGGCAGAGCGTCGAGAAGATCGAGGAATAGGAGCGCGCGTGCACCGCCTCCATGAAGGAGATGTTGGAAAGCACCGCCTCCTCGTGCGGCGTGGCCGCATCCTCCATCAGTCTGACGGCGCCGACGCCGTTCTGGATCGTGTCGAGCAAGGTGAGGCCGGTGAAGACGCGGATCGTCAGCGTCTGCTCCTCGGATTTAAGCGTCGCCCAGGAGGAAATGTCGTTGGAGAGCGGCACTTTTTCCGGCAGCCAGAAATTGCCGGTGAGCCGGTTCCAGACCTCCAGGTCCTTGTCGTCCTCGATGCGGTTCCAGTTGATGGCGCGGATGCGGCTTGCGGGTTTGGTGTGCATGTTCATCGGTTTGCCTTTTTGGGTCGTGTCAGCCCCTCATCCACGCGGTGAGGGAATTGCCCCTCATCCGCCTGCCGGCACCTTCTCCCCGCGCGCGGGGAGAAGGTGCGAGCCGCACCGTCCTAACGCATCCATCAGCGTTTCGTGGGGCACGTCCCCTCTCCCCGCGAGCGGGGAGAGGGCTAGGGTGAGGGGCACTTGATGGGAACGCGGCGTTAAAGCGCGCAGGAAACGCAGCCTTGGACCTGCGTGCCCTCGAGCGCCATCTGGCGAAGGCGGATGTAGTAGATGGTCTTGATGCCCTTCTTCCAGGCGTGGATCTGGGCGCGGTTGATGTCGCGGGTCGTCGCCGTGTCGCGGAAGAACAGCGTCAGCGACAGGCCCTGGTCGACGTGCTGGGTGGCCGCCGCATAGGTGTCGATGATCTTCTCCGGGCCGATCTCGTAGGCGTCCTGGTAGTATTCGAGATTGTCGTTGGTCATGAAGGCGGCCGGGTAGTAGACGCGGCCGATCTTGCCTTCCTTGCGGATCTCGATCTTCGAGACGATCGGGTGGATCGAGGAGGTCGAGTGGTTGATGTAGGAGATCGAGCCCGTCGGCGGCACGGCCTGGAGGTTCTGGTTGTAGAGACCTCCTTCCATCACTGCCCGTTTCAGTTCCAACCAGTCTTCCTGGGTCGGGATGACAATGCCGGCTTCCTCGAACAGCGCCTTCACCTTTTCGGTCGCCGGCAGCCATTCGGCCTGGGTGTATTTGTCGAAATAGTCGCCAGAGGCGTATTTCGAATTTTCGAAGCCGGCGAAGCTCTTGCCTTTTTCGACCGCCAGCCGGTTCGATGCGCGGATGGCGTGGTAGGTCACCGTGTAGAAATAGATGTTGGTGAAATCGATGCCTTCTTCGGAGCCGTAGAAAATGCGCTCGCGCGCGAGATAGCCGTGCAGGTTCATCTGCCCGAGGCCGATCGCGTGGCTGTCGTCGTTGCCCTTTTCGATCGAGGGTACGGACGAGATGTGGCTCATTTCGGAGACGGCTGTCAGTGCCCGGATCGAGGTCTCGATCGTCTGGCCGAAATCCGGGCTGTCCATGGCAGCGGCGATGTTCAGCGAGCCGAGGTTGCAGGAGATGTCCTTGCCCATGTGCTTGTAGGAGAGATCGTCGTTGAATTCGCTCGCCTCGCTCACCTGCAGGATCTCCGAGCAGAGGTTGCTCATGGTGATGCGGCCGGCAATCGGGTTTGCCCGGTTCACCGTGTCCTCGAACATGATGTAGGGATAGCCGCTCTCGAACTGGATCTCGGCGATGATCTGGAAGAAGTCGCGCGCCTTGATCTTGCGCTTGCGGATGCGGGCATCCTCCACCATCTCGCGATACTTCTCCGTCACCGAGATTTCGGTGAGCGGCACGCCATAGACCTGCTCCACGTCATAGGGCGAGAACAGGTACATGTCCTCGTTGTTGCGAGCGAGCTCGAAGGTGATGTCGGGGATGACGACGCCGAGCGACAGCGTCTTGATGCGGATCTTCTCGTCGGCATTTTCGCGCTTGGTATCGAGGAAGCGCATGATGTCGGGGTGGTGGGCATGCAGGTAGACAGCGCCCGCGCCCTGGCGCGCGCCAAGCTGGTTGGCGTAGGAGAAACTATCCTCGAGCAGCTTCATGACCGGGATGACGCCGGATGACTGGTTCTCGATCTGCTTGATCGGAGCGCCCATCTCGCGGATGTTGGTGAGCGACAGCGCCACGCCGCCGCCGCGCTTGGAAAGCTGTAGCGCCGAATTGATGGCGCGGCCGATGCTCTCCATGTTGTCCTCGATCCTCAGCAGAAAGCAGGAGACGAGCTCGCCACGGCTCTTTTTGCCGGCATTGAGGAAGGTCGGCGTCGCCGGCTGGAAACGGCCGGAAATGATCTCGTCGACGAGATCGCGGGCAAGCGCCTCGTTGCCGCGCGCCAAGGCCATCGCCACCATGCAGACGCGGTCTTCGTAGCGTTCCAGGTAGCGCTTTCCGTCGAAGGTTTTGAGCGTATAGGACGTGTAATATTTGAAGGCGCCGAGGAAGGTCGGGAAACGGAACTTCTTCGAATAGGCGTGGTCGTAGAGATCGCGCACGAAGTTGAACGAATACTGGTCCAGCACTTCCTGCTCGTAGTAGCCCTCGGTCACCAGGTAATCGAGCTTTTCCCGCAGGTTATGGAAGAAGACCGTGTTCTGGTTGACGTGCTGGAGGAAGTATTGCTTCGCCGCCTGCCGGTCCTTGTCGAGCTGGATCTTCCCCTCCTCGTCGTAGAGGTTCAGCATCGCGTTCAGCGCGTGGTAATCCAGCGCCGCTTCCGTCGCCTTCAAGGGGCGTTCGAGTGTTGTGACGTCCAAAATCGTTCCATCCCGTTTTTGACATTGGCGACGTCCTCGTCGGTTCCGAGCAGCTCGAACCGGTAGAGAAAGGGCACCCGGCATTTGGCCGAGATCACGTCGCCGGCGATCCCGTAGGTCGCGCCGAAATTGCTGTTGCCCGCTGCGATCACGCCGCGGATGTGAGAGCGGTTGCCCGCGTCGTTCAGGAAGCGGATCACCTGTTTCGGCACGGCACCTCGGCCATCGTCGCCGCAATAGGTCGGCACGACGAGCACATAGGGCTCCGAGACCGTAAGCGCATCTTTACCCTCCTTGAGCGGTATGCGGGCTGTGCGAAGGCCGAGTTTCTCAACGAAGCGATGGGTGTTTTCCGAGCGGCTGGAAAAATAGACGATCAGCCCCATTGCTTCTCTCCCTCAGGAAAGCGCGCTGATCATGTCTGGGCGGAACCCCGCCCAATGCCGTTCGCCGGCGACGACCACTGGAACCTGCCGGTAGCCGAGACCCTGCACGAGCGCGAAACCGTCGGAATCCTCGGAGATATCGACGATGCGATAATCGATGCCCTGACGGTCGAGCGCGCGGGTGGTGGCGGTGCATTGGACGCAGGCGGGTTTGCTGTAGACGGTGATCGACATGGGTTCCTCGTGAGGGTCTGGCAAATGAGCGCAAAAAATCGGCGGGTCGCGCGAACGCGAACCGTGGGCTTGGCGATCGGGCACGAAACATCGCTCCCCGGTCGCTTCGACCGGAGTTGACGTCGTCAAGCTGGCCCAAGGTCGGTTACGCAACCGGGCCGGCTCGTTTTGCTCGGGCGCTCAGGAATTCCGCGGATGCGGGTTTTCAGGGCGCGGCCTTTCGATCAGGCGCGCAACAACGCGCACCCGTCCGCAGAAGGTGGATCTGAACTGGAAGAAACTGACATGACTTCACCCCGAAGCTTTCGACAGGCTGCCGGGGAGACGTCGAGACGATCCGGCAGGCTCATCCTGCCGCAATGCACCCAACCCCTCCGGACACCCCGCCCGTGGACGTTTGTTGCTCGAGGCAGGTCTCCTGGCTTACGGGTCAAAGCTTCCATCCCGACCTTCCCGAGGCCTCATGCCTCAGTGGTCCAATTCCGGACAGTTGCTCGCCGTCTACAGTTGCGGGGGCAGCTACGGCATAACCTTGGGCGGAAACCCGCCGGCGCACCGTATTCCCGTCTTAGCTCCCAATCCTTGCGAATCGGAAGAACCTCGAACACTAGATATAGTAGTTCATCGCAAATCTGCGTCAATAGGTTCTATATGCTGAAGGCGGGAGTGCAGAGGTCTTTTCTTTTTCGGTGTGGATAACGGGGAGTAAATGGCGGCGCGCAATCAATCCTGTGGATCGGGGGCGCCATGAGCGGCGCCCCCGGCTTGCTCAGGCGGCGAAGGCCGCAACTGGGCGGTTGCGGCTGTCGACAGCCACCATCACGAAAGTTCCGGTGACGGTCAGCACGCGCACGCCGCTGAGCAGTTCTTCCGACCAGAGCTCGACGTCTATCGTTGTGGAACTGCGTCCGGTCCGGGTGACGCGCGCCAGCGTATCGACGATCGTTCCGGCGGCGACACGCCGCTTGAAATCGCTACTGCAGGAGGCGAGCACCATCGCTTTGCCGGTCAGCCGGGTCGCGGCGACGAAGGCCGCCTTCGTCATCCGGGCGAGTGCATCGCCGCCGAAGAGCGCGCCGGCGCTGTTGGTCTGGCCCGGAAAAACGATGTCGGTCATGCCGACGAAATCCGCCGCGGGCACCACCGGCGCGGGCTCGGCGAGCGGCGGAAGGCGCCAGTCGGCACCTTTGTCCTGCGGCATCCCAACCATGGTGAACTGTCCGCGTGAGCAAAGATCGCGGCCGCCGGTCGCAAGGTCTTCGGCCACCATCTCGACGTCGACGACCATCGAGCGTCGCCCCACGCGCACCGGGCGGCCAGAGAAACTGACGATCTGGCCGATGCGGGCGGGTGCGCGAAAGTCGATCCGGTCGCAGGAGGCGGTGACGAAGGGAACGCGGCCGTGGCGGGTGGCGACGATGAAGGCGATCCGGTCCATCAGCGCCAATGCGGCACCCCCAAAGAGGGTGCCGTGATGATTGGTGTCGCCGGGAAAGACGATATCGACGAGGGTCTGTGGCGCCGGGGTTTCCCCCGACGCCGCTTCCGGGTGGTCCGTCATGCGCGAAGCGCCTTGTAGGGATCATCCGCGAAGGCCTGGCGCAGGGCGCGCGCCGCCGCCACCATGTTGACAAGCGCTGGCCGGGTTTCCTCCCAGCGCCGGGTCTTCAGCCCGCAATCCGGGTTGACCCAGATCTGCGCCGGCGTCAGCCCTTCGGTCGCGCGCTCGATGAGGTGCACCATTTCATCCACCGCCGGTACGCGCGGCGAATGGATATCGTAGACGCCCGGGCCGATCTCGTTCGGATAGGCCCTTCCGGTGAACGCGCCGAGCAGTTCCATCTTCGATCGCGACGTCTCGATCGAAATCACGTCGGCATCCATCGCCGCGATCGCCGGCATGATGTCGTTGAACTCCGAGTAGCACATGTGGGTGTGGATCTGGGTGGCGTCGCCGACGCCGGCGGCGCTGAGGCGGAAGCACTCCACCGCCCAGTCGAGATAGGCCTTGCGGTCGGCGGCCTTGAGCGGCAGGCCCTCGCGCAGCGCCGGCTCGTCGATCTGGATGATGGCGATGCCCGATGCCTCGAGGTCCCTGACTTCGTCGCTGAGCGCCAGCGCGATCTGCCGGCACACCACCGACCGCGGCAGGTCGTCGCGCACGAAGGACCATTGCAGCATGGTGACCGGACCCGTCAGCATGCCCTTGACCGGGCGATCGGTCAGCGACTGCGCAAAGGCCGCCCATTCGACAGTCATCGGGTTTGGCCGGGAAACGTCGCCGAAGATGATCGGCGGGCGCACGTAGCGCGAACCGTAGCTCTGTACCCAGCCACTTCGGGTAAAGGCGTAGCCCGAGAGCTGCTCGCCGAAATACTGCACCATGTCGTTGCGTTCGAACTCGCCGTGTACCAGCACGTCGATGCCGATCTCCTCCTGCCAGCGCACCGCCTGCTCGGTTTCCCGGCGCAGATACGCGGTGTAGTCGACATAGCTGAGTTCGCCCTTGGCATGCAGGGAACGGGCCTGCCGTACTTCCGGTGTCTGCGGGAAGGAGCCGATCGTCGTCGTCGGGAAAAGCGGCAACGGCAGCGCGTCCGCCTGGAGCGCGCGACGGGCCGGGAAGGGAGACCGGCGCTCGCTGTCGGCTGCCGTCAGCGCCTTCAGTCGCCCGGCAACAAGTGGATCATGGATCCTGAGCGACGTCAGCCGCGCCTTGGCTGCTTCGATCGAGGCCGCAAAGACCTTTTCCGGGCTGGCAAGCCCCGGCTCGAAGGCACGGGCGAGAAGGCTTAATTCATTGAGCTTCTGCACGGCGAAAGCGAGCCACGAGGCAAGCTCCGGGTCGAGCGCCTTTTCCATGCCGAGGTCGACGGGCACATGCAGGAGCGAGCACGAGGGCGCAAGCTCGATCCGGTCGCGGCCATGGGCAGAGACCAGCGGCTGCAGGCGGCGGAACAGGCCGGCAAGATCCGTCCTCCAGACGTTGCGGCCGTCGATGATGCCGAGCGACAGCACCCGGTCAGCCGGAGCGGACTGGATGAGGACCTCGATCTGCTGCGGCGCGCGCACGAGATCGACATGCAGGCCCGCGATCGGCAGCGCCAGGGCGCTCACCATATTTTCGCCGATCGAGCCGAAATAGGTCGCAAGCATGATCCGGAGCCCGGGAACCTTCGCCCGGAACGTATGATAGGCAAGGTCCAGGGCCTGCCTTTCCCGGTCGGTGAGATCGAGCACCAGACTAGGCTCGTCGATCTGAACCCAGTCGGCGCCGGCATTGGCAAGTTCGGTGAGCAGCTCGACGTAAACGGGAAGCAGGCGCTCGATCAGGTCGAGGGGATCGAAATCTCCGCCCTTCGCCTTGCCGAGCTTGAGGAAGGTCACCGGGCCAAGCAGGACCGGGCGGGTTCGATAGCCGAGGGCTCCGGCCTCGAGAAAGGCTTCGAGCGGCCGGTTATGCGTCAGCGCAAAGCGTTGATCCGCTTCGAATTCGGGCACCATGTAATGGTAGTTGGTATCGAACCACTTGGTCATCTCGAGTGCGGCGTTGCCGCCGTCACCCGCATGCGTGCAACCGGAAGCGCAGGGCGAACCCGTCGAGCCGCGCGCCATAGCAAAGTAAGTGTCGAGATCGACGGGACCGCCCTTCCAGCCATAGGCGGCCGGAACCGCACCGACGAGCACGGCAGTATCGAGCACGTGGTCGTAGAACGAGAAATCGTTCGAAGGGAGGATATCGATGCCGCGCGCCTTTTGCGCCGCCCAGTTTTCGGCCCGAAGCCGGCGGCCGACGTCGAAAAGGTCGTCACGGCTGATCTTGCCGGACCAGTAGCGTTCAAGCGCGAATTTCAGTTCGCGGTGGCGGCCGATGCGCGGGAAGCCGAGATTGGCAGTCTTGATGGTCATTTCCTTACCCCGAAGGTTGAAGGGCAAGGTTTGAATGCGACGCATCCGCGACGCGAGAAGGGTCCCGCGTCGTCAACGCGCCTCATCGGACACCCCGCCCGTGGACGTTGTTCATCGCGGCAGGTCTCCTGGCTTGCGGGTCAACGCGGACCGTTCCGTCTTCCCGAGGCGTCTTCCTCAGTGACATCATCGAACGGCCGCTCTCCGCCTACAGTTGCGGGGGCAGCTCCGGCCTTAGCGCTTGTCAGCGCCGCACCGAATTCCCTCTTAGCTCCGCCGCGCCGGATGGCGAGGCGCAGAACCACGATGCCGGGACAATGCCCTGCAATCGCTTGCTCGTCAATCGCATAAAGAAATGCTTATGTCTTTATTTTCTCCAGCCAGGGCGCGGGGCGAGACGCGGGCAATGCGCGGCCCTTCGCTGCAAACTGCTTTGGCGGCGGGTTGCACCGGCACGGGATCGGGCTCCTCCGGCCAGTGCCACGGATCCGCGGTGTCGCCGACGCGCGCACGGATATGTTCCTGGTCCCGCGTCAGGCCGATATCCCGGAGCTGGAACTCGTTGAACGTGTCGATGGCGACCGGAGCGCTGAGGGTCCTGTCTGCCCAATTCAGGACATGGTAAATCATTGATCGCATTGCGCTAAGCATTGCTATCCTCACTTCTCTACAAGGCGTGTGTTCGCGAAAAAAGTGAGGTTTTTTGCCGTTTCGCGCAAAGCGATTTCTCGCATGCTGGCATAAAGAATGCTTATCTCAGCGTCATGAGCAAGATTCCTCCTATGAGTGCAGTGCGCGCCTTCGAGGCCGCTGCCAGGCACCTGAGTTTCACCCGCGCCGCCGAAGAGCTCGGCATGACGCAGGCGGCCGTCAGCTACCAGATCCGGTTGTTGGAGGACCGCATCGGCGCGCCGCTCTTCGTCCGCCTTCCGCGCGAGGTGCGGCTGACCGGTGCCGGGCGGCAGCTGGCGCCAAAGGTAACCGAAGCGATCGATCTTTTAGGGGCGGCCTTCTCGGAGATTGCCGACAAGACCGAACATCACCTGCACATCTCGGTGCTGCCGACCGTCGTTTCGAGCTGGCTCGGCCAGCGGCTCGCCTCGTTCCAGACCGCGCATCCGAACATCAGCATAAGGGTGCACATGTCGACCGAACTCATCGATTTCAAGCGTGATGCCATCGATCTCGCGGTGCGCAGCGGCGCCGGCGACTGGCCGGGAAACGATGTCTTTCCCTTGTTTCCGCTCGATTACGTGCCGGTCTGCACGCCGTCCTTCCTGGAGAAACATCAACTCAAGGAGCCCGCCGACGTCTTGAGGATCCGGCGTTTCGGCAACGCCAACTGGTGGCGGCGCTGGATGATCGAAACCGGCGTCGAGCCGCCGGCGAGCAACGGTACCGAGCTGATCTTCGACGTCCAGGCGATGGATGTCGCCACAATCCTTTCGGATCACGGCATGGCGATTGCCGTCTCGACCTTCCTGATGGATGAACTGAAGAGCGGCAGGTTGATCCGGCCGTTCGAGCATGTGGTGCGCGACGGCCGCGCCTATTGGCTGGTCTATCCGCAAAGCACCAGGCGGCAGAAGAAGATCCAGGCTTTTCGCGACTGGGTCGTCGCCGAAGCAGACGCGTCGAATGCGATGCTTGCGACCGTCATGGAGCAATCCTGTCCGGCATCTATTCGGGGCGAGCTCGGTGCAAAGTGGTGAGTCTGGGGAAAGAAGACGCAGACGCATCCGGTGCGCGCGTGCCGGTTCGCGCCGGCCGGGCTTCGGAAAATGACGCTTTCATGGAGAAACTGAAAATCAGCTGAGAACGGCTGTTACCAAACTGACATGGCGGCTCCCTAAAGACTGCGGCCAACCGCAGAGAAGGGGAGAGACAGCCCTCCGACGCGGATACCGCAAGCCATCGTCGGAGGCCCGTTTCCATGAAAATCGTCCAGATCAGCGACACCCATCTCAGCCCCGCCAAAAGCCATTTCAACGGCAATTGGGAACCGGTTCGCGCCTGGATCGAGGCGGTAAAACCCGATCTCGTCATCCACACGGGCGATGTCACCATCGATGGCGCCGACCACGAGGACGACATCACCTTCTCACTCGATCTGATCGGCCAGCTCTCGATGCCGGTCGCGATCGTTCCCGGCAATCACGATGTCGGCCATCTGCCGGGCTCGCACCAGCCTGTGGATCCCGTTCGGCTTGCCCGCTGGCGCCGTCTCGCCGGTCCGGACTACTGGGGCCACGACCATGGCGACTGGCGGCTGCTTGGCCTCAACAGCCTGCTGATCGGCTTCGAAGACGAGGAAGAGGACAGGCAATTTGCCTGGCTGGAGGAACAACTGCTTGGTCGCGACGGCCGCCGGGTGGCGGTCTTCGCCCACAAGCCGCTCTTCGTCGACGCCCCGGCCGAAGGCGACACCGGCTACTGGGGCATCCGTCCGCGCCAGCGCCAGCGGCTCTTTGATCTTTTCGCCGAAGCCGAGGTGGCGTTGCATGCCAGCGGTCACCTGCACTGGGCCTGGACCGGCGAACATGCCGGGACGTCGCTTGTCTGGGCTCCGCCGACCTCCTTCATCATCGACACGCTGGAGCGGCCGATGCCGGGCGAGCGGCTGGTGGGTGCCGTCGTGCACACGTTCACTGAGGACGGTGTTTCGAGCGAAATCGTCGCTGTGCCGGGTCTGACGAGCTACGTGCTCGACCCGATCGTCGAGGACGTCTATCCGCTCGCCGCCAAGAAGAAGGTTCGCGTGGAGGCAGCGCAATGAGCGTGCTTTCGCTGGATGGCATCACCAAGTCCTATGGCGGCAACGCCATCCTGAAGGGCGTCAGCCTGGAGGCGGGAGCCGGCGAGTTCATTGCGCTCGTCGGCCCTTCCGGCTGCGGCAAGAGCACGCTTCTGCGCATCGTCGCCGGCCTTGATCACGGCGATGCCGGCGAGATCGTCATCGGCGGTCGTAGCGTTGTCCGCATGGCGGCGGCCGACCGCAACGTTGCGATGGTGTTCCAGTCCTACGCGCTCTATCCGCACCTGACGGCAGGTCAAAACATTGCCGTACCGCTCGCCATGCGGCGCCTGACGGCGATGCAGCGCCTGCCCATGATTGGCAGTCTTCTGCCTGGCCAGAAGCAGATCCGCAGCGATATTCAGCGCCAGGTCAAGGAGATGGCCGGAGCGCTGAAGATTGATCATCTGCTCGACCGCAAGCCTGGGCAGATGTCCGGCGGTCAGCGCCAGCGCGTGGCGCTTGCCCGCGCCATGGTGCGCCGTCCGGCCGTGTTCCTGATGGACGAGCCGCTCTCCAATCTCGACGCCAACCTGCGCGTCCATGCCCGCGGCGAAATCGTCGACCTGCACCGCCGCGCCGGTGTGCCGACACTCTACGTCACCCACGACCAGTCGGAAGCGCTGTCGATGGCCGACCGCGTCGCCGTCATGATCGGCGGCAATCTCTTGCAACTGGCGAGCCCGAAGGAGATCTACGACAACCCCTCCCATATCGAGGTTGCGCGCTTCCTTGGTCAGCCGAAGATCAACGTGCTCGAAACCCGCACGGATACCGCAAGCATCGTGCGCTTCGGCGATTTCGTGCTTCTGGCAAGCCGCGGGCAGGCGCCGGATGCACCGGTGAAGCTTGCAATCCGTCCGGAATTTGTCCGCTTCCATGCGGCAAGCGCCGGCCGCCTGACCGCGCGGGTCGAGCGCATGGAGTTTCTCGGCTCCGAAGTCATCGTCCACGCCCGTCTCGATGCGATCGGCGAGGTGGTCACTGCCAAGTCAGCACCCGCCGAAGCCGCAGCACTCGCGATCGGTCAGCCCGTCGATGTCGCGTTCATGCCGGAACGGGCGATGCTGTTCGACGGCGAGGGCACCCGGGTGGCAGCCGAGCCGATCACTATCGCCGCGACGCTGGAGAAGGTCCATGGCTAGTGTCGCAACCTTCGAAACCGCGATTGCTGCGTCCCACCCCGATCGCCGCGAAGCCCGCATCGCCTGGTTGCTGGCGCTGCCGGCCATCACGCTGCTCTTCCTGTTCATCCTGCTGCCGACCGCTGCCGTGATCGTGCTCGGCTTCACCGATTTCGAGCTCGGCTACGGCAGCTTCCGTTTCGTCGGTTTCGAGAACTATGCCGAGCTCTTCGGCGACCGCACCTTCCGTCGCTCGCTCTGGAACACCGCCGTCTACACCGCGATCGTCACACCGGTATCGATCGTGCTTTCGCTGGCGATCGCCATGTTGATCGAGGCGGAAACCAAGGGCCGAGCCTTCTTCAGGACCGTCTATTTTCTGCCGGTCGCCTCGCTGCTCGTCGCCATGGCCACGGTCTGGCAATTCCTGTTCCACCCGACCATCGGCCCGATCAACACCTTCCTCGCCGTTTTCGGCATTGCCGGCCCCAACTGGCTCGGCGCCTCCGGCACGGTGCTCTATGGCCTGTCGATCATCGGCATCTGGCAGTCGGTCGGCTTCAACATGGTGCTGTTCCTCGCCGGCCTCACCGCCATCCCGCGGGAACTCTATGCCGCCGCCGAAGTCGACGGCGCGAAATCCTGGTTCGATCGTTTTCGGCTGGTGACCTGGCCGATGCTCGGGCCGACGACGCTGTTCGTCACGACCATCAGCATCATCAATTCGGTGAAGGTGTTCGAGACAGTGAAGACGCTGACCGAGGGCGGTCCGAACAAGGCGTCGGAAGTGCTGCTCTTCACGATCTACCAGGAAGGCTTCGTCTATCTGCGCGTCGGCTACGCCTCGGCCATGACCGTCGTCTTCCTCGCAATCCTCGTCGTCCTGATGTTTCTGCAGTACCGCGTGCTTGACCGGAAGGTGCATTACGCATGACCAGCAACGCCTTCTCCGTCACCCGCATCGCCCGTCTGACGGTGCTGTCGCTCGGCGCTCTTATCTTTCTAGCGCCCTACATCTTCATGGTCTCGACCGCAGGCAAGGCGCAGAGCGAGATCTTCTCCTCGTCGCTGTCGCTGATCCCTGAGCAGTGGTCCTACATCGAGAACTTCTCCAAGGCGCTGTCGCGCGTCTCGATGTCGACGCTGCTCTTCAACGGCGTGATCGTCTGCGCGCTGATCTTCGTCATCCAGATCGTCGTCGCCATCCCTTGCGCCTATGCCATGGCGAAGCTGAAGTTCCGGGCCGCCCGCACCATGATGGTTCTGGTCATGCTCGGACTGCTCGTGCCGATCCATGCGACGGCGCTGCCGATCTACGTGGCCTTCGACAGGCTCTCGGTCTTGAACAGCTACACGGCCCTGGTGGCGCCCTTCTCGATCTCGGTCTTTGCGATCTTCCTGTTCCTGCAGTTCTTCCGCGCCATGCCCGACGATCTGATCCATGCGGCAAGGCTCGACGGCATGTCCGAAGCCGGCATCGTCGCGCGGGTCATCGTGCCGAATGCCTGGCCGGCGATCACGGCTTTCGCGATCTTCTCGGTCGTCGCCCACTGGAACGATCTCTTCTGGCCGCTGATCGTCGTCACCAACCAGGATTATGCCACCCCGCCGCTCGGTCTTCTCTACTTCCGAGCCGCGGAAGCCGGCGACGACTACGGCGCGCTGATGGCCGCCACTCTCATCATTACCCTTCCTCTCGTCACCGCTTTTCTGCTGGCGCAGAAGCGCTTCGTCGAGGGCATCACCATGACCGGTCTCAAAGGCTGAACGGTCCAACCTGGAGCGCAACCATGACACATCTGAGACAGCTTTTTACCGCGGCTGCCGCATCGCTGATGCTCGCTGCCCCCGCCTTTGCCGATACCCAGCTGACGGTGCATTATCCGATGCCCGGCTTCTTCAAGGACGTGATGGACACGATCTCGAAGAAGTTCATGGAAGAAAACCCTGATATCAAGATCACCTTCGCCAACCCGTCGGCGACCTATGAGGAGGGCATCCAGACGATCATGCGTCAGGCCGGCACGGCCGAGATGCCCGATCTCACCTTCATCGGTCTCAACCGTTTGCGCATGGTCAACGAGCGCGACATCCCCGTCGATCTCGGCCCGTTCATCGCCAAGGACGGCAACATGGCCGAGCAGGGCTTCTCGGAAAACATCCTGAAGCTCGCCCAGGTCGGCGGCAAGCAGGTGGGCCTTGCTTTCGCCACCTCCAACCCGATCATGTATTACAACGCCGATCTGGTGCGCAAAGCCGGCGGCGATCCGGACACCCCGCCGAAGACCTGGGATGAGGTCATCGCGCTCGGGGGCAAGATCAAGGCGCTTGGCGACGGCAACGAAGGCATCGACTTCCGCTGGCAGGGCGACGACTGGATGTTCTCCGCGCTGCTCTTCGGCGCCGGCGGCGAGATGCTGAGCGAAGACGAAAGCAAGGTTGCCTTCAACGGCCCTGAAGGTGAGAAGGCTGTCGAAGTGCTTGACCGCATGGTCAAGGAAGGTGGCCTGCCGGTTCTGACCAAGCAGGCGGGCGAGCAGGCCTTCGTTGCCGGCAAGGTCGGCTTCGCCTTCCAGACGACAGGGGCACTTCGCAACACCATCAAGAATGTCGGCGACAAGTTCGACCTGCGAACAGCGCATATTCCGCTGATCGATCCGGCCAAGGGCAAGCTGCCGACCGGCGGCAATGCCGTCGTCATCCTGACGCGCGACGCCGAGAAGCAGGAAGCAGCCTGGAAGTTCGCGAAGTTCGCGGCCGGCCCCTATGGCGCCTCGGTCGTCGTTCCCGGCACCGGCTATGTGCCGAACAACGAGCTGGCTGCCAAGTCGCCGGAGTACCTCGCCAACTTCTACAAGGAGAACCCGCTGTTCCGCGCCGGCCTCGAGCAGATGCCGCTGATGCGCCCCTGGTATGCCTTCCCGGGCAGCAACGGCGTGAAGGTCACGCAGACGATCGTCGAGAACCTGTCGCGCATCGTCGAGCAGCAGGCCACACCGAAGGAAGCGCTGGACGAAGCTGCAGCCGAAGTCGAAAGCCTGCTGCCGCGGAGCTGATCCTGTACCTAGGTGACAAGCGCCGCCCCGGGGAAATCTCGGGGCGGCGTTTTCGTGTTTGCTCAGGCGAGGTGGCGAACCGTGCCGCCGGGATAAAGGCGGCAGTCGAGATTGAGATGGCGGCAGACCGACGCGTTTTCCGCCATATCGAGCAGCAGGGCGGCTGCCGCAAGCCCCATGTCGCCGTCGGGCATGGAGATGGTGGTGAGTGTTGGCGTCATCAGCCGTCCAAGGGCGATGCCGTCGAAGCCGGCGACGGAGACATCGTCGGGCACGGCAAGGCCTTCGCGCCGAAGCGCCGCGATCACGCCGAGCGCCAGAAGATCGTTGGAAGCGATGATCGCCGTCGGGCGGTGCTGCGTTAGAACCGTCGCGAGGTCGAGGTTCTCGTAGCCGTCGACGAAGGGGATCTCGACCGCTTCCATCGGCTGGACACCCGCTTCTCTCATGGCGGCGGAATATCCGTCGTAGCGCAGGCGCGCCCGGTCGGACGAACGGAAGTGGCCGGAGACGACGAGGATGCGGCGATGACCGTGGTCGAGGATGTGGCGGGTGAGGTCGAAACCGGCCCGGTAATTGTCGACGGTGACCGCGGCGGCGAAGCGGGCAACCGGACGGTTGTTGAGAAGCACCGTCGGCGGCAGCGCCGCCGAAAGCGCCTCGCTGGTCTTGGCGTCGCAGAGCGTCAGGATCAGCCCGGTCGGCCGCTGTTCGAGCAGCGAGCGCACGGCGCGTGCCTCGAGTGCGGGATCGTAATTGGACTGGGCGATCAGCACGCCATGGTTTGCGGCCTGCAATCGATGCTGGATGCCGCCGAGCGAGGCGGCGAACACAGGGTTGGTGACGCTTGGCACCAGCACGCCGACGATCGGCTGGCTGCGGTTGGTCGCACGGCCCGTGGCCGGCGGCTGCCGGTAGCCGAGTTCGGCCGCGGCCCGGCGCACGCGGCGCACCATTTCGTCGCTGACCGGGCCTTCGCCCTTCAGCACCCGCGAGACGGTCGCCAGCGAGCAGCCGGCATGAAAGGCGATCTGTTGCAGGGTAATCATGTGCGCGCTCTAAAGGGTCTGCGTGACAGCTGATTGAATGACCAGACCCGAGTTTTCCCACGTCGCGCATGAATTATTATTCATGCCATGAATTATATTGACAGAGGCTGAGTCCGCGGCTTAAATCGCAATTGTCGGAAGTCGAGGAGGAGTTCCGGCAAACTCATACATTCAGCGGCCGCAAGCAAACGGCCCTATCGGTTTTTTGGGAGGGGCTTCGGCCTCGAGGAGGACGCGTGCGCAAATTTCTCAGCACGACCGCTCTGGCGGTCATTGCAGCTTCGTTCTGGGCAGGTTCGGCCAGCGCCGAAACGGCGAACCCGTTTCGCTGCCAGCCCGGCGAAAAATACGTCATGAACGTCATGGTATCCGGCGTCGAATACTGGTTCCCGGTCTATGAAATGTTCAAGCAGGCCGGCCAGCAGTTCGGCTGCGAGACTGAATATACCGGCACGCCGGAATATGACGTCAACAAGCAGATCGCCACTTTCGACCAGGCGCTTGCCCAGAACCCGGCCGGCATTCTGGTACACCCGATGAACTCCGATCCGTTCATCGAGCCGATCAACCGGGCGATCGACCAGGGCACGGCGGTCGTGACTTTCGCGGCGGACTCGCCGCTGTCGAAGCGCGTCTCCTTTATCACCTCGGACAACACCCGCGAAGGCATCTATGCCGCTGACGCGATCGCCGAGAAGATGGGCGGCAAGGGCGAATATGCCGTGCTTGAAAACCCCGGCCAGGACAACCACGACAAGCGCATCACCGCCTTCGTCAACCGCATGGCCGAGAAGTGGCCGGACATGAAGCTCGTCGGTCGCGCCGCCTCGAACCAGGATCCGAACAAGGCCTATCAGGGCCTGATGAGCCTTATCCAGGCCAATCCGAACCTCGGCGCCGTGTTCATGCCGGAAGCCAACTCCGCGATCGGTGCGGCTCAGGCCAGCAAGGAAAGCGGCGGCAAGGTGCTCGTCATGTGCGCCGACGTCAACGCCAACATCCTCGACATGATCAAGGCCGGCGAAGTCTTCGGCTCGATCAACCCGAACCAGGGCATGCAGGGTTACATGGGCTTCATGCTCCTGTGGATGGCCAAGCATCCGGAACTGATCGACCCGATGAACGACGCCAAGCGTTCCGGCTTCAACCCAATGAGCATCCCCTTCGTCGACAACGGCCTTTCGATCGTTACCGCCGAGAATGCCGATGACTTCTACTGGGACAAGTACCTGAAGCGCCGTGGCACCAAGGGCATCGACGAGTAAGATCGTGAATTGGCTGCCCGGACGTTTCCGGGCAGCCAGGACTGCGGGTGGAGGACAGCATGACAGCACAACCGGTTCTGGAGGTCCGGCGCGTCACCAAGCATTTCGGTGCGGTGAAGGCGCTGACGGAGGTGGATTTTCGCCTCGAGCGGGGAGAAATCCACGCGCTCTGCGGCGAAAACGGCGCCGGCAAATCCACGCTGATGAACATCCTTGCCGGCGTGTTGCAGCCGAATGACGGCGAGGTGCTGGTCGATGGAGCGCCCGTGAAGGTTGCCTCGCCGGCGATCGCCCAGACGCTCGGCATCGGTCTCGTCCACCAGGAAATCGCGCTCTGCCCGGATGCGACGGTGGCGGAAAACATGTTCATGGCGGCCACCAACCGCCGGCGTTCGCCGCTGATGAATTACGGCGCGCTCGAACGCGAAGCCCAAGTTGTGATGAACCGGCTGGCGCCGATCGACGTCCGCCGCAAGGTCGCCGACCTTGCCATTTCCAGCCAGCAGCTCGTCGAGATCGCCAAGGCGCTGACTCTCGACTGCCGCGTGCTGATCCTCGACGAGCCGACCGCGGCGCTGACGGAAGCCGAGGCGCAGGCGCTGTTCGCCATCATCCGCGATCTCAAGGCTGCTGGTATTTCCATCATCTATATCAGCCACCGCATGGCCGAGATTTTTTCGCTTTGCGACCGCGTCACGGTGTTTCGCGATGGCCGCCATGTGGTCACCGAGAAGATCGCCGACGTGACGGCCGACGATGTGGTGCGCCGCATGGTCGGCCGCGAAATCAGCCAGCTCTATCCGCAAAAGCAGGCGCCGGAGGCGCGCTCGGACGAGACCATTCTTTCGGTCCGGGCCTTGAGCGACGGCGATCGTATCGACACCGTTTCCTTCGACCTGAAGCGCGGCGAGATCCTCGGCATCGGCGGACTGATCGGCTCCGGTCGAACCGAGATCGCCGAAGCAATCTGTGGCCTCAGGGCCAAGTCGAAGGGTGAGATTACGCTGCGCGGAAAGCCGCATCGCATCGGCAATTACCGCGATGCGGTCGATGCCGGCATCGTCTACCTCTCGGAGGATCGCAAGGGCTCCGGCGTCTTCGTCGATCTGTCGATCGCCCAGAACATTTCCGTGCTTGACCTGAAGACGCTGACCGGGCCGCTCGGATTGCTGAATTCCAGGGCCGAGGCTGATCTCGCCCGCGATTTCGTGCGCCGGCTCGGCGTGCGCATGGGCGGCATCGATATGCCCGTCTCGTCGCTGTCGGGCGGCAACCAGCAGAAGGTGGCGATCGCCAAGCAGCTCGCCGTTCGCCCTCAAGTGATCCTGATGGACGAGCCGACGCGCGGTATCGACGTCGGCGCGAAGTCCGAAATTCATCGGTTGCTGCGCGAGCTCGCTGAAACCGGCATCGGCATTGTCGTGATCTCGTCGGAGTTGCCGGAACTGCTCGGGCTTTGCGACCGGGTGCTGGTGGTGCGCGAAGGCGCGATCGCCGGTGAGCTTGATGACACGGACATGAGCGAGGAGGCGGTGATCCGCCTGGCCTCGGGGGTGACGCAGACGGCCGAGGCCGGCCGGATGGTGGATCATGTCGCCTGAAAGAACTGACAGAGCCGGGGAGGCGGAAATGACTGTTGATACGATGGTTGCAACGCAAGCACAGGCGCCGGCCTGGAAACGCATCGGCACGATGCGCGAGGCGGGGCTGATCGCCATCATCCTGGCGCTCGGCATCATCATGAGCTTCGCCTCGCCGCATTTTCTCACCTTCGGCAACATGCGCGCTATGCTGATGAGCTTCTCGGTCGAAGGCATCGTCGTCGTCGGCATGACGATCCTGCTCATCGTTGGCGGCATCGACCTTGCGGTCGGTTCGGTGGTCTGCTTCGCCATGGTGCTGGCCGGCTCGCTGTTCCTCGCCGGTGTCGATCCCTGGACAGCCTCGCTGGTCGGTATCCTCGCCAGCAGCATGATCGGCATGATCATGGGCTTCTTCGTCACCGTCGTCGGGCTCAATCACTTCATCACGTCACTGGCGGCGATGGTGATCGTGCGTGGCCTCTGCCTCGTGATTACCAAGGGCACGCCGCTGTCGCTCTTCACGCTGCCGGCGTCGTTCAAGGCGGTGGGGCAGGGCACCTTCCACGGTGTCCCCTATGTCATCCTGATCTTCGTCGCCGTCGTCGTGCTCTTTGACTTCCTGCTGCGCCGGGCGACCGCCTTCCGCAAGGTGTTCTATACCGGCAGCAACGAGAAGGCGGCGCTTTATTCCGGCATCAAGACCAAGCAGGTGAAGTTCTGGGTGACGGTGCTCTGCTCGACGCTCGCCGGTGTCGCCGGCGTCATCTACATGTCGCGCTTCGGGGCGGCGACCCCCACCTTCGGCGTCGGCATGGAGCTCAACATCATCGCTGCGGCCGTCATCGGCGGTGCCTCGCTCAACGGCGGCTCCGGCACCATCCTCGGCGCAATCCTCGGCATGGCCCTGCTCTCGGTCGTCACCAGCTCGTTGATCCTGCTCGACGTCTCCGTCTATTGGCAGGACATGATCAAAGGCTGCATTCTCTTGGCTGCCGTTTCCATCGACCACTTGCTGCACAAGCGGAAGGCCGCCTGACCATGCCGATTGCCAAACCCATTTTGTCCCAGGCCCCAACTGCGCGAGAAGAACTCGTCGTTGCGCGGCAGATGCACCAGGCGCTCGTCCTGCATTTCCTTGAAGGGCTGACCCAGTCGCAGATCGCCGATCGGCTCGGCATCTCGCAGCCGACCGTCAACCGGCTGATCAAGCGCGGTCGCCAGCTCGGTCTGGTCGAAATCAAGATCAAGTCGCCGATCGAGCCCTTGGTCGACATGGAAGAGCAACTGCTTGCGATCGGCGGCATCCGCCGGGCGATAGTCGTGCCGACGGTTTCCGACAACCAGCAGACCGCCCTCCAGGCGGTCGGCGAGGCGGCGGCTCGGCTGCTGCTTGAGGAGATCGGCGATGGCGACACCATCTGCATCACCGGCGGCAAGGGCGTCAGCGCCGTCGTCGCCGGGCTGCAGGCGCCGCGCCGCTTCGATGTCGAGGTTATCCCCGGAACGGGCTGCGTTCAGGGCAAGCACTATACGGACGTGAACCACGTCTCGACGATGATGGCGGATCGGCTTGGCGGGCGGTCGTTCCAGATCCACGCGCCGCTCTTTGCCGACAGTGCCGCCGAGCGGGCGATGCTCATCAACATGCGCTCGGTGGCCGATGTCTTCGGACGGGCGCGCGAGGCGAAGGTGGCCGTCGTCGGCATCGGTTCGATCCTTTCGGACGATTCGAGTTACTACGACCTGCATCCGTCCTCGAGCACGGACCGGGCGGCGATCGAGCGCTCTGGCGCAAGCTGCGAGCTGCTCGCCCATCTGCTCGATGATAAGGGCCAGGTCTGTGACTACAGCCTCAACCGTTCGCTGGTGTCGTTGACGCTCGAGGAATTCGCCTCGATCCCGACGAAGATCGGCGTGGCGAGCGGACCGAACAAGGCCGGGCCGATTCTCAGCGTCATGCGGGGGCACCACCTCGACACGCTGGTGACGGACGAGGCGACCGGCGAGCGCGTGCTCGCCATGGCACAAGAAAAGGGACTTCTGGCATGAGCGGGGATCAATTGATGCGGGAGATCGGCCGGTCGGGCGTGAAGGCTTCGGCCGTCGGGCTCGGCACCTGGGCGATCGGCGGCTGGATGTGGGGCGGCACGGACGAGCGGGAATCGATCGCGGCGATCCAGGCCTCGCTCGACGCCGGCGTGACGCTGATCGACACGGCACCGGCCTATGGCCTCGGCCGCTCCGAAGAAATCGTCGGCAAGGCTTTGGCCGGCCGTCGCGACAAGGCAATCATCGCCACCAAATGCGGGCTCGTCTGGCATACGGACAAGGGGCGGCACTTCTTCGATCAGGACGGCAAGCCGGTGCATCGTTACCTCGGCCGCGATGCCATCCACCAAGAAGTCGAGCAGAGCCTGAAGCGGCTCGGCACCGATTACATCGACCTCTACATCACCCACTGGCAGGATCCGACGACGCCGATCGAGGAAACGATGGCTGCACTCGAAGAGCTGCGCCAGGCCGGAAAGATCAAGGCGATCGGCGCCAGCAATGTCGGGCGCGGCGAACTGGAACAGTACATCGCGATCGGCGGGCTCGATGCCATCCAGGAGCGCTTCAGCATGATCGATCGTGAGATCGAGGCGGAGCTTTTGCCGCTGACGCGGCGCAACGGTGTTGCGACGCTGAGCTACTCCTCGCTGGCGCTCGGCCTTCTATCCGGGGGCATCGGACCGGAGCGGGTTTTTTCCGGCGACGACCAGCGGCGCGACAACCCACGCTTCTCGGTCGGCAACCGCGAAAAGGTCGCGGTCTTCGCTAGGGCGATCCGGCCGGTCGCGGAGAAGCATGGCGCGACGATCGCCCAGATCGTCATTGCCTGGACGCTCTGCCAAGAGGGCGTGACTTTCGCGCTCTGCGGGGCACGCAATCCGGCGCAGGCACTCGATAACGCACGGGCCGGGACGATCCGGCTCGATCAAGACGATCTCAAGGGGATCGACGCGGCGATCGCGGCGACGCTCGTCAACATGGACAGCTAACGGACTGCCATCATGAACCGAAAAGAGATTTTCAACGGGCTCGCCAAGAGCCCGAAGGTGGACGTGTGCGTCCTCGGCGGCGGCATCAACGGCCTCAGCGTCTTTCGCGAACTGGCGCTGCAAGGGGTGAACGTGCTGCTCGTCGAGAAGCACGACTACTGTTCCGGCGCCAGTGCGGCACTGTCGCGCATGGTGCATGGCGGGCTTCGCTATCTCGAGAATGGCGAGTTCAGCCTGGTCCGGGAATCGCTGGTCGAGCGCGACCGACTGCTGAAGAACGCGCCGCATTACGTGGCGCCGCTGCCGACGACCGTGCCGATCTTCGACATCTTCTCGGGCCTTGCCAATGGCGCGGTGCGCTTCCTGGGGCTTACCCGTCGGCCGAGCCGCCGCGGTGCCATCGCCGTCAAGATGGGCCTCGGCATCTACGATTTCCTGACGCGCAAGCGGGCGCTGATGCCCAAGCACGCCTTTCGCGGCCGGCGCGCCACGCTTGCCCGCTGGCCGGCGCTCAACCCTGATATCAAGAGTTCCGCCACCTATTACGACGCCTGGGTCAGCCAGCCGGAGCGCCTCGGCATCGAGCTCTTGAAGGACGGCCTTGCCGCAGGTTCTCACGCCCAGGCGCTGAACTACACGGAACTGACGCTGGCGGCATCCGGACGCTACGAACTGAAGGACGGTGTCACCGGCGCGGTCGCTGCGATCGAGCCCGGCCTCATCATCAACGCCACCGGCGGCTGGATCGATATCGCCAACGGCGCGCTGTTTCCCTCGACCTCGAAGCCGGCGCCGCTGATGGGCGGCACCAAGGGATCGCATCTGATCATCGACAATGCCAAGCTGATGGACGCGCTCGACGGCCACATGATCTACTACGAGAACGAGGATGGGCGGATCTGCATCCTCTTTCCCTATCTCGGCAAAGTGCTGGTGGGCTCGACGGATATTCGCGTCGATGATCCGGAAACCGTGCGCTGTGAAGTTGACGAGCGTGACTACATCCTGCAGTCGCTCGCCTTCGTCCTGCCCGATATCCGCATCCGGCCGGAAGAGGTGGTCTTCCAGTTTTCGGGTGTCCGGCCGCTGCCGGCAAGCCAGGACAGCTTTACCGGACGCATCCCGCGCGACCATTTCTGCACCTTCGTGGAGGGCGCCGACGGCGGCCCGCCGGTGCTCTGCATGATCGGCGGCAAATGGACGACATTCCGCTCCTTCGGCGAAATGGCGGCGGACCTCACCCTGGAACGGCTTGGACAGCAGCGCCGCGTCAGCACGGGCGAGCGCGCCATCGGTGGCGGGCAGCACTATCCCGCTGATCGCGACCGGTGGATCGATGGTGTTGCAGCAGCCACCGGGCTTTCGCGGGAGCGCTTGCGCGTGCTTTTTGCCCGCTATGGAACGGGCGCGCGAGAGGTTGCCGATTTCATCGCCGCCGGTGCGGACCATGCCTTGCCGCATCCGGACTACACCGCGCGTGAGCTGCAATACCTGATCCGCAGTGAAGCCGCCGAACATCTCGACGACCTTTTGCTGCGCCGCACGACGCTTGCAATCACCGGCGCGCTCTCGCTCGACATAGTGGACGCGGTGCTCGCTCTGCTTGCCATCGAAAAGCAGTGGTCGCCGCCACGTGTCGCTGCCGAGCGTAAGAGATTTCTTACCCTTCTCGCCGAGCGCCATGGCGTCGACGAGGAAACCCTATCCGTACGGAACGAACAAAGGAGTGCATTATGCGAAACAACAGCAAGGTCCGGATGAACCGTCTGTTCGGCGGTGGACGTTGCCTCGACGTGGCGATCGACCACGGCGTCTGCAACGAACCGTCCTTCCTGAACGGGCTGGAAGACATGTCCGCCGTGGTCAAGGCCTTGGTTGCGGCCGCACCGGACGCGATCCAGATGAACTATGGCCAGTCGGATCTGTTGCAGGAGGTGCCGGGCAAGGACAAGCCGGCGCTGGTCATGCGCCTCGACATGGGCAATCCCTATAACCGCATCCGCCACCGGCACATGTGGGCCGTTCTGCAGAACGAAGCCGAACCGTTGATCGGCGCGCTGGCGATGGATGCGGCCTGCGTCGTCGTCAACCTGTTCATGCTGCCGGACGAGCCCGATCTCTTCCGCCAATGCGTCGCCAACATCTCGCGCGTGCGGGCCGATTGCGACAAGTACGGCATGCCGTTGATGATCGAGCCGCTGGTGATGCAGCCGGTCACCGAGCATGGCGGCTACATGGTCGATGGCGACGCCGAGAAGATCGTGACTTTGACCCGGCTTGCGCGCGAAATGGGTGCCGACATCGTCAAGGCGGATCCGACCACCAATGCCGAAGATTTCCACCGGGTCGTCGAGGCGGCGCGCTGCCCGGTTCTGGTGCGCGGCGGCGGCAAGGAGGATCTGCGCAACGTCTTTGACAAGTCGGCGGCCTTGATGCGCCAGGGCGCAATGGGCATGGTCTATGGGCGCAACATCTACCAGCACGCCAATCCGAGCGCCGTCGTGCGCGGCCTGATGGCGATTATCCACGAGGATGTCAGCGGCGACGAAGCCTACGCGCTCTACCAGCGCGGTTGAAATCGCTCATCCGGAACCGCTTCAGCGATGCTCCGGGGCAAGAGGAACGCTGCCGCTGTGAGGACACCGGCGGCGTTCCGGCAAAGGAATTAAGGACCTTGGGAGGGGTTCGGCAATGGGTAAATATCTGCTCGGGATCGACGCCGGGAACACCGTGATCAAGACGGTACTTTTCGATCGCGACGGCAACGAGATCGCGATGGCTGCGGAAGAAGGACACAGCCACGTGCCGATGCCCGGCCACGTCGAGCGTGGGCTCGGCGAACTGTGGAGCCATGCCAAGGTGGTAATCCGCGCCTGCATCGAGCGCGCCGGCATCGATGCCAGCGAGATCGCCGCGATCGGTTGCGCCGGGCACGGCAACGGACTTTATGCGCTCGATCGAGACGGGGAACCGCTTGTCGGCATCCAGTCGCTCGACACGCGCGCCGCTGGCCTCGTCGAAGAGTGGCAGGCCGCAGGTGTCGGCGAGCGAACCTATCCGATCGCCGGACAGAAGCCCTGGCCATCCCAGACGCCGACACTGCTTGCCTGGCTGAAGCGCCATCGGCCGGAGCAGTTTGCAAGGATCGGCACGGTATTTCTCTGCAAGGACTTCGTCGTCAATCGCCTGACCGGCGCGCGCGTCAGCGACGTCTCGGACATGAGCGGCGCGGGTCTGCTCGATGTCGCCGGTCGGCGCTACGATGCGGGATTGATGAAGGCCTATGGCCTCGGCGACGACATGGCGCTGCTGCCCGATCTCGCCGAAAGCGCCGATATCGTCGGACGCGTCACCGAAGAAGCGGCGGCGCAGACGGGTCTGGCTGCCGGCACACCCGTCGTCGGTGGGCTCTTCGACGTGGTCGCCTCGGCGATCGGTTCAGGCGTCACCCGCACCGGTGCGGCCTCGATCATCGCGGGCACCTGGAGCATCAACCAGGTGATCATCGATCAGCCGGATCTTTCGCGCCCGCTCTTCATGTCTTCGACCTTCGACCGTGAGCGCTACATGGCGATCGAGGCGAGTGCGACGTCTGCCGCCAATCTCGAATGGCTGGTGCGCGAACTCTTCCCGCATGACGGCAAGGACGGCCGGTCGCCCTTCGATCTCTGCTGCCAGTTGGCGGCCGAGATCACGCCGGCCGCGGATGATCCGCTTTATCATCCGTTCCTCTATGGCGCGCAGCAGGACGGCAACGCGCGCGCGGGCTTCTACGGCGTTGCCGGCTGGCACTCGAAGGGCCATCTGGTCCGCGCCGTGCTTGAAGGTGTCGCCTTCGGCCATCGCCGGCATATCGCGGCGTTGCGCGCCGCCGGCGCGCGCTTCGATGAAGCTGTGCTTTCGGGTGGCGGATCGCGCAGCCTGATCTGGCCGCAGATCTTCGCCGACGTGCTCGACGTGCCGGTCACGGTCGCCCGTTCGCGCGAGACCGGCGCACTCGGTGCGGCGATCACGGCAGGCGCCGGCATCGGCCTTTTCGCCGACATCTCCGCTGGTGCGGCGGCGATGGTCAAGACCGAGCGCCACTACCGGCCGAACCCGGCACTTGCCGCGCATTACGACAGGCGCTTTGCGCTTTACGGCGAGATCGCCGCCGCCCTGGCGCCGATCTGGCGTCGGCTGGCGACGCCCGAGCGATCGGCGCGGGAAGCGGCGGAGTGATCAAGGCAGGGGCATCGATCTGTGGGGGCGCTGCGGGGAGGAACGTTGCCGCGCCGCCGCAAACCGTCTGCCCCGTCAGAAACGCATGTTGATGCCGGCCTTGATGACGTGGCTGTTGATGTCCTTCTCGCTGGAGCCTGAGCTCGTGTGGGTGCGGACATCCGGCGTCGTGATGTAGTTGTATTCGAGCTTGGCGGAGAGGCCGCCGGCAAAGGCCTGCTCCACGCCGGCGCCGAGCAGATAGCCACCCTTGAAGCCGACGTCGTTACGCACGTCGCCGCCCTTCTTGTAGCTGGTCATGGCATAGCCGGCCGTGCCGTACACGAGCGTCTGGTCGAAGGTGAGACCGGCCTTCGCCTTGATCGCGCCGCGCCATTTCTCCTTGAGCTTGCCGCCATTGACCTTGTGCTCGGTGTCGCCGAGGTAGGAGCCTTCGATTTCCGCGCCGACGATGCCGGGGCCGGCCTGCATGTTGTAGCCGGCCTGGACGCCGAGTGCGACGCCGTTGCGGTCGGCGAACGGGTTGGGGCTGCCGGTAAAACCAAGGCCGCCATGGGCGCCGACATAGGCGCCGCTCCAGCTGAAGGCTGGCGGGTCCTGATAGGTGGGGGCGGAGAAATCAGCCGCCCGGGACGATTGTGCGCCGCAGAGGGCGAGGAGGGTAAGACCCGACCAGATGGAAAGCTTGCTGGACTGCCGCATTTTCTTGCTCCGTGCATAGGAAACGCGCCTTGGTGGCGCTTGCGTCCTCCCATGCGCGCTTCACCTTTGGGGCGAGATGGCCATGTTTGGACGGTACACCGCCTTTGTCGGCCTCGCGGATTGCATCAACATTGCGCAACTTGTCTAAGTTGCTGATTTTGTTGTTAGTTGTCTGTTAACCATAACCCCACGGAGACATGACCTAGCCGGTTGGCAAGGTGATCCGGAAGCAGGCGCCGCCGGCGGGATCGTCGACAACGGAGATATGGCCCTTGTGGCGGCCGATGATTTCGCTGACGAGATGCAGGCCGAGCCCGGCGCCGTGGTCCCGCGGCTGCAGGCGATGGAAGGGCTCGAAGATCCGCGCGCGCTCCCGTTCCGGAATGCCCGGGCCTTCGTCGGTAACCTCGATCACGCCGCCGCGTTCCACCCGGATCGTGATCAGGCCGCCGGCATGTTCGATGGCGTTGCGCACGAGATTGGTGACCGCCCGCTCGATGGCGCCGGTATCTCCGCGAACGACGACGCGCTCCGTGCCCTGAGCGAAGGAAAGGTCGCAGCCGGCCGAAAGGGCAAGCGGAGCAAGGTCGGCCGTCACGTCGCGGCAGAGCGAAACCAGGTCGAGCTGCCCGAAATCCGTGCCGTCGCGATCGATGCGTTCGAGGTCGAGCAACTGTTCGGCAAGCCCGGCAATACGGTTGGAATCGATCAGCAGGCGGTTCCGGAGCGGGCCGGCCTCCATGCTTTCCAGGCGCGTGTGCAGGATCGCGACCGGGGTCCGAAGCTCGTGCGCGGCATCGAGGATGAAGCGCTGGCGGCGTTCGTAGCCTTCATCGAGCCGCTGCAGCGCGCCGTTGAAGGCTTCGACGAGCGGCCGCACTTCGCCGGGAATGCGATGATCGGGCAGCCGCGCGCCGCGGCGGTCGACATCGATCGTCTTGGCCTGGTCGACAACCTCGGCGAGGCCGGCAAAGGCGCGCCTCACAATGATCGGAATTGCGAAGGCCGGGATCAGCACCACGATCAGGACGATCGGCAGCAGCAGCAGGTTGGCCAGGATGAACACGGCGAAGGACGCGCTCCAGAGCCGTCCGCCGCCGGCAAGCACCGTGTAGGTTCCGCTGTCCGTGGTTACCGAGCGCACGATCGACGAGAGCGTATAGGGCTCGATGCTGTCGCGCATATCGCCAAAGGCGATGCGGTCGAGGTGCTCGCCGATGCTGCGATAGGCGTCCGGCACCGGCCCGCTGCGGATCATCTCGCCGCGTTCGTTCCGCGCGACGAACCAGAAATCGGCGGACTCGGCCCGCATGGCAAGCAGTTGCGGCGTCTCCACAAGCGTCAATCCACCGGCGGGATCCGGCCGGATCGCTCCGGCCGCGATCGATGCGGCATCGGCGTCGAGGAACTTGCCGCCGAGATCGGCCCGCGTCAGCAAGGCCATGAAACCGGCGATGACCGCCATCAGCAGCAGCACCTGAAAGGTCAGGATCTGCCAGATCAGCCGCTTCTTCAGCGAGTTGGTGGAAACGTTTGTCATGGAGTGGGTCTCAGAAGGTAGCCGACGCCGCGGATGCTGTGAATTTCGACGCCGGCACCGGTTTCAGAGAGCTTCCGGCGCAACCGCGAAACATGCGCGTCGAGAGAGTTGGACTGGATTTCGTCGTCATAGCCATAGACGGATTCTTCCAGCGTCGAGCGCTGCACCGTGCGCCCTTGCCGGCGCGCCAACGCCTCCAGTACCAGGAGTTCCCGCCGCGGCAGGTCCAGCACCCGGCCGTCGACGCGGGCCTGTCTGCCTTCGAAATCGAAGATCAGCTGGCCGATGCGGGCGGTGATCGGCGCAATATCCGGCGAACGCCGCATCAGGGCACGGATGCGCGCCAGCAGTTCCTCCACGGCAAACGGCTTGGCGAGATAGTCGTCGGCGCCCATGTCGAGCCCCCGGACCCGTTCGTCGATCGCGCTGCGCGCCGTCAGCACGATCACCGGGATACCCGATCGCAGCGCGCGCACCCGAGGGATCAGCGACAGGCCGTCGCCGTCCGGCAGTTGCCGGTCGAGGATGATGCCGTCGTGAACCTGGTTGGCGAGCGCCGCCATTGCATGGTCGATCGACGGTGCATGGTCGAGGATCATGTCATAGCGGCTAAGTGCGGCGCTGAGCGCGGCCGCCATTTCCAGCTCATCCTCGACAAGGAGCAGGCGCATTGAATATCTCCGAATCCGATAGGCGTGTCTCGTTCACGTCTGGTGGACGAGGATTGCAACAACGTTGCGGCCTTTCCTGCCTTTTTAGCGGCGAGGGCGGGAGCCCGGCAATGCAGCGCGGGTGATGCTTACCGTGTTCGGATGGGACGGAGAGAATGCCCGCGCATCCGGACGGCGGGCGATCGGAAGAAGGCCAGTAAAGTAGCCTTGCGCGGCAGCGCCGGTGGGCTGCCACGCGAGACCGTCATCAAAGCGTGATCAGCGCGATTTGGCCTTGAACAGCGCGGTCACGCGCTGCGGGTTCCAGTCGACGGCCTCGAAGCCCGCATCGATCAGGATGTTGAAGACGGGGACCAGAGTGCTCTCCTTGTTGACGCCCTTTTCAAAGCCGCAGTCGACCGTGACATAGGCGGTCGATTTCAGCATTTCGCGTGCGCCGGTCAAAATCTCAGGCTCGGCGCCTTCGGCTTCGATCTTCAGGACGGCGATCTTCTTCAAGCCGACCTCGGCGGCGAAGCTGTCAAGGCTGCGCACCTTGATCTTGAATTGATCGACATATTCATCGGTTTCGAACAGCGAGCCATCGGCGGTCGAAGGTTTCGAATAGAAGGTCAGTTCGCCATCATGCGACCAGAGCCCGAAGCGGTTCGTCCCGCGCGCGCCGTCGAAATTGTTGAGATCGCAGCAATCGGCCTCGAGGTTCTCGGGCTCGAAGGCGTGGTACTCCAGCCCCTTGCCGCGGCTAAAGTTGCCGAGTTCGCCCACATTCGCGCCGCAATCGATGAAGGCCCCTTCAAGCGGTTCGGTGATGTGGTGCAGCAGGTATGAGCGCGTCAGTTGGGCCATGCGCGCATCGATGCCACGCTTGTAGAGCCAAAGCCGATCGCGGCGGCAGATATGCAGTTCGTTTTTGCCATCCGTCAGCGTCATGATGGCGTCGTTGTCGTTCATCGCGATGCGATGCTTGTGACCCTTCAATGCACTCGTGCTGTTTGCCAGTCTGACGAACTGACGGTTGGAGATCCCCTCAATCAATGATTGCTGAGCGCTTTTCAGCAGCTTCATCTAAATTTCGCCCCCGCGATATAATCATGTCGTGTTGCCCCGAGATCAGATGGGAAATAGCCCAATGATCCCATAGGATTGCCCTCTCAGGCATTCCTGTCGGGCCGTCAACGGGGAGTGTGACGGTTTTCCTACTCATGATTGCATTTGTACCCAGGAAAATCGCTGGCTATCGCTTTTGCCGCGGCGGTGTTGACACCGCAGCCCCGGCGCGTCGCCGCCGCTATGAAGCAGGGCCGAGCGACCGCAGGTGCGTGCGCGATCCGGGAGAGGTTTGGGAGCCAAGGATGTGCCGCTGCCCAAGGGCACGCAGCGGCACGGACCGGCCATAAGCCGGTCGATGGTGGCGGTCAGGCGACCGCCATGATCCGCTGGAATGCGTCATAGGCCGCGAGCACCGTTTCCTTCTGCGCCTCGTGGCCGGCAATGAAGGCATCGCCGTAGATGGTCTCATCCGGGTACTCGGTGATCAGCGTCAGCGGTGCCGTGTGGCGGTCGTCGACGGAGATCATGCAGGGGAAGCCGTTGATGATGCGGAAACCGGTCTCGCCGGCATGCGTCTCGTAAAGCGCGATCTGCGCGTTGTTATAGGCGAGCAGGCCCGGAACGGCCGCAAGCCGCTCGGTGACTTCCGCGATCAGCTGTTCGGCGCGCGCTTCCCATTCGGCGTGGTGGCGCATGATCAGGAAGAAGCCCTTGGGCAGGGTCCACATGGCAAAGCCGCGCGGCACGTAGCCCGAAAGCGGCCGCGTCCATTCATGCGACGGGTAGCCGTGCAGGTTGACGTGCAGCTGCGCGCCCGTCAGCCGCTCGGCTTCCTTGCGGATCTCGCGCTCGTTGAGTGCGGCACCCGTGCGATATTCGAGATCGTCGCCGAGGGCGGTGTATCGGGCGGCATGGTGCATGTGCAGCGGGTTGTCGACGCGCAGTCGCTGATGCACGGCATAGCCGTCGGGGTTTTCGAGCGGCGAGATGGTGAAGTGGGTGCCGGCACGTGTGGCGAGCGCCTGCGCGGCGCGGAGCACGCCGACGATGCCGGTCGTCTCGTTCGGGTGCTGACCGCCGCTGATCATCACAGCGGCGTCGGTTCCCTTGTGGTAGCGAGCCTTGACCGGCCGGCCGGCACGCGACTTGGCCTCGAAGGGCTCGCCGTCGATCGCGGCGAGTTCGGCGTGGATCTGCGCCACCGCCAGCGGTGCCTCGGCGGTATTAAGCGGCAGGGTTTCGCCGTCGACATCGGTCGCCTGCAGCGGCCGGGCCTTGACGGCGACCGTTGGCTTGCCGACGCCGAAGACGATCTCCGGCACGATCTGGCCCGGCTTCAGGCCGCGGTCGCCGAGCGGACGTCCGGATTTCTTCTGGAAGACTTCGAGCAGCGAGAAATAGAAGTCCTCGTGCAGCGCCTCGCGAAGGCTGATGACCTCTTCGCCGACCGGCAGGCGGAAGTCGGTGATCGGCAGGGTCGCGCGGATGTTGAGCTCTTCGAAATAGGGCTCGCTGTCGCCCCAGGCATGATCGGCGATCGCCTGCATCGTACCGGCAAACAACCGCTCGTAATCGGTCTCGAGGTGGCACTCGCGATGTTTGTCGCAGCCCTCGTCGAGGCGGATCCAGCCCGTCGGCGACAGCAGTGTTTCGCCGATGAAGTCGGTGTGGATGCGGTTCGGGGCAAAGACCGCGTGGCTCTCCTTCCGTCCGTCACGGAAGGTCAGTGCGACATCGTAGGTGAAAGCCTTGGCGCTACCGGCCGCAAAGTGGATCTCGGCATCGCCGAGGAGGGCTGCGAGCGGATAGGCCTCGAGCAGGAAGCGGTTCTGTGGCGCACCTTCATGCTGGGGATAGCGGACGATGACGTTCGCGAGGGCTGCGCGATCCACTTCTTCCAGGAAGAAATGCAGCAGCGGCTTGTAGGCGCTCCTGAGCGCCGCCTTGACGCCAAAGCTTGCGAGCTTCTGTTCGGCCGCCTTGCGGCTCGCGGCATCGTCGAACAACCAGGCTTCGAGCTTGGTGCCGCGGGCGGCTTCCTTGCCGTAGGTGGTCAGGAGCGTGTCGAGCGTGCGCTCGAAGGCGCCTTCGAAAATCGTCGTCATCGTGAGGTTCTACCGGTTGGGTCGAGGCTGTCGCGCAGCCAGTCGCCGAGAAGATTGAGGCCGAGAACGGTCAAGAGGATCGCAAGGCCCGGGAAGACGCTGACCCACCAGGCGTTCTGCAGGTAGGTACGGCCGTCGGCGAGCATGCCGCCCCAGCTCGGGATCAGCGGATCGACGCCGAGGCCGAGGAAGGTGAGGCTGCTTTCGAGCAGGATGTTGTTGGCGACGTTGAGCGTCATCAGGACGATCACCGGGCCGACCAGGTTCGGCAGCAGGTGCTGGAACAGGATCTTGTAGTCGCGCACGCCGATGGCGCGAGCCGACTGGATGAACTCGCGCTCGCGCAGCGACAGCACCGAGCCGCGCACGAGTCGCGCATATTGCACCCATTGCGAGACGATCAGCAGGATGATGGTGTTGCCGAGCCCGCCGCCGACGATGGCGATGAAGGTGATCGCGAGCAGAATGAAGGGGAGCGCGAGCTGAACGTCGGCAAAGCGCATGACGATCATGTCCCAGAAGCCGCGATAGTAGCCCGAGACGAGCCCCATGACCACGCCGACGACGACGGCGCCGGCAACCGAGGTCAGGCCGACGAGCAGTGAGATCTTGCCGCCGGCAACGACCCGGGCAAGCACGTCACGACCGAGCGGGTCGGTTCCGAGCGGATGCGCCCAGTTGACGAAGGGTGGCGTCAGCCGCGCCATCAGGTCGATCTTGTCGACGCCGCCGGGAAAGAGCACGCCGGAGAAAAGAACGGCGAGGCAGATGCCGCCGGTGAGCAACGCACCGAGGATGAATTCGAGATTGCGGAAACGGGCGAAGCGGGAGTTTGCAGCCTTTGACGTCATCGGCTCACTCCGTCCGGATGCGCGGGTCGACGAGGCCATAGGCGATGTCGACCAGAAGATTGACGAACACGATCATCAGCGAAAGCACCGTGATGACCGCCTGAAGCACGGGGTAGTCGCGGGAAGCGACCGCATCGAAGGCCAGCGTGCCCATGCCCGGCCAGTTGAAGACGAGTTCGACGACGACGATGCCGCCAAGCAGGCCGCCGAACTGCAGGCCGAAATAGGTGATCAGCGGGATCGCGCAGTTACGAAGCGCGTGCTTGTAGAGCACCTTGCTTTCGCTGAGGCCCTTGGCGCGCGCGACCATGATGTATTGCGACTGCAAGGTTTCCAGCATCGCGGTGCGCACCAGGCGCACATTGGTTGCCGTCAGGATGATGCCCATGGTCAGCGCCGGCATGATGAAGCTTGCAAAACCGTCCATGCCGCTCGGCGGCAGCCATTTGAGGACGATCGAGAACAGCAACACCAGCATGATCGCCAGCCAGAAGTTCGGGAAGGAAAGCCCGATCAGCGACAGAATGCGGATCGTCTGGTCGGCCCATTTGCCGCGGGCGACGGCGGCGCGAATGCCGAGCGGAATGGAAATTGCGATCGAGACGATCAGCGAGGCGAAGGCGAGCAGCATGGTCGCCGGCAACGCAGAGGCGATCAGCTGCGAAACAGGCGTTCCGCCCATGAAGGAGCGGCCGAAATCGAGCCTGAACATGCCCGTGATGAAATCGGCATATTGCGCCAGGAAAGGCTGGTTGAGGCCGAGGCCCTCGCGGATGCGCACGAGGTCGGCCTCGGTGACGCTGCCCGCACCCTGCGCCAGCATCAGCGCCGGGTCGCCGGTGAACCGGATGGCATAGGAGACGGTCAGTGTCACGACGAACACGACGAAAACCGCCTGCAGAAAACGTTTGATCAGAAATCCGGCCAAGTGACCCGCCCTTTTGGAAAAATGGTCCGCCGCCTCAAGCGTGAGGCGGCGGACTGGCCTGTATTACTCGACCGTCACGTCCGTCAGCCGCAGGCGGCTATCCGGCACCGGCGTGAAGTTCTTGACGCGCTTGCTCACGCCGAAGATGGCGTTGAGGTTATAAAGCGGCATTTCGAGCGAACGGTCTGCGGCGTAGTTGGCGATCTGCTTGAGGATCTCCTCGCGCTTGGCCTGGTCGGTGATCGAGCGCTGCGATTCGAGCAGCTTGTCGAGTTCCGGATCGCTGTCGTAGGGGTTCCACTTTTCGCCCGAGTGGTACATCGAGTAGGCGGTGTTGTCGTAGTCGAGCGTCCAGCCGCCCCAGGACTGCTGGAACATCGCGCCGGTCTTGCCGGCCGGGATGATGTCGTTCAAGAGAACGTTGGTCTCGTACGGTTTGATCGTGGCGTTGATGCCGATCAGCTGCAGGTAGCTTGCGGTTGCCTGCACGACCTCGTTGAAGGTCGCGTCGTTGCCGCGGACGTCGATCTGCACGGAGGCACCCGGTGCAACACCGGCTTCCTTCAGCAGCGCCTTTGCCTGTTCCGGATCGTAGGGAAGCGGCTTCATCGCCGGGTCGAAGCCGAAGGAGAGCTTGCCCTGGAAGCTGGCGATCGGGTCGGCCTGGCCGGCGAGGATCGACTGGATGATGGTGTCGCGATCGACGCCGAGGATCAGCGCCTTGCGGACCTTCGAATCCTTGGTGATGCCGTCGCGGGTGTTGAAGCGCAGCGCGTAGACCGTCGGGCCGGCGCTGGAGACGATCTCCAGATTGCTGTCGCCCTGGATCGTCGGGATCATGCCGATCGGAATGGTCGGCGGGATGACGAGATCGACGCGGCCGGCCTGCAGTTCGGCAACGGCGGTCGCCGGCTCCGAAATGAAGCGGTAGTTGAGGTTGGAAAGCTTCGGCGCGCCGCCCCAATGCTCGGCGAAGGCTTCGAGCTTGATGCCGACCTTCGGCTCATAGGAGACGAACTTGAACGGGCCGGTACCAACAGGATGGGCGTTGAAGTAGTCCTCGCCCTTTTCCTTTATGTACTTCGGCGGAACGATCATCGCACCGTAGCCGGCGAGCTTGGTGAGAAGCACAGGATCCGGGGTCTTGAGAACGAGGTCGACGGTCTTCTCGTCGACGATCTCGACCTTCTCGATCACGGCATAGTTGGACTTCTGCGGGCCCTTGGAACCTTCTTCGCCGAGCAGACGGTCGAAGGTGAACTTCACCGCTTCGGCGTTGAAGGGCTCGCCATTGTGGAACTTGACGCCTTCGCGCAGCGTGAAGCGCAGGCGCTTGCCGCCGTCGAGCTCTTCCCAGGCGGTCGCAAGACCGGGTACGAGCTTCAAGTCGGGGCCGCGATAGGTCAGGCCGTCATAGATGTTGGTGGCAACCGACGCCCAGTTGACGAGGAAGGTGTCGACCGGGTCCCAGCTTCCCGGATCCTGCGGCGAAGACACCGTCAGCGTGCCCGCGGCAAAGGCCGGGGCTGCGGTCATGAAACTGCCCGCCATCGCAAGTGCGATGAAAGCGGCGTGGATCCCCTTTTTGTTGATCATTTACTCACTCCTGTTTCGACAGCCTTCTTGAGAAGAGAAAGCGGCTCACGCACCCTTGGCCACAAAATGGCCAGGGGCGATCTCTTTGCGCGGCAGCACCGCGGGTTCGTCGCCGACGCGGCGGATCGGGCTCGGGATCTCGCCCTCCAGCATGGCGCGCTCGCGGCCCTTGCCGGGCTCGGCGACGGGCACAGCGGAAAGCAGCCGGCGGGTATAGGGATGGGACGGCGTCTCGAAGACCTGCTGGCGGCTGCCGAATTCCATGACCTGGCCGAGATAGAGCACGGCCACGCGGTGGCTCATACGCTCGACCACCGCCATGTCATGGCTGATGAACAGATAGGCGAGGCCTTCCTGTTCCTGCAGCTCCATGAACAGGTTGATGATCTGCGCCTGGATCGAGACGTCGAGGGCTGACAGCGCCTCGTCGGCGATGATCAGCTTGGGGCGGGAGGCAAGCGCCCGCGCGATGCAGACGCGCTGGCGCTGGCCGCCGGAGAATTCGTGCGGATAGCGCTTGGCATGCGCGGGCGTCAGGCCGACACGCTCCAGCAATTCGTGCACGCGCTTTTCGATTTCCTTTTCACCGAGGATCAGGCCATGGGTGCGGATCGGCTCGGCAATCGAGAAGCCGACAGTCTTGCGCGGATCGAGCGAAGCGAAGGGGTCCTGGAAGATGTACTGGATTTCCTGCTTCAGCCGCTGCCGCTCGGCATAGCTCATGGCCGAGACCGGGCGACCGCCAAAGAGGATCTCGCCCGAGGTTGCGTTCTGCAGTTGCTGGATCGTGCGACCGATCGTCGACTTGCCCGAGCCGCTCTCGCCGACCAGCGCCAGCGTTTCGCCCGGGAAAATGTCGAAGCTGACATTCTCGATCGCGTGTACGCGGTGCGTCGCCTTGCCGAAGAGGTTCTTGCGCACGTCGAAGCGGGTGACGAGATCGCGCACCGAAAGGATCGGTGCAGCGTCGTAACGGGCGGTGCGCTGGATATGGGTTTCGCCGACGCGCTTCGGCTCGCCGTCCACCATCATGGTCAGCGGCAGGCGCTTCGGGAATTCCTCGCCGGTCATGCTGCCGAGCTTCGGCACGGCGGAAAGCAGCGTCTGGGTATAGGGATGCTTGGGGCTTGCGAAGATCTCGTCGACCGGGCCTTCCTCGACCTTGCGGCCCTTCCACATAACGACGACGTCGTCGGCCATTTCGGCGACGACACCCATGTCATGGGTGATGAAGATCACCGCCATGCCGAGTTCTTTCTGCAGGTCGCGGATGATCGTCAGGATCTGCGCCTGGATCGTCACGTCGAGCGCCGTCGTCGGCTCGTCGGCGATCAGCAATTTCGGCCGGCAGGCAAGCGCCATGGCGATCATGACGCGCTGGCGCATGCCGCCGGACAGCTGGTGCGGATAACGGCCGATCAGTTCGGCGCTGTCAGGAAGGCGGACCATGTCGAGCAGGCGGCGCGTCTCGACGAGCGCTTCGGCCTTGGTCATCTTCTCGTGCAGCATCAGCACTTCGGCGACCTGGTCGCCGATGGTAAAGACCGGGTTCAAGGACGTCATCGGCTCTTGGAAGATCATGGCGATCTCCTTGCCGCGGATCGCGCGCATGGCCTTCTGCGGGGCGCTCGTCAGATCGATTTCGCCGTCCTTGCCGCGAAACAGGATGCGGCCGGTCGGAAACTGGCCGCCCATCATGTCGGCGAGCCGCATGATCGACAGCGACGTCACCGATTTGCCGGAGCCGGATTCGCCGACGATTGCCAACGTGCGGCCCGGTGTTACCGTGAAGCTCAGGTCTTCGACGACGGGATTGCCGTTGAAGGCGACGGAAAGCTTCTCAACGGCGAGCAGGGGCGCAGGCTTTTCGACGGTCACGCGGTCTTCCTTGTTACAATGTGGTCGCGGCGCGCGCGGACTGTTCATAGGCGCCCGACATGAAACGCAGGACGGCGGCGATCTCGGAAAGCGTCTCTTCGGAAGGACGCGCCTTGGCGGTGGAGGAAACCAGCAGCCGCTCGCGGATCTTTGCGTAGCGCGTGCAGGCGTCCGAGCCCTTGTCGGTGATGAGGATGGTCTTTTCCTTGCCTTCCTTGCCCGTCGTCACCAGGCCGGCGGCTTCGAGCTTGCGGATGGCATAGGTCGCGACATGGGTGTCTTCGATGTCGAGTACGAGACAGATGTCGGCGAGCTTCTTGCCGCGATCGCGATGACGGATCGTGTGCAGGATCAGGATTTCGATGGGGGAGAGACCGGGAACGCCGGCAGCCGCCATGCAGCGCATCATCCAGCGGTGAAAGGCATGCGACGCGAGAATCAACCCGTATTCGACCTCGGAGAGGCCGGGAGAGCCGCCTTCAGCCAGGTGCGCGGAGGAAACGATCGGGCCGATGGCCGCGACCGGCTTTAGATGTTCGGGCAGGGCATTTTCGGCCCATTCCCTTCCTTCGAAGCTATCCTCCGACTTCTTCGTCATTCAGCTCTTCCTCATCTTGACGATTTTATGTCATCATTTTATCGACATTTTGTCAACGAACTGCTTTGATGAATTTCCGGGCTTGCACAATGAAGCGGCTCGCGAATGAGAGGGATGGACAATGAGCGCACGCGAAACCGGCAGCTGGGACTTCTGGATCGACCGCGGCGGCACCTTCACCGATGTCATCGGTCGCGATCCGCAAGGGAACTTGCATGCGCGCAAGGTGCTTTCGGAAAATCCCGAGGCCTACCGCGACGCGGCCGTGCAGGGCATTCGCCTGCATCTGGGCCTTGCGACCGGTGCGCCGATCCCGACCGGTCTCATCGGCGAAGTGCGCATGGGCACGACGGTCGCCACCAATGCGCTGCTCGAGCGCAAGGGCGAGCCCCTGGCGCTGGTGACGACCAAGGGTTTCCGCGACGCGCTGAAGATCGGCTACCAGGAACGCAAGAAGATCTTCGCGACCGAAATCATCAAGCCGGAAGCGCTCTACCAGGACATCGTCGAACTCGACGAGCGGGTGCTGGCCGACGGTATCGTCGAGCAGCCGCTCGACGAGGCAAAGGCGCGCGTTGCCCTCGATGACCTGAAGGGTAAGGGCTATAAGGCCGTCGCCATCGTCTTCATGCATGCCTACAAATACCCGGAGCATGAGGCGGCCGTTGCCCGCATTGCCCGCGAACTCGGCTTCGAGCAGGTCTCGGTCAGCCACGAGGTTTCGCCGCTGATCAAATATGTCGGCCGCGGCGACACCACCGTCATCGACGCCTATCTTTCCCCGGTCCTGCGCCGCTACGTCGCTCAAGTCTCGGGCGAGCTCGACATTGCCCGCACTGGCGCGCGCGTCATGTTCATGATGTCGTCGGGTGGCCTGACGGCAGCGGAGATGTTCCAGGGCAAGGACGCCATTCTCTCCGGCCCCGCCGGCGGTGTCGTCGGCCTAGCCAAGACCGGTGAAGCCGCGGGCTTTGATCGCGTCATCGGCTTCGACATGGGTGGCACCTCCACCGACGTCGCCCATTTCGACGGCGAATATGAGCGTGCGTTCGAGACCGAGGTCGCCGGCGTGCGTGTCCGCGCGCCGATGATGCTGATCCACACGGTTGCCGCCGGCGGCGGTTCGATCCTGCACTTCGACGGCGAGCGTTTCCGCGTCGGCCCGGACTCGGCCGGCGCCAACCCGGGCCCCGCCTGCTACCGCAACGGCGGCCCGCTTGCTGTCACCGATGCCAATGTCATGCTCGGCAAGCTGATGCCGGATTTCTTCCCGGCGCTCTTCGGACCGAACCAGGACGAGCGCCTCGATGTCGAGACCGTCCGCGGCCGCTTTGCCGCCATGGCCTCCGAGATCGGCGATGGCCGGAGCCCCGAGGACGTGGCCGATGGCTTCATCCGCATCGCCGTTGCCAACATGGTCGAGGCGATCAAGAAGATTTCCGTGCAGCGCGGCTATGACGTGACGCGCTATGCGTTGAGTTGCTTCGGCGGCGCCGGCGGCCAGCACGCCTGCCTCGTTGCCGACCAACTCGGCATGAAGAGCATTCTCGTGCATCCGATGTCCGGCCTGCTCTCGGCCTACGGCATGGGCCTTGCCGATATCCGCTCGACCCGCCAGAAGGCGCTCGGCGTCGCGCTCGACGACCAGGCGCCGGCAGCGCTCAGCACGCTCGGCGCCGAGCTGGAAGTCGACTGCCTCGGCGAACTGGAAGCCCAAGGAATTGCCCGCGACGAGATCCGCACCCATCTGCGCGCCCATATCCGCTATGCCGGCACTGATACGGTGCTCGCCGTCGACGCGACCTTCCCGGCGCATGACGACATCGCCCGCCTGCGCGCCGAGTTCGAAGAGCTGCACAAGCGCCGCTTCGGCTTCGTCGCCGACAACAAGGCGCTGGTGATCGACGCCGTCGAAGTCGAGACGGTCGGCGGCGGTGCGGCCCAGATGGAGCGCGAAGGCGCATCCGTCACGTCAGGCGCACCAGACGTTTCACGTCGCACCCAGTTCTATTCTCAAGGCCAGTTCCACGATGCGCCGGTCCTGCTGCGCGCCGAGCTGAGCCCCGGCCAGCGGCTCGACGGTCCGGCGATCATCATCGAACCGAACCAGACCGTCGTCGTCGAGGACGGCTGGCAGGCGGAGCTAACCGCGAAGGACCATATCGTGCTTCGCCGCGTGAAGGTGCTGCAGCAGCAAAGCGCGATCGGCACCCATGCCGATCCGGTCATGCTGGAGATCTTCAACAACCTCTTCATGTCGATCGCCGAGCAGATGGGCGTGACACTGCAGAACACCGCCTATTCGGTCAACATCAAGGAGCGGCTCGATTTCTCCTGCGCCGTCTTCGACAACCGCGGCAATCTCGTCGCCAATGCCCCTCACATGCCGGTGCATCTCGGCTCCATGGACGCCTCGGTCGCAACTGCGATCCGCGAAAACCCGGTCATCCATCCGGGCGACGTGTTCCTGATCAACGCGCCCTATAACGGCGGTACGCACCTGCCTGACCTCACCGTCTGCACGCCAGTCTTCGACGATGCCGGACGAGAGATCCGCTTCTGGGTCGCCAGCCGCGGCCATCATGCCGATATCGGCGGCATCTCGCCGGGCTCGATGTCGCCGCTTGCCACCAATATCGAGGAGGAAGGCGTCTATATCGACAACTTCAAGCTCATCGATGCCGGCCGCTTCTGCGAAGTGGAGCTCGAAGCGCTTCTGAACGGTGCACGTTATCCGGTGCGCAACATCCTGCAGAACGTCAACGACCTGAAGGCGCAAGTTGCGGCCAACGAAAAGGGCGTCGCCGAACTGAAGAAGATGATCGCCCAGTTCGGCGAGGATGTGGTCGAAGCCTATATGGGCCACGTCCAGGACAATGCCGCCGAGAGCGTGCGCCGCGTGCTCGACCAGTTGCCCGATGGTGAGTTCTCCTACGAGATGGACCAGGGCTGCAGCATCGTGGTCAAGATCACCGTCGACCGCGACAAGCGCGAGGCGACGGTCGATTTCACCGGCACGTCCGAGCAGCGCGGCGACAACTTCAACGCGCCGGCGCCTGTCACCCGCGCGGCGGTTCTCTATGTCTTCCGCGTGCTGGTCGAGGCCGACATTCCGATGAACGCCGGTTGCCTGCGTCCGATCCACATCGTCATCCCCGAGGGCACGATGCTGACGCCGCGTTATCCGGCCGCCGTCGTCGCCGGCAACGTCGAGGTCAGCCAGGCCGTCACCAACTGCCTGTTCGGCGCGGTCCAGAGCCAGGCGGGCGCGCAAGGGACGATGAACAACCTGACCTTCGGCAACGACAACTATCAGTACTACGAAACGATCTGCTCGGGCGCACCGGCCGGTCCCGGCTACAACGGCGCCGATGCGGTCCATACCCACATGACCAATTCGCGGCTCACCGACCCGGAAATCCTCGAAACCCGCTTTCCGGTGGTGCTCGAAGACTTCCACATTCGTGTCGGCTCGGGTGGTCGCGGCCAGTGGAATGCCGGCAACGGCACGAAGCGCACGATCCGTGCCCGCGAAAAACTGGATTTCGCCATCCTCTCAGGTCATCGCCGGGTCGCGCCCTTCGGCATCAAGGGCGGAAGCCAGGGTGAACTTGGCCGCAACATCGTCCGCCGCAACGACGGCCGGACGGAGGAGCTGTCGGGTTGCGCCCATACGGTTCTGGAAGCCGGCGAAGCCTTCACCGTCGTGACCCCGACCGGCGGCGGCTACGGCCGGTCATAAGCCGGAAAGACTGAAATCTCCCAAGACTGCTGCGGTGGTCTGCGGGCGGGCGAGCGATCGTCCGCCCGTTTTTCGTTCCGGGATATGCGCCATTTCTTTTGCTGCATATGCGAAAAGACGTGATCGCTTTTTTAACTCGAATTTAAATTCGAAATTACTAAGTGCTCATTGGTCAGTGCGCGCCCGACCTCCTCCCTCGACGGCGCTTGCAAACATCCGGTCCTCCTCCCGCCGGTTTGGCTGACCATGTCCCTCCCAACAGCGCGATCGCGACATCCAAGGAGTCACGGCAGTGACGTTCAAGAACCTCTCGATTTTGACCAAGGTCGGCCTCGTGGTCGTGGTCATGGGCATTTCCTCCATTCTGATTGCGCTCGCCGGAGCGCGTGGTCTTTCCTCGCTCGGTGCGACGATCGTCGATGTCGGCGCCCGTGAGGAAGCAGCGCGCGAGGCGATGGACCTGCGGGTCGACATCATTGCCGTCAGCCGCATGACCTACCAGCTCGCCGCCGCGCCTGAGAACGCTGCCGAATTTGGCGCGGAAACCGAGAAGCGTGCCGAAGAAATGCTCGGTCGCCTGACCAAGATCGAGGCCGTCGCCGACGATGCCGAAGACAAGCTGTTGAACGACATTCGCCTGACGCTCAACAGCTACTTCGACGAGATCCGCGCCATGGTCGCCGTTGCCGCCGAAAAGGGCGGCGATGCCGGTGCCGTCAAGGCCGCACTCGACAAGGCGCTCGAAGCCCAAAAGACGGTGACGGCAACGGTCAAGACCTACAGCACCTATTCCGGCGATGCGCTGGCGACGGCCCGTGAAGAGGCGCTCAACTCCTCGTCCGTGGCCATGACGATCCTTGCCGCCGCCGCGGCGCTTTGCGTACTCTTCGGCGTCGGCGTCAGCCTCGTCGTTGCCCGCCGCGGTATCGTCATGCCGGTCCGTGACCTGACCTCGACGATGAGCGAACTTGCGGACGGCAAACTCGATGGAGATGCGACGGACGTTTCCCGCCAGGACGAGATCGGCGAGATGGCCCGCGCCGTTGAAGTCTTCCGCAAGAACGGCATTGCCATGCGTGCGATGAAGGCGCAGGAAGCAGCCCTCCATGCCCGCAGCAGCGACCTGCAGTCCAACATCAGCGTCGTCGTCGCCTCGGCCGTTGCCGGCGATTTCACCGGCCGCATCAACAAGGACTACGAAAACGAGGACCTCAACCGTTTTGCCTCGAGCGTCAACGAGCTGGTGTCGAGCGTCGACCAGACGGTCAACGAGGTTCGCCGCGTCATTGCAGCCCTTGCCGATGCCGACCTGACGCAGACCATGCGCGGCGAATTCCACGGCGCCTTTGCCGAGCTGCAGGTGAACGTCAACCAGACGATGGTGACGTTGCGCTCGACCATGCAGAACGTGCGCAGCGCCGCAAGCACCATCAACGACAACTCGGCCGAACTGAGCTCGGCTGCCAATGATCTTTCCAAGCGCACGGAACAGCAGGCGGCAGCGCTTGAAGAGACCGCTGCGGCACTCGACGAGATCACCTCGACCGTGCGCACCGCCTCCGAGCGGGCGAACGAGGCGCATGAGATGGTGCGTGCCACCAAGGAAAGCGCCGGCCGTTCCGGTGCGATCGTCCGCAGCGCGGTCGACGCGATGGGGCGCATCGAGGATTCGTCGAACCGCATCAACCAGATCATCTCCGTCATCGACGAGATCGCCTTCCAGACGAACCTGCTGGCGCTCAATGCCGGCGTCGAAGCGGCACGCGCCGGCGAGGCCGGCCGTGGTTTTGCCGTTGTCGCCCAGGAAGTGCGAGAACTCGCCCAGCGTTCGGCCAATGCGGCCAAGGAGATCAAGACGCTGATCCACAGCTCGGCATCGGAAGTCGAAACCGGCGTTTCGCTGGTGCGTTCCACCGGCGAGGCGCTGCTGGAGATCGAGACGCTGGTCAACAATGTCAGCGGCCACGTCAACACGATCGCAACTGCTGCCCGCGAGCAGGCGACTGCGCTGCAGGAGATCAACACCTCGGTCAACCACATGGACCAGATGACCCAGCAGAACGCGGCGATGGTCGAAGAGACCACGGCGGCGAGCGGCACACTCGCCGAAGAAAGCCGTCAGCTGCGCACGATGTTGGCGAAGTTCAAGCTGGAAGCTGCTGCGGCACGTGAAAGCTGGAGCCGCGCGGCCTGATCGAGCGGCGCAATCGCCACGACGTTACTGACGTTCTCGCTGCGGCGGCACTGTCGTTTCTGCACCCCGTGTTGACGGGGGTAGGGACGACAGTGCCGCCGCAGCCTATTGAAGCGAGGGTCAGTTTCCCCATCTTTTGCCCCTGAAAAACAGGCGCTCCTGCGCCTTCTTCCTGATTTTCTGGGAAGCATGCCCGTTAGCGGCTATTCTGGAGCGCACGCGTGTGAGTCGTTAATGTGCGGGACAACCGAATGACGCAGCAGTTCGACCTCTTTGCTTCGAGCGAGGCCACCTCCAAAAAGGCAGGCGGTGGCTCAGCGGTCAAAAGAGCATCGCTGAACGAGGAAGACATGGTCCGTCACCTTCAGGCGACGGGTCGTTATCGCCTGTTGCAGCGGCTCGTGCCGCGTTCCGTGGTGCCCGTCGCTCGTCCCGGCTTTCCGCTGCATGGCGTTATCCTCGATACTGAAACCACCGGGCTCAACCATCGCAAGGATGAGATCATCGAGATCGGGCTGGTCGCCTTTACCTTCGATGAGAAGGGGAACCTCGGCGATGTGACCGGCGTTTTCGGCGGCTTGCGCCAGCCGACCAACCCGATCCCCGCGGAAATCACCCGCCTGACCGGCATCACCAACGAGATGGTTGCGGGAAAGTCGATCGACCTCGATGAGGTGCGGGTGCTGATGGAAAAGGCGGACCTTGTCATCGCCCACAATGCCGGCTTCGACCGGCCCTTCTGCGAGGCCTTCTCGCCCGTTTTCGCCGGAAAGGCGTGGGCCTGTTCCGTCTCCGAGGTCGATTGGTCCTCTCGCGGCTTCGAAGGCACGAAACTCGGCTACCTGATCGGGCAGGCCGGCTACTTCCACGACGGCCATCGGGCGGTCGACGACTGTTTCGCTCTGCTCGAAGTCCTTGCCAAGGATGGCGGCTCCGGCGAAACACCCTTTGCCGAGCTTTACCAGGCGAGCCTGCGATCGCGCGTCCGCATTTTTGCGGAAAACAGCCCGTTCGACATGAAGGATCACCTGAAAGCCCGCGGCTACCGCTGGTCTGACGGAAGCGACGGGCGCCCGAAAGCCTGGTGGGTCGAGGTCGCCGAAACCGCACTGGAAGACGAACTCGGCTATCTCCGCTCGGAGATCTACCGCTGGAAGGAAGCCGATCCGCCGATCAAGCGCTTGACCGCTTTCGATCGCTTCCGCGCCTGACAGGCGAGCGAGCCGCTCCGGAGGACTGAGCGGCCCTTGGGTGGATAGGGGCGTCGCTCGATAAGGGCATCCTTTTCCCATCGATCTTCGGATGGCCCGGTTTCCGATCGGCCGGCCTGCGTTGGAGTGGGTTGTGCCGTCCGGCGTGAGATAACGGACCCGCCAGGCCCGATTACCCGTCATTCCGCATCTGGCAGGCAATGTCCGGTTTACCGTTAACCGCTGAATTCACGCACAAAAAGCGTGGACGCCCGGCCGAATCCGACTATACGTGCACAGACTTGACTTAGAAATTCAAGTTTTATGCCGTTGTTATAGTTGATGTTTCAATGCCGATGTTCGCAATGTCGCCCAGTTTTGAGACTGTTCCCAACCATGGGACGCCCCGCGGTCGCCGACACTTTGTCTGGCTGCGGGCCTGCATCGGCGTAACCGCACGCGCAGTGACCGAAGGGCCGGTCACGCACCCGCTTTGCCGAAGCGAGCTGCTGCGCACGAGACCCGTCTGTCGGTCGAAATAGCCGCAACTGAACGCAATGTCTGGGGCTCGCCCTGCACCGTTGTTCAACGGGCAAGGCGGGTGCGTCGCGTTCTGAGCGGCGGCTGGGTTCGGCCGGCGACCGTGGCGGATACGGAATTCACGTTAATCGAAGTTACAGGGGTAAGAGAATGGCAAGGGGCAGGTTCAATTCGGTTTCGCGTCGGCGAGGCAAAGTCGTTCTGGCGGGTGTGTCGCTGCTGGCGATGTCCGCCGTAGCGACGTCGGCGCAGGAGGCGCGCAAGACCAACCGGGTCGAAAGCCCGGCCCAGGCTGAACGCAGTTCGGGCGGCGCGACGCAACTGGCGCCCATCGTGGCCGTCGGGCAAACGGGCGGCCAGCCGCCCGAGACCGGCACCATCGGCCAGCCTTCGGCTCCCTATGCGGGCGGTCAGATGGCAACGGGTGCGCGGCTCGGCGCGCTTGGCAACCGCCCTGTCAAGGAAACGCCGTTCAGCATCACCAGCTATACGGACAAGCTGATCCGCGATCAGCAGGCGCGAACGATCTCCGACATCACGCTCAACGATCCGTCCGTGCGCATGGATGCGCCGGCATTCAGCGAGCGCGACTCCTTCTTCATCCGCGGCTTCTCGGTCACCAATCTGGACACCGCCTATGACGGCCTGTTCTACATCACCAATCCGCGCCGCAGCCCGCTTGAGGGCATCGAGCGGGTCGAAGTGCTGAAGGGCCCGAGCGCGCTGGTCAACGGTGGCGTCGGCCGCGTCGGCGGAACCATCAACCTCGTGCCCAAGCGCGCCACCGACGAGCCGCTGACGCGGCTGACGACGACCTATATGTCGGACTCGCAACTGTGGTCGCACCTCGATGTCGGTCGCCGTTTCGGACCCGAGGGCGAATGGGGCGTCCGTTTCAACGGATCCTATCGCGGCGGAGACACGGCGCTTGATCACAACGAGAACGAGATCGGCGTGCTGTCGCTCGGCCTCGACTATCGCGGCGAACGGGTACGCGCCTCGCTCGACATCAACCACTCCAAGCAGAACATCAATGCGCCGGCCTCGCTGTTCAACGCGGCAGCGCCGGGCATCAAGATCCCGGAAGCGCCGGACGGCCGGATCAACACATCCAACCCGTTCGAATACCACGACAGCGAGCATAACATGGCCGCTGGTCGCATCGAATTCGACGTGCTGGATAACACCACTGTTTACGCGGCCGGCGGCATCAGCCGCTACCGCGAGGACTTCCTGAGCACCTCCTACACAATTCAGAACTCCAAGGGCGATGCACTGGCCGAATTCGGCTACAATCCGCAGGAGATCCAAGGTGTCTCGGGGGAAATCGGCCTTCGGTCTGAGTTCGATACCGGTCCCGTCGGTCACCAACTGAACGTTTCCGTAAGCCGGGCGCTCAACGAGAACAACCGCGGCTACTTCCATCCCGGTCGGCTCGGCTTCAGAAGCTATATGACGAATATCTACAACCCGATCTATGTGCCGAGCGATTGGGTCAATACGGGCGGACTTCCGCGCTCGAACGACCTACATGCATTTTCTGACCTGCTCGCGACTAGCGTTGCAATCTCCGATACGCTTTCGTTCGCCGAGGATCGGTTCCAGCTGACGGTCGGCGGGCGCTATCAGGAAATGCGTGTGCGGGGCTACAATACGCGTCCCGGTGCCGTGCCGCTTGGTCAGCAGACCTACTACTACGAAGAATCCCGGTTCAGTCCTGCCGTCGCCGCTCTCTTCAACGTTTCCGACAGCCTCTCGGTCTATGCCAACTATGTGGAAGCCCTGACCGAAGGGCCGTCAGCGCCGTCCACCGCTGTGAACAGCAACCAGATATTCCCTCCGGTCGTCAGCAAGCAGAAGGAAATCGGCCTCAAGTACGATCTCGGCGAGGTGATGCTGGGCGCAGCGCTGTTCGAGATCAGACAGCCCAACGGTCTGACGACCGGTGGCGTCTTCGCCGTCGACGGCCTGCAGGTTAACCGTGGTCTCGAGCTCTCGGCCTACGGCGAACCGGTTGACGGTGTTCGCCTGCTTGGCGGGGTCACGTTCATGGACGCCAAGCTCGATAAGGCAGAAAACTCGCGGACAGGGGAACGGTTCGATGGCAATCGTGTTCCCGGCGTTCCGGATGTCGCGGTCAGCCTCTACGGCGAGTATGACACTCCCTGGGTCGAGAACCTGACGCTGACGGGCCGCCTCGTCTACACCGGCAGCACCTACTACGACCAGAAAAACACGCAGAAGGTTTCGGACTGGACGCGGGTCGATCTCGGCGCGCGCTATTCCTTCGAGCGCGAAGGCGGCAAGCCGGTGGAAGTGCGCGCGACCGTGCAGAACGTCTTCGACGAGAACTATTGGGCCTCGTCAGCCCGTGGCTTCCTTGCCGCCGGCGCGCCGCGCACCTTCATGGTGTCGACCGCATTCGAATTCTGAGCCAGCGGAACTTCAGTCACAAAAAGAAACGGCCGGCATTTCGCCGGCCGTTTCTCGTTTCGGGATCGTGCTGATCAGGCTTCCGGCGAATAGCCGAAGACGACGGCCGGGTTTTCCGCGGTCTCGACCCAGATGCTCTTCGTCTGGGTATAGGCCATCAGTGCGTCGCGGCCGGAGGAACGGCCATAGCCGGAGCGGCCGAAGCCACCGAAGGGCGACATGACGCTGATCGTCTTGTAGCCGTTGATCCAGAAGGTCCCGGCCCGCACCTTTGACGCGACCCGGTGGGCGCGGCCGACATCACGGGTCCAGACCGCACCGGCAAGGCCATAAGGATTGTCGTTGGCGAGGGTCACCGCTTCTTCCTCGTCGTCGAAGACGGTAACGCCGACGACCGGGCCGAAGACCTCTTCGCGGGCGATCGTCATGTCCGGCTTGACGTTGTCGAGAATGGTCGGCGCGAAATAGAAGCCGCCGGAGGACTGAAGGGCAGCCGGCTTGGCGCCGCCGGTTGCAAGCGTCGCACCTTCGGCCACGCCCTGCTTGACCATTTCCTCGATCTTCGCCCATTGGCGGGCGTTGTTGATCGGACCGATCTGCGTCGTATCCAGATAGGGATCGCCAACCGGAATGCGGGCGGCAGCCTCAGCATAACGTTCGACGAACTGCTGATGCACCGAGCGATGCACGAGCAGACGCGAGCCGGCAACGCAGCTCTGGCCGGCGCCGGAGAAGATCGCCGACTGGGCGCCGACGATGGCACGGTCGATATCGGCATCGGCAAAGACGATGTTGCCGGACTTGCCGCCGAGTTCGAGGATGCAGGGCACGACGTTCTTCGCCGCTGCCGCGGCAATCGCCGAACCGGCGAGCGCCGAGCCGACGAAAACGACGAGCGCCGTCTTCGGATGGGCGACCATCGCCTGGCCGGCAGTCACGCCCTGGCCGGCGATGACGTTGACGAGGCCGCGCGGCGCGCCGCCCGCTTCGCAGAGCGCACCGAGCACGAGGGTGCTCAGCGGCGTCAGTTCCGACGGCTTGATGACGACGCCGTTGCCGGCGCAGATGGCAGGCGCGATCTGCCAGCCGCCGGTAAAGAGCGGTGCGTTCCAGGGGGTGATCTGGGCGACGACGCCGACCGGCTCGTTGCGGGTATAGTTCAGGTGCGAGGTCGGAACCGGGATCACCTCGCCATGTAGCTTGTCGCACCAGCCGGCATAATATTCGAACATCTCGGCGACGCGCACCGCCTCGCCACGAATGTCGCGGATCGGCCGGCCAGCCGAGCGGCTTTCGAGTTCGGCGATCTCCCCGGCGCGCTCGCGGATCTTGCGGGCGATCTCGTTCATCACCCGGCCGCGGGCCGAAGCGGTCATCGAGATCCATTCGCGCTGGGCGCGCGCCGCCGCCTGCAGCGCCGCATCGACGACATCAGCGCCGGCATCCTTGAAGGTGGCAAAGATTTCGCCGGTCGCCGGATCGGTGAGCGCCTGTTCGTCGCCGGAGCCGGGCACTAGCGTGCCGTCGACATAGCTGCCGATCTCGGTGCCGGGGATGAGGCCGTGGAACAGCGCCCGGATGCGCTCGGCCTTGGCGGGCATGGTCATGTCGTTCATCGTCGTTCCCTTCAAGTCTCAGTTGTCGTTGGCCACGGGGCGGAAGGCGCCCATGCGGGTGAAGTCTTCGGCGTTGTCGAGCGGGCTTTCGGCCCAGAGCTTGGCGACCGCGCCCGAGAGCGGCAGATCGGCGCCGGTGCGGGCCGCAAGCTCGCTGGCAAGCCGCACGTCCTTGCGCATCAGGCCCATGGTGAAGCCGCTGTCGAAGCGGCCGTTCATCACCCAGGTCGGGAAATGCACTTCGCTGATCATCGACTTGCCGGAGGCGGCGTTGAGCACTTTCAGCGCCTCTTCGGCATCGAGCCCGGCGGCAAGCGCCAGCTTCAGCCCTTCGCCCGTCGTCACCATATGGGCGGCGGCGAGCAGGTTGTTGACGAGCTTGGCGACGTTGCCGGCGCCGCTCGGGCCGACATGCAGGGCCTTGGCCGACATCGCGTCGATCACCGGGCCGGCAAGGCCGACGTCCTGATCGCTGCCGCCGATCATCATCGTCAGCTTGCCGCTTGCGGCACCCGCCGGTCCGCCGGAGACAGGCGCGTCGATGAAGCCGTGGCCGAGGCCTGCAAGGGCTGCGGCGAGATCACGCGAGACATCCGGCTCGGAGGTCGAGGTGTCGATGATGACGACCCGCCGACCGGCCTCCTTCAGCGCCTCGAGATTGGCCTCGACGACGGCGGCCACGTCCTTGGCGGTCGGCAGCGAGAAGACGATGAAATCGGTGTCGAAGAAGACCTCAGCGAGTAAGGCGACCGGGGTCACCGCGCCATCGGCGGCAAGCGCGCGGCGTGCGTCGGAAAGGTCGAAGCCCTTGACGGCAAAGCCTTTGCTGGCGAGCGTCGTCGCCATGCCGAGCCCCATGGCCCCCAGTCCCACCACGCCCACTGTCGTTCGTTCCGCCGTCATGATCCGCTTACCCTCGTATGAACAGATTGATCCGGCGAAGGTGGCATGCGGGCTGGTGAGCGGGTAGACGGCGCGCCTGGTACAATGCGTTGCTGGCGTGGCAACGTCTGGAGGGCCGCCGGCGACGGGGCAGGCGCGTCCGCGGCACGTGGGCTTCATGGAGCCGGGGACGGTAGCTTACGTCCGGAAGGACTGCATTTCCTGTGCAAGGTGCTGGCCGAGCTTTTCGACTGACAGCGGCAGGCGGCGGTGCGCCCGCACCATCAGATGCGCGCTCGCCTCGCTCAGCAGCGGATCGGCGAGATCGATCGCCCGCATGGACCCGCGCGCGATTTCGACAGTGACGGACGTACGCGGCAGGAAGGTGACGCCAAGGTTTGCGGCGACAAAACGCCTGAGCACCTCGATCGAATGGGTTTCGAGCAGCGGCGCAAGCGCGAGCCCCGCATCGGCCGCCACGCGCGCCACCAGTTGGGTCACGCCATTGCCCTTGCCGAGCAAGGCGCAGGGGAAGGCGAGGCAATCGGCAAGTTTCAGGGCGCTTCGCTCGGAAAGCGGATGACCCGCCGGCACGATGACGCAGAGCGGCTGGCGCGCAATCGCCAGCGCCCGGATGCGCGGCTCGGTCAGGGGATTGTAGGCGATGCCGATATCGGCATCGCTGTTGGCGATGGCGTCAACCACGTCTTCCGTGCTGCCGAGCTCGACGATGTAGCGCACATAGGAATGCGCTTTCGAAAACGACGAAAGCCCGTGCTCCACCAGATCGGCCATGAAACCCTCGCCGCATCGAATGCGGATGCGGGTCTGCTGCACGCCGCGGATCTGGTCGAGCTGTTCGGCGAGCAACCCGTTGTCCTCGAGTACCCGCTTGCCGTGTTCGAGCACCAGTTCGCCGGCGTCGGTCAGGACCGTGCCGCGGGCGGTGCGCTCGAAGAGGGACAAGCCGATGTCGCGTTCAGTGTCGGCGATCTGGCGGCTGACGACCGATGGCGCCAGCCCCATATGCTCCGCAGCGCCCCGGATCGAACCGATGCGCGCAACCGCCATAAAGATCCTGAGCGCTTTCGCGTCGAGTACGTCCATGGTGGTCATGGATGCGACGGAATCCCCTTGGGGTCAACGACCAAGGGAGGTCGCAATCAGGCGTGTCCAGAGGTTTACGCCCTGGCCGATGATCGCGTCGTTGAAATCGTAGTGCGGCGAGTGCAGGCCGGGGTTAGCGCCTTCGCGTCTTGCGCCGAGCCAGAGGTAGCAGCCGGGGCGTTCGTCGAGCATGAAGGCGAAGTCTTCCGCCGCCATGCTCGGGGCCGCATCGACGACGGTCAAGGCAGCGTCCGCAGCGGCGACCGAGCGTGCGAGCGCGGCGGCTGCGGGATCGTTGATCGTCGCCGGATAGCGGCGCTGATAGTCGAGTTCGGCCGTGCAGTCGAGCCCCTCGGCAAGTGCAGAAACGAGCGTGCGCATGCGGTTTTCGAGCGTATCGCCGACCGCCTTGTCGAACCAGCGCGTGGTGCCGCGGATCACGGCTTTCTCCGGGATCACGTTCCAGGCGTCGCCGCCGTGGATCTGCGTCACCGAGACGACGGCCGCTTCGAGCGGCGAGACGTTGCGGCTGGCAATCGTCTGCAAGGCCGTGACGATCTGGGCGCTAGCGACGAGCGGGTCCGCACCCTCATGCGGCATCGCCCCATGGGCGCCGCGACCGGTGATGGTGATCTCGAAGACGCCGAAGGCGGCCATCATCGCGTCGTCGCGGGCAACCACCGAGCCGACGTCGAGCGCCGGCCAGTTGTGCAGCGCATAGACGGCATCGGCGGGAAAATCACGGAAGAGGCCATCCTCGACCATGACGCGGGCGCCGCCCTCGGCCTCTTCGGCCGGCTGGAAGATGAAATGCACGGTGCCGTCGAAGTCCATTTCGCTCGCCTGCCGGGCGGCGGCGAGCAGCATGGCGACATGGCCGTCGTGGCCGCAGGCGTGCATCTTGCCCGTCGTCTTCGAGGCGTAGGCAGCGCCGCTCGTCTCGACGATTGGCAGCGCGTCCATGTCGGCGCGGATGGCGATGGATCGGCCGGACGTGCCACGCTTGAGTGTGCCGACAAGCCCCGTGCCGCCATAACCGTCCTTCACGGCGATGCCCCATTCGCCAAGCTTGCCGGCGATGAAGGCAGCGGTCTGGCGCTCCTTGAAGGCAAGCTCGGGATGAGCATGCAGGTGATGACGCCAGCGGATCGTTTCCTCGATGCGCTCGGGGCTGATGTCGTGGCGTGTCATGGCGTGCGTCCTGTCATTTGAGGGATGGCCGGCCGCAGAGCGGCCGACCCTTTTCTTTTGCACAGTTCCAGACGGAAAACCGCTGAGCAGTTTTCCTGGAATTGGGCTCCTACGTTACTGCCCGAGGCGTAGGAAGAGATCGGCGACGACGACCGAGCCCATATACGTGCCGACCATCACGCAGATCGCGACGATGACGATCTTCCAGCCTGAGCGGCGGGCGATCGCGAACTCGTTCGCCGTCAAGGCAAGGCCGCCATAGGCAAGCGCCGGGGTCGCCAATGCGAGGAAGTTGAGGTGCTCGACCTGTTCGCTGACCCAGGCAGCGCCCGGTACGCCCGGGATGGTGATGAGGATCGCGATCAGCGAAACCCAGGCGACGCTTGGCAGGTAGAAGGGCACGAAGCGGGCAAGCGCCAGGCCGACGATGCAGGCGGCATAAAGCGTCGCCATGCCCGGCAATGCGGTGAGCGGCGAGGTGCCGGTACCGACCCAGTTGGCGACGAGGCCAATGGCGCAGGCGATGATCAGCAGGCCGGCATGGCCGACGACGTCGAGCTTGCGTTCGTCCTCCGGGTTCAGCGGGAGATCGTCGGCGTAGTTGGCGGAAGTGTTCTGGTTGGTCATGGTTCTCTCTCCCGATCAGGCTGCGGTGCGACGCTCGGACGGGCGAGCCTTGTTGTAGAGCCACTCCGTCAAGGGCAGCGCGACGAACATGCCGACATAAAGCCCGGTGGCGTAGGTCAGGATGTTGCTGGCGGCGGCGAGTGCGAGAATGATGTCCTTCTGGTCCGGCACGGCGGCGACAAGACCGCCGGTGCAGGCGGCGAGCATCGAGCCGGAGCCGACGCCGCAGGACATGGCGAGCGCACGCACGTCGAAGATGCCGAGGCCGTGCACGATCGGCGGCATGATGGCGAAGACGAAGGTGCCGATCAGCGTGCCGGTCGCATAAACGCCCATTGCGCCGGCACCTTCCGGCGAGTTGAGGCCGTATTTGTCGGCGATCAGCGCGATGTTCGGCTCGCGGTCGATCGAATAGGTGGCGCCGACGGCTTCGCGGCCCATCTTCAGGAGAAACACTGCGACCGGGAAGGCGACGATGATCGTGCCGAGATTACCGAGTTCCTGCAGCACCAGCGCCGGGCCGGCCTCGATGATCTGCGAAATCTGCGGGCCGACCGTCGTTCCGAACTTGGCGATGAACGGCATGATGGCAACGGTGATCATCGCGCCGGAAAGCTTGACCGCGTCACGCGACAGGAACTTGCCGGTCGCCTTGAAAATGGCCGGATTGAAGGCGATGCCGAGCGCGAAGGCGTAAAGGATCGGCAGGAAGATGACAGTGCCGATGCCGATCGGCAGGCGCTGAATGCCGATCAGCTCGGAGACGATGACGATCGCCAGCACAAGGATATGCAGATAGAGCGCGCCCGAGGCGGCTCCGGTTTTCCCGGTCATGATGTTCTCCTCTGGTTGGGAGCCAGTTGTTGTTCTTTGCCCAGCGTTCAGAGTAGGCGGTGAGGGCAAATTGCGGCTAGCCGGCCGGCAAGCAACGAAGTGTTGCGATTTGAGCAACGGGGGCCACTGTTCGGGCGGTCATCGGGACCAATCCCTGAGCGCCTTCATGTCATGGCGTCATTCCTGCAGTTCATTCCAGTTGGCGCAACGACGAATCGTCACCGCCTCTGCCCTTGCTGTCGCACAGCGGGGAGGGGCAGCCAAGCGCTATTGGCTTCTTTCGGCGAGAGACTTGGCGAAGTCTATTCCGCCTGCGCCCAACGCTCTCCATCATCTCGTTGATACTCCGGCGACGGAAAACGAGAGCCAACAAAATTCCCTGAAAACCCCCATTGAAATCGATTACATTTTCTGGCTTCATGGTTTTCGCAAGATTTGGGAGGATCTGATGAAGAAATTTATCGCCGCAGCGCTTGGCGCTGTCGCAACCATTGCTATTTCCGCTTCTTTCGCCAATGCCGAGACTTTCAAGATCGGCCTGTCCAACGGCTGGGTCGGCAGCGAATGGCGCACGCAGATGATCGACGAGGCCAAGGAGGCCGCGGCGAAGTGGAAGGAGAAGGGCGTCGACGTCGAAGTATCCGTCCAGAGCGCCAATGTCGACGTGCCCGGCCAGATCGCGCATGTGCGCAACTTCATCGCCGAGGGCGTCAACGCCATCATTATCAACCCCAACAGCCCGACGGCCTTCGATCCGATCTTCGCCCAGGCGAAGGAAGCCGGCATCCTGGTGATCGCGACGGACGCCGAGGTTTCCTCGCCGGATGCGACCTATGTCGGCATCGACCAGACGGCCTGGGGTGCAGCCGGCGCCAAGTGGCTGGCCGATACGCTCGGCGGCAAGGGCAAGGTGGTCGCCATCAACGGCGTCGCCGGCCATCCGGCCAACGAGATGCGTGTCGCCGGCTACAAGAGCGTCTTCAAGGACTATCCAGATCTGCAGGTGGTCAACGAGGTCAACGCCAACTGGGATCAGGCCCAGGGCCAGCAGGCGATGCAGAACATCCTTGCGACCTATCCTGACATCAACGGCGTCGTCGTGCAGGACGGCATGGCGGCCGGCGCCTGGAAGTCGATCATGGACGCCGGCAAGACCGGGCAGATCGCGGCAACCGGCGAAATCCGCAAGGACTTCATCGATCTGTGGATGAAGGACAAGCTGAACTCCGGCGCGACCGTCAACCCGCCCGGCGTCATGGCAAGCGCGCTCAACGTCGCGGTGCTGATGCTGCAGGGCAAGGAACTGAAGGAGCCGGCAACGGCCGGGCAGTACAAGAACGCCATGTATCTGCCGATCCCGTTCATCGACTCGAAGAACCTTGGCGACGCTGCCAAGCAGCTCGACGGCAAGCCGGGCTACTACTCCTACACCAACGCGCTTTCGATCGACGACGCCACGGCGTTGTTCAAGTAAGCAGGGGGGTTTGCCGGGCGGCTCCTGTCTTGAGCCGCCCGGCGACCGATGCCGCCGATGGCGAACAAGGCCGACCGGCGTGAAAGAGCGCTGCAGTGGAGCCTGTCCCGAGACACGGGCATCCCTGATGATGCGGCAAGCAACCAAGTGGACGACAGCCGATGTCGAAACTGAGACTGAACGGCGTGAGCAAGGCTTACGGCGCAACGATGGCGCTACGCCGCGGCGATCTCGAGATCGCTGCCGGCGAGGTGCATGTGCTGATGGGCTCCAACGGCTCCGGCAAGAGCACGCTCTGCAAGATCATTGCCGGCAGCGTGCGACCCGACAGCGGCCAGATCCTGATCAACGACAAGCCCGTGACGATCTCCGGGCCGCAAGCCGCACGTGCCGCCGGCATCGGCATCTTCTATCAGGAACTCAGCCTCGCCAGCCACCGGTCGGTCGAGGAGAACATCTGCCTTTCGGCGCTGCCGGTGAAGGCGGGTCTCTTCATCGACCGGGCGGCGTTGAAGGCGCGCGCGGCGCGTTACATCGCGCTTTTTTCCGAAGTCTCCGGCGAGGGTTTTCATGCAGAATCGCTGGTCGGCAATCTCAGGGCGGACCAGCGGCAACTGGTCGAAATCATGAAGGCGCTCGCCAGCGAAGCGCCGATCCTGATCTTCGACGAACCGACCTCGGCGCTCGACCGCGCCCAGGTCGATCGCTTCTTCGAGATCCTGCGCGATCTGAAGGCGCAAGGGCGCGGCATCATCTTCATCTCGCACCGCATGGACGAAATCACCGCGATCGGCGATCGCGTCACGATTATCCGCGATGGCGAAACCATCGAGACGCTCAAGCTCTCCGAGACCGATCCGGCAACGGTCATCCGGCTGATGGTCGGCGGCGCCAGCGACATGCCGGCGGCAAGGTCCTCGGCGCCGGCAGTGGTGGAAATCGGGGCACAAGCGGCAATCTCGGTTCGCAACCTCTCGGGTAAGGGCTTTTGCGACGTCGGCTTCGAAGTGGCGAAGGGTGAGATCCTCGGCCTCGGCGGCCTGCACGGGCAGGGGCAGTCGGCGCTGCTCCGGGCCATCTTCGGCGCAGGCACCGTCACATCCGGCGCGGTGACGCTCGGCGGCCAACGCTACGATGCCAAAAGCCCGCGCGACGCCATCCGCCACGGCTGCGCCTATGTCTCCGGCGACCGCGGTCGCGACGGCGTCATCAGCGGCCGTCCGATCATCGAGAACGTCACGCCCATCCATTATCTTCGCGACCGGCTGATGCTCGCGCGACCCGCGAGCCTGAAGAGCAAGGCAATGCCGGCGCTCGAAGCGATGCACACCAAGTTTGCGAGCCTCTTCCATCCGATCAATTCGCTCTCCGGCGGCAACCAGCAGAAAGTGATCATCGCCCGCTGGCTGATCGATCGTCCCGATGTGCTGCTGCTCGACGATCCGACCAAGGGCATCGACCTCCAGGCCAAGGCCGATCTCTTTACACTCATCCGGCAGCTTGCGGCCGAGGGCCTCGGCATCCTGCTCTATTCGTCGGAAGACGCCGAACTGCTCGGCAACGCCAACCGCATCCTCGTCTTCAACGGCGGCTCGGTGACGCGTGAACTGACCGGCGACGATCGCACCCGCTACAATCTCTACCAGGCTGCATACGAGGCCGCATGATGACTTCGACCGCGACAGACATTTCTACGCCAGGGAGTGGCGGCCTGCGCTCCTGTCTCGAGCGTTACCCGTTCCTGCCAGCGCTGGTCATCCTCATCGCGCTGCTTGCGCTGAACGGCCTCTTTTCGCCCAACAGCCTAAGCTTCCGCTCGCTGACGGGCCTGCTCAGCACCTACATGGCGCTGGTCATGCTCGCGATCGCACAGACCTATGTCGTCTCCGCCGGCGACATCGACCTTTCCGCCGGCGCGACGCTGTCGCTGGTGAATGTCGCAATCGTCGTGCTGATGGAGCGCTGGGGCGGCGGCGCAGGCGCAGTGCTGCTTGCGCTGACGCTTGGGCTCCTCATCGGTCTTGCCTGCGGGCTGGTCAACGGACTGGTCGTTGCGGCCCTTCGGCTGCAGGCGATCGTCGCGACCTTTGCGACCAGCATCTTCTTCACCGGACTGGCGCTTTATGTCATGCCGGTTGCCGGTACGCCGGCGCCAGCACTGTTCTGGCGCACCTATGGTGGACGCGTCTTGGGCCTGCCCTTCGTCTTTTACGTGCTCGCGGCGCTGGCCGTGCTGCTCTATCTCCTTTCGCGCACCCGCATCGTTACCGAACTGCTGGCCGTCGGCGATGATCAGCAGGCGGCCTATCAGACGGGGCTGCCGGTCGTCGCGGTCCGCATCAAGGGCTACCTGCTATGCGGCCTGTTCTCGGCGCTCGCAGCCTTCTGCCTGACGGGCGATACGGCAAGCGGCGATCCGCTGGTCGGCGGCAAGATGACGCTCTACAGCGTCGCCGCCGTCGTGCTCGGCGGCAGTGCGCTTGCCGGCGGTTGGACGACGGTGGTCGGCTCGCTCCTCGGCGCGCTGACGATCGGCCTCGTCAATTCGCTGGTCTTCTTCATGGGCACGCCGTCGGAATGGCAGAACTTCGTCCAGGGCCTCGCCATTCTGATCGTCCTGATGGCGGGCGTGCTCGCCGGCCGGAGGGCACGCGCATGAGTTCGGTTTTCGCCTTCTTCAAACAGCCGCTGGTCGTGGCGCTCATCCTCATCGTCGCGCTGCTTGTTCTCGGCCAAAGCCTCTCGCCGGGCTTTGCCTCGGCCGACCAGATCCTGCGACTTTTGATCGTCGCCGCGCTGCTCGGCATCGTCGCTGCCGGCCAGAATGTCGTCATTCTCGGTGGCCGCGAGGGCATAGATCTCTCCGTCGGCGGCGTCGTCTCGCTCTCGGCGATCATCGCCGGCAATGTCATGAACGGTGCCGATGGCGGCATCCTGCCGGCCGTGCTTGCCTGCCTCGCAGCCGGCGCCTTCTTCGGACTTTTAAACGGGCTCGGTGTCACGCTGCTGCGCATCCCGCCGCTGGTGATGACGCTCGGCATGCTCGGCGTGTTGCAGGGTCTGCTGGTCGTCATCCGGCAGGGCATTCCCTCGGGCCGCGCCGCACCGGGGCTTTCCGCCTTCGTGACCCAGCCGTTGGCGCTCGGCATTCCCGGTATCATCTGGCTCTGGATCGCGATCGGCCTGGTCATGGCCTTCCTGCTCCATCGAACGGTCTTCGGCCACCGCATCTACGCGATCGGTTCCAATGAGCATGCGGCCTATATGGCCGGCGTGCCGGTCCGGCTCATGCGCATCGGTCTCTTCATGATCTCCGGCATGTTCGCGGCGATTGCGGGGCTCTGCCTGCTCGGCTATTCCGGCTCCTCCTTTGCCAATGTCGGAGAGCAATACATGCTGTCGTCGATCATCGCCGTCGTCTTCGGCGGCACGTCTCTTGCCGGTGGCAAGGGCGGGTATACAGGCACCATGGCGGGCGCGCTTCTGCTGGTCATCCTCCAGGGCATCCTGACGACCGTGAACATCGACGAATCCGGGCGTCAGATGGTATTCGGCGCCACCCTGCTCCTGCTCATGCTGTTCTATGGCCGCGGGAGGGCGATGCGGGCATGAGCGAGCGGCCGAAGATCAAGGACATCGCGGAGCGCGCCGGCGTCTCGGTCGCAACCGTGTCGCGGGCGCTGAGCGGCTCGTCGCTGGTGACCGACGAGACACGCAAGCGCGTCAACGCGCTGGCACGCGAGCTCAACTATCGCCCGAATGTCAGCGCCCGCAACTTGCGTACCCGACGCTCCATGTCGGTGCTGCTCGTCGTGCGCGATGTCGGCAACCCCTTCTATCTCGAGATCCTCAAGGGCGTGGAGGCGACTGCGCGCGAGGCCGGCTACGCCGTCCTCATGGGCAACACCGAGAACGATCCGGACCGCGAGGTCGAGTATTTCAACATGCTGCGCGACGGCCATGCCGACGGCATGATCCTGATGACCGGCAAGCTGCCGCCACCGCAGCCGGGTGAAAGTGCTGATCTCTCGCACCTGCCTGTTGTTATCGCGCTGGAAATGATCGAGGGATCCGGTTTCCCGCATGTGCAGATCGACAATGTCGCCGCGGCTCAGGCTGCGGTCGAACATCTGATCGCGCTCGGTCATCGCCGCATCGCCCATATCGCCGGTCCGTTGCCGGAGGTCATGGCGCTTCACCGCCGTGACGGCTACCGGGCCGCCATGAAGGCCGCCGGCCTTGATATCCCCGAGGGGTACGAGGTTCGCGGCGATTACCTGCTCGAAAGCGGCGAGGCCCGCGCCGCGGACCTTTTCGCGCTGCCGGAACCGCCGACGGCGATCTTCGCCGCCAACGACGAGATGGCCTATGGCGCTATCCATGCGCTGCGGCGGCTCGGCCGCGATGTTCCGGGCGACGTCTCTGTCGTCGGCTTCGACGATCTCTATCTCAGCAAGGCCTTCTATCCGCCGCTGACGACCGTCAGCCAGCCGCGCGCCGACATCGGCCGCACGGCGATGTCCCAGCTTCTCAACGTCCTCTCGGATGGTGAGGTCGGCACAGAGCCGGCCATCGTCCTGCCGACCACGCTCAACATCCGTGGCAGCACCGCACCGCCACGTAAATAGCCAGAGGTGGGACGAGGAAAGCCGCGTGCGGTTTTGCGCTTGCACCCCGCCGTTACCAAAATCGATCAATGGGAGAAGAGAATGACACAGCTACCGAAGCAGACGCTGCGCGTGGGTTTCGTCGGATCGGGCTTCATCGCCCATTTCCATCTGAAATCGATGATCGGCGTGCGCAATGTCGAGGTCACCGGCGTCTTCAGCCGCAAGGCGGAAAACCGGGAGAAATTTGCGAAAGAGGTCGAGGCCCTCGGTCTCGGCACCTGCCGCACGCATGAAAGCCTGGAAGCGCTGCTGACCGCCGACGATGTCGACGCCGTCTGGATCCTCTCGCCCAACTACACCCGCATCGACGTCATGCGTTCGCTGCACAAGGCGGTCAAGGACGGCCGCAGCAGGGTCTTCGCCGTTGCCTGCGAAAAACCGCTGGCGCGCACCGTGGCCGAAGCCCGCGAGATGCTGTCGCTTGCCGAAGATGCCGGCCTCAACCATGGCTATCTTGAAAACCAGGTTTTCTGCACGCCGGTGCTGCGCGGCAAGGAAATCATCTGGCGGCGTGCGGCGTCCACCACCGGCCGTCCCTATCTGGCGCGCGCGGCCGAGGAACATTCCGGCCCGCACGAGCCCTGGTTCTGGCAGGGCGACAAGCAGGGCGGCGGCGTGCTTTCGGACATGATGTGCCACAGCGTCGAGGTCGCGCGCTACCTGCTGACGGCACCCGGTGCGCCGCGCAATTCGCTGAAGATCAAGGCGGTAAACGGCACCGTCGCCAACCTCAAATGGACGCGTCCTCAGTATGCCGAACAACTGCGCAACCGCTTCGGCAACGAGGTCGATTATCGCAACCGGCCGTCCGAGGATTTCGCTCGCGCCACGGTGACGCTCGAAGACCAGGACGGCAACGAGCTGATGATCGAGGCGACCACCTCCTGGGCCTATGTCGGCGCTGGCTTACGCATCCAGCTCGAACTGCTCGGGCCGGAATATGCGCTCGAATACAATTCGCTCTCTACCGGCCTGAAGATCTTCATGTCGCGCGAGGTCAAGGGCTCGGAAGGCGAGGATCTCGTCGAGAAGCAGAATGCCGAGCAGGGCCTGATGCCGGTGCTCGAGGACGAGGCCGGCGTCTATGGCTACACGGATGAGAACCGCCATATGGTCGAGTGCTTCCGCAAGGGCGAAAAGCCGCTCGAAACCTTCGAGGACGGCCTTGCCGTGGTCGAGATGCTGATGGGTCTTTACCGGTCGGCAGAAATCAACGCGACGCTCAGCTTCCCGGCGCCGGAGCTCGAACATTACGTGCCAGTCGTCGCGCGTCGGGGTGTCTGACGACTGAAGTTCAGGGCCGCGCGGTCGAGACCGTGAGGCCGAGTTTGCGGAGCAATTGGGCGGCGGAGGCAATGATAGTCTTCGCCGGCCCGCCCGCAACGAGGGCGGTCGGCTTAGACGCCTGCGCGTAGAGCCCCCATAATTATACGCTTTCCTCCATGATCCCGGTTGACGGGGATCAATGTCGCCGGATGCGCAATTGCCTAGGCTGACTCAGTTCTTAGGTCCGGTCGCGAGGAGGAAACGCGATGACATACAAGACAATTCTCGCCGTGGTCGGCGTCGATCATTCCGCAGAGGATCTGCGTGCCGCGGCACAGGTCTGCGCTTCGGCAAACGCTCACCTCTCCCTGTTGATCGTCAAGCTTGCCGCTTCTCCGCCGATCGGCGATTTTGCCGCCGCCATCTCGATTGACTGGCTGAACGAACGTCAGCGCGAAGTCGACAAGCTCGAATCCTGCGTGGCGCGTGCAACCGACATTCTCACCCGGGAAGGCATCTCGTTCAGCGTCGAGACGAAATACACCGAAGCCGCCTGGGCGGATGACGAGATCGGCGAGCGCGCCCGCTATGCCGACCTGACGCTGGCCGGCGACGGCCTGATGCTGGACCCGGAGCTACGGTCGCGGACCATCGACGGGACGCTGTTCAACTCCGCCCGACCGGTCCTCGTCCTGCCTAAGGGCAAGCCGGCGCGGCTCGATCCGAAGACGGTCGTGCTTGCCTGGAACTCCCGGCTGGAAGCGGCCCGTGCCGTGCGTGAAGCGCTCGACCTTCTGAAGGGGGCCAAGACCGTGCACGTGACGATGGTCGACCCGCGGTCCTCCTCTGGCAAGAACGGCGAGGAACCGGGCGCCGATATCGCCGGTTACCTTGCCCGGCACGGCGTTTCGGTTTCCGTCGAGCGGCTGCCGAGCGGCGGGCATAGGGTCGATGACGTGATCAATCGGTTCGCGTCCGACGTGGCGGCCGATCTGATCGTCATGGGCGCCTATGGCCACTCCAGAATGCGCGAACGCGTCTTTGGTGGGGTCACCCGCTCGATGCTCGAAAACGCCGTGGTTCCCGTGCTCATGGCCCATTGATCGGCAGGGCCGGGCGCGCAGCCATCTGACTGCGCGCCGACGGCAATCAACCCACGGACGCTGCCCGTCCGGTCACCTCGTCGATCTCGATTTCGAAGAAGAGATGCGGCGAGGCGCCGGCAATTGCCTGGTCGCCAGGCTTCAGGCCGCCCGGTTCCCACCAGTTCACGCGCTGTTCGAGAAGCGCCCAGGCGTTCAAACGCTCGCGGTGCCATTGTTTCGTATCCGGCAGTTCTTGATAGCGGCCGTAGATGACGACGCTTCGCCAGTGCTGCCGGTCCGTTGCCGTGTCTAGCTGAATGCAGACGCGGGGATTGGCCCGCATCCAGTCGATCTTCTGCCCGGGCATCGAAAAGCCGTAGAGCCGGTTAGCGGCAAAAGCATATTGGAAGGGCACGACATAGGGCCGGCCATCCCGGGCGCATCCAAGACGAGCGATGTGGTTCTCGGCGACGAGGTCGATGCATTCCTGCCGCGACATTTCCCTGATCAACATGAAACTCTCCTTTTCAAAGAGGTCATCTGGCCACCAGTCTCTGCCGGTCCGGCGAACCGGCATTGATCTCGCTCAAACCGGGCCATCGGACGCGAAGTCGAAAAAATCTTCAGGCGCGCGGGAATAAACTTGCCGACACCGCGTTTGCCCTCCCACGAAATCAGCCTGATGGCTTGCGTGCGGCGCGGTTGCCGCGTGCGAGCGTCGGGCCAGCAAAAAGGGAGCGTAGCTATGACCATCAGCCCGGTGATCGCTTCGGAAAAAGACCTCGTCACCCTGAACGCGGCGGTTGCCGAACGCATCGACGGCCATATGCCGGTGAGCCAGGTGCGCCTGCTCGTCGGCGCGATGCTCGTCGCCTTTGCAGGCGTTCTGATCTTTCTCGCGGCTGACGGCCTGGCTCTGCCGATGCGGCTTTCGTTGATGGTGTTTGCGACGACGCTGATCTGCTGGACGATCTTCGACCTGCCGGAAACGCCGGTGGCGCTTGCCGGGGCGGCGGCCCTGGCCGTGACCGGTGCCGTCGGCGAGGAGGCGGTTTACGCCGCGCTCGGCAACGACATCGTCTGGCTGATGATGGCGGCATCGGTGATTGCGGCGGTGCTGCAGGCATCCGGTCTCGTCGAGCGGCTCGCCTTCCGGCTGCTCGCCCGTTTCCGCGACGTCAGCCGGTTGTTCTGGGTGGTGACGCTGACGATCTTCGTGACCGCTTTCGTCATTCCCTCGACCTCGGCACGGGCGGCCATTTTCATGCCCGTCTTCCTGGGGCTCGCCTCGACCATCGGCCGTCCCGGCATCACCCGCGCTTTGGCGCTGCTGTTTCCGTCGGTGATCCTGCTTTCGGCGGCTGCTTCGCTGACCGGTGCCGGCGCCCATCTCGTTGCCGTCGATTTCATTCGTCGCAGCGGTGGTGAAGCACCGGGCTTCCTCGGCTGGGCCTTGCTCGCAGCGCCCTTCGCGCTGCTGACGAGCCTGATTGCCTGCGGCCTGATCCTGCGTTTCTTCCTCGACGATGCCGATCGGAACTGGCGCCTCGACCTGCCGGCCGCACCGACAGAGAAACGCCCGTTCTCGGCGCGCGACAAGGCGATCCTCGCTGTCACCGCGGCGATCGTCGCCGCACTCGCGACCTCGGACCTGCACGGCATCGCGCTGCCGGTCGTCGCCCTCGTCGGCGCCCTGATCCTGGCGTCGGAAAAGATCTCCGGCATGCCGTTTCGCAAGGCGCTGAAAGGTGTGGAGTGGAACCTGCTTCTGTTTCTTGCCGGCACGCTCGTCATCGGCGAAGCGCTGCTGTCGACCGGAACGGCGACCGAGCTTGCCGATCGTCTGATCGGTGCTTTCGGCCAGATCGGCAAGCCGCCGGCGTGGCTGGTGGTGCTTCTTGCCATCGCGGTCGCGACCTTTGCCCATATCGTCATTGCCTCGCGAACGGCGCGGGCGACGGTGCTCATTCCGGCCGTGGCGCTGCCGCTGGCGGGCTTCGGGGTCAGCCCCGCCAGTCTCATCATGGTTACAGCCATAGGTGGTGGTTTCTGCCAGACGCTGATGGTTTCGGCCAAACCCGTGGCGTTGTTCGGAGGCATGGAACCACCGGCTTTCAGCCCTTCCGATCTGTTGCGTCTGGCCTTGATGCTGGCCCTCCCGTTCATCGCGCTGCTTGCCCTTTTCGCCCTTGTGATCTGGCCGGCAATCGGCTTGGCGACGTAACGATAAACGTCTGATATATAGACATTTTTTTGAGCCGAAGCGTCGTTCGCTTCGGCTCTTTTGTTTTTCTTTCCGCAAAAGAAAGAATTCTGCATTTCGGGCGGAATAAACGTCGCGAGCCGCCGTTTCTCCCTTGCATCCGCATTGTCACAAAAGTGCAAGGAGATTGTCACATGTCACTTACCATTCTGGTTGCACCGTCCGGTTTCAAGGAAAGCCTGTCGGCGGAAGAAGCTGCCGATTGCATCGAGAAGGGCGTGCTGCGCGCCTGCCCGAATGCCGAGGTTCTGAAGGTGCCCATGGTCGACGGCGGCGAAGGTTTCACCAAGGCGCTCGTCGCGATTACCGGCGGCAGCCTACATGAACTTGATGTCACCGGTCCGCTTGGCGAGCCCGTCGCCTCACATTTCGGTTTTCTCGGTGGGCAGTCCGAACGCACGGCCGTCATCGAAATGGCGGCGGCCGCCGGTCTGCGGCTGGTGCCGCGTGATCGCCGCAACCCCTGCATCACCACCAGCTACGGTGTCGGTGAACTGATCCGGGCGGCGCTCGACGCCGGTGCCCGCCGTATTCTGCTTGGCTGCGGCGACAGCGGCATCAACGATGGCGGCGCCGGCATGGCCGCGGCCTTGGGCGTGAAGCTGCTCGACAGCGATGGCAATCCGCTTGCGCCCGGCGGTGCGGCGCTTGCCTCGCTGGCAAGCGTCGACATGTCCGGTCGCGATCCGCGTCTTGCCGAGGTTCGCATCGACGCGGCCGTCAACTGGCATAATGTGCTGCTCGGCGAACGCGGCGTCGCCCGCGTCTTCGGTCCGCAGAAGGGCGCGACGCCGGAGCAGGTGGAGCTGCTCGCGGCAGCGATGGAGACCTATGCCGCGGCCATTCAGGCGACGACCGGCATCGCGGTCGGCGACGCACCGGGAGCGGGCGCGTCCGGCGGCCTCGGCGCGGCGGTCATGGGGCTGCTCGGCGGCGCTCTGCATCCGCGCTACGACATCGTCATGCGCTATCTCGATCTCGACAGCATGATCGGCAGGGCCGACCTGGTGATTACCGCCGAAGGCAGCCTTGACGGGCAGACGCCGTTCGGCAAGGTGCCGGCCGAGGTCGGCCACAGGGCCAAGGACGCAGGACGCCCGGTCATCGCGCTCGCCGGCACCATCGGCAAGGGCGTGACCCTCAACTTCGATCACGGCATCGATGCCTTCGCCTCGATCCTGAAGGCGCCGTGCACCCTCGACGACGCCATCAATGCAGCGCCGAAACTGCTGGTGCGTGCCGCGGAAGATGCCGTGCGCATGGTGCGCGTCGGCATGCTGCTGAACGAGCGTGGACTGGCTGCCTGATTGACGCATTGACCGGTCTGGCGGGATGGTGGCGCTGCCGCCTCCCGCCGGAACCGCACGGGTGGCTACCGTCACGCAATCGCCGAGATTGTCCTCTCAGTCTTCGCAAACGCAGGACGGATCACGAGGACCAAACGTCAAATGTCAAACGGATGGGAAGAGTCGGCGGCTGCCTGGATTTCCGGGCTGGGCGTCGAAGGGGATTTTGCGCGGCGATTCGTTCTCGATGCGCCCATGCTCGAACGGGCGCGGCAAAGCGGGGCAAGAACGGTCCTCGATGTCGGGTGCGGCGAGGGCCGGTTCTGCCGGCTGCTGACGGCGGAGGGGCTGAGCACGGTCGGCATCGATCCCGCCAGGTCGCTCGTTGGCCAGGCGAGACGCCTGCATCCGGATGGTGACTATCGCATCGCACAGGCCGAAGAATTGCCTTTCGCGGACGAGACCTTCGATCTCGTCGTTGCCTATCTCAGCCTCATCGACATTGCCGACCTGGAGGCGGCGGTCGGCGAGATGAACCGGGTTCTGCGCCCAGGCGGGCATCTGCTGATCGCAAACCTGACGAGCTTCTACAGCGCCAGCAACCCGACCGGCTGGCGCGATGGCGGCGATGGCAAGCGCAGCTTCACGATCGACCATTACATGGACGAACGGTCCGATTGGATCGGCTGGGGCAATCTTCGAGTGATGAACTGGCACCGGCCGCTCAGCACCTACATGTCGCTGTTGTTGGGAGCGGGCCTGCAGTTGCGCTATTTCGACGAACCGTTGCCGCGGGGCGGCGACCCGGAACAGACGGATTTCTTTCGAAGGGTTCCCTCGTTCCTGGTCATGGACTGGCAGAAGCCGTAGTTCCGTGCCGCTCGCTCGCCGGTGCTACGAGCGGCAGAGCTCGCGGGCGTTGAGAACGCCCCAGCCGAACACGGGATCCTTGCCCGGCGCACCAAGATCCTGCGTCGTCTCGGTGACGAGCTTTGCGACTTCTGCCGCCGAGAGATCAGGATGCGATGCCCGCAGGATGGCGGCGGCAGCCGTGACGAAGGGGGCGGCAAAGGAGGTGCCGGTTCGCGGCGCTGCCCCCTCGATCGATGCGGCCGTCCAGACGCGGGTGCCGAGTGCCGCGACATCGATATGGTCGCCCCGCCCGGCGCGGCGATAGGGCTTGAAATTGCGGTCGACGGCGGTGACCGCGATCATAGCCGGATAGGCGGCGGGATAGACGGGCTTTGCCCGCGGGCCGTCATTGCCAGCCGCCGCGACCTGGATGATGTTCCGCTCGGCGACAAGCGCGACGGTCTTTTCGAGCAGCAGGTTGTGCGGCCCGGAGAGGCTCATGTTGATGACCGTGACCTTGCGCGAGGCCAGGAGGTCGATGGCACGCACGAGATCGTAGGTCTCGGCGATATCGCTCTCCCCGCCCTTGCGCTGGAAGGCGTCGACGGCGATCAAATGGGCATTGCCGAGCAGCCCCGGCGCGCGACTGTCCTTCCGTCCGGCGATGAGGGCGGCAACCGCGGTCCCGTGCTGGCGCCCGGATTCCGGCGCCTCTTCCTCCGCCAACCTGACGATGTCGAGCTTGACGTCCTTGAGCGAGGGATGGGCGGGATTGATCGCCGTGTCGATCAACCCGATCGGGCCGGCGGCCGTGCAAGCCGCGCTGGCGTCCGGCCAGCCGATGGCGGTGCGAACGAGCGCGCAACCACCGTCGGCGCAGGGAGCCGGTGAGGCGGCGCCTTCGTTCGGATCGAAATAATGGTTGAGATCGGCGATCGCTCCGGGCGTCGCATCCGCGACCTGCCGGCGTGCGTCTTCGAGCGCCATGCCGCGGGGCGCGCCGAGCTTGACGATCTCTGTCGTCGAAAGCCCGAGCGGTTCTCGCGCGCGCACCGTGAAGCCGCTTTCCGTCAGACGCTGGACGGCCGCCTCGTCGAGGCCGAGCGCGATGATTTCGCCCGGCACGTGGGTCGCCCGGCGGGCCGGCGGACGCTGGCGCACGACACGTCGCTCGGGCGTTCCGCGGAAAAGGTCAAGCAGGTTGCCGCCGCCTCCGCCCCAACTGCCGCTCGAGCCGCGATCGCTAGAGCTGCGTGACGAGCCGCCACCACTGCCGCCATCGTCATCGTCGCCCCCATCGTCGTCGTCCGCCTGAGCCTGGCCGACCCAGGCAAAGCGAACGGCCGACTGGCCGTCGCTGCTGCCAAAGGAGAGGTCCCCCGCGCCCGCAGCCAGGCCGCACAACGACAGGACGGACATTCGAAACAGGCGGTTTTTCAAGGTTTTCTCCTTGTGCAACGGCATCCGAAAACGAAAGCTTACCGTGAATGAAAGGACCATAAGTGGTGACTTTCGGGTGTAGTTCCCATAACGCTCAACGGATGAATGGACAAATTATTCCACCGGGAACGAAGGGTTTTACCCAAAGAGGCGCCCGATGACGGACCCGACCATCGCCTTTGGTGAGCGGCTGGTTGCGTTTCTGCCGAACCTGCGCCGCTTTGCCATTTCGCTTTGCCGGTCGCGCGACGTGGCCGACGATCTGGTGCAGGCGGCCTGCGAAAAGGCGCTTGCCGGTTCGGACCGCTTCGAGGAAGGCACGCGCTTCGATGCCTGGATGTTCCGCATCCTGCGCAACCTCTGGATCGACCAGCTGCGCCGGCAGAAGACCGCCGGCCCGACGGAGGAGATCGAGGCTCAGGCCGAGCTCGCCGTTCCCTCCGGCGAGGCCGGGAGCGAGGCGCGCATGGCGCTGAAGAGCGTGGCGGCTGCGATCGACGGCCTGGTGCTCGAACAGCGGGAAGTTCTGATCCTCACCTGCGTCGAGGAGCTTTCCTACAAGGAGGCGGCCGAGGTTCTCGGCATTCCGATCGGAACCGTCATGAGCAGGCTGGCCCGGGCGCGTAAAAATCTTGCGGAGGCAACGGGAATAGAACCGCCGGTCGCGCGTTCACAGGACATGAGAGGCGGGACAAGATGAGCGACACGGAATTCAGCGATGAGATCTTGATGGCGTTCGCCGACGGCGAACTCGACGAGGAGACGATGCGTCGTGTCGAGGCGGCGCTGGAAGCGGACGACGAACTGATGGCGCGGATCGCGATGTTCATGGAAACGCGCGCCGCCGCAAGCGAGGCCCTGAAGCCGGTGCTCGACGAGCCGGTTCCGGACGAACTGGTTGCCAAGGTGCGAGCCATGGCGGCCGCGCAGAGCGACGCGCAACGCGCCGCGGATGCCCCTGCTACAGGCGGCGATAACGTCGTGGCCTTCCGGCGCCCTGCGGATCAGGCGGCGTTGCCGCACGCTGGTCCGTCGCGATTTCTGATGGCGATGGCAGCGTCGCTGCTGGTGATCGTCGGCGGCGCCGGCGGCTACCTGCTTCGTGGTGGCGGGTTGGCGGAGACCGGCGCCCTGCAGGTGGCCGGTACTGTCGGCCCCGCGCTCGCCGCCATCCTCGACAAGGCGGCTTCGGGGGACGAAGTCGCCGTTGGTGAAGGCCAGGGGACGGTCCGTCTGGTATCGGCATTCGAACTCGGCTCGGGGCAGCTCTGCCGCGAATACGAACTCGCCCGGCCCGGTGCGCCCGGCCTCGTTTCGGTCGCTTGCCGCAAGGCATCAACCTGGGAGACGCGGCTGGCCGTCGCCAGACCGGAAGGCGGAGACGGCTATGCACCGGCCTCCTCGCTTGAGACCGTCGATGCCTTCCTGACGTCGATCGGCGCCGGGCAGCCGCTCGATGCGGACGCCGAGAAGAAGGCGCTCGCCGGCACGAAGTAAACGGAGAATTCCAACGTCGGGCAATCGCTGCGCCGCTTCCGGACTCGTCCTAGAGCGGCACCGAAAGCCCGACCTTCACCGGATCCATCGTCACGAAGGTGCGGAAGCGCTTGATGTTCGCGTTGCCGAAGAACATGCGACGGGTGAAGGCCTCGTAATCGGCCATCGTCGGCACAATGACGACGAGCATGAAATCGACGTCGCCGGTGACGTAGTAGCACTGCTGCACCTCGGGTGCTGCGGTAAACGCCACTTTCGCCGCATCAAGCAGCGCGATCTGCTCGCTCTCGACCTCCACTTCGACGAGGATCGTCAGCGCCTGATTGACGCTGACCGGATCGACCAGGGCGACATTGGCGCGGATGACGCCGGTTTCCTCCATGCGCTTGATCCGTCGCTGCACGGCGGGCGCCGACAGATTGACCGCCTCGCCGATCTGGCGTTGCGGCGTCGTGTTGTCCTTCTGCAGGATGGCGAGAATCGCAAGATCGAAGCGATCCAGTTCGACCTGTGGCTTTTTCGACGGGGCCATAGTGCCTTTCGGTTCCTGCTCTCCGGGCGCCGAAGGTGGAACCCCACGTCACGGCACCCCATTCGCTTTACAAACTTGCATCCGCGCCGGCTATTTAGAGCGCATTTCTCGGCAGCGATGAAATAGATTTTCGCCGTCTACGGAGATTGCACCATGTTTCTTGCCAACACCCATGCCGATTTCGGCCACCCGCTACTGCCCGCGGATGCCGACATGCTGTCGCTTGCCGCCGCCGCCCGTGTCGAACAGCAGCTTGCGCGGCGCCCCGACCATCGGCCGACGCCGCTTCAAGCCCTGCCCGCTTTGGCGGACGAACTCGGTATCGCCGGCGTCTTCATCAAGGACGAAGGCCATCGCCTGGGTCTCGGCAGTTTCAAGGCGCTTGGTGGCTCCTATGCGGTGATCCGGCTGGTGCTCGAAGAGGCGGAACGTCGCCTCGGGCGCAGCGTCGATCTCGACGACCTGGAAAAGCCCGAGGTTCGGGCGATCGCCACCGCCTTGACCTTCGGCTGCGCCACCGATGGCAATCACGGCCGCTCGGTCGCCATGGGCGCTCGGCTGGTCGGCGCGAAATCGGTGATCTTCGTGCACGGAGGCGTCAGTGAGAAGCGCATCGAGGCGATCGCGGCCTATGGTGCGGAGATCGTCCGCGTTGCCGGGACCTATGACGATTCGGTCCGCGAGGCCGCACGCGTCTGTGACGAAAATGGCTGGACGGTCGTCTCGGACACCACCTGGCCCGGCTACGAGTACATTCCCGGCCTGGTGATGCAGGGCTATACGGCGCTGCTGAACGAGGCGCTGCGGCAGATGGAAGAGCCGCCGACCCACGTGTTCGTGCAGGCGGGCGTCGGCGGCATTGCCGCTGCCACGGCTGGGCATCTGGCGCTGCGCTATGGCGCGCAGCGTCCCCGTTTCGTCGTCGTCGATCCGGCGCGCGCCGCCTGCCTCTACGAAAGCGTCAGGGCCGGCCATCCGGTCAAGGTGGCGCATGGCGAGGCGACGATCATGGCCATGCTCGAATGCTACGAGCCGTCGCTCGTCGCCTGGCGTATCCTGTCACGTGTCGCCGATGCGTTCATGACCGTCGACGAGGAGGATGCCGTTTCGGTGATGAACCGGCTGGCGCGGCCCGCAGGCTCTGATCCAGCGATCGTGTCCGGCGAAAGCGGCGGCGTCGGCCTGGCCGGATTGCTGTCGGTTGCCCGTGATCCGGCGCTGCGCGACGCGCTCGGATTGACGGCCCAATCGCGCGTCTTCGTCATCAATACCGAGGGCGCGACCGACCCCGAGCGTTATGCCGCCCTCGTCGGCTTGTCGCCCGAGGCCGTCGCAAACACATCGAACGAGAGGAACTGAGCCATGGCGGGAATGGATTTCGACCGGCTTGTGAAGGACATGACCGCCTGGCGCCGCGACCTGCACGCGCGCCCGGAATTCGGCTTCGAGGAACAGCGCACCTCATCCTTCGTTGCGGCAAAGCTCAGGGAATTCGGGCTCGACGAGGTGGTGGAGGGGGTCGGAGGTACCGGTGTCGTCGGTCGGCTGAAACGCGGCAGCGGCAACCGCGCGATCGCGCTACGGGCCGACATGGATGCGCTCAGGATACCGGAGCAGGGAGAACTTCCCTATCGCTCGACGAAGCCGGGCACCATGCATGCCTGCGGCCATGACGGTCACACGGCCATGCTGCTCGGCGCCGCCAAGATGCTCGCCGAAGATGGCGGCTTCGACGGCACTGCCTGTTTCATTTTCCAGCCTGCCGAGGAGTGGGGCAAGGGCGCGCTCGCGATGCTCGACGACGGGCTGATGGAGCGCTTTCCCTTCGACGAAATCTACGGCCTGCACAATATGCCCGGGTTGCCGGTCGGCCGTTTCGAGACCCGGGTCGGCGCGATCATGTCGGCGGAGGACAATTTCGAGATTGTGCTGAAGGGCGTCGGCGGGCACGCGGCGCGGCCGCACTGGGGCAATGAAACGTTGGTTGCCGCCTGCGCCACCGTCGTCAATCTGCAGACGATCGTCTCGCGCCGCCTGTCGCCGACGGATATCGGCGTTGTCTCTGTCACCGAGCTTTTGACCGATGGCACGCGCAACGCGCTACCCGGTCTCGCCCGCATCCTCGGCGATGCCCGCAGCTTCCGCCCGGAGGTCAGTGCCAAGATCGAAACGGAGATGCGGGTGATCGCCAAAGGAACGGCGGATGCCTACGGCTGCGCGGTCGAGGTCAGCTACACCCGCGAGTTCGTTCCGTTGATCAACGATGCGGCCCTGACCGGCCACGCCTTTGCCGCAGCGGAAACGGTGTTCGGTGCTGCGAATGTCGCGACGGCCGCCGAGCCGATGACCGGCTCGGAGGATTTCGCGCGCTTCCTCGAGCACGTGCCGGGTTGTTTCGTCTTCATCGGCAATGGCGAGGCGTCGGCGCCGCTGCACAATCCGCGTTACGACTTCAACGACGACGCCCTGATCTTCGGCGCGCGTTATCACGCCGAGATTGTTCGGCAGAGACTGGCGCCCACCGAAAGCCGGCCATGAACCGAAATCCGCATGAAAGCAGGACTAACATGTCATTTCCTTCCATCGACGTCGCGCGCCTGATCGAGCGGCTCCGTGAACTCGGCGACATCGGTCGCGATGCGGAGGGGCGATTGACTCGGCTCGCCGGCTCCGACAACGACAAGGTCGGTCGCGATCGCCTCGTGGCGTGGATCGAGGCGGCCGGGCTCGACGTTGCCGTCGACCGTATCGGCAACATCTTCGGCATCTGGCGCGACGACGCGAACGGGGGCGAAGCGCCTGTTTTGCTCGGCTCGCACATTGATACGGTCATCAATGCCGGCATCTATGACGGTTGCTACGGCGTGCTTGCCGGATTGGAAGTGATCGAGACGCTGAAGAGCAATGGTGCGACGCCGGCCCGGCCGATCGTCATTGCCGCCTTCACCAACGAGGAGGGCGTGCGGTTTGCGCCCGACATGCTCGGCTCGCTCGTCTATGCCGGCGGTCTGCCGCTGGAGACGGCGCTTGCGACCATCGGCACGGATGGCTCGTTGCTGGGCGAAGAACTCGAGCGGATTGGCTATGCCGGTACCGTCGAGCCGGGTTTCCTCACTCCCCACGCCTATGTCGAGCTCCATATCGAGCAGGGGCCGGTGCTGCAGCGCGAGGGCTTTGCGATCGGTGCGGTCGAGAACCTGCAGGGCATCTCCTGGCAGCGGGTGACGATCGATGGCGTCGCCAACCACGCCGGCACGACACCGATGGCGATGCGTTCCGACGCCGGTCTCGCCGCCGCCCGGGTTGGCCTGTTCCTGCGCGAACTTATTGCCCGGTCGAACGCGCCGAGTGTCGCGACCATCGGCACCATGCGTTTCGAACCCGACGCGATCAACGTCATCCCGTCGCGTGCCACCTTCACCGTCGATCTGCGCGATCCGGACGAAGAACGGCTGCAGGCGCTCGAAACGGCGCTTGCGGACTTCCTTGTCCGTATCGCCGAGGAAGAGGGGGTGACGATCGCCGTTGAGAGGCTTGCACGCTTCCAGCCGGTGGTCTTCGATCAGGGCATCGTCGCAGCGATCGAGGCTTCGGCCAGCGCGCGAGGCCTCAAGAGCCGGCGCATGACCTCGGGCGCCGGCCATGATGCCCAGATGATCGCCCGCATCGCGCCGACGGCGATGATCTTCGTGCCGAGCCGCGACGGCATCAGCCACAACCCGCGCGAACACACGGAGCCGGACGAGCTCGTCGCCGGCGCCAATGTGTTGCTCGATGTGGTCGAGCGGATTGCTTGCAGCGGCCGGAACGGCAGTTAGGAAGATTCACGACGAGAACGATGAGGCTCTCTATCCATAGCTCCGTCGCCTCACTCAGGCAGGTCGCGATCGGGATAGACGTATCTCGAACGTAAAATTCTGACGTCCGTTGATCTGTTCTCGCGCGTCAGAAGCCGTTCCTGCACGCACATCCGAAGTCCGGTTTCGAGAAAGAGCGCAGGCCCGCCTTCGTTGCGACGAACTTGACCTCTCTTCAGGGCTCTCAATTCGTGTGAATGGTCTTCTGCCGGGCAGACGATTGAGGCTGGCTCCCTTCGCCGCGCCGTTCCGGCGTCTGGCGGAACAGGTTCAGGAAACTGCTGCCGCCGTGCCAAGTGCTGCCGCCAGGTCCGTAATCCCGCGAGTCACGCATCGATGAGTGGGGCTCGCTGTGGCTGTTGCGGTCGATGACGGCAGCACCTCCGCCGCCTGCGCCGGTACCGCCGGGCTCAAGGCCGGGCTCAGGGCCTGCGCCGCTACCGTCGCCGGAGCCCCAGTTGCCGCCACTCCCGTCACCGCCACCCTCGGTGCCGCCGCTCCCGACGTTTTCGCCGCCTTGGTCGCCGCCGCCCGGAGCACCTTCACCATTCCCGCCGCCGGTATTGGCGTCGTCCGCATGGGCGGCGGAAATCCAGGAAAGGCCCGCGGTAAAGCTCCCATCGCGCGACAGGTCGCCTGCGAATGCAAGGACCCCGATGGACAGGGCCGTCAGTCTCAGCAGGCGTGTCCTCAAGTCTTTCTCCTTGTGCGAACGGCGTTGTTGCGTCGTTCTGCAACACCTTCTGCGCGTCATAGGACTGCAGCGCGTCGCGAATGAATTTCGGCGACAGCGACTTTTGCGAGTGCCTTGCATACCGTTCAATCGACGCGGGGACAAGCTATTCGGGTGCCGCGCAAGGTGCGGGCCCATGGCGGTGGCCGCAACACGCCGATGATCGCGGGTTCGACAGGGGGGGCGCGTTCGCCGATTGGGCGGGTCGGTAGCGCGCCTCCCACTCTGGTCAAACCCGAACATGAAGAAGGAGGAGGAGACCGTTGGCGAACACCGGGAGATCCTGAGCGAATTGAAGGGGCCGTGACCGGCCCCTTCAGTGGGCTTTGGCGCCTACTTGGCCGCGCCAGCCGCCTCTTCCACCGGCATGTAGAGGTCGCCGCCCTCGCGGTACTTCGCAGCCATCGCCTCCAGCCCTTCCTTCTGCGCCTCGGCACGGATGTCGTGCGAGATCCGCATCGAGCAGAATTTGGGCCCGCACATCGAGCAGAAATGCGCGACCTTGTGGGCCTCCTTCGGCAAGGTCTCGTCGTGGAAGTTTCGGGCCGTCTCTGGGTCGAGCGAGAGGTTGAACTGGTCCTCCCAGCGGAACTCGAAGCGGGCGCGCGACAGCGCGTCGTCGCGCACCTGGGCGGCCGGATGGCCCTTGGCGAGATCGGCGGCATGGGCGGCGATCTTGTATGTGATGACCCCCACTTTCACGTCGTTGCGGTCAGGCAGACCCAGATGCTCCTTCGGCGTCACGTAGCAGAGCATGGCGGTGCCGAACCAGCCGATCATCGCCGCACCGATACCCGACGTGATGTGGTCGTAGCCGGGTGCGATGTCCGTCGTCAGCGGTCCGAGCGTGTAGAACGGCGCCTCGCCGCAGACGGCCAGTTGCTTGTCCATGTTTTCCTTGATCTTGTGCATCGGCACGTGACCTGGGCCCTCGATCATGACCTGACAATCCTTGGCCCAGGCGATCTTGGTGAGCTCGCCGAGCGTTTCGAGTTCGGCGAATTGTGCCGCGTCGTTGGCATCGGCGATCGAGCCGGGGCGCAGGCCGTCGCCGAGCGAGAAGGAGACGTCATAGGCGCGGCAGATGTCGCAGATTTCCTCGAAATGCTCGTAGAGGAAACTCTCACGATGATGATGCAGACACCACTTGGCCATGATCGAGCCGCCGCGCGAAACGATGCCGGTGACGCGGTCGACGGTGAGCGGGATGTAGTGCAGCCGCACGCCGGCATGGATGGTGAAATAGTCGACACCCTGTTCGGCCTGCTCGATCAGCGTGTCGCGATAGACTTCCCAGGTGAGGTCCTCGGCAATGCCGTTGACCTTTTCCAGCGCCTGGTAGAGCGGCACGGTGCCGATCGGAACCGGCGAGTTGCGGATGATCCATTCGCGGATGTTGTGGATGTTGCGGCCTGTCGAGAGGTCCATGACCGTGTCGGCACCCCAGCGCGTCGCCCAGACCATCTTCTCGACTTCCTCGGCCATCGACGAGGTGACGGCGGAGTTGCCGATATTGGCGTTGATCTTCACCAGGAAGTTCCGGCCGATGATCATCGGTTCGGATTCCGGATGGTTGATGTTGGCGGGCAGGATCGCGCGGCCGCTGGCGATTTCCTGGCGTACGAATTCCGGCGTCACGTGATCGGGAACGTGGGCGCCGAAGCTTTCGCCGTCGCGGACTTTCGCGCGCGCCGCGTCGCGGCCGAGGTTCTCGCGGATCGCCACGAACTCCATCTCCGGCGTGATGATGCCGGCGCGGGCATAGGCAAGCTGCGTCACTGCCCGGCCACCCGTGGCCTTCAGCGGCGCATGCTGGAACGGGAAGGTTGGCGTCAGGCGGTCGCCACTCACAAAGCCGTTGTCTTCGGGACGAACCGTTCGTCCCTCATAGGTCTCGACATCGCCGCGGTCGACGATCCAGTTGCGGCGCAGCCGCGGCAGGCCGTCCTCGATGCGGATCTCGGCACCGTCGGCGGTATAGGCGCCGGAGGAGTCATAGACCGTGACCGGTTGCTCGCCCGAGGTCGGGTGCAGAGCAATCTCGCGCATCGGCACGCGAATATCCGGATGAAGAACGCCCGGCTTGTGGATCTTTCGGGAGGCCGGAAGCGGGCCTTGCGTGACCGTGAGGGCTGCGGGTTTGGTGGCAATATTCATGACGAGGCTCCAAGTTTGCGATTGGAGACCCAGTTCTGATGCCGGAAAGATGAAAGACGCTCCGCCAGGTGCTCACCGCACGGAATCCTGGCTTCGATATCTGCACCGTCCCTACGCCAGTATGAACTGGATCAGGTTCAACGGGTCACTGCGCTATAGCCGGCAAGCCGGCCATCCAGCAGAATCTCAGCCCCTTGCGGGACCCCCCTGGTGAATGCCTAGATCATAGCCATCGAACGGCCCGGGTCGTCAAGCGTGAATTCGCCTATCGACAAAGATGCGCCTAGTGCGTGTGTTTTCGGATTCGAGTTTGGCGCTAGCGGCCGGCCTTTTCCGGTGCTGTCCGCTCGGCATAATCGGCGCGATTGATGCCGTGGCGCTGGAGCTTGTCGTAGAAGGTCTTGCGCGGAATGCCGAGCGCCTCGATCGTCGCCTTGACGTCGCCGCGCTGAGCGCGCAACACCTCTTTCAAGATCTCCGCCTCGTAGCGTTCGAGCCGTTCCGGCAGCGCAAATCCGGGCTGTTCGGCGCGCTCAATCGGCTGTCCCAGCGGACCTTCGACACCAAGCGCCACGCGTTCGGCAAAGTGCGAGAGTTCACGCACATTGCCCGGCCAGGCATGCGTCATCAGATGCCGTTGTACGGCCGGAAAGATCATCGGCACGTCGCGCTTGAAGCGCTCGGCCGCCCGGGTCAGGAAGTGCGAGAAGAGTAGCGGGATATCGTCACGGCGTTCGCGCAGCGGCGGGATCGACAGCGTCACGACGTTCAATCGGAAGTAGAGGTCCTCGCGGAAATCGCCACGCTCCGCCGGATTGCCGAGATCGATCTTGGCAGCGGCAATGACGCGGATATCGACCGGACGAACCTGGTTGGTGCCAAGCGGCGTGATCTCGCGCGCTTCCAGAACGCGCAGCATCTTCACCTGCGTTGCCGGTGGCATCGCCTCGATCTCGTCGAGGAACAGCGTGCCGCCGCTCGCATGCTCGATCCGTCCGATGCGCTTCTTCAAGGCGCCGGTGAAGGCGCCCGGTTCATGGCCGAAGAGTTCGCTTTCGATGACCGTTTCGGGCAGCGCGCCGCAATTCAGCGCCACGAAGTTGCCGTTACGGCGGCGGCTCCAATTGTGAAGCAGCGTCGCCACCACTTCCTTGCCGCTGCCGGTCTCGCCGGCGACGAGCACGTCGACATCGGTATCGGCGATGTGCCGGATGGTCTGGCGCAGGTGCTCCATGGCCGGCGTCTGGCCGATCAGCGGCAGGCTGTCGCCGGCCGTCTCGGCGGCCCGCTTCAGCGCTCGGTTTTCCATCACGAGCCGGCGTTTTTCGAGCGCCCGGTGCACGCTTTGCACCAGCCGATCGGCGGCAAAGGGTTTTGGGATGAAGTCGTAGACGCCGTCCTGAAGCGCCTGCACCGCCATCGGGATATCGCCGTGGCCAGTCACGAGGATCACCGGCAGGTCTGCGTCGAAGGCTTCGATGCGGCGGAAGAAGGCGAGGCCGTCGATGCCCGGCATGCGGATATCGCTTACGACGATGCCGTCGAAATTGGCATCGAGCGTCTTCAACGCTTCGGCGGCGCTGGCAAACGGGATGACGGTGAGGCCGGCGAGTTCCAGCGTCTGCGTCATCGCCTTGCGCAGATGGGTGTCGTCGTCGACGAGATAGACGGTCGGCTGCATCGCTCAGGCCCTCTTCAGGCGAACCGTGAAGACGGTGCCCTTGTCGCTGGTGTCGACGGTGATATCGCCGCCATAATCGGCGACGATCTCCTTTGAGATGGCAAGGCCGAGGCCGAGGCCCTCGTCCTTCGAGGTGTTGAACGGCGTGAACAGATCCTCGCGGATATGCGGGGCAATGCCCGGGCCGTTGTCGGCAACGACGAGCGAAACCGTCCCGGAGGTGCTGTCCTCGCAGCGCACGCGGATCTCGGCGTCGGCACGCGCGCCGAGCGCTTCCAGCGCGTTCTGGAGAAGATTGATCAGCACCTGTTCCAGCCGGATGCGGCTGCCGAGCACGCGGAGGCCATTTTCCGGCAGGTCGATGACGATCGCATCCATGCGGCCGGCAAAGCGGCTGCGCAGCAACAACATCGCCCCTTCGATCACGTCGCGCATCGGCGTCGGTTCGGCGACGAAACGGCCCTTGCGGGCAAAGCTTCTGAGTTCGTCGGTGATGGTGCCGACCCGGTCGGTCAGTTCGGCGATGCTGACGAGGTTCTCGACCGCCGTCTGCTGCTGGCCCCGGTCAAGGAAGGTGCGGGCGTTGTCGGCATAGGCGCGGATGGTCGCGACCGGCTGGTTGATCTCGTGGGCGACGCCGGCTGCTACCTGGCCGAGGATCGCCAGTCGGTTCGCCTGGACGAGCTCCTGTTGCACCGCCTGCAGCTTTTCGCCGGTGCGCCGATGGTCGGCGATCTCCGTTTCGAGATGATCGCGGGCAAGGCTGAGATCATGGGTGCGCTCCGCCACACGGGTTTCCAACTCGTCGCGGGCGGCGCGATCGCGCGCCGAGACGAGCGCCAGCGTCTGGCGGCGGCGCAGGAGGAAGGTGGTAAGGGCGAGCAGCGGTGCGAGGAGGGCGAGCGCAATCAGCCGGGCCTCGCGGGTTGCCGCCGAGATCGCGCCGTCGAGCGGCGCCAGTTGCTCCAGCCGCCAGCTTGTGGTCGGCACCATGGTTTCGACTCGGAGGAACCGCCGCTCGCTGTCGCCGGGCAGGAGCGCGCGCAACTCGCTGGAACCGTCGCTCGTCGGTTCGATGTCGCGGAAGGGCAGCGGCAACAGTGAAGCATCGCCGAACTGCAGGCTGTCGCGGATGGCGGCGACGCGATCGCGCGGAATGGTCCTCGTCGTCATGAAGCGCCAGGACGGGAAGCTGGTGATCAGCACGATACCACGCCGGTCGGTGACGTAGACGGGCTTGCCGGAGGCGAGCCATTCGGCTTCCACGTCGTCGAATTCGAGCTTGGCGACGACGACGCCGATCGGACCGTTAGGGCCCTGGACCCGCCGGGAGATATAGAGACCGGGCCGCTTGCTGACATTGCCCATGGCGAAATGCTCGGCCTTGCCGTCGCGCATCGCCATGCGGAAATATTCGCGGAAGGCATAGTCGTTGCCGACGAAACTCGTCGGCTCGCGCCAGTTGCTGGCAGCGACCGCGACGCCATCAAGGCCGATCACGTAGATGACAGCGGCGTCGGTGTTGGCCGCCAGCGCCTGAAGTTTTTCGTCCAGCCGCTGCAGCGCCTCTGGGCTGCGGGTCGAAAGGGCCGCCTTCACCTCGACATCGTCGGCCAGCACCAGCGGCGTGGAGCGCTGGCGCTCGAGCACGGCGCGCAGCAGCGAGGCCTTCAGATTGGCATCGATCCGGCTTTGGGCATCGACAGTTTCGAGCGCCTGGCTTCGGCCGTATTCGCCGGCAAGCAGCAGCGCGGCGACAAGCAGCGCGACGGCAAGGCCGGCAAAGACCAGCCAGGTGCGGCGCATCGACTGGTCGAGATCTGCCATATTGAGGGGGGCGGAGAGGGCATCGAACATGGCCCAATTGTGCATTTTTTCGCTCAGGCTTCCAGATGGGCTGTGCGGAAATCCGCTCAACTCTTTGTGCGCACCAAGCCACCCGCACAAAACATCCTCATCAATTCAAAGGCTTGGTTTCTGCCGCGGCGAACTGGCACGGCCGTTGCAAATGACATCCTCATGACAGCCCGCGCTGTCGCGCATCGGAATTTGACCCGGGAGGCCCGGCATGACGCCGGACTGGGTCCAGTGGAGGATCTCATGATTATCGAACAATCCGCGGAACCGCGCGGCAAGACACCTTTCTATCGCCATCTCTATGTCCAGGTGCTGGTGGCGATCGCCGCCGGCATCCTGCTTGGCCATTTCTATCCGTCGCTCGGCACGGAACTGAAGCCCCTCGGCGACGCCTTCATCCGTCTCGTCAAGATGATCATCGCGCCGGTCATCTTCCTGACGGTTGCGACCGGCATTGCCGGCATGACCGATCTTGCCAAGGTCGGCCGCGTCGCCGGCAAGGCGATGATCTACTTCCTGACGTTTTCGACGCTGGCGCTGATCATCGGCCTGATCGTCGCCAATGTCGTGCAGCCGGGCGCCGGCATGCACATCGATCCGGCTTCGCTCGACGTCAAGGCCGTGACGACCTATGCCGAGAAGGCGCATGAGCAGACGATCACCGGCTTCCTGATGGGCATCATCCCGACGACGCTGGTCGGCGCCTTCGCCGATGGCGACATCCTGCAGGTGCTGTTCATTTCCGTGCTCTTCGGTCTGTCGCTCGCCATGGTCGGCAAGAAGGCCGAACCGGTCGTCGACTTCCTGCATGCGCTGACGCTGCCGGTCTTCAAGCTTGTCGGAATCCTGATGAAGGCGGCCCCGATCGGCGCCTTCGGTGCGATGGCCTTCACCATCGGCAAGTACGGCGTCGGCTCGATCGCCAACCTCGCGATGCTGATCGGCACCTTCTACATCACGTCCTTCCTCTTCGTGTTCATCGTTCTCGGCGCCGTTGCCCGCTACAACGGTTTCTCGATCGTGGCGCTCATCCGCTACATCAAGGAAGAGCTGCTGCTCGTTCTCGGCACCTCCTCGTCGGAAGCAGCCCTTCCGGGCCTGATGAGCAAGATGGAAAAGGCCGGCTGCAAGCGTTCGGTCGTCGGTCTCGTCATCCCGACCGGCTACTCCTTCAACCTCGACGGCACCAACATCTACATGACGCTGGCCGCGCTCTTCATCGCCCAGGCGATGGATATCCCGCTGTCGCTCGGCGACCAGGTGCTGCTGCTGCTCGTCGCGATGCTGAGCTCCAAGGGTGCCGCCGGCATCACCGGCGCCGGTTTCATCACGCTCGCTGCGACGCTCTCGGTCGTGCCGGCCGTACCGGTCGCCGGCATGGCGCTGATCCTCGGCATCGATCGCTTCATGTCGGAATGCCGGGCGCTGACCAACTTCGTCGGCAATGCGGTCGCAACCATCGTCGTTGCGAAGTGGGAAGGGGAACTCGACGAGGCACAGATGGCCGCGGTCCTTGGTGGCCGCACGCCGGAAGCCTTGCCGCAGCCGGCATTGCAGCCCGCGGAATAAGTTTGCCTCCCAAGGCATGACTGCGAAAGCAGTCCGGACGCGGCTCGTGGCAACACGGGCCGCGTTGTCGTTTGGGCTACTGGCCGCTCAAGGTCATCTTCGACGTTTCGGGCGCACCGGCGTTCAGATAGGCGACGAAGTCCCGGAGCATCGGCACCCGGCGCGGGCGGAAACTCTCCTCCGTCATCGCGACATCGACGATGCGGTCGACGCGGAACTTGCGGAAATCCTGGCGCAGGCAGCACCAGGCAAGCAGCACCAGCATCCGCTCGAGATAGACGATCGCCAGCGGCAGGACCTGTCGGTCGGTCCGCTGCTGGTCGGCGTCGACATAGCCGATCATGACCGCGCGCTCCTGCCAGCAGGCCTCACGCAAAAGAGCGACGTCGGCAACCGGCGGCTCCCGGCGCTCGAAGCGGTAGACCTGCGATGCCGCATGGAGCGCCTGGCGCTGCAACCGATCGGGCAGTGTCGCCGTTATCTTGGAAAGCACGGCGCCTGCTGCGGCCGCGAGATCCGGCTCTCCCATGTGCTGCACCTCGGCAAGGCCGAGCACCAGTGCCTCGATCTCCAGGCGCGTGAAAGTCTGTGGCGGCAAGGCGATGTCCTCCGTCAGCCGGTAGCCGAAGCCGCGCTCGCCGTCGATGACGGCGCCGGCGGCGCGCAGGCTGTCGATGTCCCGATAGAGCGAGCGCAACGACACGCCCGTTTCCTCGGCGAGGCGCGCGGCCGTTACCGGGGAGGGGAGTGTGCGAAGCGCCTGGAGCAGGCGGAACAGACGATCACTGCGGGCCATGACTTTGGAGGATAGAGGAAGCCTACTGACGAAAACTGGCAGTTGGCCGACTGTATAAGATCCGCATTGCCAAACGCAACCGAGGAACCAGACCATGCTGACACTCTTTCACGCCCCGCGCTCGCGCTCGTCGCGCATCATCACCCTGCTTCGCGAACTCGACGCCGTGGACAAGGTCGCGATCGAGATCGTCGATATCACTCGAGGCGATGGCAGCGGCCGCAAGGATCCGAAGAACCCGCATCCGGAAGGCAAGGTTCCGCTGCTCGTCCATGACGGCGTCGTGCTCTGGGAGAGCATCGCGATCATCCAGTACCTGACGGATCTCTTTCCGGAAAAGCAGATGGCGCCGGTCGCAGGTGACCCGCAGCGCGGTCGGTATCTGAGCTGGCTTGCCTGGTATGCCGGCGTCGTCGAGCCGGTGCTGATCACCCACGCTGCCGGGCTCTCGCACCCCTATCTCGACGCCACGTTCCGCGGCCCGGCGGAAATCGCAGAGCGGCTCGAAAACGCCTTGAAGGACAGTCCCTATCTGATGGGCGACCGCTATACGGCCGTCGACCTTCTGCTGCACTCGCCCTTTGCCTGGTATCCGGCGGCAACGCCCGATAGCGCCGTCGTCAATGCCTGGGTCGAGCGCTGCGGCGAGCGCCCGTCGCTGCAATGGACCACCGACTTCGACAATCGCACCACGGCTGCGGCCTGATCGCCGGCCAAGGCCGCTCCGGTGGGGCGGCCTATTTTCGCTTGAGATTGATCTCGCTCGTCACCACCCGCTTTCCCGAAGCGGGATCGACATCGATGGTCGTCAACCGCATTCCATTGGCGCCGATCTTGCGCAAGGTGAGGTCGGCGCTGCGGTCGCCGTTGACTTCCTTGGCCCAGCGGATGGTGAGGTTGATCGCGTCGCCGCGCCGGCTGCCATTAAGGCCGGCGCGCCCGCCGCGCGGGCCGAGATAGGAGCCGCTATAGGTCGAGCCGGAATAGCGCAGCTTCGCGTCGACCGAGCGCGAGATCACGAGCAGGCCGCGGCAGACGCCCTCCATCGACAGGGCAAGGCCGCTGGCCTCGGAATTGAAGCTGCAGGTGACATTGACCGGCGACAGGTTGGTGCGGATGCGCACCGTTCCTGTTCCCGCCCAGTTGCCGCCGAGCGTCTTCAGGAAAGCGCCTTCGTCTGCGCGCGCACCGCCGGCAGCGAGTGCGGTCATGGCGACAAGCAGCAACCATTGGGGCATGGACGCAACCCTCCCTCCAGGGCGTCGATCTTACAAAAAGGGCATCTGGATAACCAGCCAAACGTGTGACGGCGGCGGATGTTCCGTTCGCGGCGTCATATTCCGTGCAGAACCTGCGTGGCTTTCACCGCGGCGGACGCCCGGTTCTCGACACCGAGCTTCACATAGATCTGCTCCAGATGCTTGGTGACGGTGCGCGCGCTCAGGCCGAGGATCTCGCCGATGTCGCGGTTCGCTTTGCCCTTGGCGATCCACAGCAGCACCTCCGATTCCCTGGGGGTCAATGCGAAGTGCTGACGCAACACCGCATCGTCTGAGCGGCGATTTTCGGCCGTGAGGCGGAAGAGGTGTTCATTCGGACCGATCGAGCCGAGGAAGGATATCTGCAGCGACGACTGCTCCGGCTGGTCGAGCGTGAAGCTGCCGTCTTCGGGCACGCTGGCGCGCAGGCGGGTTGCCATCCAGCCCGCGATGCGCCGGGTGACGATTGCCATGCCATCGTCGCGGCCGGTTGCGGCGTTGACGAGACGCGTTGCCTGGGGCGTCGACCAGCAGACGCTCCCGTCGCCGCGCACCGCGAGCAGGTGGCGGCCGGCCGCGTCGAGGGCGACCCTTGCGCTCTGGGCCGAGCGGGCATTGGAGAGATGGACGCGGATGCGCGCCCTCAACTCGTCGATGTTGATCGGCTTGGTCAGATAGTCGACGCCGCCGGCCTCGAGCGCGCGCACCACGTGTTCGGTCTCTGTCAGCCCGGTCATGAACAGCACCGGCGTCTGGCCGACGGCGGCGTTGCCCTTGAGGCGGCGGCAGGTCTCGAAGCCGTCGATGCCGGGCATGACGGCATCGAGCAGGATGACGTCGGGCGTGATGCGCTCGGCAATCGAAAGGGCGGCGTTGCCGGAGGTCGCGATCAGCACGGAAAAGCCGGATTGCTCCAGCGCTTCCGTCAGGAAGCCGAGCGCCTCCGGGGAATCGTCGACGAGAAGCACGATGTCGCGGCGGTCGCTGGTCTCAGCCATGAGCATCGTCTCCGTTGGCCGCGTTGTTCTTGAGGAAAGCGTCGTAGCCCGAGAGGTCGAAGGCCTGCACATAGGCGCGGGCGGCCTCGGCGAAGGGCTGGTGTTCGGGCTGCAGGGCAATCTCCGTCAGTTTGGCCTCGATGCCCCTGACGTAGCCGATCTCTCCAAGGCGGATCAGTTCTTCCACGTGATAGGCGTCGGGGCGCGTCAACGGTGCGGCCGCCGGCGACGGGTGTGCTTGCTTCTCCTCTCCCTCGTGAACCCAGGTGAGGCCAAGGTGCACGGCGAGCTTGTCGGCGAGTTGGCCGACCGGGAAGGGCTTGGCGAGCGTGTCGCTGTGGCCGCGGAACGCTCCGGTCGCCGAACCGTCGCCGATATTGGCCGACAGCATGATGATCGGCGCGGTCTGTCCGCCCTGGCGCAGCCGATCGACAAGCTCCCAGCCGCTCATGCCCGGCATCGAGATATCGATGAGAAAGAGGTCGGCGCCGAGGTCTTGAAGCAGCGCCAGGCAATCGGCTCCGGACGCGGCGGTCAGCACCGTGAAGTCCATCGGCACGAGGATTTCGCGCATGAGGTCACGATGGTCGGCGTTGTCGTCGACGACAATGATGGTGCGGCGCGGGCCGAGATAGGAGGTGATGCGGCGCGGGGCTGCGGGAGGTAGCGGACGATCGACCGCCGACAGCATCAGCCGCACCCGGAAGCTGGTGCCTTGCCCGAGCGCACTGGTGACTGAAATTTCGCCGCCAAGCGTCTGCGTCAAAAGCCGCGTGATCGTGAGGCCAAGGCCGAGGCCCGGCATGCCGCCTTGATGTTCGGCCTCGCCGCGCTGGAAGGGATCGAAGATGCGCGGCAGGTCCTTGTCGGCAATGCCGCGGCCGCTGTCGGCAATGGTGAAGGTCGCCACCTGGCTGCGATAGATGACATCCAGACGAATGCCGCCGCGCTCGGTGAACTTCAATGCGTTGGATAGGAGATTGACGAGGATCTGCCGCAGGCGCTTTTCGTCGGTCTTCACGTAGCGTGGCAGGCCGCTAGCGCGCTCGTGCTCGAAGCTGATGCCCTTGGCCAATGCCTGCGGCCGAAACATTTCGACGATCTGGTCGAGGAAGTCGTGAATGTTGATCTCATTGGAATAGACCTGCAGCTTGCCGGCCTCGATCTTCGAGATATCCAAGAGGCCGTCAATCAGGCCGGAGAGGTGATCGGCGCTGCGTTTGATGACCTTGATCGCGCCCTGGCGCGCCGGCGGTATCGTCTCGTCGCGCTCCAGCACCTGGGCGTAGCCGAGCACGGCGTTGAGCGGCGTTCGGAGTTCATGGCTGAGGCCAACGACATAGCGGCTCTTGGCGCGGTTGGCGGCCTCCGCCGTTTCCTTCGCTTGCTGCAGGGCGGCGTCGGTCTTCTTGTGGGCGGCGATTTCCTTCAGGAGCAACGTGTTCTGCCGGGAGGATTCTTCCTCGGCGACCACCCGGCTGTCATGGGCAAGCACGTAGAACCACGAGACGATGCCGGCGAGCACGGCAAAGACGAAGAAGACGACGGCGACGGTGCGCTCGACGACGGCCTTCACCTCAGGGGATGCGCCGGCGGTCTGGTGGGCGATCATTGCGAGGATGAGGCCGATGCCGGCGATCGACAGCACCGCAGAGATCGCGTAGCGGCCGAGCCGCGTCGCGAGTTTCTCGGTGACGGTGCGCGGAAGCAGGGTGTTGGCCACGGTCGCGACCTGAGCGTTGAAGCGCGCCTTCGGCTTGCACATGTCATGGCAGCGGCTATCGAGCGAGCAGCAGAGCGAGCAGATCGGCGCCGCATAGGCTGGGCACCAGGCCATGTCCTCCGGCTCGAACGGGTGCTCGCAGATCGAACAGGTGATGTCCGTCCGGTTCGCCCAGCTCCGGCGCGGTTTGCGGGCAAGATAGAACTTGCCGTCGGTCGCCCAGGCGATCGCAGGCGAGGCGATGAAGGCGGCGACCAGCGCGATATAGGGGGCGAGCGAGGCAGCGATTTCGCCGAAGGCGCCGAAATGCGCTGTCAGTGCCACCGTCGCCGAGATCGCCATAGCGCCGAGGCCGACAGGGTTGATGTCATAGAGATGGGCGCGCTTGAACTCGATGCCCGGCGGCGACAAACCAAGCGGCTTGTTGACGAAGAGGTCGGCCGAAATCGTGCAGAGCCAGGCCATGGCGATGATCGAGAAGACGCCGAGCGTTTCTTCGAGCAGCCGGTAGATGCCGAGTTCCATCAACAGAAGCGCGATCGCGACGTTGAACACCAGCCAAACGACGCGGCCCGGGTGGCTGTGGGTGAGCCGCGAGAAGAAGTTCGACCAGGCGAGCGACCCGGCATAGGCGTTCATGACGTTGATCTTCAACTGCGACACGACGACGAAGGCGACCATCAGCAGCAGTGCTGCCGTTTCCGACGGGATCATGTAGCCGAAGGCGGTGTAGTACATCTGCGCCGGATCGGCAGCCTTGGTCGATGGCACCCCGGCCGAAAGCGCCAGCACCACCAGGAAGGAGCCTGCGAGCAATTTCGGCGCGCCGACGATCACCCAGCCAGAGCCGGCGAGAAAGACGGCGATGCGATGATGCAGCTTGCGCTGCCCGTCCGGTGGCAGGAAGCGCAGGAAGTCGACCTGTTCGCCGATCTGCGCCATCAGCGCGAAGATCACGGCAGATGCCGCGCCGAATTCGACGAGATCGAACGGCGCGAAGGTGCCGGGTGGACCCGATGCGTGATGCATGCCCGCATAGGCGAGCCAGGTGCCGACCTTTTCCCAATCGGCGAAGGCAATGAAGACGAAAGGCAGGACGTTGAGCACGATCCAGAACGGCTGCGTGATCAGCTGGAACTTGCTGATCAGCCGCACGCCGTGGGTGACGAGCGGGATGACGACGACTGCGCTCAGGATGTAGCCGATCCACAGGGGAATACCGAGCGCCAGTTCGAGCGCGCCCGACATGATCGAGGCCTCGATCGCAAAGAGGATGAAGGTGAAGCTGGCATAAATCAGCGAGGTCACCGTCGAGCCAATGTAGCCGAAGCTGGCGCCGCGGGTCAGAAGATCGATGTCGACGCCGTGGCGGATCGCATAACGGCTGATCGGCAGCCCGACAGTCAGGATCATCAGGCTGGCGACGGCGATCGCGACGATCGCATTGGTCGTGCCGTAGGACATGGTGATGGCGCCGCCGATCGCTTCCAGTGCCAGGAAGGAGATGGCGCCGATGGCGGTCTGTGAAATGCGTTCGGAGGAGAAGCGTCGCGCGCTCTTGGCGGTGAAGCGCAGCGCATAGTCTTCAAGCGTCTGGTTGGCGACCCAACGATTGTATTCCCGCCTTACGGGAATGATGCGCTGGCGTGCCGCCATGGGAGTCCTAACGTACTGTCGAGAGCGTCATTGCCTCTTTTCTTAGCACGGAAGATTTCTGCTTAAAATTGCTGCAAACGAAAAATTTGCGGGAAGGGCAGACTGGGGCGCCCCTTCCCAATGACCATAGGTCAATGGACGGCAGGCGCTAGTTGATGCCGTGGAAACCAATTCAAACGCGAGCAGGAAGCGTGCGTCAGCCAGCGCGGCAATAGATTGGGTTGCTGATCGCCCGGCGGATCGTCTGGCGGGCGATATCCTCGTCGGAAAGCTGCCAGGGCGGGTTTTTACCGGCGAATGCGTCGCGGAACTCGGTAACGATCGTCTCGCGGCTTGCGATGGCGACGATTTCGGTCCGCAGGAAGCGATCGGGCGAACCGGCATAGTGGCCGGTCCAATCGTCGGCTTCGATCACCTGTTCGCTGACGATGCCTGACGCGTCGAGCCACAGCAGCCTGTCGCCGCTGGCGCCGCGAACCAAAGCCTCTGCAGCCACCGGGCCAGCTACCGTCGATCCCATCGGCTGGCCGTTGGCAACCAGTTCCAGATGCGGCCCGGTTGGGCTTTCCGTGACATAGCCGTGGCCTGATTTCATGGCCCCGAGCACGGCGTCTTCGGAGAGCTCATTCAGATAGAGAACCGTCGTCGGCCGAGCAAGAACCAGCGGTCCCTCGGGCATCAGCCGCTCCGGCTGATGGAAATCGCTGCCGCCGATCGCCGAGATCTTCAGACCCGAGGCAAGGCGCTGTTGGTAGCGCTCCAGCGAAACCCAGTTCCAGGCGAGCCAATGGGATTGCCAGACCTCCATGCAGTCGATCTTAGGCAGGTCGTAGTCCCAGGGGATGGTCGGCTTGTCGTGGTTGACCGAGAGCAGGCCGCTACGCTCGTGTACCATGCGTGCGAGCGTGTGGGCATGTTCCGGCTTCGTCATGCGAAAGTCGATCCAGTCGTCGACGCCGAAGACATTGGCATGGCCGACCGCGGTGGTGATTTCCATGGCACGGACGAAGACGAGGTCGGCGGAGGAATGCGGATGGAAGTAGCGCCGCTGGGTGATGGTGTTGTGGTCGGCGACCGCAAGAAAATCGAGGCCAGCCTGTTTGGCGGCGGCGTGCAGCAGCTCGGGCGAGCCGGCCGCATCCGAGTGGAAGGTGTGGCAGTGCAGATCGCCGCGATACCATCCGGCATGTTTGCGCACCGGGAACGTTCTTTCCGGCTGCGGCACGATGGAGCGCGGGCTTCTGTCGAAATCGACCGTCACGCGCACTTCGGCGCCTTCTTCGGGGATCTTGTAGAGGCCGAGCATCACCTTCCACTGGCCGGGCGGCATCTCGCCGTGGATGTAGCCGGGCGTGGCGTCGTCGGTGGCGACGAAGAAACGGTCACGCGCGCCACCGCTCCAGCCGCGAAAGCCTTGGCGGGTCGGATAATCGGTCGCCCGCGGATCGAGCGCGCCGAGATCGATGATGCAATCCTCCGCCTTCGGATAGCTTAGCGTGGCCTCGATGCGCGTCACCCCATCGGGCACCTCGAAGGGGAGGTAGAAATAGGGATCGGCCGCCTGATGCTGCCGGGTGATCCGGATGAAAAACTCCTGCATGGTTGCCTCAGCGCTCGTCGGAGGCGGGAATATGGGCGCCGCTGTCGTCGAAGAGGGTGATGTGCCTGGCGTCGAAGGCGAGATGGACTGATGTTCCGACCTTGATCTCGTCGTCGGTGAAGATGCGCGCGGTGACGCGACCGTTGTCGCCGCGCTCCAACGTGACGAGGCTCTCCGGTCCCATGTTCTCGTTGGCGAAGAGTTCGCCGGAGACCACGTTCGGGTCACCCGCGGCAGCAATGCGCAGATGTTCGGGACGAACACCGAGCGTCATCTTGCCTGATTTCGCCGCCTTAGCGATGGCGCCCGTGAGTGCGATCGGGGCAAGCTGGAGGCCATCGGCCTTTAGGTGCAATGCGCCTTCGCCGATGGATGCCGCGACCGGCACCAGGTTCATCGGCGGATTGCCGACGAAGTTGGCGACGAAGGTCGTCGCCGGCCGGCGGTAGATCTCGATCGGCGGGGCGAACTGAACGATCCGGCCCTTGTCCATGACTGCTATGCGGGTCGCAAGCGCCATGGCTTCGGCCTGGTCGTGGGTGACGTAGACCGCGGTCATGCCCATGTCACGCTGCAGATGGTTGAGGAAGCCGCGCGCCTCGAGGCGCAGCTTGGCGTCGAGGTTCGAAAGCGGTTCGTCGAAAAGATAGACGTCGCTCGGATAGACCAGCGCACGCGCCAGCGACGTGCGCTGCTGCTGGCCGCCGGAGATCTGGCTCGGCAGGCGCTTCATCAGGTCGCCGATCTTGAGCACGTCGGCCACTTCCTTGGCGCGGGCGTGACGCTTGGTCTCCTGCTCGCCGCGGACTTTCAGGGGGTAGGCGATGTTGTCGGCGATGTTCATGTGCGGGTAGAGCGCGTAGTCCTGGAAGACCATGGAAATGCCGCGGTCCTTCGGATGCAAATAGGTGACGTCGCGGCCGCCGATCATCACCCGGCCGGAGGTCGGGGTTTCGAGTCCCGCGATCATGCGCAGACTCGTCGTCTTGCCGCAGCCCGAGGGGCCGAGCAGGCAGATGAATTCGCCGTCGGCGATCTGGAAGCTGATATCGGGCACGGCGACGAAAGCGCCGAAGGTCTTGGAGATGTTCTGGAATTCGACAGAGGCCATGACAGATTTCCGATTACGACTTGATGCCACCGAAGAACCGGAAACCGAATTTCCAATTCACGAAGAGATAGAGGGCGATGACCGGCAGGGAGTAGATCAGCGAATAGGCGGCGAGCAGCGTGACGATCGGCGTGCCGGCCTCCGAATAGAAGGAGTAGATGGCGACCGACGCCGGCATCAGCTTGTCGCTGCGCAGCAGGATGAAGGGAATGAGGAAGCTGCCCCAGATGTTGACGAAGGCCCAGACGACGACCACCACGATGCCCGGCCGGATGACCGGCAGCGCCACATCGAAGAAGGCCTGGAGTGGCGAGGCGCCGGCGACCATGGCGCTCTCTTCATAGGAGCGCGGGATGGCGTCGATGAAATCGCGCAGAATGAACATCGCCGTCGGCAGCAGCCCGCCGGCAAAGACAAGGATGACGGCGAGATGGGTATCGATCAGCCCGGCCGCCGAGATGATCAGGAAGATCGGCACCATCGCCGCCGAGCCTGAAACGACCGACGAGAAGAGCAGCAGGATGTAGGTGACGGCGCCCTTGCCAGGGATCGGCGAGCGCGAGAGGGCATAGGCGGCAAGTGTCGCCGCCGCGCCGACCAGCACCACGCCGCCCGCCGCCTGGATCAGGCTATTGAGCAGTGCCTGCATGGCAAACGTGTTCTGGAAGACGGTGGCGAAATTCGAGAGCGTGAAGGGCGAGGGGATCGCGAGCCCGAGTTCGGCACGCGCGTTGAACGGTGCGAAGATGAACCAGACGAGCGGCAGCGCGAAGACAGTGCCGAGGAAGGTGGCGGCGGCCGCAAAGATCGTGCGCCGCACGAAGATGTTCTGGGCTTTCTTCTGCATCATTCCGCCTCCACCGGCTTCTTGTGGGCAAGCCGAAGATAGACGAGGGCGAATGCCAGGTTGATCAGCATGATGACGACGCCGACGGCGGCTCCCTTGCCGAACTCGAAATCCTTGAAGGCGATGCGGTAGGTGTAGATCGAGAGGATTTCGGTGCGATAGGACGGCCCGCCATGGGTGAGCAGGAATGGCGTGAAGACGTTGAAGGTCCACATCGTGATGAGGATCAGGTCGGTGACGACATGGCCGCGGATCAAGGGCAGCGCGATGTCGCGCAGCTTCTGCCAGGAGGTGGCGCCGGCCACATCTGCCGCCTGGAAATAACTTGGCGGGATCGACTGGAAGGCCGAGTTGAACAGCATCATCGAGAAGGCGGCACCCCGCCAGGTGTTGAAGAACACGATCACCCAGAAGGGCTGCTGCAACAACCAGTCGCCGGGCGGCAGGCCGAGGCCGCGCAGGATCATGTTGAGCGTGCCGTTGTCGTAGTCGAGGAAGGCGAACCAGGCGAAGCCGATCACCACCTCCGGCAGGATCCAGGCGGCGATGACAGCCGTCTGCAGGAAGGACTTGAGCGTCGGCGTGACTGTCTGGCTGAGCCAGGCGAGCAGCAGGCCGAGCAGCGCCTGGCCGATCAGGGCCGAGAGCAGCACGAACTGGATCGTCAGGATCAGCGAAAAGCCGAACTGGCCGCGGGTGAAGAAGGTCGCGGGATTGAAGAGTGCGAAATAGTTCTGCAGGCCGACGAAATCGGGATCGACGGCCGTGCGCCCCAGCAGCGTGCGGTTGGTGAAGGATACGAAGATCACCCAGAAGAAGGGAATGATGACGAAGACCCCGACGAGGGCCGACGCCGGTGCCAGGAAAAGCGCGCCGGCGCGCGTCGAAAGCAGGGAGAATTTCTTCATGCGCGTTTCATGCCCATATCCTGGATCGGGAGCCCGGCCACGGATGGCAGCCGGGCGCTCTGTCGTTGGATCGAAGCGGGTGCGGGCCGCGTTGCGGTCGCATCCCGCATTGGCTTTAGAGCGTGCTGACGGTGTTTTCTTCGCCGACGATCGCGATGACGGCCGCCTTGTACTGGGCCATCGCGTCTTCAGGCGAAAGCTCGCCGGAAACGACGCTTTCCGTCATGCGCTGGATCTCGGTCGAGACCTTGTTGTAGTTGGCGTCGTTTGGGCGCGCCGTGGTGATCGGCAGCAGGGTCGTTGCCGTTTCGGTCAGGAACGGCGAGTTCGGGATCGCCACGTCGTCGCGGATGCGGATTGCCGGCTGGATCTCCTGGAAGGCGTCGAGCTGCTCCTTGCTGTTCATGAAGGACAGCAGCGCCCAGGATTCGGCAGGCGCGTCCGTATGCGGATTGATGACGAAGCCCGTGCCTCCGGACATGGTGACGAAGTCCTGGCCGCGCAGGCCCTTGCCGGGTGCCGCGGCCGGCATCTTCTTCCAGGTCATGGTGTTGTCTCGATCGGCGACGGCGAATTCGGCGCCGGGCGCTGTCACCGAGCGATAGAACCAGTCGCCCTCGACGAGCATCGCCGTCTTGCCGTCGCGGAAATTGGCGAAGGTGCGGTTGCGGCCGTCGGCCAGCAACTGCGCGCGCTGGTCGCCGAGCTTGTCGTCGACATAGATGGTCTTGTAGAGCTTCAGCGTGTCGAGAATGCCCTGGCTTGAGACGATGTATTTGCCGCTGTCGTCGGTGACCTGTTCGCCGGTGCCGAGCAGCGCCATCCAGTAGCCCTGCATCGTCGTCGCCTCGCCCATGGAGACGCCGGCATTGAGCTGCAGCGGGAAGCTGTCAGGGGCGGCCGCCTTGATCTTGCGGGCGGCGTCGAGCAACTCGTCCCAGGACTTCGGCTGCCAGCTGTCGGCATCGAGGCCGGCCGATTTGAACAGGTCCTTGCGCACGAAGATCATGCGGGCGTCGGTGCCGAGCGCGATGCCATAGGGCTTGCCCTGGTAGCTCATCAGCGCCTTGGTGCCGTCGGAAATATGCTGCCAGCCTTCCCATTTCGGAACGTCTGGGCCGGCCACTTCCTCGAGCGACTTCAGGAGATTGCCCTGGACGAAGCTCGGGATCAGGAAGCCGTCGAAGCCGGAGACATCCGGGCCGGCGCCGGTGGAGAAATCGAGCGCGAGCTGCTGCGTCAGCTGCTCGTCCTCGCCGCCGAACTGGGTGAGCTTGACGCTGACGTCCTTGCCTTCGGCCTTCATCTTCTCGGTAAAGGCCGGAATGACCTTCTTTTCGATCCACTCGGCCATGCCGCTGTTTACGCCGCCGATGATGCAGCGGCAGGTAATGTTGAGTTCGGTGGCGCTCACGGGTGCCGCAAAGGCGATGGCCGCGGCTGCACTGAGCAATAGGGAATGAAACCTGGTACGCATGTTTTCTCCTCCCGGTCGGTCCTCTCAAAGACCTAAGTGTCTGGCTGCGACAGTCCGTCCCTCCTCCAGGTCCGGCGTCCCGACGACGGTCAAGAATGAACACGCTTTCATCTTTGTCAACATGGATCATGTGTTCCGTGCGCAAAAAATGACGGAATATCTATTCCACTTGACGAAAACGTCGCATTGCTCTCTTTTGTAAATGAACACGTTTTCATTTTGTGACGGATCGATGAACGAGCGCGCCGACAAGAAAGCTGCCCGAGCCACCGCAGACCAGGTGGCGCGCGAGGCCAATGTTTCTCGCGTGGCGGTCTCGCGAGCCTTCAACCCGAATGCGTCGCTGAAGCCGGAAAAGCGCGACCGCATCCTCCAGGTGGCGCGGGAACTGAACTACACGCCCGACATGGCAGCGCGTTCGCTGGTGACCGGCCGCTCGCATCTCGTCGGCATGATCGTGCCCGACGTCTGCAGCCCCTGGGAGAGCCAGGAGATCGACGCATTGACGACGGCGCTGCAGGCGGAAGGCTTCGCGACCTTGCTCTTCAAGGCCAAGGCCGATTTCAGCATGGATCCGCGCCTGCTCACCTATATGCGCGGCTTCAATCCGGATTCGGTGATCGCCTTTACCGAAAACATCCTGCCCGACGTGCTCTGCGGCTTTCTCGACCGCGCCGTGCCGATCTACGTGATCTACGACGACGTGAAGCAGTTTGCTGGCGCCGCATCCGGTACGCTCTATGACCGCCTGCTCGTCCGGCAGAAGAACGGCATCGAGCAGGCCGTGGCCCTGCTTCAGGGCTATGGCGCGCGCCGTATCGCCTATCTCGGCGGCAAGGCGCAGTCGCTTGCCAATGCCGAGCGCGAGCGCACGCTGAAGGAGACGCTCGCGGAGCGCGGCATGGATGCGCCGGTCGTGCTTGCCGGCGATTACACCTATGACACCGCCTACCAGGCGACGCTCGATCTCTTCAGGATCGGCGAGGGCGCCGATGCGATCTTCGCGGCCAACGACGTCGGCGCCTTCGGCGCGATCGATGCGCTGCGCCACGAACTCGGGCTTTCGGTGCCAGAGGACGTCAAGGTCGTCGGTTTCGACGACATCCCGCAGGCGCACTGGAAGAGCTACAACCTCACCACCGTGCGCATCGACCTCGAAGAGCGCGTGCGTGCGCTCGTCCGCCTCATCCTCATGCGGCTTAGGGCACCCGATGCCGAGCCGTTTACCGAGACACTCAACACCCGCCTGATCGTGCGGGGCACCGTCGGCTGAAGGTAGCGAACATGACCGAAAAACGCATCCACGTCGTCTTCAAGACCCACCTCGACATCGGCTTTACCGATCACGCCGAGAAGATCCGAAAGCAGTATCACGAGCGCTTCATTCCGCAGGCGATCGAGACCGGCGCGCACTTCTACAATGAGAACCCGGACGAGCCGCTGTTCGTCTGGACGACGGGCGCCTGGCTGATCTGGGATCACCTGAATTCTCGCTCGAAGGAAGAGGTCGCCCGCCTGGAGCAGGCGATCGAGCGCGGCCTGATCCGCTGGCATGCGCTGCCCTTCACCACCCACACGGAACTGATGTCGCCGGACCTTTTCAAGGCGGGGCTTTCCTACGCGCAGGAGCTCGACCATCGCTTTGGCCTGAAGACGATCGCCGCCAAGATGACCGATGTGCCCGGCCATACGCTCGGCATGGTGCCGCTCTTGGCAGAAGCCGGCGTGCGCTTCCTGCATATCGGCGTGAACTCGGCCTCGCCGCCGCCGGAGATCCCGGATATTTTCCGCTGGCGGGCGGCGGGCGGCGAGGAAATCGTCGTCATGTACCAGCGCTCCTATGGCGAGACGTATTTCCCCGAGGGTCTCTCCGATGGCCTGAGCTTCGCCCATACCAGCGACAACATCGGCCCCCAGAGCGTGTCGCAGGCGGCCGAAGCCTATCGCGAAATCCTCAAACACGAGCCGGCTGCAACCGTGCGCGCGGCGACGCTCGAGGACTACGGCAAGCTTATGTGGGCGGCGCGCGAACGTTTCCCCGTGGTGGAGAAGGAACTCGGCGATAGCTGGATCCACGGCAGCGGCACCGATCCGGAAAAAATCGCCCGCTATCTGGCGCTGCAGCGGCTTTACGATCGATTTGCCGGCGAGCGGATGACCGCAAGCCGCCAGGCCTTTGGCCGCAAGCTGGCGCTGGTGGCCGAACACACGTGCGGCGTCGACATCAAATCCTTCCTGCGTGACGAGAAGGCCTGGGCACGCCCCGCTTTCGAGGCGGCACGGAAATCCGATCAGCGCTTCCACTATACCGAGGCCTCCTGGGCGGAGCAGCGGGCCTATCTTGAACAGGCGGTGGCCGAACTCGACGGAGAAGATGCCGCGCGTGCGGGAGCGGCGCTTGTCGAGCTTGCCGTGCCACCGTGTCCTGAACCCGCGAATTCTGCCACTCGGCTACAGGTGGGCGGCTGGACCATCGACCTCGATCCGACCACAGGCGATGTCGTCGCTTTGACCGCGCCCGACGGCCGGACGGTCCGTGGCGAGAAGGGTTCGCTGATCGCCTACCGTTACGAAAGCTACGATGCCGGCGACGTGCGGCGGCACATGGACACCTACCTGACCCAATGGATGGACTGGGCGGTGCTTGATCACGACAAGCCGGGCCTTGCAAACGTCGCGGAGGCCCGCTCCCGGACCTATGCTCCGAGACTTCTCGGTACGACGGCGACATCGATCGTCGCGGAAATGCCCATCGAGGCCGTGGAGCAATTGGGTGCGCCGGCCGAAATCGCCATCGACTTTTCCGCAGGCAAGGACGGCCTAGACATCCGGCTGACGCTTTACGGCAAGAACGCCAACCGTATGCCGGAAGCGAGCTTCCTGTCGTTCACGCCCGAGGGGCGTTCCGCGTGGGGGGTGCGCAAGATGGGGCATTGGCATGTGACCGACAATTTTGCCCGTGCGGGTGGCGCGCAGTTGCAGGCGGTCACGGCTGTTCGCGGGCAGACGGAAGCGGGTGTAGAACTGCTAGTCGAAAATCTCGACACGCCGCTGGTCGCGCCGCAGTCCTGGCCGTTCATGGCCTTCTGCAAGGACTTGCCTGACTATTCCTCAGGCGTCCGCTTCAACGTCCACAACAACAAATGGGGCACCAACTTCCCCATGTGGTGGGGCGGCGATTCCACCACGCGCTTCAAACTCAGCTTCAGCGGTCGGTAATCGTCAGCGACTGCGGAGCGGCGGAGGGCTCGTCTTCGTTCGGGTGAGCCGACCCTGTCTCCCGTTGGAGGCACCAGATGTCGACCGGAAGGCGACGACCCGGCAGCACGACCGCCTCGTGCGATATCCATGCGGCCTCCGGTGCGGGTCCTTGAAGCCGGCACATCAGCGAGGCGGAGACGACGAGCGGCACCTGCAGCGTCTTGGTCATGGATTCCAGGCGCTGGGCGACGTTGACCGCGTCGCCGATGACGGTGAATTCGCTGTGGCAGCCGCTGTCGAGAACGCCGCCTACGACGGTGCCGTAGTGCAGGCCGATGCCGGCATCAAGCGCCGGATGGTTGTTGTGCGCGTTGTGGTTCTTCCAGTCCGTGAGGATGTCGACGAGATCGAGCGCGCAGGCAAGCGCCCTGTCGGCATCGTCTTCCTTTGGTCTCGGCTGGCCGAAGACCGCCATGACGCCATCGCCGATGAACTTGTCGACCGTACCGCCGTGTTCGAAGATCGTCTGCGAGACGAGCTGGCGGTATTCGGCAAGCACGAAGGCGAGTTCAGGTGCCGGTGCCGCCTCGGCAAAGCTGGTGAAATCGCGCAGGTCCACGAACATGATTGCGGCGCTGCGCCGCTCCAGGCCGAGCACATCGCCTTTCTCCTGAAGCGCGGAAACAACCAGCGGCGAGAAGAAGCGCGAGAGATTTTGCCGCCGCTGGTCGGCCTTCAACGCTTCCTTGCGCGTCCGGTCGTGGTCGCGCGCAAGAAGATAGATGGCAAAGGCGGTGAAGCCGAAGCTCACGGTCAAACCAAGATCCTGGTTGAAGAACGCTCCGAGCAGCGAGAGCGGACCGGACGCATCGTGCCTTGCCGCAGTCATGGCCAGCATCGTTACCCAGGATAGAAGCACAATGGCGGAAAAGAGCAGGACCAGGCGTCGCTCGAGCTTGAGGCCGACATGGACGAGCAGGATAAAGGCGACGACGAGGCTGGTCGTCGTCAGATTGTGGTTCGCCGTCACCGGACCGGCCAGAATATGGGCATAGAGCAGCAGCGCGACCAACAGCGCATCGAGAACGACGAAGAGGGTTGTCAGCGAGGTGCGGCCGGGCAGATAACGCGCCGTCGCCACCGACGCCACGCTGATGGCGAGGTAGCTGACGACGACGACCGCGTGCATGCGTTCCGCACCCGCATTGCCGCCGAGCAGCAGGCTTGCCAGCAGGATTGCGAAAGCAACGAAGCGCAGGGTGAGCGAACGCTTCTCCCGGGCAGAATCCCAATGCGGATGGAGTGAGGACGTCATGTCTTTCGGCATTCCCCTGCGTCAACGGCCGGCGATAGCCGCTCTGCTACCAGTCGATTCGCGTCGAATATGTGGCGAGGCCGCACGCCCGCTGACCTGCGGCCAGATCAGGTCTAGGGCTTCCAACGATGGGAAGGTCAAGGCCGCTGCCTTCGTTGCTATGCAACTGCCCGCGGCCAGGCTACCTCTCGCGTTCCTCTTTGCCCCCGGCGCCTACGTAGAATGACGTATGTGCAGTGCAGCGTGGCTGTCCGATGATCCCCTCAAGCAGCGGCTAGAAGCACCGAAAGGCCAGTTGCTCCAGAACGAGAGGGGTTCCATCAGATGACAATCAAGGCAAGCGTGACCGGCGCATTCCTGGCCGCCATCCTGTCGACAACGGCGTTCAGCGGCGCTTTCGCCGCGGACGACACGATCAAGGTCGGCATCCTGCATTCGCTCTCCGGCACCATGGCGATTTCCGAGACGACGCTGAAGGACGCCATGCTGATGCTGATCGACGAGCAGAACAAGAAGGGCGGCCTGCTCGGCAAGAAGCTCGAGGCCGTCGTCGTCGACCCGGCGTCCGACTGGCCGCTCTTTGCCGAAAAAGCGCGCGAACTGGTCTCGGTCGACAAGGTCTCGGCGGTTTTCGGCTGCTGGACCTCGGTGTCGCGCAAGTCGGTTCTGCCGGTGTTCGAGGAGCTGAATTCGATCCTCTTCTACCCCGTCCAGTACGAGGGTGAGGAAAGCCAGCGCAACGTCTTCTACACGGGGGCTGCCCCCAACCAGCAGGCGATCCCGGCGGTCGACTATCTGATGGAGAACGAAAGCGTCGAGCGTTGGGTGCTCGCAGGTACGGATTATGTCTATCCGCGCACGACCAACAAGATTCTCGAAGCCTATCTGATCGCCAAGGGCGTGAAGCCCGAGGACATCATGATCAACTACACGCCCTTCGGTCATTCCGACTGGCAGACGATCGTCTCCGACATCAAGAAGTTCGGCTCGGCCGGCAAGAAGACCGCCGTCGTCTCGACCATCAACGGCGACGCCAACGTGCCGTTCTACAAGGAACTGGCGAACCAGGGCGTCAAGGCCGAGGACATCCCGGTCGTCGCCTTCTCGGTCGGCGAAGAAGAGCTTGCCGGCCTCGATACCGGCCCGCTCGTCGGCCATCTCGCCGCCTGGAACTACTTCCAGTCGGTCGATACGCCGGCTAATGCCGAGTTCATCAAGACCTGGAAAGCCTATACCAAGAACGACAAGCGCGTGACCAACGACCCAATGGAAGCGCATTACATCGGCTTTAACATGTGGCTGAAGGCGGTCGAGAAGGCCGGCACGACCGATACGGACAAGGTTCTCGACGCGATGATCGGCGTCTCCGTGCCCAATCTTTCGGGCGGCTACTCGACGATGATGCCGAACCATCACATCACCAAGCCGGTGCTGATCGGCGAGATCCAGGCCGACGGCCAGTTCGAGACCGTCTGGGAAACGCCCGGCCTCGTCGTCGGCGACGAATGGTCCGACTATCTGCCCGACTCGAAGGACCTGATCTCCGATTGGCGCGCACCGATGTCCTGCGGCAACTTCAACGTTGCCACCGGCAAGTGCGGCGGCAAGGGCTCCTGATTTCATCACCTAGTCAAAGGCCGGGCGGCTTGCCGCCCGGACAGTGATTGCATGACGAAAACTTGAGACAGGCATGCCCTTCGTTCGGCGGCGCGCACGAGCGAAGGGAGCCTGCCTGGGGCTATGACGGGTTTGTGCATGCGCCGCATGACCGGACCCGGACGAGGGGGCCATGTACCGAATTCTGCAGATCCTGTTTGTTGCGCTGTGCCTGGTGATATCGGCCCATGTGGTCGGTGCCCGCGCAGCCGAAGACCTCGGCCCGCTGATCGACCATCTGGGCAGCGCGAAACTTTCCGACATGGACGACTTAATAGCGGCGCTGGCCAAGACCGGCGACGCGAAGGTCATTCCGGTGCTTGAGGCCCTGGGCGAGGGCGAGCTTTACCAGCGCAAGTCCGACGGCAAGGTCTTCCTCGTCAAGGCGCAGGGCGCAGACCTGTTGCTCGTCGATCCCGTGACCACTGCCGAGGCCGGAACTGCACCGAAGGCGGCGATGCAGAAGGTGAAGGTCAACAACGCCGTGCGTCGTGCCGTTCGCAGCGCGCTCGGAGGCCTTACGCTCTTCAGCGACGACACCGGCGCGCGGCTGAAGGCGGCGCAATCCATGCTGCAGGCGCCGAATGCCGATGCGCTCGAGTCAATCGAAACGGCGATCGCAGCCGAAAAGGACGGGACCGTGCGCCAGGTTCTCGACGAGGCCCGCGCGGTGACGCTGCTCGTCTCGGATCGCCCCGACGATCAGAAGCGGCAGGCGATCGCGCTGCTTGCCGAAGGCAACGGGCGGAGCGGGCTTGCCGTCCTGACCTCTGCTCTCGCGACTGCCGATGTTTCCCTCAAACCCGATATCGAGGCGGCGATCGCCCGGATCGAGCAGACCCAGGCGTTCTGGAGCGCCGGCCAGAACGTCTGGTACGGGCTGTCGCTCGGCTCCGTCCTTTTGCTGGCGGCAATCGGCCTTGCCATCACCTTCGGCGTCATGGGGATCATCAACATGGCCCATGGTGAGATGGTCATGCTCGGCGCCTACACGACCTTCCTGGTGCAGGAGGTCATACGCAACGCCTATCCCGGCCTCTTCGACTGGTCGCTGGCGATCGCGCTGCCGCTCGCCTTTCTCGTGACCGGCGCGGTGGGCCTTGCAATCGAGCGCGGCGTCATCCGCTTTCTCTATGGCCGCCCGCTCGAGACGCTGCTCGCCACCTGGGGCATCTCGCTCATCCTGCAGCAGTCGGTGCGTTCGCTCTTCGGGCCGACCAACCGCGAGGTCGGCAATCCCTCCTGGATGTCCGGCGCGTTTGATCTCGGCGGGCTGACGATCACCTGGAACCGCCTCTGGATCATCGTCTTCGCGCTGGCGGTCTTCGCGGCCCTCCTGTTCCTGCTGAAGAAGACGCCGATGGGGCTTCGGATGCGGGCCGTGACCCAGAACCGGCGCATGGCGTCCTCCATGGGTATCCGCACGCCGCTCGTCGATGCCCTGACCTTCGCGCTCGGCTCCGGCATTGCCGGCATGGCTGGCGTCGCGCTCTCGCAGATAGACAACGTCTCGCCCAATCTCGGACAGGGCTACATCATCGACAGCTTCATGGTTGTCGTCTTCGGTGGTGTCGGCAATCTCTGGGGCACGCTCGTCGGCGCCTTCTCGCTCGGCATCCTCAACAAGTTCCTCGAGCCCTATGCTGGCGCCGTGCTCGGCAAGATCCTCGTCCTGGTGCTGATCATCCTCTTCATCCAGAAGAAACCGCGCGGGCTCTTCGCACTCAAGGGAAGGGCGGTGGAAGCATGATCACCTCGTTTCTGATGAAATCAGCAGATCGCAGCATCCTTGCGGTCGTGGCGATCCTTGTCGGCCTCGCCATGCTTGTCCCGGCGCTCAATCTCTTGACCGCGCCCGACCATCCGCTGCATGTGCCGACCTATCTGGTCTCGCTGTTCGGCAAGTATCTGACCTATGCGCTGCTGGCGCTGGCGCTCGATCTCGTCTGGGGTTTCTGCGGCATCCTTTCTCTTGGGCATGCGGCCTTCTTCGCGCTCGGCGGCTATGCCATGGGCATGTATCTGATGCGCCAGATCGGCGCGCGCGGCTCCTACGGCAATCCACTGCTGCCGGATTTCATGGTCTTCCTCAACTGGAAGGAGCTGCCGTGGTTCTGGCACGGCTTCGACATGTTCTGGTTCGCCGCCCTCATGGTGGTTCTGGTGCCGGGGCTGCTTGCCTTCGTCTTCGGCTGGTTCGCCTTCCGCTCGCGCGTCAACGGCGTCTATCTCTCGATCATCACCCAGGCGATGACCTATGCGCTGCTGCTTGCCTTCTTCCGCAACGACATGGGCTTCGGCGGCAACAACGGCCTGACCGACTTCAAGGACATCCTCGGCTTCAACATCCAGGCCAACGGCACCCGCGCCGCCTTGTTCGCGGCCTCGGCGCTGATGCTGGCGCTCTGCCTGATTCTGACGTCGGCGATCGTGCGCTCCAAATACGGCAAGGTGCTCGTCGCAGTCCGCGACGCGGAAAGCCGGACGCGCTTCCTCGGCTACCGGGTCGAACACATCAAGCTTTTCGCCTTCACCGTCTCGGCGATGATGGCGGGTATTGCCGGCGCGCTCTATGTGCCGCAGGTCGGTATCATCAATCCCGGCGAGTTCGAGCCCGGCAATTCGATCGAAGTGGTGATCTGGACGGCGGTCGGCGGGCGCGGCACGCTGATCGGCCCGATCGTCGGCGCCATCCTCGTCAACGGCGGCAAGAGCATCTTCACCGCGGCATTCCCGGAATTCTGGCTTTTTGCACTCGGCGGCCTCTTCGTGCTCGTCACCCTGTTCCTGCCGAAGGGCGTCGTCGGAACGGCCAGCGCCTATTTCGTCCGCCGGCGTGCAGCGCGCAAGGCGCGGGCGGCTGAAAAGCCGGACAATCTGGCCGTTGAACCCATGGCGGCGGAGTAACATCATGAACCAGACAATCGGGCAGACCAAGCCGACCAGCCTTCTCTATCTCGACGGCGTCTCCGTCTCCTTCGACGGTTTCAAGGCGTTGAATGCGCTGTCTTTCGTTATCGAGCCCGGCGAACTCCGGGCGATCATCGGCCCGAATGGCGCCGGCAAGACGACGATGATGGATATCATCACCGGCAAGACCCGGCCGGACGAGGGACAGGTGTTCTTCAAGGGCGAGATCGACCTGACGAAGAAGGACGAGGCGGAGATCGCCTCGCTCGGCATCGGCCGCAAGTTCCAGAAGCCGACGGTGTTTGAAAGCCACACGGTGTGGGACAACCTCGAACTTGCGCTGAACCGCCAGCGCGGCGTGTTTTCGACGCTGTTCTATCGGGTGACGGCCGAGGACAAGGCGCGGATCGAGGAGATCCTTGTCACCATCCGCCTCTCTTCGCGTCGGGGCGATCTCGCCGCCAATCTTTCGCACGGCCAGAAGCAATGGCTGGAGATCGGCATGCTGCTTGCGCAGGAGCCGGAGCTGTTGCTGGTCGACGAACCGGTCGCCGGCATGACGGACGCCGAAACCGCGGAAACGGCCGTCCTGTTGAAGGAGATCGCCAAGACCCGGTCCGTTGTCGTGGTCGAGCACGACATGGGCTTCATCCGTGAACTCGGGGTCAAGGTCACCTGCCTTGCCGAAGGGGCGGTGCTGGCGGAAGGCTCGATCGATTTCGTCAGCAGCGATCCGAAAGTGATCGAGAACTATCTTGGCCGGTGATGGCCCACACCGAAAATCGTCAAGGAGGGCGCGCCATGCTCAGCGTCGAAAACGTCAATCTACATTACGGCGCCGCGCAGGCGCTGCGAAACGTGTCGATCACGGCCGAGATGGGCAAGATCACCTGCGTGCTCGGGCGCAACGGCGTCGGCAAGTCGAGCCTGCTGAGAGCGATCACCGGCCAGCATCCGGTCAGCGCCGGCGCGATCGGCTTCAACGGCGCAGCACTCGCCGGCATGGCGCCCTATCGGCGGGCAAAAGAAGGCATCGGCTACGTCCCCCAGGGGCGTGAGATCTTTCCGCTGCTGACGGTCAAGGAAAACCTGGAGACCGGTTACGCACCACTGAAGCGCGGCGACCGCTCGATACCCGAGGACGTCTTCAACCTGTTCCCTGTGCTGCGTTCTATGCTCGGCCGGCGCGGTGGAGATCTCTCGGGCGGGCAGCAGCAGCAACTGGCGATCGGCCGGGCGCTGGTGACGCGGCCGAAGATCCTGGTGCTCGACGAACCGACGGAGGGCATCCAGCCCTCGATCATCAAGGATATCGGCCGGGCGATCCGCTACCTCAGGGATTCGACCGGCATGGCGATCCTCTTGGTCGAGCAATATCTCGATTTCTGCCGCGAACTCGCCGACCACGTCTACATCCTGGACCGGGGCGCTGTGGTCCACGAGGGCGCACCCGAAACGCTGGACACGCCAGAGGCGCGGAGACACCTCACGGTGTGATCGCATCCTGAACAGCGGCGCCTGCGGCGCTCCGACGCTGGATTTCGTGGCGCTTGAGGCAAGCGACTGCAGGTTTTTGCGGCAAAACCGCCGGCTCAAGGGAGTGAAATTCTCCCCTGCCATAAAAGCGCCTTCTAAAATCACTAAATCTATGCAGTAACTGACGTATTTTATTGAGAATGGTGCAGTTTGGGTGTAGGACATCCTAAGCGAAAGAGTGCGGCCGTCACAACCCGTTTCCCCCGGTGAATGCCGCGGAACGCGGACTTGTGGCGGCTTTCCTTGTTCAGGAAAGTGAAGTGACATGTTGACCAAAAAAGGAAAATACGGGCTCAAGGCCCTTGTCGACCTGGCTCAACTGGAGCCCGGAGAGACCGCCTTCATCACCGAGATCGCCACGCGGAACAACATTCCGAAGAAGTTCCTGGATGCGATCCTGCTCGAATTGCGCAATGCCGGCATCCTGCGCTCGAAGAAGGGCCCGGGCGGCGGCTATTCGCTCTCACGGCCGGCCTCCGACATTCGCATCGGCCAGGTCATCCGCACGCTCGACGGCCCCCTGGCGCCGATCCGCTGCGCCAGCCGCACCGCATTCGAGGCTTGCGACGACTGTGCCGATCCGGTCAACTGTCATGTGCGCAAGTCGATGAGCAACGTTCGCGACGCGATCGCCTCGATCCTCGACAATATGACTCTGGAGCAGTTCGCCGCCAACGACAACGCCTCCGAGATCGTCGCCTTGCGGGACGCGGAAGCCGGCTGACCTGGTCGGCTGCACCTGCGATCGCGAGATGCGACCGAACGATCGCGGCGTCAGAGCTTCCTGATGATCGCGGCGGCCGCTGGTGGCGCTATGATTTCGAGCAGGCGCAGGAGCCGCGCCTTGCCGACATGGATGCGGGTGGCGCCCGGTTCGAGTGCGCGCAGGATTTCCTTTGCCGCATAGGCCGCGCTGATCTTTCCCTTCCCCCGCCCCGAGGTCATCGGGGTATCGACAAGCGGCAGCACCACATCGACCACCCTGACCGCGCCGGCCTGGTGCTGGACGGAGAGCGCGTCCGAGAACATGCGCAGCCCCGCCTTGGTCGCGCTGTAAACCGCAGACGTCGTCTTTGGATGGCAGGCGAGCGCTGAGCCGACATTGACGATAACGAAGGGGCGTCCGGGCGTCTTCGGCAGAAGCAGCCGCGACAGCAACATCGGCGCAAGCAGATTGGTATCGACCTCGTCGGCGATGTGCTCGACGTCGTAGTAGGGGTCATCGAAACGGACATTGTGCTGGATAGCCGCGTTGTTGATGAGACCGTCGATCGGACCTCCCGCCAGCGCGCTGCCGCAGGCGATGGTCGCGGCCCGATCGCGGAGATCCACCACCCGCGTTTCGATCCTCCGGTTTCGCAGGGCCAAGTCCTCCAGCCGCTCCCGGTCGCGGCCAAGCGCGACGACATCGTGCCCGCCCGCAGCCAGTTGCAGTGCGATCTCCCGGCCGATTCCCGAGCTTGCCCCGGTGACGACGTAGCGTGCCATGTGATCTATTTCCCGTTGTTGCGCTGTCGAATCTGCAACGGGGGGACGGGGATGGCATTAACCGAGGTTAAGCGCGGACAGGGCGCTGCGATTTCGCTATTCGAGCGCATCGCCGGGCACCCGTTGGCGCAGGCGGAGCGGCTGGCCGAGGCGATCCAGGTGCGCAGCATCAGGGCCGGCGAAACCGTCTTCCATCAGGATGAGCCGCATCCCTATGTCTACGTGATCGAAAGAGGCCTGGTGAAGCTCACCTATCTGCGTGCCGATGGCGAGGAATGGATCAAGTCCTTCGCCATCGAAGGTCGGTTCTTTGCCAGCCTCTCGGCCTTGGTGCCCGCCGGGCGGGCGAGTTTCTCGGCGGTCGCGGTCGAAGGTGGGCGCCTCGAGAGAATTCCGTTCGTGACGCTGCAGGCACTGGCCGATGCCGATCTCGGCTGGTCACGGATGATCCGAAGCGCGCTGATGATGCTGGCTGAGCGCAAGGAGCGCCGCGAACGCCAGTTCCTGACGCTTGATCCCGCGGAACGTTATCGCGCGCTGCTTGTCGAGGAACCGGAGGTGGTCGCGCGCGTGCCGCAGAAGGACCTCGCCGGTTATCTCGGCATTACCCCGGTCGGCCTCAGTCGCATCGCCAAGCGCGTGCGGGCCGAGGCCACCGCCCAAGCTTAACCCGGGTTAATGCGCGGCATCCGACAAGGCGCGATACCAGCCGCCGTTGCAAAACGGAGGCTCATCTTGACCAAACAGAAAACGGCATCGGATTTCCTGCTCTTCCTCAGATCCTGGGCGGCAAGACCGCTTGAGGTCGCGGCGATCGCACCTTCAAGCAGGCGGCTCGCGGTCGCCATGACCACCGAGATCGGCCCGCTCTGCGGCAATGTGCTCGAACTTGGGCCCGGCACCGGAGCCTTCACGCGGGCACTGCTGCGCAATGGCGTCTACGAGGACAATCTCATCCTCGTGGAGCGCAATCCGGCTTTTGCGACGCTGTTGCGGGAGCGGTTCCCGAGTGCGACGCTGATCGAGGGCGACGCCCAGAACCTGGCGCTGCCTTCGGTGAAGTCGGTCGGCGCGGCGATCAGCGGCCTGCCGCTTCTGTCCATGCCGGCGCAGACCGTGCGGGCGATCCTTTCGTCGGTCTTCCATCACCTTGCCGAGGACGGAAGCCTGTTCCAGTTTACCTATGGGCCGCGATGCCCGATCTCTCCCCGCGTTCTGGACGAGCTTGGCCTCAAGGCTTCGTTCCGGCGCTGGGTGCCGCTCAACCTGCCGCCTGCCAGCGTCTATCGCATTTCGCGGAGCCGCGCCTGAGGTAGGCGGTCTAATACGTTGACGGCGCGCGCCGGCTGGGCGGTAGGACTTTCTCGGCCTCCTGCCCAAGTCGGAATCCATTTGCTGTCATTGTCTATAGAATAAGTTCATTATTACGCCTCAACCAAGGAGAGGCGGATGAGCAACGTACACTTCCTGAGAGAACCGGCGCCGGCGAGCGCCGAGCACGACGAAAGGCGACGGGAGCTATTGGCCCGCGCCGAGGCGTTGTCACAGGATCTTGCCCGGCGGGGCGCCGAACTCGACCGGGTGGGCGCGCCGCCGCGCGAGGAGATCGAGGCGCTCCGCCAAGCCGGTCTGTTGACGGCGCTGCATTCGCCGGAGATCGGCGGGGCGGGCTTGAACTGGATCGACGGCTTGCGGCTGGTGCGCATCGTCGCGCGCGGCGAAAGCTCGATCGGGCAATTGCTGGGCTACCACTACGTCAACAGCCAATACGTCTACTGGGCGGCCGCCGACCCCCGGCAGGCCTGGGTGCTGGGCGCCGAAACCGTGGAGCGGCAGCTCTACTGGGGGGCCGCCGTCAACCCGCGCGACCCCGGGCTGACGCTGGAGCGGCGCGGCGCGCACTACGTCTTGAATGGCCGCAAGACGTTTTCGACCGGCGCCCATGTCTCCGACCGCATCAACGTCAATGCGGTGCTCGACGGCAAGATCGCCAACTTCGTCGTGCCCACCGACCGTCCCGGCTACATCGCCAACGACGACTGGGACAATATCGGCCAGCGCCTGTCGGACAGTGGCAGCGTCGAGTTCCGCGACTTTCCGGTCTATGGGCGAGACTTCATCCTGCCGCTTGCCGATCCGTCCGACCCGCCAGCGGTGCTGGCGACCTTCAACACGCCGCTGATCCAGCTGGTCTTCGTCAATTTCTATCTCGGCACGGCCGAGGGGGCGCTGGCAGCAGCGCTCGACTATGTCCGCAGCACGACGCGTCCCTGGGTGACATCGGGCGTCGAACGCGCTGGCGACGACCCCTATATCCTCGAGGCGATCGGCGAACTCCAGACGAACCTGAAGGCGTCTGTGGCGCTCGCCGACGCGGCCGCTACGGCGGTGGAAGCGGCCTTGTCGCAGGGCAGTTCGGTGACGGCGGAGGCGCGGGGTGCGGCGGCGATCGAGGCCTATGCGGCCAAGGTGCATTCGACCCACGTGGCGCTCGACGTGACCGCAAGGGTGTTCGAATTGATGGGCGCGCGGGCGACGGCCGGCCACTATCGCTTCGATCGCTACTGGCGCAACGTTCGCACCCACACGCTGCACGATCCGGTCGCCTACAAGGCGCGCGAGGTCGGCGACTTTGCGCTCAACGGGCGGATCCCGCTGGTCAGCCTCTACAGCTGAACCTGACGCACAGGGTACTTGTGCAAAAAAAAACGCCGCCTGAACAGAAGTTCCGGCGGCGTTTCCGTGATGTCTTCGATCAAGCGGAGGCTGCGACGGCCTGCCTCTGGCCGGCGAGGTCGCGATAGCCGGCGCCCGGATGCGGCGCCGCAAGCCTTGGACCGGCGCCGAAGAGCTTTTCTCGCAGCGTGCCTTCGCGGTAGCCGGTCTTGTAGACGCCGCGCCGTTGCAGCTCCGGCACCAGCAGGTCGACGGCGTCCTCGAAGGTCCCGGGCGTGACGGCATAGGCGAGGTTGAAGCCGTCGACATCGGTGTCCTCGACCCATTCCTGAAGCAGATCGGCGACTGTCGAGGGCGAGCCGACGAACACCGGGCCGAAGCCGCCGATGCCCACCCAGTCGGCCATTTCGCGCACGGTCCACACCCGGTCCGGATCGATGGTCGTAAAGGTCTCGACGGCCGATTGTACCGCGTTGGTGTAACGGTGGCGCAGCGGTTCGTCCGGGCCGAACTGGCCGAAATCGATGCCGGTCCAGCCGGAGATCAGCGCCAAGGCTCCCTCGTAGGAGACGTGGCTGCGGTACTCGTCGAACTTCTTCTTCGCCTCCGCATCGGTTTCGCCGAGGATCACCGTCTGCAGATTGAAGGCAAGGATTTCGCGCGGGTTGCGGCCGGCGCGCGCTGCCGCCTCGCGGACATTGGCGACATAGCGTTTCAATACGGTTTTGGATGGCGCGGCGACGAAGATGCACTCGGCATGCGCCCCGGCAAAATCCTTGCCGCGGCTCGAAGAACCGGCCTGGTAGAGCACGGGCGTGCGCTGCGGCGACGGTTCGCTGAGGTGAATCCCGGGAACGGTGAAGTGGCGGCCGTGATGGTTGATCGGGTGCACTTTTTCCGGATGGGTGAAGATGCCGCTTGCCCGGTCGCGCACGACGGCTGCGTCCTCCCAGCTTCCCTCCCAGAGCTTGTAGCAGACCTCCAGATACTCTTCGGCGAGATCGTAACGGTCGTCGTGGCGCGCCTGCTGCGCCTGGCCGATGTTGAGTGCGCCGCTGTTGAGATAGGAGGTGACGATGTTCCAGCCGACGCGCCCCTTCGTCAGATGGTCGAGCGTCGAGATGCGGCGCGCGAAGGTATAGGGGTGCTCGAACGAGAGCGAGGCCGTCAGCCCGAAGCCGAGATGCTGGGTCTCATAGGCCATGGTCGGCACCAGTTGCAACGGGTCGTTGACCGGCACCTGGGCCGAATGGCGAAGGGCCGCATCCGTATTGCCGTTCAGCACGTCATAGACGCCGAGCACGTCGGCGATGAACAGGCCGTCGAACTTGCCGCGCTCGAGCGTCTTTGCCAGATGCACCCAGTAGTCGAGATCCTTGTAGCGCCAGGACTGGTCGCGCGGGTGGGTCCAGAGCCCCGGCGACTGGTGGCCGACGCAATTCATGTCAAAGGCATTCAGCCGGATTTCGCAGCTCATGGGTCTCTCCTCGGGCAAGGTTGGGCGTTGCCCGAAGCGTCGGTCACGCCTCGGGCCGATCGCGCGCGGTCGATGGGCTCAGAGTGCGCCGTTCTTCGGCGGCTTGATGCCGTTCAGGTGGTAGTTGCCGACGACGTGGTGTTTCCAGCGCACCGGATCGTGCAGCGTATGGGTGCGGGCGTTTCGCCAGTGGCGGTCGAGGTTGAGGCCGATCTTCGTCGATGCGGTGCCGGCGAGTTCGAAGAGCGTGTTGCTCGCTTCCAGGGCGATTTCGGTCGTCAGGACCTTTGCCGCGGCAACGGCGAGCGTCGCTTCGACCACGCTTTCCTCGGTGCCGTTGATCTGGGCGACGTCGACCTTCTTGCCGGCACGCTCGACCGTTGCCGTTGCTGCCTCCAGACGGATGGCCAACTGGCCGATGCGGGCGATCGTCAGCGGATCGTCGGTCGCCCGTTCGACGCCGCTGTCCATCCAGGGGCGGGCATGATTGCGCACGAAGTCCAGGGTCTCCGCAAAGGCCGCGCGGGCAATGCCGAGGTCGATGCCGGCATGGATGATCTGGCCGACGGAACCGATCGTCGTCGGTCGCTCGAAGCCGCGGTGATGGCGCACCACCGCATCGGCCGCCACATAGACATTCTGCAGCACGGTCGTGCCGCTACCGGTCGTGCGCTGGCCGAAGCTGTCCCAGTCGTCGATGATCTGCAAGCCTTCGGCGCCACGGGGCACGAAGGCCATGGTCAGCTTGTCGTTCGGATCGAGGGCGAAGACGACGATCCATTCGGCAAAGAGCACGCCGGTCGAATAATATTTGCGCCCGTTCAGGCGGAAGCCGGGGCCGTCGGGCGAAAGCCGGGTCTCATAGTCGCCGACGGTTTTCGTGCCGCGCTCGGAAAGGGCGTTGCCGAAGCGGTCGCCGGCAAGCGCCCGGCCGAAGAAAAAGGCCTTCTGCTCCTCGGTGCCGTCGGTGCGCAGCGCCTCGAGAATGTAGAAATGGTTCTGTGGGATCTGGCCGATCGAGGAGTCCGCTTCCGAAAGAATGGCGGTGACTTCGGCAAGAACGGCATTGGAGACGTCTATGCCGTCATATTCCGGCGGCACGGTGATCGCCAGCAGGCCGGATTGGGCGAGCGAATCGAGCTCGTCGAAGGGCAGAATGCGATCGGTATCCCGCTCGTTGGCGCTCCCTGCATATTCCGCCGCTAGCGCACGCGCGATCGACAGCGCTTCCTCTTCGCTTTCGATCCGGTGCGCCGGGGCTCTTGTTTTCTCGGAAAGCCGCGAGATCGTTCCCATGTGACTGCTCCCTGTCGATTGAGGTGCATATCAGTGAATTATCTGGCCTGATCGGGTAAGATAGTATATTCTATAGAAATTATCGATTGGAGTATTTCGTTTCGGCCTTGATGGCGACTTGGTGTTTACCTTCGGGTCGGGATGGGTAAAATCGATTCGGGGGAAGGCCGGGGAAGAGGACCCTGGTGACGGTCGGCGGCGTGTATGCTCACCGATTTCCCGCCAAAATTGACTGCGGCTCAGGGAACCATCGCCCGATTTGTGCATTGCCTCATCGCCTGCAGTTTGACCCGTCGCGTGGCCCCAGAGTATCGGCCACCCGGCACGAACACAAATACATGCTGACAGAATTGGCCATTCGCGTTTCCCGGCCTTAACCACTGAAGGAGACACAAATGACGAATTTCCTGCCTGCTCTCCATGAAGGGCACGCCTCCATCACGCTGCAGAACCTGTTTCGTGATGCTCTGGAGGCCTATGATGACTGGGGCGCCAACATGCCCGAGCCCATCGTTGCGTTCGAAGGCAAGCGCATTCCCATCAGCGAGGTCTTCGACTGGATGAAACCTTGCACCGACATCATGCCGGCAAACCTCATCGGCATCGTGACGGACCGGCTGAACAAGCCGTGGAGCGGTGAGGGGCCGCTCGACGCCATGACCGTCTCGACGGCGGCGCGTGTCATGTCGGTGCTGACGCGGCGGCAGCTGCGCAGCTTCGGCCGCGGCTCGATCGAGATCTTCGCCGACCGCTTCAACCATCCGGTCCATGCCAGCGCGTAAGACCGGTGACCTCTGAGGAGCGCGTGCGCGCGCTCCTCGTTCCCGGCGGGTATCCGGCACGGATTTTCCCGCAGCTTGCCCACCCCTTCCTTGAAGCATCGCCTTCCCGTAAACACGGAGGGGAGAGCAAGCGGATGTTCGAGCGGACCGGGGGCGGGCGTGAATTTTCGACAATTGGAAGTGTTGCGCACGCTGTTGGCGACCGGATCGACGATCGCGGCCGCAAAGACCATGGGGCTCAGCCAGTCCGGCGTCAGCCGCCTGTTGCAGCAGCTCGAGGAAGAACTGTCGCTGACGCTATTTGCCCGCGACAAGGGCCGGCTGATTGCCACGCCCGAGGCGATGAAGCTCGCCGAGGACGCGGAGCATATCTTGCTCGGCATCGACCGTTTCACCAATCTGGCGCAGGACCTGCGCAGCGGCGCGGTCGGGCCTGAGGTCGTGCGCATCGGCCTGCCGAACAGCATGTCCGAGACCTTTGCCCCGGCGATGCTCGCCGACTATGCCAAGGATTTTCCCGGCGTGCGCGTCGAGACTTTCTTCGACACGACCGTCGCGATCGCCCGCCTCGTCGAGCAGCGCATCATCGATTTCGGCTTCCTGCGCTATGAGGGGCAGCTGAGCGCCGGTCTCGAAATGCAGCCGGTCGCAACCGGCCTCAGCGTCTGCGTCATGGAAAAGGGGCATGCGCTTTCGCAGCACGAAACCGTGACGCCTAGGGAATTGCGGGGCGTGCCCTTGATCCTGATCGGCCGCCGCCGGCCGACGCGGGTCATGCTCGACGAGATCTTCCGCAAGGCCGGCGTGCCGCAGAAGGTCAAGATCGAGACCCACAGCAACAGCTCGGCCTGCGCCTACGCGGCCTACGGCCTTGGGGTCGCGATCATCAGCAGCTTCTTTGCCAATCTGCACCGGCACCTGCCGATCGAGATCCGCCCGTTTTCGCCACACCTCACCCAGGACTTCGGCGTTGCCACTGCGGCTGGCGTTCCGCTGTCGCTGGCCGCGCAGGCAATGATCGACTGCCTGAAAAGGCAGGTCGCCGCTTCGCAGCAGCCTTGAGACAATGGTCTCTCTGCCGTTGGCAGAGCGCCATTGGCAATGGAACGGACGCGACACTACATTGCGGACCGATACGAACAGGGAAGTGGATGGAATCATGTTTCAGGCGGCCGCAATCGACACAGGCGACAAGCGTGCTTTCTACGCGGAGCTGGCCCAACAGCTCGAATCGCTGCTTCACGGCGAGCCCAACCTGATCGCCAACGCGGCCAATACGTCGGCGCTGATGTTCCAGGCCATGCCCAGCCTCAATTGGGCGGGGTTCTATTTCCTCGAAACCGACCAAGAACTCGTGCTTGGACCGTTCCAGGGCAAGCCTGCCTGTGTGCGCATCGCCGTCGGCCGCGGGGTCTGCGGCACGGCCGTCAAGGAAGACCGCTCGATCCTTGTGGAAGACGTCCATGCCTTTCCGGGGCACATCGCCTGCGACGCGGCCTCGCGCTCGGAACTCGTGGTTCCGGTGCGGCGTGACGGCCGGGTGATCGGCGTCATCGATCTCGACAGCCCGGAGCCCGCGCGCTTCGACCGTGACGACCAGAACGGCATCGAAAAACTTGCTGCGATCTTCGCGGCGGCGATCGCTTAGGACTGCCGCGGTGGATGATCTGGCAAGGGTAGACAAACTCCGGCTTCGGGCCGCGCCATGACAGATGCCGCTCCGTCCGTGGACGTCGAAACGCATGCGCGTGTGGCCCGCAAGATCGACGTCGTCGTCATCGGTGCCGGGCAGGCGGGACTGTCTTCGGCCTATCATCTGAGCCGGCTCGGGCTGGAGCCTCACAGGCAATATGTCGTCATCGACCGGTCGCCGCAGCCGGGCGGTGCCTGGCAGTTTCGCTGGCCATCGCTGACCTTGAACACGGTCAACGGAATTCATGATCTCCCCGGCATGAAATTTTCCGAAGCGGTCGATACCAGCAAGGGCGAGGTCCACGCGGCCGTCGCCGTGCCGCAATATTACGGCGCCTACGAGAAGGCGTTCGATCTGCCGGTCCGCAGGCCGGTGGCCGTCAAGGTCGTGTGCGATCGCGGCGAGCGCTTCAGGGTGGAGACGGACGACGGCGCCTATGCCGCCCGCGGCATCATCAACGCGACCGGCACCTGGGAGGCCCCCTATATCCCGCCCTATCCGGGCGCGGAGCGCTACAAGGGGCGCCAGTTGCACACGAAGGATTATCAGTCGGCGGGACAGTTCGCCGGGCAGCATGTGCTGGTCGTCGGCGGCGGCATCTCCGCAATCCAGCTGCTCGATGAAATATCGCAGGTGACATCGACCACCTGGGTAACGCGGGAGGAGCCGGCCTTCCGCAATGAGCCGTTTACGCCGGAGGTCGGACGCGCCGCAGTAGCGATGGTCGAGGATCGGGTCCGCCGGGGCCTGCCGCCGGGTTCCGTGGTTTCGGTGACGGGCATTCCGGTGACACCGGCGATCATGGCCGCACGCGCACGCGGCGCGCTCGAGCGCCAGCCGATGTTTGCCGAAATGACCGAACAGGGCGTGCGCTGGCCGGATGGACGTGAACTGGCCGTCGACGTCATTCTCTGGAGCACCGGCTTCAGAAGCGCGCTCGATCACCTGGCGCCGCTTCAATTGCGCAATACCGATGGCGGTATCCTGATGACCGGTCGGCTGGCGACACAGGTGGCAAAAGACCCTCGGATCCATCTCGTCGGCTACGGTCCGTCGGCTTCCACCATCGGTGCGAACCGGGCGGGAGGCGCTGCCGCTCGCGAACTCTCAGATTTTCTTCATCTGACCTGACGGACACAGGCGCGATCGCGAAGGCTTCTTCGCCGGCAAGCCAGCGGGCAACGCCCGTCCGGCGGGCGCTGAAGTTGCATGCCCTTTTCATAGAGGTATGACGTTTACTCATAATATTGCGCGATTTTTTCCAATCGATCATAGTCCCTTGTAACAAGAGAGCCGACGGGCGGGAGAATCGCGGTAACGCGGGCAGCCTGCCTCAGTACGGGGAACCCATGATCAAATTCATTCTCAATCGCCTCGTGATGGCGATACCGACGATCGTAATCGTCTCGGTGGCCGTCTTCACGCTTATCCGTCTCATTCCCGGTGACCCGGCAGCGCTGATGCTCGGCGACATGGCCGAGCCGCAGCAGATTGCCGCGTTGCGCACGGAGCTCGGTCTCGACCGCAGCATCCCGGAGCAATTCGTCATCTGGGCCGGCAACATCCTCTCCGGGGATTTCGGCACCTCGATCGTCACCGGCGAGCCGGTGCTGCATCTGGTGGTCAGCCGCTTCTTCGTCAGCGCCGAAATCGTCGTCATCGCCGTGCTTCTCGCGAGCCTGATCGCGGTTCCGGCCGGCGTCATCGCCGCCTGGCGGCAGAACAGCCTGACCGACCTGGCGCTCGTCGGTTCGGCGACCGTGCTTCTGTCGATCCCGACCTTCTGGCTCGGCCTTCTTCTGCTTCTCGCCTTCGGCCTGAAGCTTGGCTGGCTGCCGGTGCTCGGCTACGTGCCGATCTCGGAGAACTGGAAGGCCGGGCTTCTCTATCTGGTGCTGCCGGTCATGACCCTCGTCATCCACGAGATGGGCGTGATCATCCGCATGGCCCGCGCCTCGACGCTCGAGGTGCTCAGGCTCGATTACATCACCCACGCCCGCGCCAAGGGGCTCTCGGAAAGTGCCGTTCTCTGGCGCCACGCCTTCAAGAACGCCTTCGGCCCCACCTGGACGATGATCGGCCTGATCCTCGGTAATCTGCTCGGCGGCATCGCCGTCATCGAGACGGTGTTCACCATTCCGGGTCTCGGACGGTTGATGGTCGATGCGATCTTCCAGCGCGACTATCCGGTGATCCAAGGCTGCCTGCTGCTCGTCGCCTTCTCCTATGTCGTCGTCAACCTCGTGGTCGACCTCCTCTATCCTCTCTTCGATCCGCGGGTGGTGGCAGAATGAGAAAGCTCACTTTCAACGGCGTCATCGGCGGCGGCCTGATCGGCCTGCTGGTCATCACCGCCCTCATCGGCCTTTTCTGGACGCCCTATGATCCGATGGCGCTCGGCTTCACCGCGCGGCTTGCCGCACCCGGTGCAGCGCACTGGCTCGGCACCGACGAGTTCGGCCGCGATGTCGCGAGCCGCCTGATGGTCGGCGCCCGCGCCAGCGTCTGGATCGGCTTCCTGACCGTCACCTTCGCCGTCGTCTTCGGCACCTTCATCGGCATCGTCAGCGGCTATGCCCGCGGCTGGATCGATGGCGTCATCATGGCGATCAACAATGCGCTTCTGGCCTTTCCCGGCATCCTGCTGGCGCTCGGCTTGCTCGCTGTCTTCGGCGCCAACCAGTACGGCATCATCTTTGCGCTCGGCATCGCCTACACGCCGTCGATGGCCCGCGTGGTACGCGGTGCGGTGCTGTCGCTGCGCGAACGCGAGTTCATTGAGGCGTCGCGGGTGATGGGCAACGGCGAGATCTACACGATGCTGCGCCATATCCTGCCGAACTGCCTGGCGCCGATCACGGTGCTTGCGACCTCGATGTTCGGCTGGGCAATCCTGTCGGAAAGCGCGCTTTCCTTCCTCGGCCTTGGCGTTCCGCCACCGGCCCCCACCTGGGGCAACATGCTCGCCGCCGGCCGCCCGTTCATCGAACAGGCCGTCTGGCTCGGTTTCTTCCCCGGTCTCTGCATCGCTCTCACCCTGCTCGGCATCAACCTTCTGGGCGATGCGCTCCGCGACAAGCTCGACCCCCGCATGCGAGGCCTGAAATGACCGGCAAGACCCTCTTAAGTGTCGAAGGCCTCTCGTTGGCCGTCAGCCATACCGGCAACCAGGTGGTCAAGAACGTCAGCTTCGACGTCGCGCCCGGCGAAATCGTCGGCATCGTCGGTGAAAGCGGCTCCGGCAAGACGCTTGCGACCCGCGCGATCATCGGCCTCATTCCGCCGGCCGTCCGCCATACCGGCGGAAAGGTCCTCTACCGGGGCAAGGATGTGCTCGGGATGAAGGACCGCGAGTTGCGTCAGCTTCGCGGCGGCGAAGTCGGCGTTGTCTTCCAGGAGCCGATGACCTCGCTGAACCCGTCGATCACCATCGGCCGGCAGCTCGAAGAAGGGCTGATCCTGCACACAAAGATGTCGGTCGAGGAGCGCCGCACCGCGATCCTCTCGATGCTTGGTCGCGTCGGCATCCGTGAGCCCGAGCGGGCCTTGACCGCCTATCCCCACGAGTTCTCCGGCGGCATGCGCCAGCGCATCATGCTGGCCTCGGTCATGCTGTTGAAGCCGGCCTTGCTGATTGCAGACGAGCCGACCACTGCGCTCGATGCCGTCGTGCAGCGCGACGTCATGGAGCTTATGGTCGAATTGACCCAGGCCCAGGGCACGGCGGTGCTGCTCATCAGCCACGACCTGCCGATGGTCGCTCGCTACACCAACCGTTTCGTGGTGATGGAAAAGGGCGTCGTCGTCGAGCAGGGGCTGACCGAGGAGATCCTGCAGGCGCCGCAGCATCCCTATACCCGCAAGCTGCTCTCTTCGCTGCCGTTCCGCGGCGCGGCGCGTGAACTCGACACGACGCGCACGCCGATGGTTTCGGCGCGCAACATCGTGGTCGAATATCCGGGCCGCAAGGGGCTGTTCCGCCGCCACGAGCCGAAGCGCGCGCTGCATGGCGTCAGCGTCGATATCCATGTCGGCGAGGTCGTGGCGCTTGTCGGCGGTTCCGGTTCCGGCAAGACGACACTTGGCCGCACCATCGCCGGCCTCGTCCAGCAGGCCGAAGGCGAGATCCTGTTCCAGGGCCGCGAGCGCAGCGCCGACTGGCGCGACTATCGCCTGAACTGCCAGATGGTCTTCCAGGACCCCTATTCGTCGCTTGATCCGCGCATGACCATCCAGGCGCTGGTCGAGGAAGCGTTGCGGCTGGTGCCGGATCTCGACACGCCGGCCAAGCGCCGCCGTGCGCTGGAAACCTTGGAGGAGGTCGGACTCAGCGCCGATTTCGCCAATCGTTACCCGCATGAACTTTCCGGCGGCCAGCGCCAGCGCGTGGCGATTGCCCGGGCGATTGCGCGGCGGCCGAAATTCCTGATCGCCGATGAGCCGGTTTCGGCGCTCGACGTCACGGTTCGCGCCCAGGTGCTGGAGCTCTTTTCCAACCTGCAGAAGCGCTACGGCTTCTCGTGCCTGTTCATCAGCCACGATCTCGGCGTCGTCGAGCAGGTGGCCGACCGGGTCATCGTCATGCAGGACGGGCGCATCATCGAGGAAGGCGACCGCGACCGCATCTTCGATGCGCCGAAGGAAGCCTATACCCGCAAGCTGCTGTCCGCGATCCCGGCGCTCGATCTCAACCAGACCGGCGGCGTCACCCTCAAATGGCGCCTGGAGGCCTGAGATGAGCACGGAAATCAAGACCGGCGCGATCGCGGCCGAACTCCATGCGATCGCCGATGCCGAGCCCTTCGTTACCCGCTTCCTCGTGCGCAACCTTCGGACCGGTGAAACCATCGGCCGCGGCGAGCGTGAGGAAACACCGTCTGCCAGCACCCGCAAGACCTCGATCATGATGGCGGCGCTGAAGGCGGTGGCCGAGGGGCGGCTCGATCTCAACGAGCGCATCACCTATGAGGCGCGGCTCGCCCAGGAAGTGGCGAGCGGCATGTTCCGCTACCTGACACCCGGCATCGTCATTTCGCTGCGCGACGCGATCGTCGGCATGATGGTGCTGAGCGACAATGTCTGCACCAAGATGGTTTTCGAGCGGCTGACGCTCGAAGAGGTCGACGGCTACTGCAAGGCGCTCGGCATGGTGGGCACGCACCACCGCTTCCTCATCCCGCCGTTGGCGCTGAAACCCGATCATTCGCTGGCCGATGTCACGACGACGACGGCCGCCGACCAGGTGATGCTGCTGGAACTGATCCTCGCCGCCGAGCACGATGCCGCGGCCGCCGCGAAGCTTGGCGTTTCGGTCGAGCTGGCCGCCTTTGCCGTGCAGACGCTGAAGAACCAGGTTCTTCGCTACGGCATCCGCGCGCGGCTGCCCTTCGACACGGTTGCCGCCTGCAAGGGCGGCCGTGGCAAACGCGGCCGCATGGATGCCGGCGTCGTCTATCGCGACGGCAAGCCGCTCTACGCCATTGCCGCCTTTACCGACGGTGTGCCCGCGCTGATGCCCGACGGCACGCCCGGCTACACCATCGCGCTCGAAACCATCGGCAAGCTGTCGCAGGCCTGCTGGCGCGCATTTTGAACCGACAACCAACAACAAGAGAGAGGAACCCATGAAAACCATACTTCTTGCCGGCACCATGCTGATGAGCGCGATCGCGCTCGGCCATGCGCGCGACCTGACGGTCGCCCAGAGTTCGGACATCCGCAGCAACGAGCCCGGCGTAAACCGAGACGGCAACACCGACTCGGTGATCTTCCACATCGTCGAAGGCTTGGTCGGCTACGCCGAAAACGGCGAAGTGAAGCCGCTGCTCGCGAAAAGCTTTGAGGTTTCGCTCGATGGCCTGACCTATACGTTCAAGCTGCGCGATGACGTGAAGTTCCACAACGGCAAGCCACTGACGGCCGAAGACGTGGTTTGGAACTGGAACCGCTACATGAAGCCGGAGACCAAGTGGACCTGCGCCGGCGACTTCGACGGCAGCAAGTCGATCAAGGTGACGAATGTCGCCGCAGCCGACGCCTCCACCGTGACCATGAGCATCGAGAAGCCCTCGGCCGTCTTCCTCGGCCTGATGGCGCGGCCGGAATGCGGCTACACCGGCATCGTCTCCCAAGATTCCGTCGGCGCCGACGGCGCCTATGTCGCGCCCATCGGCACCGGTCCGTTCAAGTGGGCCGAGTGGAAGAAGGGCGAATATGTCCGGCTGGAAAAGAATGCCGATTACGTTTCGCCTGCCAATGACGGGAAGCCCGATGGCATGGTCGGCTCGAAGCGGCCGCTCGTCGACGGCATCAAGTTCATGGTCATCCCGGACGCCTCGACGGTGAAGACCGGCCTGCTCTCCGGCGCGCTCGATACGGCCGAAGTCTCGGCCGATCTCATTGCCGAGTTCAAGGACAGCGACACGATGCAGCTCATCGTCAAGCGCAACAACGGCAAGAACCTGCTCTACTTCCAGACCCGCGACAAGGTGCTGAGCAACGTGGCTGTCCGTCGCGCCATGGCCGAAGCGCTCGACCTCGACCAGCTCGTCGCCGCCGTCTCCAACGGCACCGGTGAAGCCAACGCCTCGATGGTCTCGGCCGACTCAATCTTCTACTCCGACGTCCAGAAGAAGAAGATCCCGATGGATCTGGAAAAGGCGAAGAAGAACCTGGCCGATGCCGGCTACAACGGGGAGCCGATCACCATCATCGCCAACAAGCGCGGCAACGTGCCGAGCTTCCCGGCTGCCGTCGTCGCCCAGGCGATGATGCAGCAGGTCGGCCTCAACGTGCAGATCGAAGTGCTCGACTATGCGACCCAGGTCGATCGCCGCCGCTCGGGCAACTACCAGGTGATCTCGCAGTCGGTGTCGCCGCGCCTCGATCCGGCGCTGATGTACAGCTTCTATGTCGGCAACAAGGACAAGAACGCCTCGCTGATGTGGGACAACCCAAAGGCGATCGAACTGATGAAGGCGGCCTATGTCGAGGCCGACCAGGCCAAGCGCCAGGCGATCTTCGACGAGTTTCACCAGCTGATGCTCGAAGAGGTCCCCGGCATCTTCATGTACGACATGGTCGACATCTGGGGCGCCACCAAGAAGCTGCATGGCCAGCCGGTCTGGCAGTCCAACACCCGCCTTTGGGAAGTGACGCTCGACGACTGATGCGGGCGTAGCCCTTCCTCTCCAGCGGATGGCGGCCGTTTGCCGCCCTCCGCGCCTCCCTAGACAAAACTGCTGATGCGACCGCGCCCCGCGCCGTCGCAAAAGGATGATTGATGCCAAATCCAGCCGCACGAACCGCCCTTGTCGAAACGATCGAAGCGCTGAAGCCCGAATTCGCAGCAATGAGCGACGCGATCTGGGACCACGCGGAACTGAGTTTTCATGAGGAAAAGTCGGTAGAGACACAGATCGCCATGCTGGAGAAGCACGGGTTTCGCGTGTCGCGCGGGCTGGCGGAGATCGACACCGCTTTCGTCGGCGAAAGCGGGCAGGGCCTGCCGGTGATCGCCTTTCTCGGTGAGTTCGACGCGCTGGCCGGTTTGAGCCAGGTGGCCGGCGTTGCCGAAGCGCGCGCCGAAGTCGAAGGCGGTACGGGCCATGGCTGCGGCCACAATCTGCTCGGCACCGGTTCGCTGCTCGCCGCAGTCGCGCTTGCCCGCTACCTCCAGGAAAACGGCTTGCCGGGCACGGTGCGCTATTACGGCTGCCCCGGCGAGGAAGGCGGCTCCGGCAAGACCTTCATGGCGCGCGCCGGCATCTTTGCCGATGTCGATACGGCGCTGACCTGGCATCCGGCACCCTTCAACGGCGTACGCTCGACCAACAATCTCGCCGTTCTCGAAATCTATTACCGCTTCAAGGGCGTGGCCGCGCACGCATCGAACGGTGCCCATCTCGGCCGCAGCGCGCTCGATGCGCTGGAACTGATGAATGTCGGCGTCAACTTCCTAAGGGAGCATATGCCACAGGATTGCCGCGTGCACTATGCGATCACCGATGCCGGGGGGAAGGCGGCAAATGTGGTGCAGGCCCGCGCCGAGGCGCTCTATCTCGTGCGTGCGCCGCAGATGCCGGAGGCCTTGGCGCTCGCCGCCCGCATCGACAAGATCGCCAAGGGTGCGGCGATGATGACGGAGACCGAGGTCGAGATCGTATTCGACCGCGCGGCGACCAACCTGCTGCCCAATATCGCGCTGGAAACGGCGATCCACGACAACATGGTGGCGCTCGGCCCGGTGCCCTTCGACGAGGCGGATATCGCTTTTGCCAAGGACATCCAGAAGACGCTGACGGCCGAAGCAATATCGAGCAGCATCCGGCTCTATCAGATCAAGGGCGACGTTTTCGCCAACAGCCGCATGGACGGTTCGACCGGTCTGCATCTCGGCCTGCGCGATTTCGAGGGCCAGTCGCACTTCCGCGCCGGCTCGACCGATGTCGGCGACGTCAGCTGGATCACGCCGACGGCGCAATGCTGGGCGCCTGCCTGGGCGATCGGCACGGCGCCGCACACCTGGCAGGTGGTGGCGCAGGGCAAGAGCCCGGCCGCCCACAAGGCGTTTGCCCACGCGGCAAAATCACTGGCCACGACCGGTCTCGACCTGATCCTCGACGCCGATCTCTTGGCGCGGGCAAAAGCCGAATGGCGGGAAAAGACCGAGGGTAAACCGTACCAGTGCCCGATCCCTGATCATATCGGTCCCAAGCTCTAAGTTCACTTTTTCGATGTTTGCAAACGCCCGCGCCGCCCCGCAGGCGTTTCGTTTTGTGGGCGTCCGGAAGGCCTGCCCGTCAAGCGCACGCGCCTTTGATTGGCGCCCGACTCTTGACGCGAATCGCAAGCTCCGGCATCTCTGTTACGGAGTTTTCCGAATAAGTGCCAATTGGCCGTATTTGAATTGAATCTCTGTTAGCGCGATGGGGCGCCGTTGGGCCGCTGACGCGCGCAAGGAGTATGGCAGAATGAATATGACGGCAACCCAGGCAAAACAGGACGCCGGCCACGCCCAGGCCCGCCGCCCGGCCGACGAGGCGATCGCGGCGGATGCCCGCGCGCTTTCCGAACAGTTGAAGGCAATGCGCGAGCGCCTGTTCCCGCCGACGGCGATGAAGACGCTGCGCAGCTTCACCTCGGGCGAGGCGGCCAAGCTGATCGGCGTTTCCGACGGTTACCTGCGCCAGCTTTCGCTTGCCGGCGAAGGGCCGCAGCCCGATACCGGTCTTGGTGGCCGCCGTTCCTATTCGCTCTCCGACATCAATGCGCTGCGCCGGCATCTGGCCGAACAGGCTCTTGCCAAGGGCAACGCCGCCAAGGCGCGCAGCTATCTGAAATGGCGCGATGCGGAAGCGGGCGAACACCTGCAGGTGATCTCGGTCACCAACTTCAAAGGCGGCTCCGGCAAGACCACATCGTCGGTGCATATCGCGCAATATCTGGCGTTGACCGGCCACCGCGTGCTCGCCGTCGACCTCGACCCGCAGGCGTCGCTCTCCGCACTCTTCGGTTACCAGCCGGAACTCGACCTTACCGGCAACGACACGCTCTATGGCGCGATCCGCTACGACGCCGAGGCGCGGCCGCTGAAGGACATCATCCGCAAGACCTATTTCGACGGCCTCGATCTCGTGCCCGGAAATCTCGAGCTGCAGGAGTTCGAGCACACGACGCCGCAGGCACTGAGCGCCCGTCACGATGGCGCGGACGCTGGCCCGCTGTTCTTCGCCCGCGTGCAGGCCGCCCTTGCGAGCGTTGCCGACGACTATGACGTCGTCATCATCGACTGCCCGCCGCAGCTCGGCTATCTGACGCTGTCGGCGCTTTGCGCCTCGACGTCCGTCGTCGTCACCGTGCATCCGCAGATGCTCGACGTCGCCTCGATGAACCAGTTCCTCTACATGACGTCGGATCTGCTCAGCGTCGTGCGCGAGGCCGGCGGCGAGCTCAATTTCGACTTCCTGCGCTATCTCGTCACCCGCTTCGAGCCGAATGACGGGCCGCAGGCGCAGATCGTCGGCTTCATGCGCTCGCTCTTCGGCGACCGCGTGCTGACATCGGCCATGGTGAAATCGACGGCGGTTTCCGATGCGGGCCTGACGAAGCAGACGCTCTACGAGGTCGGGCGGGAGAACTTCACCCGCGTCACCTATGACCGCGCGATCGAATCGCTGAACGCCGTCAACGGCGAGATCGAAACGCTCATTCACGCGGCTTGGGGGCGCTGACCGACATGGCTGGCAACCGCAAGAACGAACTGCGCGCACTCTTTTCGGGCAATGTCGCCCCGGCGGCGCCTGCCGCAGAAGTGGACGACAAGGCGCCCGCCGCACCAAGCGTGCAGCCGGCAAAGCCGGTCGTCGTCCCTGCAGCCCAGGCCGACGTGCCGCGGGCGGCCTCCGGCGCGATCAAGGCCATGGGGCTTTCGCTCGGCAGTATCACTCGCGAGGCGGAAGAGGCGCGCGCACTGCGCGAGGCCCTGCACCAGGGCGAGCGCGTCGTCGAGCTTGATCCGGAACTGATCGACGCGTCCTTCGTCGGCGACCGCCTGACCGATGGCGAGACCGACGATCCGGAATTCCTGGCGCTCGCCGACAGCATTCGCGACAGCGGCCAGCAATCTCCGATCCTCGTGCGCCCGCACCCGCAGAAGCAGGGCCGCTACCAGACGGCCTACGGCCATCGCCGCCTCAACGCCGTGCGCAGCCTCGGTATCAAGGTCAAGGCCATCGTCCGGCCGCTGACCGACGACGAGCTGGTGCTGGCGCAGGGCAAGGAAAACGCCGAGCGTCGCAACCTGTCCTTCATCGAGCGCGCCATGTTTGCGTCCGCTCTTGCCGACCGCGGCTTCGACCGCAAGGTCATCGGCGAGGCGCTCGCCGTGCAGAAGAGCGAGCTGTCGCGCCTGCTGCAGGTGGCAGAAGGCGTGCCGCCGGCGATCGCCCGCGCCATCGGCCCGGCGCCGAAAGTCGGCCGCGAACGCTGGATGGCCTTTGGCGCGCTGCTTGAAGATATGGCGACCGTGGAACTGGCGCAGGAAGAGTGCCGCTCGCGCCGCTTCCTCGAGGCCGAAAGCGACCAGCGGTTCCAGATCGTCTTCACCCGCCTGTCGCGCAAGCCGAAGCCGGATGCAGCGGCGACCAAGCCGGAAACGCTGGTCGACGCCGGCGGACGCGCCTTTGCCAAGCTCAAGCGCGACGGCAAGAATGCCCGCATCGAGTTTTCGGCCGATGTCGATCCCGCCTTCATCGACGAGGTCGTCGAGCTGCTTGCCAGGCATCATGCGGTGTTTGCGTCCGGCCGCGAAGGCTGAGCGAAGCCTACGTCTTAGAAACGTCCGATCGGGCCCGCGTGATGCTCTCACGCGGGCCCGATTCGTTTTCCCGGTGGAGCCGGTGGCGAGCCACCGTGGGCATGCCTTAGTGAGCGCCGATATCGCCTTCATCCAAGAAATATTTTCGGCCGTGCGAGGGCGGCGACGGGATGTCGCGGCCGCCTTGGGGCGTCGGGCCTTGCCGTTGCATCAAGCCCACAGAAAGACGGCAATCGACCGCCGAGTCCGGTTCGAAACGGGGCGTTGGAAGGGACTTGTTAACCTTCATTTCCTATCGCTTAGAAGGCCCCGCGGCGATGTCTCTAGCTCTTCCAGGACCCATGCGTATTCCCAGGACAAACTTCTCACAGGCTGCTTTGCATGATGCAAACCAGGCGGATTATTTCGATGGTCCGCAGGATGATGCGTTGAGCGGTATGCCCACCCATGAGGCGGACCCCGCCGACCCCTATCAGTTGTACGAGGCGCCTGCGGCGCCCCGCCGGCCGGCAAACCAGCAGGCCGAAACCGCGAGCCGTGCGACCCGCCTCTATGGGCAGGGTTCCGCCTACGCTCCTGCACAGGTGACGTCGACGATGAGCGAACCCTTGCCGACCCTCTCGGAGATTGCCGGCCACTACGGTGATTCCACCTGGGAGAGCCATTTCTTCCTGGCACCGAACGTGCGCTTTACCCGCACGCCCGAGCGCGAATTCATGAAGCGGCGCGCGCCGCAGGTCGAAGAAAGCGAAACGGTTACCGAAGCCGAAGAGGCGATCGTCGCGGCGGCGGCGGAGCCTGCTCCGGTCCTGGTCGAAACCGTCGAGCCCGTCGCGACGGCTCCGGTCGAACCCGCGCCGATGGAAGCTTCGGCCGCTGCTGCTGACGAGGCGCCGCAGGCCGAGGTCGCGCTGCCGTCCTACAGCCCGTCCGAACTGCTGCGCATGCTGACCAACCAGCTGCCGACCTGGACCGCGGCACAAAACACGATCGAGCCGGCCATGCTCGAGCGCGTCGAAGCGCCGGCCGATGAGGGCGTCGCCCTTGCGCCGGTTCTGACGACGTCGATCGCCGTTTCCGCACCGGTCGCCGAAGTGACGCCCACGCCCGCTCCGACCTCAGCCGAAGCTCCCGTCGACCAGAGCGCTGCGCATTCCGTCTTCCTGTCGGATTTCGCCTTCTTCGAATTCGGCCCGGCCGACGATGCAGGGGCTACGGGCGCCGAAGCCGTGCATCCGAAGCCCTTTGTCGAGACGCAAGCACCGGCAGCGATGACGCCCGTTATCGCTCCTGCCGTTGTTGCGCCTACTGCGGTCACTCCGCCAGCGCCCGTGCGCCCGGTTGAAATCCGCCGCGTGCCGCCGACGGCGATCACCTCGCTGTTCCGCGTCGTGGACGTCCGTGGCGCAAAGCCCGAGGATATGCCGGCATCGCAGCCGCTTGCCGACGTTGCCCCGGCTCCCGTTGCCGTGGCTGAAGAACCGGCGTCTGTCGCCGCCGCTGACATCATCGACGCCGAACCGGTCGAAATCGAACAGCCGGCGCCGGTCGCCACGAAGGCGGCGATCACCATGCCGGCGCAGGTGACCCGCGCGCCGAGCAACATGCCGGCTATCGGCTCGACGGACCGCGCGCCGAGCGCCGACGGCTACGAGTTCCCGTCCGAGGAGCTGCTGCAGGAAGCGCCTGTCGGTCAGGGCTTCTTCATGACGCAGGAACAGCTGGAACAGAATGCCGGCCTGCTTGAAAGCGTGCTCGAAGATTTCGGCGTCAAGGGCGAGATCATCCATGTGCGTCCCGGTCCGGTCGTCACGCTCTATGAATTCGAGCCGGCACCCGGCGTGAAGTCATCGCGCGTCATCAACCTTGCCGACGATATCGCCCGCTCCATGTCGGCGCTCTCGGCCCGTGTCGCGGTCGTGCCCGGCCGTAACGTCATCGGTATCGAGCTGCCGAACGCCACGCGCGAGACCGTCTATTTCCGCGAGCTGATCGAATCCGTCGATTTCCGCAAGACCGGCTACAAGCTGGCGCTTTGCCTCGGCAAGACGATCGGTGGCGAGCCTGTTATCGCCGAACTCGCGAAGATGCCGCATCTGCTCGTCGCCGGCACCACCGGTTCGGGCAAGTCGGTCGCGATCAACACCATGATCCTGTCGCTGCTCTATCGCTTGAGCCCGGATCAATGCCGCCTGATCATGGTCGATCCGAAGATGCTCGAACTCTCCGTCTATGACGGCATCCCGCATCTGCTCACCCCCGTCGTTACCGACCCGAAGAAGGCGGTGATGGCGCTGAAGTGGGCCGTTCGCGAGATGGAAGACCGCTACCGCAAGATGTCGCGGCTCGGTGTGCGCAACATCGACGGCTACAACCAGCGCGCGGCCGCCGCCCGTGAAAAGGGCGAGCCTGTCATGTGCACGGTCCAGACCGGCTTCGAAAAGGGCACCGGCGAGCCGCTGTTCGAACAGCAGGAAATGGACCTGGCGCCGATGCCCTACATCGTCGTCATCGTCGACGAGATGGCCGACCTGATGATGGTCGCCGGCAAGGAGATCGAAGGCGCGATCCAGCGGCTGGCGCAGATGGCGCGTGCGGCTGGTATCCACCTGATCATGGCGACGCAGCGTCCCTCGGTCGACGTCATTACCGGCACGATCAAGGCGAACTTCCCGACCCGCATCTCGTTCCAGGTGACCTCGAAGATCGACAGCCGTACTATCCTTGGCGAACAGGGTGCCGAGCAGCTGCTCGGCCAGGGCGACATGCTGCACATGCAGGGCGGCGGGCGCATCGCCCGTGTCCATGGCCCGTTCGTCTCCGATCTGGAAGTCGAACACGTGGTCGCGCATCTGAAGACGCAAGGTCGCCCGGAATACCTCGACACCGTCACGGCGGAAGAAGAGGAAGAAGAGCCGCAGGAAGAGACGCCGGTCTTTGATAAGAGCGCGCTTGCGTCGGAAGACGGCAACGAACTCTACGACCAGGCGGTCAAGGTGGTGCTGCGCGACAAGAAGTGCTCGACCTCCTACATCCAGCGTCGTCTCGGCGTCGGCTACAACCGTGCGGCCTCGCTGGTCGAACGCATGGAAAAGGAAGGCCTCGTCGGACCGGCAAACCATGTCGGTAAGCGCGAGATCATCTACGGTAACCGCGACCATATGAGCGCGCCCGACAACGACGACATGGATTGATACCGGTCGCAGGCGTCGCCCAAAACACAGATATCAAGCCGTCGCTGGCAGATTGTCGGCGGCGGCTTTTCTATTGTCGCGTTGGTGGTAGTGTCGCCGGCGCCAGGAGCGGCCGTAATGCTTCCGGCCCTGATATCGCGCATGGGATGATCTGATCGGTGCAGGCAGTAACGCATCGTCGCAATGAGACACCGATCTGGCCAAGCCTGACGCTTGCTCTCATCCTTCATGCTTTCGCCGCGCTGGCGCTGTTCCTCCTCCCGTCAGCGAGGCCACCTGTTCCGGCCCCGGACGAGGGGATCGCCGTTCAGATACTGGAATTGCCGCCCCCACGCCCTGAGGTGGTACAGCCCGCGCACGAACCACATGAAGCTCCGGCCGTCGCGCCTTCCGTATCGGAGACGGCGCCTGCTGCGGAAACAACCACGCTGCCTCCAGCTGCCCAGCCGATCGTGCAAGCGAAGCGGTTCTTCTCGGCGGCGATATTGGCCGATTCACGCAGCAGGCAGGCTCTGGAAGGGCTTTCTCAGCTTGCTGCTGATGAGCGGATCGTCCAGCTCTGCAATCTCGAGGCGATGGAGCAGGTTCATCGCTGGCGCGTCGACTTTAACCCCGACTTGCTCGTCGCCTACGCCACGTCGAATGTCCGCCTGACGGGGCGGGACCTCCGCGCCGATGGCGCCGCCTTCCGCAGCAGGGGGCGTTGGTTCAGCATCAAGTTTGGCTGCGCTGTGGCGCAGGATATCAAAAGCGTCGTGCGGTTCGAGTTTCAGGTCGGCGATGAAATTCCGAAAAGTGAGTGGGAGGCGCATTTCCTCCCTGCAGGCGCCGAAGCCCACTGATCGTCGCCATGGCCAGGGTCCGCCTGCACCCGGCGCATTTTGGTGAGGCGCCGGACGAGAACAGGCTGCGAAGGGGGATCACGCCGGGGCCGGTCCGCCTTTGGCGTGGCCTGCGCGACAGCAGTGCTTGAGTTGCTTGCCGGATCCGCAAGGGCAGGGGTCGTTGCCGCGCAGTTGCAGGCGACCGACAAGCGGCAGAAGCGCTGAGGAGGGAAGGAGGCTGGCGATCAGGATCGCCAGCCTGGCGGAAATGCCGGGAATGACCAGCCGCCGCCGGGCCTTGAAACCGCGCCAGGCGCATCTTGCCACGTATTCCGGAGTGGCCTTCGGAAGCGCTTTGAACAAGGCCGCCCTGTTGGCGCCGGATTTTTCGAGGAATTCGGTCGACACCGGTCCCGGCGCAACGCAGGTCACGGTTACGCCCGTCTTTCGCGTCTCCTGGTAGAGCGCCTCGGAGAAGGAACGAACGAACGCTTTGCTCGCATAATACATCGCCATGTACGGGCCGGGCGTGAAACTGGCGACGGAGGCCAGATTAACGATGCCGCCGCGGCCGCGCGCGACCATCCCCGGCAACAGGTGCAAAGTCAGCGCCGCAAGTGCGCGGATGTTGACGTCGATCATGCCAATCTGGTCGGCGACCGGCAAAGCGGTCGCCGCGCCGCGCAGGCCATAGCCGGCACTGTTGACAAGAACGTCGCAGACGAGGCCTTCGCGCGCGAGAAATTCGTCGAGGATGCGCGTGGCATCGGGGGCGGCAAGATCGACTGGCAAGGAGAATGCCTCGCCGCCCGCCTGGTTGATCGCAGCCTCCACGACGTGCAAGCCTTCGATGGACCGCGCGACCAGAACGATCGGCGCGCCGTCTCGCGCGGCAAGCTCGGCAATTGCTCTGCCGATACCCCGGGACGCTCCGACGACGACAATGGCGGCTCGTGGTGATTGCTGCAATGTCATGCGGAAGGCTCCGGCGCAGCGATGGGCGCGTTGTCGGCTTTCGTAAGACCTGCCACCTCATCGGCGATCTCGCCGTTCAATATTTCCTCGAAACGCGCCAGAGCGCGCGCGACGTTGGCGCCGTCCATGACGCGGTGGTCATAGTGGATTCTCACGGTGACCGATCCGTCGTCGCCGATCGGCCCATAGTTGAAGATGGTCGTCAGCGGCGTCAGCGGATTGAGCGATTCTGCACCCAGGCCGGAATAGACAGACAATTGGAAGGTGCCGAAGCGGTGGCCCCGCTGGCGCCCCATGTTCAGGCTGAGCCACATCAGCAGCCGCCGCAACGGCGCCGGCAGGCGCGCGATCTTCAACGCCCGCCGAAATTCCCTGATCTCGAGCACGGGACGGGACCGGGCCTCCTGGAGCAGGGCGCTCAATTCGGCAATGGATCGCCGTTCGGGTGTCTTGATCGTGCTGAGAAGAACGACCCGCTCGCCTTCGTACTCGCGCTCGTGCGCCACGGACGCGATGCTTCCGGGGTACTCATAGAGTTGCGGTCTCGGAAGCTTGATATAGGCCCGGCGGAAATCTGGCGTCTCCTGCGAGAGTAACCCGTAGCCCTTGAGAAACAACACCATCCACGAGGGCCGGTCCGACCGGCTTGCCCGGGCTTTGTGCAACGCGCTGATGTCCATCTGCCGCTGCACCGTGACCCGAGGCACGCCGATGGAAAAACGCATCAGATCGCCGACGAGGCGTCGTGCGGCGGAAAGCTTGATCGGTCGGCCCCGCATAGTGCCACCTCTAGTAGATGTAGGGTATAATTCGCTTCGTCCTGTCCATGTAGTCGCGATATTCGGGCCCGAAGAATTCCAGCATCAGGCGCTCCTCCTTGCCCACGCGCAGGAAGAAAAGAACAGCGAATCCAACAAGCCCCGCAAGTCCGACCATCCAGTTCGACAGCAGCAGCATCTGGCCGAGGCCCATAAGCAGGAAGCTCGTATACATCGGGTGGCGGACGGTGGCGTAAGGGCCCGTGCTGATCAGCTTGTGTTTTTCGCGGATTTCCAGCGAAATGGACCAGTTGCGGCCAAGTTCCTTGTGCGTTCGACGGAAGGTCCAGATCGCCGCGGCGAACACGAACGCCCCGAGTCCGACCAGCCATGGTTGGGCGACATAGTCGGCAAATCTCGGAATTCCTGTCGCCACATAGAGTGCTGGCACAATGGCAAGGCCGAGCGAAGCCGCAGCCAGGCCAATCGTATCGGTCGTCGATCGACGGTTGCTCATCACCCGCACACGCCTTGCACGGCGTTCGAACGGGTAACGGACGACATACCAGGCAATGATGCCCACGACCCAGACGATTTCGCCGATGGAAGCGGCAGACATGTTCACGTTGGCTCACCCAAGCTTTTTTGTGCGGATGCTGGTCCGCAGGTGGCAATCACGCACGAGACTGCCATGCGTCGCTCGGACCTGACAAGGCAATAAAACCGCAGCGGTCGAGAACGCCGTTGACGGGCGATGGAGGCGCTTCCTTGTGCCTGGTCAGGCGTGGCGTGCTCGCCCGCTAGCCGCCGTTCATCTCACGCAGCCGCGTGATGAACTGCTGCGGCCGAAGCCAGATGCCAGGTGTCTTGTAACCCATGGAGCGCGCGATGTCGGCGACGAATGCGTTGCAGTTGTAGATCGACGCCTGCCAGAAGCGGGCTTCGGACTTGAGCTTTCGGATCTTGGCTACGACGTCGCGATATTGCGCCTCCGTCAACATGACGCGCCAACTCGCGGACCTGTATTGTTCTTCGAGGTCGCCGTCGCTGGCGCCAGTTTCGGCGGGGACCGGCAGAAGGTGGCCAATAACATAGGGAGCGGTATCGCTTGTCGCGGGTGCAAGCCCCGCAACTTCCGGATTGACCATTGCTCCGGACTTGCTGAGCTGGCCGAAAATTACATAGGAGTGCCCGTAACTGAGCGCATAACGAGAGCGGAACTCGATGAAGTAGCCCTGATTGCTCTGTTGCGACGTGCCCGCATAGCTTGAGACAAACCGCGGCTGTGGGCCCTTATCTTGCGATTGACACGCCGTGAGCGCCATTGTGGCCAATACGGCGAACGAAATAAGACCTCGTGAACGCATCATTCCTGCGCCATCTTTCCCGAATTCTGATGAGCACGCGAGAATGCCACTTAAGGCTTTCGGTCCGCGCGCCCCTACGAGTGGCCGGGCTGGCCACGATCAGATAGGGCGGGGAGGACGATGGTCCTCCCCGAACCAAGGTCAGAATTATTTGTAAACGGGCGCCGGTTCTGCGGCCACCGGTGGTGGGGCCTTGCCTTTGCCTTTGCCGATGGTCCCGCACGCCGCGAGGCTGGCGACGGAAAGCAACGCAACTGTAACGATTAGGATTCTGCTCATCAATATGTCCTTTCCTCTGTGGTCGGAATGGTTATTCGAAGGCAACGCTTACAGTATTAGTAGCAATTCACGATTCGGCCTAGTGCGGAAAGAACACACTCCCTGTCCGCTTTATCGTTACCAAAATCCAAACTGTGTTTCGGAACATTCCCGCCCTACTCCAATACGGAAGGGAGATAGAGTACGCTATCAAATGATCAATACCGGAGTTCCAATTGGTGTCCGCGCGTAAAGATCGACTATATCATCATTGGTTAGACGTATGCAGCCGTTTGAAACGGCCTGGCCTATAGTCCAGGGTGCATTCGTGCCGTGGAGGCGGAACTTGGTGTCCTGTCCGTTGCGATAAAGGTATAGAGCCGACGCGCCCAAAGGGTTGTGAGGGCCGCCTGTAACGCCGCCGGCGTATTGCGCCAGTTCCGGTTTGCGTCGGATCATGCTTGCGGTAGGCGTCCATGACGGCCACTCGGCCTTGCGACCGACGATGGCTCGCCCTTTGAGTGTGAGCCCTTCCTCTCCGACGCCGATTCCGTAACGCATCGCCCATCCGCCGTTTTCGATCGAATAGAGGTAGCGTTGCGATGTATCGACGAGAATTGTTCCGGCCGGTTCCTTGCCGTCATACCGGACGTGTCTCTTTCGGTAGCGTGGATCCACACCCGGTGTGCCACCGTACAGCGATGGGAACGAAACGCCCTGCCAGCTTGAACTGCACCCGGCCAGCAAGCCAAGGCTGCTGATAAACAGGGCTCTCCGAGTAATGCGCTGATTGTCCATCTTTACCTGCTGAGAAAAATGGTACACCCCGACTCGCTTTTAGCATTGCAATATTTGCCGGCAAAGTTCCGATCAGTCAAACTAAACCATGCGTCAGCCTATGCGTTCGGAACAGGAGATATTTTTGCACGTTCCGCGGGAAAGTCTGCGCAAGAATAATGTATTCGTGCGGACGAATCTGAATGGTGCTCGGAAATCTCATTAAAATTGCTGGTGTTTTTCGCGTCTTTCTGTGGACGGTGGGTCGATAAATCTGTGCCTCGCATCGAATGCATGAAATGATTTGCGACATCGCACACGTTCGATTGGTCGAATGTGACAACTGGAATGACGGTATGAATTTAGGCTTCACTGGCAAAGTCGCTGTGGTGACCGGCGCCGGTTCAGGAATCGGCGCGGCCGTATGCCGGCAACTCGCGGCCGAGGGCGCGGAAGTCATTGCTGCCGATGTCGATGCGGACGCAGTGCGTCTCGTCGTTGAAGATATTTGCGCGAATGGAGGCAAGGCCCATCACGTCGCGCTTGATGTCGCGGATGCAGCCGCCGTTGAAAAGCTGGTGAACTACGCCGTTCAGACCTGTGGTGGCCTGCATCTCGCAGTCAACAATGCCGGGATCGACGGCGTTCGCAAGGCAACCGCCGACTATCCAATCGACAGCTGGCACGCGCTGATGGACGTCAACCTTCATGGCGTTTTCTATTGTATGAAATACGAGATCGCGGCCATGGCGGCGCAGGGTGGCGGCGCGATCGTAAATACAACGTCCATTCTCGGTTCGGTCGCCTTGCCGACCGCCGCCGCCTACACGGCGGCCAAGCACGCAGTGGTCGGGCTGACGAAGGCCGCTGCGATCGAGTACGCCCGTAGCGGTATCCGCATCAATGCGGTGGCGCCCGGCTGGATCGACACGCCGCTATCGGGCGAAAATGCCGACGTGTCCAGCAGCCGGCGCATGATGTCGCTGCAGCCGATGGGACGCCGTGGCACGCCGCAGGAGGTGGCGGCCCTGATCTGTTTCCTGCTGTCGGAACAGGCAAGCTTCATCACGGGAAGCGTTCACCTCGTCGATGGCGCCTACACCGCTCACTAGCGGGCCGCGCACGCACCGTTCCAATCCCCTCCCGTTGTTCAGGGCACGCAGACGCGCGTCCGGCTTCGCGTAGCGTTTGCTGTGCGGCAGGAATAAAAACGTTTTTATTTTTCTTGAAAACGTTTTTATTGGCTGTTACCTCTAGTCTCCAGGAGAAGGCCTAAGCCTGGGAGGGTGCATGGCGACTGAGATGCACAGGGCGCGACGCACGCCGACGCCGACGATCAAGACCCTGGCGGAGATGACCGGCTATTCCATTGCCACGATCTCCAAGGCCCTGCGCGAATCGCCCGTGGTTGCACCGGCGACCAGAGACATCATCTACAAGGCGGCACGCGAAGTCGGCTACCAGGCCAACGCCCGCGGCATGGCGCTTCGCACCGGCAAGAGTTTTCAGGCGGCCGTGCTGATGCCGGTGACCGCGGCGCGCGACTATGAATGGGACGGCGTCGAATACACCCAGACCCTGAGCGGCATCAGTCAGGCGCTCGAAGGCACCGACTACCGCATGTCCGTGCATGTCATCCGCGATGCCGCCGATGGCGCGGATGCGGCGCGCCGCATCGTCGACCAGGGGCTTGCCGACGGTCTGATCTTCTCCGGCATTCTCGCCGACGATCCGCGCATCGATCTGCTCGTCGGCGAGGATTTCCCCTTCGTCTCGATGGGACGTTGCCGCGGGGATCTCGACTATGCCCATGTCGACATCGACAACGAATGGGCTGCGCATGCGGCGACCGCGCGGCTGATCGCCGGCGGCCACCGGCGGATCGCGCTGGTCAATCCGGAACGGCGGCTTTCCTACGCGCTCGACAGGATCGACGGCTTTGTCCGGGCGTTTCGCGAGGTCGGCCTGGAAGCCCCGACGGATCTGATTGCCGAGGGTGATCTCTCGACCCATTTCGGACGGCAGACGGTGATCGATTTCCTGCAATTCGACGACGCGCCGACCGCCTTCGTCTGCATCAACGAATCCACCACGCTCGGCGTGCTCTCGGGCCTCGGCAGCCTCGGGCGCCAGGTCGGCGTCGATGTCGATGTCATCGCCTATGACGACATCAATGTCAGCGCCTATTTCACGCCACCGATCACCACTTTCTATCAGCCGATCGAGGTGCTCGGTCGCACGCTCGGTCAATTCCTGCTGCGCCGCATGGAGGGAGAGGACCCTGGGGCGTTGCGGCAGGTCTTCCGGCCGACGTTGATCGAGCGCCAGCCCGACAATCTCGGCGGCCGTCTGATCCAAAACTAATCATCCAAGGAGGAGAACCATGAAAAAACTGATGATTGCCCTGGCCATTGCGGCCCTTGCTTCGAGCGTGTCGCACGCCGCCGATCTCGGCGGCAAGCTCTTGAAGGTCGGCTCCGACACGACCTCGCCCCCGATGGAAAGCATCGATCCGGCAACCGGACAGGTTGTCGGCTTCGACGTCGATGTCGTCAATGCCGTCTGCGCCAAGATCAACTGCCAGGCCGAATTCATCACCACCGGCTGGGACGGCATCTTCGCAGCCCTCGACCAGGGCAGCTTCGACCTCGTCGCGTCGGGCGTCTCGATCACCGAGGAACGCAAGAAGGCGATGGACTTTTCTGACCCTTACATCGTCAACAGTCAGGCCGTCCTGATGCGTGCTGACGACCAGGGCATCACGCTCGACGCCTTCAAGGACGCCGGCAGGAAGCTGTCGGCCCAGGCCAACACCACCGACGCCCAGGTTGCCGAAAGCGTCGTCGGCAAGGAGAACGTCGCCGCTTACGATACGTTCAGCGCCGCGATCATCGCGCTCAAGAACAAGGACGTCGACGGCGTCGTCATCAACGGCGCCAATGCGGCCGCCTACGAGCGCGAGTTCGCCGGCGAGCTCGTCGTTGCCATCAAGGATCTCGAATCCGATCCGCTCGGTCTCGTCTTCCGCAAGGGTGACGAAAACGTCGCGGCCTTCAACGAGGGCCTGAAGCAGATCAAGGACGACGGCACGCTCGACCAGCTGATCAGCAAATACTGGGGCCTCAAGTAAGCCTTTGAAATCGATCGGATCCGGAGCGTGCTGCGCTCCGGATCGTCTGTTTGTCTGTCCTGTGCCCCGGAGGAATGAATGTCGTTCCTGAGAAGCGTGCGTCCGAGCAATCTGATCATCCTGACCGCGCTGCCCTTCATCATCTATCTGTTCATTTCCTCCGGCGACTATCAGCGCTCGCTGCGGGCGATCCTCGGCGTCGAGAACGGTTCGTCGGCCTTCGTGCCGGGCTTCCTGGCGCTGGCGATCGCGTTTTGCTCGGGCATCGCGGTGCTCGTGTTCTCGCGCGCCAAGGCGCCGCGCCCACGGCTCGCGAACTTTGCCGCGCTGCTCAATCTCGCTGCCGCCGCCGTTCTCGTCATCGGCCACAACATTCACCCCTTCATCGCATCCGTCGTCGCCAACGGCGTCGATCCATTCAAGTCGACGCTGATCGTCAAGGGCGTGACGCCCCGGCAGTTGACGGAAGCCGCGGACCTGATGGTGCAGGGCGTCGAAGCCTGGCTGTTCCCCGCCTATCTCGCCGTCACGCTGGTTGGCCTCGGGCTTCATTTCGTCAGCGGCCGTCCAGATGCCCCTTCCGACGGAAAGGCGCGTCGCGTCGCCCGCTGGATCCTGGGTCTCACCAATGGCGCCGGTTTGGTCTTCGTCTTTCTCTTCGCCCATATCGCCTTTGCGGCCGGGGTCGCGACCACCATCCGCGCCGCGATCGCAGCCTATATCCTGGCGGCGCTCATGGGCCTTGTCTGGGTCGGGCTGCTGCAACTGCATTCGACCGTCAGAACCAGCCTCTATTTTGCCATTGCCACCCTTGTGCTGGCGGTTGCGGCCGGCTGGTTCCTGATGCAGCCGCGCGACACCTACGTGCTCGCCGGCACGCTTGAGGGCAAGGTCGGCATCATCACCAACACGCCGGCGGGCCTGATCAGCGCCGTGCGCTTCGGCCAGTATGACGGTGCGCCGCAGACGGAAACGCCGGTGCGCACCTTCGTCGGCCCGGCCGAGGCTCTCGCCTCGATTGCCAAGGGTGAAGGCGTTTCAGGTGCCCTGCTGCCGGCCGCCTCCGCGCCCGCCGACATGCCCGTCCTCTGGAAAACCGAGGCGCTCAACGACCGCGACCGTGCCGCCGGTGTCACCGTCGCCGTGCTTGCCATCATCCTTGGCCTTCTCACTTTCGGCGGCTATCTGCACCAGCGCCATCCTCTGGCGATCGGCTCGGAGTTCATCGTCGATACGATCCGCGGCATTCCGATGCTGGTGATCGTGCTTTATGTCGGCCTGCCCTTGAGCGGGGCGCTGAAGGACGCGACGCAAGGGGTGCTCGACCCGCCAAACCTGATGCGCGGCATCGTCGCCATGGCGCTCGCCTATTCGGCCTATCTCGCCGAAATCTTCCGCTCGGGCATCAACGCGATCCCGGTCGGCCAGATAGAGGCGGCGCGCAGCATCGGTCTCAACCGCTGGCAGACGGCGCGTCTCGTCGTGCTGCCGCAGGCCTTCCGCATCATCATCCCGCCGCTCGGCAACGAACTGATTGCGATCCTCAAGGACACGTCGCTCTTGTCGATCCTGTCGATCCGCGACATCACCCAGCGCATGCGCGAGTTCCAATCGGCAAGCTTCCTGCCGTTTGCACCCTACAACTCGGCGGCAATCTTCTACATCTTCCTGACGCTGGCTGCGGCAAGCCTCGTCAACATGGTCGAGCGGAAATATGACATCAAGCACCGCTAAATCTCGCACGGTGCTGATCACTGGCACCTCGCGCGGCCTCGGCGCGGAGCTCGCGCGGCTCTACGCCGAAGACGGCTGGCGGGTGATCGCCTGCCAGCGGGAGCCGATCTCGAGCGAAGGCTCGGCGGATCGCTTGGCGCTGGATGTTGCCGATCCGGCGTCAATCGAGGCCCTTGGGCGGTCGCTACAGGGCGTCGCGATCGACTTGCTGATCAACAACGCGGCCGTGCGCGGCGATGTCGGGGGCCTTGCGACGCTTGAGCCGGGCGACTTTCTCGACGTGATGCGGGTGAATGCGCTGGCGCCGCTCTTGGTGACGCGGGCGCTGCTTGCGAACCTGCGCGCCGGCAAACAGACTGTCGTCGCCAATATCAGCAGCCGCGCCGGGTCGCTCGCCGAAGGCACGCTCGACGATGACGACGGCGACTATGCCTACCGCTGCTCCAAGGCGGCGTTGAACATGGCGACGGTCAAGCTTGCCCAGGATCTGGAGCGCGACGGGATCTCCGTCGTTTCGCTGCATCCGGGCTGGGTGCAGACGGACATGGGCGGCAGCGACGCCGTCGTTTCGGTGGTTCAAAGTGCGGCCGGGTTGAAGGCGATCATCGACAGCACAGGCTTGGTCGATAGCGGCAGTTTCCGCGCCTATGACGGGCGCCGGGTTTCGTGGTGACAGGACAGTGACTATGGCAGACAGAGATTTGAGAACCGAGCAGGAACTGGCGACGATCCGGGCCTGGCTCACCGAGACCTACGGCATCGAGGCGAGCCTGTCGCCGCTACCGGGCGAGCACGATCTCAACTATCGCGTCTCCGCCGCCGATGGCCAGGAGTACCTGCTGAAGCTGCACGCCGCCGGCGATGCGGACGAACTGGACATGCAGGTGGCTGTGCTCGAACACCTCGCGGCCAAGGCATCGGGCTTGCCGGTCTCGCGGGCGTTTCGTGATCGTTCAGGCGGTGTCGCCAGCCGGGTCGAACTTCGGGGTCCGCGCACCGCACGGCTTCTCTCCTGGCTGCCGGGCGATATCTGGGCGAAGGCGCCGCGGCGCGATACGGCAAGCGCCGAAAGTCTCGGGCGCCTGCTCGCCGGACTTGATCGCAGTCTCGAAGATTTTTCCCATGCCGGCGCCAAGCGGCTCTATGCCTGGGACATCGGCCGCGCCGACATGCACCGCAAGCATGTGGAACTGATCGACGGCGACGACAAGCGCGAAGCGGTCGATGCGATCCTCGACCGCTTTGCTGCGGCGGTGCTTCCGCGTCTGGCGTCGTGCCCGATGCAGGTCATTCACAACGACGCCAACGACTATAACGTGCTGCTCGACAAGGACGGAACCGTCAGCGGTCTGCTCGACTTCGGCGATATGGTCGAGACCTGGCGGGTGATCGAGATCGCCGTCGCTTCCGCCTATGCGCTGATCGGCACTGCCGATCCTGTCGGCACGATCGCAGCCCTTGCCGGTGCCTACCACCAGGTCAATCCGTTGAGCGAAACGGAAATCGAACTGGTCTTCGATCTGGTCGTGACCCGCTACGCCGTCAGCATGTGCATGGCGGCAAAGCAGATCCGCGACAATCCCGAAAATACCTATCTGCTCGTCAGCCAGGAGGACGTCTGGCGCGAACTCAATCGCCTGCAGGGCGAGAACCGCGCAATCGCCATCGCGCGCATCCGCGACGCCTGCGGTTTCGCACCGATCCCGCAGGCCGCCGCCGTCGTTCGCTGGCTCGAAAAGAACGCGCATGACTTCGCGCCGATCGTTCAGCCCTCGGTCGAAAAGCCGAAGGTGACGGTGTTCGATTTCTCAGCCTCGGGATCTGAAGCCGCGCAATGGGCAAACCTCGACGCGGCGGAAGCCGAAGCCCGTATCATGGCCCAGATCGGCAGCGAGCGTGCCGCCTTCGGCATCGGCCTTTATGGCGAGGATCGTGGCATCTATCAGGGTGACGCTTACGAGACGGCGATAGAGGGCGCGCGGCGCTCGGTCCATCTCGGCGTCGATATCTTCGCGCCGGCGGGCGAGCCGGTCTCGGCGCCCTTTGCCGGCAAGGTCGCCTTCATTCACGACGACGCGGTCGCCTACGGTTTCGGCCCGACCGTGCTTCTCGAGCACGAGATCGAAAACGGCGTTCGCTTCTGGACGCTTTACGGTCACCTGTCACGCGACAGCGTTGCCAAGCTCACCGATGGGCAGGCGATCGCCAAGGGCGAGGTTTTTGTCACCTTCGGTTCCGCTGACGAAAACGGCAACTGGGCGCCGCATCTGCATTTCCAGGTCGTCACCGATCATCTCGGTCTTGGCGGACAGATGCATGGCGTCGGCGTTGGCGACCAATGGCAGGTCTGGCGCGAGGTGAGCCCGGATCCGAGCGTCGTGCTTGGCCTTTCGGTTCCGGTGTCGGTGATCGTGCCGCGCGACAAAGCGTTTCTGGTGCGTGAACGCCATCGCCGCATCGGCCGGTCGTTGAGCATCGCCTATAGCGCCACCCCCTTGAAGATCGTTGGCGGCGAAGGTGCGCATCTGATCGACGAGGACGGCACGCGCTGGCTCGACATGGTCAACAATGTCTGCCACGTCGGCCATTGCCACCCGCGCGTCGTCAAGGCCGCGCAGGCGCAGATGCAAATACTCAACACCAATTCGCGTTATCTGCACGATTCGCTGGTCGAGTATTCGCGCCGGCTCGCCGCCCAGTTCCCGGATCCGCTGAACGTCTGCTTCTTCGTCAATTCCGGCAGCGAGGCGAACGACCTCGCGATCCGGCTGGCGCGCGCCTATACCGGCAACCGCGATATCATCACCGTCGATCACGCCTATCACGGCCATCTGTCGAGCCTCATCGACGTCAGCCCCTACAAATTCGCCGGCAAGGGCGGGGAAGGCCAGGCGGCGCATGTGAAGGTCGCCGAGATGCCCGACCTCTACCGCGGGCGCTATCGCTACGGCGATGTCGATGCGGGCCGGAAGTATGCCGAGGACGTGCGAAGCCAGATCGAAGCCCTCGCCGCGGAGGGCCGTCGCCCGGCGCTGTTTTTCAGCGAGGGCATTCTCGGCACCGGCGGACAGCTGTCGCTGCCGGACGGGTACCTGCGCGAAGCCTATGCGCATGTGCGCGCCGCCGGAGGGCTCTGCCTTGCCGACGAGGTGCAGGTCGGCTTCGGCCGCGTCGGCAGCCACATGTGGGCGCACGAACTGCAGGGCGTTACGCCGGATATCGTCACCATGGGCAAGCCGATCGGCAACGGCCACCCCATGGCGGCCGTCGTCACCACGGAGGCAATCGCTGCGTCCTTTGCCAACGGCATGGAGTATTTCAACACCTTCGGCGGTAATCCGGTTTCCGCGGAAATCGGTCTCGCCGTGCTCGACGTTATCCGCGACGAGCGGCTGATGCACCATTGCCGCGTCGTCGGCGACAGGCTGATGGATGGCGCGCGGGTGCTTGCAGCAAAACATCCGATCATCGGCGATGTCCGCGGCCATGGCCTCTTCAACGGCATCGAGCTGGTGCGCAACCGCGAGACGCTGGAGCCCGCCGCATGCGAGCTCGATTTCGTCATCGCCGAGATGAAGCGCAAGCACCGCATTCTCTTGAGCAGCGAGGGGCCGCACCACAATGTGCTGAAGGTGAAGCCGCCGGCGCCCTTCAGCGTCGAGGATTGCGATCGCTTCCTCAATGCGCTCGACGAGACACTCGGACGTCTAAGCGTCTGAGATAAAACACCAAAAACGGCCGCCTTCGGGCGGCCGTTTTGCTATTGCCAGTGGCCCTCAACAGCAAAATCCGGCTGAAGTGATTTTCCGCTTTACAACAAAGTTAAACGTTTTTATCGTGCATATAAACGTTTAACTAGTCGCTGAACGCCGACCTTTGGTCACCGTTACAGCGCTCCGCCGGCAGGGAGGGCCCGTTGGCAGCGATCCGCATCGACAATTTGCGCAAAGGCTTCGGTTCGCTTGAAGTCTTGAAGGGTATCAACCTCGATATCGCCGATGGCGAGTTCGTCTGCTTTCTCGGTCCGTCCGGCTGTGGCAAGAGCACGCTGCTGCGCTCGATCGCCGGTCTTGAGGAGTTGGATGGCGGTTCGATCCGTCTTGGCGACCGCGACATCACCGATGTCGCCTCGGCCAAGCGCGACATTGCCATGGTCTTCCAGAACTACGCGCTTTATCCGCACATGAACGTGCGAAAGAACCTCTCCTTCGGTCTGGCGCTGAACGGCATGAAGCGCGACGAGATCGATCGGCGTGTCGACAACGCCGCCGACATCTTGCGCATCAAGGAGCTGCTGGCCCGCAAGCCGCGCCAGCTCTCGGGCGGCCAGCGCCAGCGCGTGGCGATCGGCCGCGCCATCGTGCGCGAGCCGAAACTCTTCCTGCTCGACGAGCCGCTGTCGAACCTCGATGCGGGCTTGCGCGTCACCATGCGCGTCGAGTTGGCCGCGCTGCACGAGCGGCTCGGCGTGACGATGATCTATGTCACCCACGACCAGGTCGAGGCGATGACGCTGTCTGATCGGGTTGTCGTGCTCGACAAGGGCAAGGTCAGCCAGTTCGGCACACCGCTCGAACTGTTCTACCAGCCGGCAAACCTGTTCGTCGCCGGCTTCATCGGTTCGCCGCGGATGAATTTCGTCAAGACCGAAGTGACCGGGCAGGTCGATGCATCGGTGACGCTCAATGGCGGCGGTCTCGCCCATCCGCTGACGCTCGAAATGCAAACTGTAGCCCCTGTTGCCAAGCCGAAGTCGGTGACGCTCGGCATTCGCCCGGACAAGATCGAACTGGTTTCGGCCGAGCGAGGTCATCTCGTTGGCGACGTTCGGCTGGTCGAGCGACTCGGGACTGAGAGCCATGTCCATATCAGCCTTGCAAATGGCGGCGACATGACCGCCGTCGTGCGCGGCACGCATCCGGTGTCGGCACGCGAACGCGTGCATCTGCGCCTGCCGGCCGAGCACTGCCATCTGTTTGACGGCGATGGCCAGGCGGTCGCGCGCAGGCTCGATGTCGAGACGCAGGCGCTGATCAATCAGGAAAAGGCAAAGCGGGTCGCGTAACCCGAACGAGGAGGAGAAGCATGCTCAACAGGAAGTCGATCATCGGCTCGCTGATGGTTCTGGCGATGGCCGGAACCGCCACGGCCCGCGCGGAAGAGACCTTGCGTTTTGCGACCTGGGACACGGACGAAAGCCTGGCGATCCAGCAGGAAATCGCCAAGAAATTCGAGGAAAAGCACCCGGGCGTGAAGGTCCAGGTGGAGCCCTATGCCGATGGCTACGATCAGAAGCTGATCGCCGCCTTTGGCGCCGGCAACCCGCCTGATGTCATGTATATGTGGAATTTCCCGCAGTACTACACCTCGCTGAAGCCGCTCGACGATCTGATCGCCAAGGACGCAGCCGAGATCAAGCCGGACGATTTCCCGAAGGGCCTGATGAACACGGTTCGTGTCGAGGGCAAGACCTACGGCATGCCGTCGGGCTTCACCACGCAAGTTGTGTTCTACAACAAGGACATGTTCGCCAAGGCCGGCGTCGAGGAGCCGAAGGACGGCTGGACCTGGGACGACCTGCGCGCCAAGGCCGCCAAGTTCCGTGACGAGCCAAACAAGGTTTACGGCTTTGCCGTTGACGCCAAGCCCGACCCGTACGACTTCGAGCAGTTCCTCTGGTCGAACGGCACCAAATACATCTCCGACGACGGCAAAAAGATCGACGGCTACATGAACAGCGATGCGGCCGCTGAGGTGCTCGACATGTTCGGCGATATGGCCAAGAAGCAGGAAGCGATCACGCTCAACCTCGGCGACGACACGTCGGGCAGCACGCTCTTCAAGGGCGGCAAGATCGCCATGTTCCAGAGCGCCATGTGGTCGAAGTCCGGCATCGACGCCTCCGGCATCAAGTATGGCGTGGCGCCGCTGCCGAAGTTTGGCGACAAGACCGCCCATTCCGCACTCGGCGTTTCGGCGATCTCGATCGCCAAGGATGCGGCCCATCCGGACCTCGCCTGGGAATTCGTCAAGTTCTTCTCGTCGCCGGAAGCTGTTGCCATGCGCATCAACGACCTGCCGGTGCGCACCAGCGTCGCGGAAGAGAAGGGCATGACCAAGGACCCGATCTACAAGCCCTTCTTCGACATCCTCGCGACGTCCAACACCGAGACCCACGCGTTCCTGAAGAACGCCAACTGGGGCAAGGTTCAGGACAATCTCGCCCGTGCCATCGAGGCGACGATGATCGACCAGGGCAATGCCAAGCAGCATCTCGACGAGGCGGTCGCCCGCTCGAAGCGACTGATCAAGTAAGAAAAGGGAGTACGGGGAGATGGATATGACCTATGCCGGTGCAGAGCCTCAGGTGGCAAGGCGCAAGCGCTCCGCCATCGCGCGCTATGCAGCGCCCTATCTGTTCATCTCCCCGTGGATCCTCGGGTTCCTGTTCTTCACGCTCGGCCCGCTCGTCTTTTCCTTGACGATGAGCTTCTACGACTGGCCTGTCGTCGGCGAGCGCACCTTCGTCGGGCTCGAGAACTACCGTTCCATGCTGTTCGAGGACCCGCAGTTCTGGGAGAGCCTCTGGATCACGGTGAAGTTTGCGGCGATCTACGTGCCGTTCAACATCGTCATGTCGTTCCTGCTGGCGCTGATGCTGCATCACATCACTTTTGCCAGCGGCTTCTTCCGCACCGCCTTTTACCTGCCGAGCGTCATTTCCGGCGTCGCACTGGTGACGATCTGGAGCTGGATCTACAGCCGGGAATACGGCCTTTTGAACTTCATGCTGTCCTTCATCGGCATCGACGGGCCAAACTGGCTCGGCGATCCGAACCTGGCGATCGTCGCGATCATCATCGCCAGCCTCTGGGGGCTTGGCGGCACCATGCTGATCCTTCTGACAGGCCTGAAAGCCATCCCGAAGGAACTCTATGAAGCGGCAACCGTTTCGGGCGTTCCCGGCTGGGCGCAGATGGTGTTCATCACCCTGCCGATGCTCGGGCCGATGCTGCTCTTCACCTTCATCACCTCGATCATCTCCGCCTTCCAGCAGTTGACGATCGCGCTGCTCCTGACCAAGGGCGGGCCGCTCGGCTCCACCTATTTCTTCGCCATGTACATCTACGACAACGCCTTCAAATACTTCGACATGGGTTATGCCGCCGCCGGCTCCTGGGTGATGTTCATCATCGTGCTGCTTCTCAGCCTCGGCGTCATGCGCTGGTCGGCCGCCTGGGTCTATTACGAAGGCGAAGTCCGCGAGAACGATGGAGAACGCAATGCGTAAGACGCTGCTCTATTCCGCGCTCATCCTGCTCTCGGCGCTGTTCATCGCGCCGTTCTACTGGACCTTCATGACGGCGATCAAAAGCTCGGCCGAACTCTACCAGTTCCCGCCGGTCTTCTGGCCCTCCGAATGGCACTGGGAGAATTTCGCCGCCGCCTGGAACAAGCAGCCCTTCGGCACCTATCTCACCAACTCGCTGATCGTGGTGGTGCTGTCGACGATCGGCCAGTTGATCTCCTCGTCGCTGGTTGCCTATGGCTTTGCCCGTTTCCGCTTCCCCGGCCGCGACCCGCTGTTCATCCTGTTGCTCGCGACGATGATGATCCCGTGGGACGTGAAGATGATCCCGCTCTACATGGAGTTCAACCTGCTCGGCTGGATCAACACGCTGAAGCCTTTGATCGTGCCCGCCTATTTCGCCGATGCCTTCTTCGTGTTCCTGCTTCGCCAGTACATCATGACCGTACCTGTCGAAATCGACGAGGCGGCGCGCATGGACGGCGCCAACGCCTTCGACATCTACTGGCGCATCCATCTGCCGCTGATGATGCCGGCGCTGGTGCTGGTCGGCACCTTCCACTTCATGAACGCCTGGAACGACTATCTCGGCCCATTGATCTTCCTCAACGACCAGTCGAAATACACGCTGACCCTCGGGCTTTCGATGTTCAAGGGCCTGCACGAGGTGGACGTGACCTCGATCGCCGCGATCACGGTGATCCTCTGCCTGCCGCCGCTCGCGCTCTTCTTCGTCGCCCAGCGCTACATCATGGATGGCGCGGTCGGCTCGTCGGTGAAGGGATAAGGGCATGCTGTTCGATATCGAGTATGTCCCCTTCAGCCGCAGGGGCCGGTTCCTGACGCTCTCGATGATGCGGGTGCCGGGCCGCGACGGCGAGCGGGCGCTTTATCTGCGCCACGTCGCCGGCGGTGATGAGCGGCCGTCGCTTGGTCGCCTCTGCCGCGTCGAATTTCTCGATGCGGCGGGTGCGACCGTGACGCCTGTGCTCGTGCTTTCCCCGGAACGGCTCGATGCTCGCATCGGCGAGGGCGAAATCACCTTCGTCATCGGCGAAGGGGAGCGGCTGCACATATCCGGCAGGCAAGCCGGCGTGCGTTTCCACCTCGAAGGCTCGCGTTACGATTATGTCTACCGCACCCCGACCGGTGAGGATTGCCTCGTTGCCGCGGTCGAGAACGTCAAGTTCATCCCGCGGGCGATCACCGGCGACCTGAAGGTCACCGGCGCCTGGCAGCGCGATCATTCCGAAGACGTGTCATTCGCCTTCTCGGGGACCGCGGCTTTCGAGGGCAATGTCGATTTCTTCCGCACCGTGCCGCCTGTTGACCGTCCCGGCCGCTTCGCAGAAGCGCTCGCGGATGCGACGGCCGAGTTCTCAGAATGGCATGCGCGCGTTCCCAGCGGTGTCGACGGCCAGGACGAAGCGCACGGGCTGGCGAGCTATCTGCTCTGGGCGAACGGCGTGCCCGCCGGCGGCGCGCTGACGCGGCCGGCGATCTACATGTCCAAGAACCACATGATCAACATCTGGAGCTGGGACAACGCCTTTTCCGCCCTCGGCGTTGCCGCCTTCGACCCGGATCTCGCCTTCGACCAGTTCGCAGCAATCTTCGACCATCAGGACGCCTCCGGCCTGTTGCCGGATTATATCAACGACCGCGACGTGCTCTTCGCCTTCACCAAGCCGCCGGTGCATGGCTGGGCCGTCTCGCTGATTGCGGCTGCCGATCCGAGCTTCCTGACGGCAGAGCGAAAGGCATACCTGCGCGACGCTATCGGCAAGCAGGTGGACTACTGGCTGACCTATGGCCGCAGGGATGCGACGAGCCTGCCGTCCTATTTCCACGGCAACGACAGCGGCTGGGACAACGCCACCTTCTTTGCCGAAGGCGGCCCGGTGATCTCGCCGGATCTGCCCGTGTTCCTGATCCTTGCCTGCGAGGCGCTGGCCGATCTTCTCGAAGACGATGGAGAGCGCCGGGCGATGTGGCGGCAGAAGGCTGCAGACCTGCAGGCGCTGCTGTTTGAACGTCTGTGGACCGGCGAAACCTTTGGCGCTCGGCTCGCTGCGGATCCAGAGCGGATCTTGCCGGGCGAAAACCTCATCCAGTTCATGCCGCTGCTGCTGGGAACACGTCTGACGCCCGACATGCGCGAGAAGCTTGTGGCGCGGCTCGTCGCCGGCGACTTCATCACCGAATGGGGACCGGCGACCGAGAGCCCGAAGAGTTCCTTCTACGAGGACGACGGCTACTGGCGCGGCCCGATCTGGGCGCCGACCACGATGCTCCTCTGGGATGGGCTGCGCCAGCAAGGGGAGATTGAACTGGCCAACGAGGTCGCGGAAAAGTTCTGTTCACTGGCGAGCAAAAGCGGTATGGCCGAAAACTTCGACGCGCGCTCGGGGAGGGGCCTTCGCGATCGCGCATTCGCCTGGACATCCGCAGTCTATCTTGTGCTGGCAGCATCGCTCAGCGCCAACAGCCCGTGACGAGCAGAACCGCCATGCAGAGACCGACGATCAAGACCATTGCGCAGGAGACGGGGCTTTCCATCGCCACCGTTTCCAAGGCCCTGAAGCATTCGCCTCAGGTTCGCCCGGAGACGCGCGCGATCGTGATCGAGGCGGCCGAGCGCGTCGGCTATGAGCTCAACATGCACGGCGTGCAACTGCGCACCGGCAAGACCTATCAGGTCGCCGCCATCATGACCGCGCCTGGCCCGAAGCAGAACGAATGGGAAGGCGTCGAATACGCCCAGCTCCTGAGCGGCATTTCCTGGGCGCTCGAAGACAGCCCCTATCGCGTCTCGCTCTATGCTGTGCGCAATTTCGAGGAGAGCCAGGCGGTCATCAAGCAGATCGTGTCGCTGAAGAAGGCTGACGGCATCATCATCTCTGGAACGCGCGCCGACGATCCGCGCATTCGCACCATGCAGGCGGCGGATTTCCCCTTCGTCACTTACGGCACCAGCATTCACAATGCGCCGCATGCCTATGTCGATGCGGACAACGAGCAGATGATCCGGGTGTCGATGGCGCGGCTTACGGAGCGCGGCCATCGTCGCATCGCGCTGCTCAACCCGCTGTCGGACCTGAGCTACGGCATCACGCGGCTCGAAGCCTACAAACACGCGCTCGAAGTCGCGGGGCTTCCCTACGATCCGGCGCTCGTCGCTCATGGCCGCCTGACGCCGGCCTTCGGCCGCGAGAACGTGTTGACCATGTCCGAGCTCAGCAATCCGCCGACCGCCTATATCTGCGCCAACGAAGCCTCCGCACTCGGTGCCTTCTCCGGTTTCCACGAGCGTGGTCTGGTGCACGGGCGTGACGCCGTGATCAACGCCACCGACGATCTCAATGTCAGCCAGTATTTCGCGCCGCCGATCACCACCTATTACCTGCCGATCAGCGAGCCGAGCAGCCTGCTCGGCGCCTATATCCTCAGGCGAATGGAAGGCGAGCCGCCGGAGGCGCTGCAGACGCTGCTCATGCCGAACCTGATCGAGCGCTGCGACGACCGCCTGAACCCGAACCGTTGACGAACTTCGCGCCCGTGCAGGGCGCTCATTCATGCCTTTGAATATAAACGTTTATATTTGAGGCCATACTGACAAAACCCGAGGCTGGACCCAACCGGCCGTAAGACATGACGAAGGACCGGACCGTGCACATGCCCCTGACGAGATCGAACCGCTTCAACGCCAAAGAGCAGCAGACCGACATGCTGGAACTCGGCGTCTGCTACTATCCGGAGCAGTGGCCGCGCGAAAAATGGGAAGAGGACGCCCGCCGCATGGTCGAGCTCGGCCTTGCCTGGGTGCGCATCGGCGAGTTCGCCTGGGCGAAGATCGAGCCCCGGTCGGGCGAGTTCCATTGGGAATGGCTGGACGACGCCATTGAGGTGCTCGGCAAGGCCGGCCTCAAGGTCATTCTGGGAACGCCGACCGCCGCACCGCCGAAGTGGCTGATCGATCGCTACCCGGATATCCTGCCCGTCGACGTCAAGGGCGTGGTGCGCAAGTTCGGCGCCCGCCGCCACTACTGCTTCTCCAGCCGCCGCTACCGCACCGAGGCCGCGCGCATCTCTGAAGCCATGGCCGAGCGTTACGGCAACAATGCTTTTGTCCATGCCTGGCAGACCGATAACGAGTACGGCGACCACGACACGATCTACAGCTATTCCGACGAGGCGTTGCGCGCTTTCCGCGAATGGCTCGAGGCCCGCTATGGCTCGGTCGAGGAGCTGAACCGCGCCTGGGGCACGGCCTTCTGGGCGATGAACTATCTAAGCTTCGACGAGATCGAGCTTCCGAACAACCTCGTGGAAGAGCCGAGCCCGACCCATATCGTCGACTACATCCGCTTCTCCTCCGACCAGGTGAAGAGCTTCAACAAGGCGCAGGTCGACATCATCCGCAAGCATTCGCCTGGCCGGCCGGTGACGCACAATTTCATGTCGCAGAACACCGACTTCGATCATTACAAGGTCGGTGAAGACATCGATATCGCCTCCTGGGACGTCTATCCGATGGGTGGATTGCTCAACGGCCGTCTTTCGTCGGAAGACAAGGGCCGGTATCTGCGCGTCGGCGATCCGGACCAGCCGGCCTTCAACCACGATCTTTACCGCGCCGTCGGCAATGGCCGCGTCTGGGTGATGGAGCAGCAGCCGGGCCCGGTGAACTGGGCGTCGCACAACCAGTCGCCGGCTGATGGCATGGTGCGGCTGTGGACCTGGCTCGCCTATGCCCATGGCGTCGACATGGTCTCCTATTTCCGCTGGCGGCAGGTGCCGTTTGCGCAGGAGCAGTTCCATGCCGGCCTGCTGTTGCCGAACAGCGAAGCGGACCAGGGTTATCTCGAAGTCGCGCAGGTGGCCGAAGAGATGAAGCGCCTGCCCAAGGGCGAACGTCGCGAGAAGGCCAAGGTCGCGTTCCTGCTCGACTACAATTCGCGCTGGGCGACACGAGCTCTGCCGCAGGGCCGCACCTATCTGGCGTCGCAGATCGCGCTCGACTGGTATTCGACCGTTGCCCGCCTCGGCGTCGACGTCGATATCATCGGCCAGCACTCGGACCTCGACGGCTACCAGCTCGTGCTGGCGCCGGACCTTGTCATTCCGGATCAAGCCTTCGTTCAGAAGCTTGCGGCCTCTGGCGCCAAGGTGCTTTTCGGACCGCGCAGCGGCAGCAAGACCGAGGACATGCATATTCCCGAGGGCCTGCCGCCGGGACCGCTCGCATCGCTGATCGACGTCAGCGTCGCCCGCGTCGAGTCGCTGCCGGAATTCCACGGTGAGAGCGTGCTCTACGGCAACGAGACCTATCCAGCCGGCGTCTGGCGCGAAACGGTCCGCACCAGCGAAACCGTGCTTGCGACCTTCGAGGGCGACTACCGCAACGGTGCCCCGGCGCTCGTCGGCAACGACAAGGCGCGCTATATGGCAACCGGCGCCCGCGGCGAATTGCTCGACAAGGTGATCGGCGATGCGCTCGGCTGGGCTTCGGTCGAAGCGCTGGCGGATCTCGGCGACCTGCGCATCACCCGCCGCGGCAAGCTCACCTTCGCCTTCAACTACGGCAAGACCGCCGTGGACGTGCCGGCGTCTTCCAACGCAACCTTCCATGTCGGCGGCCGCATGCTCGGCCCGGTCGACGTCGCGATCTGGTCGGAATAGCAGAGGGCCGAGTGGCCGCTTCGGACGTTGACGGTGGTGTTTGGCGGGAGAGCCACACAATCTGCCTCATCCTCGCCCTCGTGGCGGGGATCCAGCGACCCGACGTCCGTCGGGTCAGGAGACTCTTTCGGCCCAAGGACTTGGGCTTGCTGGATTCCTGTGACAAGCACAGGAATGACGGAGACATTGGTTACCTCCGGCTTCTCAATCGCTCGAATCAAAGAGCCCGGCCTTTTCGAAGGGCGGGCTCTTTGCTTTTCAGACGGCAATTAGTTCTGTGCTCAGACGCGCTCTAGCGCCACCGCGATGCCCTGGCCGACGCCGATGCACATGGTCGACAGCGAATATCGGCCGCCGGTCTCCTGTAGTTCGAGTGCTGCCGTGCCGGTGATGCGGGCGCCGGACATGCCGAGCGGGTGGCCGAGCGCAATGGCGCCGCCGTTGCGGTTGACGCGGGGATCATCGTCGGCAATGCCGAGATCGCGAAGCGTGGCGAGCCCTTGCGAGGCGAACGCCTCGTTGAGTTCGACGACGTCGAACTGGGCCTGCGTGAGCCCGAGGCGGGCCATCAACTTCTTCGATGCCGGAGCCGGGCCGAAGCCCATGATGCGCGGCGGTACGCCGGCGGTAGCACCTCCGAGAATGCGGGCGATTGGACGCAAGCCGTATTTCTTCGCCGCCGCCTCCGAGGCGATGATCAGCGCCGTCGCGCCGTCATTGACGCCGGAGGCGTTGCCGGCCGTCACCGTGCCGCCTTCTTGTCTGAACGGCGTGCCGAGTTTGGCGAGCGCCTCCATCGTTGTTGCGCGCGGATGCTCGTCGCGATCGACGATAACAGGCTCACCTTTTCGCTGCGGGATCGTTACCGAGACGATCTCCTTCGCCAGCCGGCCGTTGGCTTGCGCTGCCGCGGCCTTCGCCTGGCTGCGAACGGCAAAGGCGTCCTGGTCCTCGCGGCTGACATGGAAGTCCGCGGCGACGTTCTCGCCGGTCTCCGGCATCGAGTCGACGCCGTATTGCTTCTTCATCAGGGGATTGATGAAGCGCCAGCCGATAGTCGTGTCGTAGATCTCGGCATTGCGTGAGAAGGCGGTATCCGCCTTCGGCATCACGAAGGGCGCGCGCGACATGCTTTCGACGCCGCCGGCGATCATCAGCTCGGCTTCGCCCGACTTGATGGCACGCGCTGCTGCGATGACAGCGTCCATGCCGGAGCCGCAGAGCCTGTTGATCGTCGTGCCGGTGACGCCGACGGGCAGGCCGGCCAGAAGCAGCGACATGCGCGCAACGTTGCGATTGTCCTCTCCCGCCTGGTTGGCGCAGCCGAAGATCACGTCGTCGACGGCGTCCCAATCTACATCGGCATTACGCTCCATCAGGGCGCGAAGTGGGACCGCGCCGAGATCATCGGCTCGGACGGAGGAAAGCGAGCCGCCGAAACGGCCGATCGGCGTGCGGACATAGTCGCAGATGAAAGCCTCGGCCATCACGCAGCCTCCCTGTCGCCCTGGTGCGCCTTCTTGGTGCGGGCGTTGATGTCGCGGAGGGTCTTGAGTTCCAGTTCCGTCGGTGCCGGCGTCTCGATCACCTCTTCGGCGAACTTGATGGCCCAGCCGCAATTCTCGACGATCTGCTCGCGCGTCACGCCTGGATGGATCGAGACGACGGTCAGTTCCTTGGTCTCAGGATCCGGCTCCAGGATGCAAAGATCGGTGATGACGCGCGTCGGTCCCTTGGTTTTCATGCCCAGCCGCTCGCGGTGGTCACCGCCTTCGCCATGGCCCATGGAGGTGATGAAGGGGAGCTTCTCGACGAAGCCGCGCTTGGAAAGCGCCATGGTGATGAAGATACGGCCGCAGTTGGAGGCGATCTCCGGGGCACCGCCGCCGCCGGGCAGACGGACCTTCGGGTGGTCGTAGGGGCCGACGACCGTGGTGTTGAGGTTGGCGAACTTGTCGATCTGGGCGCCGCCGAGAAAGCCGGTGGTGATGCGGCCGCCCTGCAGCCAGTAGCGGAACATCTCGGGCACCGAGACGGTGAAAAGGGCGGTGTCGCAGAGTTCGCCGTCGCCGATCGACAGCGGCAGCACATCCGGTTTGGTTCCGACCGTGCCGCTCTCATAGATCAGCGTGATATCCGGCGCGTGGGTCAGCCGGGCGACGTTGCACGCGGCAGACGGCGCGCCGATGCCGACGAAGCAGACGTCGTCGTTGGAAAGCGCGCGGGCGGCGGCGATCGTCATCATTTCGGTGGGGGTAAAGTCGCTCATCCTATCCTCCCTCAGGCCGCTTTTGCCGGTTTGTTGCCGGCGTGCTTGGCGAAATCTTCCGGCCGGGCGTCGAGCACGTTTTCCTTGATCCATGCGGTGAAGCTGTCGCGGTCGCGGGCGATCTCGTCCCAGCCGATGTAGAATGCGTTGGAGCGCGGGTAGTAGCCGTGTGCGTAGGATGGGAAGGCGCCACCCGGAACATGGGCAACCGATGTGACCGCCCAGCTTGGCAGCACGAGGGAATTGGGCGACGGCGGGTTGAGCTCGTCGACGATCTCCTCCACCGTGACGATCGAGCGCTTGGCGGCAAGAACCGCCTCCTTCTGCACGCCGACGATGCCTTCGATCAGCACGTTGCCCTTCCTGTCGGCCCGTTGCGCATGGATGATCGTGACATCGGGGCGGATCGCCGGCACGGCGGCCAGCACCTCGCCGGTAAACGGGCAGGCGACCGACTTGATGTTCGGGTTCACCTTCGGCAGGTCGGCGCCGATATAGCCGCGCAGCGTCGCAAACGGCAGGTTGGCAGCGCCCGCCTCATAGGCGTTGGCCATGGCGGCGTGGGAGTGCTCCTCGATCTCCAGCGGCCGCGGCCACTGGTTTTCGACCGCGTCGCGGAAGCGATGTAGCGAGCCGACGCCGGGATTGCCGCCCCAGGAAAACTTCATGCCGCGCGCCGCACCCACGCCGATCAGCTGGTCGTAGAGAATGTCGGGCGTCATGCGCACCAGATAAAGGTCCTTACGGCACTGGCGGATCACCTCATGGCCCGCGGCATAGGGGATCAGATGGGTGAAGCCTTCCATGGCGACGGTGTCGCCATCCCTGACATTGTCGCCGACGGCCTCGGCGAGCGAAACGATCTTCGCCATGTTTCCTCTCTTCATCTCAGTGATCTCTTGGCCTTCGTCGCCCGGTGGGCGGCAGGCGCCTTCCTCTTCCGGATGCCAATAAGCGCCGATCGAAAGGCTCGGTCAAATATTTTGTGCGATATTTGACTTTTGTTCGTATATCGCACAAAATCGAACGGCATGATTTGGGAGGCAAGGATGCGGGAAACGGACTTCGTCAGCGGCTTTGCGCGCGGGTTGGCAGTGATCGAAGCCTTCGATGAAACCCGGCCGAAACTGTCGATAGCCGAGGCGTCAAAGATTACCGGGCTTGACCGGGCCACGGTGCGCCGGTCGCTGCTGACCCTCTCCGAGCTCGGCTATGCAGACTATGACGGCAAGTTCTTCGCGCTGACGCCGAAGATCCTGCGCCTTGGCCATGCCTATCTCTCGGCAACGCCGCTGCCGACGATCATCCAACCTTATCTCGACCAATTGTCCGACCGCGCCGGGCAGAGCGCCTCGGCCTCGGTCTTGGATGGAACCGAAATCGTCTACATCGCCCGCGCCTCGCAGAAGCGGGTGATGTCGATCAACCTGACGACCGGTTCGCGCCTGCCGGCCTATTGCGCCTCCATGGGGCGGGTGTGGCTCGCAGCACTTCCAGAAAACGAGGCGCGCGAGATCCTTTCGCGCTCGAACCTCAAGGCGAACACGCCCTATACGAAGACGGATCCCGAAGACCTCGTCGCCGAATTCCGCCGCGTGCGCGACCAGGGCTACGCGCTGATCGACCAGGAACTGGAACTCGGCCTTTGTTCCATCGCGGTGCCGCTCGAAAACGATCGCGGTCGGATCGTTGCGGCACTCAACATCGGCGCACCGGCAGCGCATGTGGCCGCAGCCGAGATGGTGGAGCGCTACCTTCCGCTGTTGAAGGAGACCCAGGCCGCCTTGCGTGTAGTGCTGAGGTAGCTGCATTCAGCGTCGGCGCTTGATGTCTTGCGCGCGCGGTGTCGGTGCGAAAACGGTAGGAACTGCGCCAGCGCCTTGCGGTGCTGGCTCCAATGGTCGAATTGGCCAGCGACGGACCTCGGAGATCTCAGCGCGCGCGCCCTTGCCCGGCAACATGTCTCGTGGCCAGGCAGGTCCCCCTGCGCTTCATGCCGTGGATGGTTTGGTGGTGCTCGTCCCACCGGCAAGAACCGGTCTGGGACGCTGGAACGCGCGAAACCGACCCAAAAATGTTTCCGTGAGGCAATGCAGTTTGGGCTTGCATTTGTTTTCCCCACAAATTCAAGTGGTCGCGCGGGTGGATGTCGACGGCGCAGAGCGCCGCCGACACTGGACGATGGAGGGGGGCCATCGCACCGCGATAACCGAATATTTTGTCGAATTTTGTCTACGGCCGCCTCTCGGCCACGTCTGGCTTTACTGCCACTGTTACGACCCGGATTGCCGGGAAACCCGAAATTTACAGAGCGATTCCTTTTCGCCTTTACCTATCGAGCGTCATGAATGAGCAATTGTACCCGTCCGATCATTCCATAGGCCTGCCGCCCTACGAACTGATCGCGACGAACGAGCCGCCTTGCCCTGCAGTGGGACAACCCACACACGACTGGGCCTATCTGGCCGCCACGCACCTCATCGGTTCGCCGGCCAAAACGGCGATCGCCGCGATCCTGGAGGAAACCGGCAAGCTTGCTGGTGCCGACCGGGCGTGGATGTTCGAATACAGCGACGACCTTCTGCGCTTCCGCAACACCGACGAATGGGTGCGAGGCGGCGTGTCGTCGCATGTCGATGAGCTGCAGCAGACGCCGGTGACGATGATCGGCTGGCTGCATCAGTGGCTGGTGGCCGGCAAGGCAGTCATGATCAACGATGTCGCAAGGCTACCGCGTCCGGCGCGGGCGCTTCAGGCGGAAATGCTTCGTCAGAACGACAAGAGCGTTCTCTGCGTCCCGGTCCTTCACGAGGGCAGGTTGCGTGGCTGTATCGGCTTCGATGCGACGAGGGCATTGCGTCGGTGGCCGATCGAAGAAATCCACCAGCTCGTCCGCTGTGCAAAGCTGATCGGGATCGCACGCTACGGGCGCACGCAGACATATGGCGCCCGGGACGATGCGGGCGCCATTCCGTCCGCCGAGACCGACCCGGTCGTCCATCTGCATATGCCGGGACGCACCCGCGGCGTGCCGCTGTCTTCGATCGTAGGGCTTCGCTCCGCCAAGGACTACACCCAGATCTGGCTGAAGGACGAAGCCGCGGTCCTGGATCTTCGTCCGCTTTCATTCTGGATCGGTCTGCTGCCCAAGGCGAACTTCTTGCGCATCCATCGGACGGCTGTGATCAACCTAGCGCACGTGACCGAGCTCGACCGTCATTCCGGTCCGACCAAACAGGCATGGGCCGTGCGTCTGCGCAGGGCAGGCGAAACCTGGACCGTATCCCGCCCCTACAGGCAGGAATTGCGCAGTCGTCTCGGCATCTGAGATTTTCCACAGTGGCTGATATCGCGGTTTGTCGTTTCGTCGAACCCGTAGGTTGCTTCGTCGATAAGGCGTTGTCGCTGTAGGGTTGTCGTGTCAGCCAGCACCCTGGAGAATTTTAGGGGTGCGGGGCGGAGGGCAAGCCTTTGAAAAAAATCAATTGTCAGAATCAGGGCTTGGGAGCCGGGCGTGAGAGCGAAGAGCGCAACGACCGGCGGCCGCCATCGCGCCGCTCAGCAGCGGGGCGTCAGCGCTCGCTGATGAGCAGTACCGCTCTGTGGTTGTTTGCAGCCTCTGGTATTGCTCTCGGTATGGTCGCGGCCGTGCCGCTGGCGCATGCAGGAGGCAAGGGCGGCGCCGGTGGGAGCACGAGCGGTACCGGCGGTGATATCGACGGCAATCTGCAGGGGACGCCTGGCAGCAATGCGACCTATTCCGGAAACGGTGGCGGCGGCGGCGGGCCGGGTGCGGCCGGTGGCGCGGGAAGCCAGAGCGGCGCCGGGGTTGGCGGCACTGGTGGTGCCGGCGGCACCAGCGGCAGCCCGAACGGAGGAACCGGCGGAAGCGGCATCGGCAACGGCAGCGACTTTGGCGGCGGTGCGGGTGGCGGCGGCGGTGCGCACGGCAGCGTCGGCAATGTCGCTGGCCGCGGTGGCGAAGGTGGCACGTCTCCGAACGGGGACGGCGGTGGCGGCGGCGCCGGCGGTTACGGCCGTATTGTTGCCTCCGGTGGAACAGACAGCATCTCCGGACCGGCAGTGTCCGGCGGACGGGGCGGACACGGCGGTGCCGGTGGGACAATATCAGGCATCGGAATCGGGGGCAGCGGCGGTGACGGCGGCGATGGTGCGGCACTCGTCGGTGGCGGCACATTGACGGTGAACACGAACGTGACGGGCGGCAACGGCGGTAACGCCGGCGCTGGCGGGCACGTTCTCGAAAAACACAATGGTGACGGCGGTCACGGCATCAGCGCTCTGAACGGCGGGACGGTGATCATCAACAGCGGCAGCGTGACGGGCGGCGTGGCCGGAAGCGGCGGGACCGGCGTCGTGCACGGAGCCGGCATCTTCGGCCGGAACCTGGACGTGACCCTGGGCGCGTCGGGCTCGATCATCGGCGGTAACGGCGGGACCGCCAACGCCATGACCTTCGATGGTGGCGCTAACACGTTCCGGTTCTCTGCGGCGAGCCCAGATCTTTCCGGCAACATCGCGATCAACAATTCCGCCAGCCTGACGATCGACCAGACCGGCAACGGTAGGATCAGCAATACGATTACTGGTGACGGCTCGCTCATCAAATCCGGCAGCGGCACGCTGACGCTGACGGGCATGAACACCTATACCGGCGCGACGAGCATTGCCGCGGGCGGCACACTGGCATTGTCGGGCCAGGGACGCATCAATGCCTCCAGCGGATTGACGGCCAACGGCACCTTCGACGTTTCCGCCGCCGCCTCTGCACAGGTCAAGTCGCTCGCCGGCAGCGGACAGGTCACGCTTGGAAGCCAATATCTGATGATCCACAACGCCACGGGTACCTTTTCGGGCGCGATCAACGGCACCGGTGGCATCAATGTCATGGCCGGTACGCAAGTCCTGACCGGTACCAACACGTTTACCGGTGGTGCAGGGACGAATACCGGCGCAACGCTGCGGATCGGTGATGGCGGCACGGGGGGCTCGCTCGTGTCGAACATTACCAACGGCGGTGCGGTGATCTTCAACCGTTCCGATAACGTGACCTATGGCGGCGAGATCACCGGCAACGGGACGTTCTCGCAGATCGGCAGCGGCACGCTGACGCTGACGACGACCAGCAGCACGCGCGGAGCGGTGACGATCGGTACGGGCAGCACGCTGCAGCTCGGCAACGGCGGTACCACAGGCTGGATCGGCGGCACCGGCAACTTCGTCGGCTCGATCACCAACAATGGCGCGCTGATCTACAACCGCTCGAACAATGTCAGCTATGCCGGCAAGGTCTCGGGCAACGGCACGATTTCGCAGGCGGGAACCGGCAAGCTGACGCTGACGGGCGACAGCTCGTTGTTCTCCGGTGCAACGTCGGTGACGTCCGGCACGACCTATGTCAACGGCCAGCTTGGTGGCAACGTTCATGTCGGCTCGGCCGGCACACTCGGCGGATCGGGCAGGATCGGCGGCAACGTCACGGTCGATGGCACGCTCTCGGCGGGAAACAGCCCGGGCACGATAACGATCGGTGGCGATCTGACGCTCAATGCCGGCTCTAATTCGGTTTTCGAGCTGAATACGCCCGGCCTCGTCGGCAGTGCGGCGGGCAACGATCTGGTGAAGGTCGGCGGCAACCTGACGCTCGGCGGCGCGCTGGACGCGCAAGTGGCCTCGGCCGGCTATTACCGGCTGTTCGAGTATGACGGCACGCTGTCGGGCAGCTTTGCGACGACGGCCGCGACATCGACGGCTCCTGGCTTCACCGTTGCCAGCCATCAGGTCCAGACGGGGATTGCCAAGCAGGTCAATTTGTCGGTGCTCGGCGCCGGCCAGACGATGCACTTCTGGGACGGCGCGGACACAACGGGCAACGGCACCGTCAACGGCGGCACCGGCACCTGGACATCCGGTGGCACCAACTGGACCGGTGCACCGGGGCGCGCCAACATCAACGGCAGCTTCGGCGGATCGGTCGGCGTCTTTGCCGGCGCGACCGGCGGCACCGTCAATGTCGTCGGCACGCAGAGCTTCGACACGCTGCAGTTCTCCGCGACGAACGACGGCAGCGGCTACACCATCAACGGTGGCGTGCTTGCCTTCAATCCGGCAAGCGGCACGGCGGCGACGATCAATGTCGGTAACGGCGTTGCCACCACGATCGGCTCGGTGCTGCAGAACGGTGCGACCGGGACAGGGCTCAACAAGGTCGGCAACGGCACGCTGACGCTGACGGGCATGAACACCTATACGGGTGCGACGTCGATTGCGGCAGGCGGCACACTGGCGCTTTCGGGCCAGGGGCGGATCAACGCTTCGAGCGGCCTGACGGCCGACGGTACCTTCGACGTCTCGGCGGCGGCCTCGGCGCAGGTCAAGTCGCTTGCCGGCAGCGGGCAGGTTGTGCTCGGTAGCAAGACGCTCATCATCAACAACGCCACGGGCACGTTCTCGGGTGCGATCACCGGCGCAGGCGGCATCTCGGTCGGTGCCGGCACCCAGGTCCTGAGCGGTGCCAACAGCTTTACCGGCGGTGCGGGCATCTCCTCGGGCGCGACGCTGCAGATCGGCGATGGCGGTACCGGCGGTTCGATCGCATCGAACGTCACCAACTTCGGCGCGCTCGTCTTCAACAGCGCGGGCAATTTGACCTACGGCGGTTCGATCACAGGTCCCGGCTCGTTCTCGCAGATCGGTACGGGCACGCTGACGCTCACCGCCAACAACAGCACATCCGGTGCGGTGACGATCGGCACGGGCAGCACATTGCAGCTCGGCAATGGTGGCACGACCGGCTGGATCGGCGGCAGCGGCAAATTCGTGGGTTCGATCACCAACGATGGCGCGCTGATCTACAACCGCTCGAACGACGTGACCTATGCCGGGGCGGTCTCTGGCAGCGGCACGTTGACCCAGGCGGGCACGGGCAAGCTGACCTTGACGGGTATCAACACGTTTACCGGTGCGACGAACATTGCCTCGGGCGACCTGATCGTCAACGGCTCTCTGGCGCATTCCAGCTTGACCACCATCCAGCGCGGGGCGCGTCTTGGCGGAACCGGCACGCTTGGCAATACGACCGTCCAGGCTGGCGGCGTTCATGCCCCGGGCAATTCGATCGGCACGCAGACGATCGCCGGCAACTACACCAACAACGGCGTGCTGCAGATCGAGGGCACGCCCACGGCCACCGACAAGCTGGTCGTATCGGGCAGCGTCGATATCTCCGGCGCGACCCTTGATCTCCTGCTCTCCCCCAACACGGCGGCGAGCTGGAACCCGGTCAACGGCCCGTTCATCCTGATCGACAAGACGAGTTCCGGGGCGATCACCGGCACGTTTGCGTCGATCGTCGACAACTTGGTGTTCCTCGATCCGACCGTCGATTACAGCGGCGGCGACGGCAACGACCTGTCGCTCCAGCTGACCCGCAACGATCTCAGCTTTGCCAGCGTCGCCCAGACCCGCAACCAGATCGCCACCAGTGGCGGGGTCGACCGTCTGGGCATGGGCAATCCCATCTTCAACGCGGTCGCCTTTGCCGCAACGCCAGAAGCGGCACGCAGAGCCTTCGATCTGCTCTCCGGCGAAGTGCACAGCTCGTTCCAGTCGATCCTGATCGAGGACAGCCGGTTCCTGCGCGATGCCGCGAACGATCGTCTGCGCACTGTGCTCGGCACGGTGGCGGCGAAGCAATCGAGCGAGATCACCGGCGCGATCGACAGCGGTGAACTTGCGCTCTGGAGCCAGGGCTTCGGTTCCTGGGGACGGATCGACGGTGACGGCAATGCCGCCAAGGCGGATCGCTCCATCGGTGGCTTCTTCGTCGGTGCCGATACGCAGGTGGACGAATGGACCGTCGGCGCGCTTGCCGGCTACTCGCGGTCCTCGATGGACATCGACGCGCGCTTCTCGTCGGCAACCTCCGACAACTATCATCTCGGGATCTATGCCGGTGGACGTTGGGGCGATGCGTCGCTGAGAACCGGCGCCGCCTTTAGCTGGCACGACATCGAGACGAGCCGCACCGTTTCGTTCCCGGGCTTCACGGACAGCCTTTCTGCCGACTACAGCGCCGGGACAGGCCAGGTCTTTGGCGAGTTCGCCTATGCCTTCAAGGCCGGGTCGGTCGATCTGGAGCCGTTTGCCAACCTGGCCTATGTGCATCTCAACCGCGACGGCTTTGTCGAGCGGGGTGGCGCTGCCGCTCTCATCGGCAAGGACGCCTCGCAGGACACGACGTTCACGACCCTTGGCCTGCGCGCAGCGTCCAGCTTCGACCTTGGCGGCGTGCTGGCGACGGCCCGCGGCACCGTCGGCTGGAGACATGCCTTCGGCGACACCTTGCCGCTGTCGTCGAACGGCTTCTCGACAGCGAGCACATTTGCCATCGCCGGTGTCCCGATCGCCGAGAATTCTGCGGTGATCGAAGCCGGCCTTGATTTCGCCGTCGCGCCCGAGGCGACACTCGGCTTGACCTACACAGGCCAATTCGGCGGCGGCGTCAGCGACCAGAGCGTCAAGGCAAATCTGAGCGTCAAGTTCTGATTGATCGTAGTCGAGCCAAACGGCCGCCGCCGGGATCCCGAGGACCCTGCGGCGGCAATTTGGCGTTTCAAGGCTGGATTGACGTGCGCATGCGCGTGGCATGCCGGGGGCCAACGCGTCCAAGCTTCGCCCGCTCCGCACGTCGCCACGACGGAGGTGGTCGAGCGCTATCTGCCGCTGCGAAGGACACACGAAGGGGCGGTACGCATGGTGCCGAGCCAACGACGCCGTGCGTTCGCGCTTGACGTTCCGCGACGCCACGCTTTCTATCTCGCCTGGGGTGTGAATTCGGGCTGGGAGTGGACCATCATGACTGACGATACGCAGCCGCCGGAAACCAAGCTGACGACGACGAAGCGGCGCTGGGCCGCCGACGGCAAATTCCTGACGGGGCGGATCGTGCGCCCCGAGGACGAGCGCCTTCCGCCTGGGCAACATCTGGTCAAGGACTGGCCGGTGCTCGACCTCGGCCAGCAGCCGATGATCCGGACGGAAAGCTGGCGGCTCGATATCACCGGGCACATCGAGCATCCATTGTCGCTCGATTGGGCCGCGTTCAAGGCCTTGCCGCAAAGCGACCGGCTCTCCGACATGCATTGCGTGACGACCTGGTCGCGCTACGACAACCGCTGGCAGGGCGTGGCCACACGCGATCTGCTCGACCAGGTGATGCCGAAACCCGAGGCGAGCCACGTCATGCTGACGAGCTATGACCGCTACACCACGAACATGCCGCTTGCGGACTTCGCCTCCGAAGACGCGATCCTTGCGACCGACTGGGAGGACCAGCCGATCGGCCGTACCCATGGCGGGCCGATGCGGCTCGTCGTTCCGCATCTCTATTTGTGGAAGAGTGCCAAGTGGCTGACGCGCATCGACTTTCGCGAAGGTGACATGCCTGGTTTCTGGGAGCGCAACGGCTACCACATGCGTGGCGACCCGTGGCGCGAGGAGCGCTACTCGGACGATTGATCGGGGCCGGCGAAGGCCTGACGACCGCCGCCCGGCGCGTCCGGGTCCAGAAGCGACTGCAGCCCCGCAAGCTGGTAGCGCCAGAAGAGTGCTATGGCCGACTGGATGGACGGAGCGTCACGGTATTCACTGAGCGTATCGGCAATGGTGTCCAGTGTTCGGGTGAAGGTTCGCTCGAGCATGAAGCCCATCAGCGGCGTCAGGGCCTGCTCGCCGCCCTTGTCGGTCAGGTAGCCGGAAGCCAGCCGCACCATCTCCCGGATCATCAGCTTGCGGACATGGGCGTAGCGCGTGCCATCCGCGCCGCGAAGCAGGATCAGCACCACGAGCCGCTGTTCGATCCAGAAGGACAGCAGTGCCCGGGCATGCTCGGATCCGGAAGCGTCGGCCTCCAGCCAGATGCCAACTGACCGCAGTTCCCGCACGCGGGCGCGCAGCAGGCGCAACAATTGCCCGGCAAGCGCCGGTGTCACGATCTCGTAAAACAGCGCTTCCTTGTCGGCGACGTATTTGTAGATGTTGCTCGAGCTGGTGCCCGCCCGTTCCGCCACATCGGCAAGTCGGGCCTTTTCGAAGCCTTGCTCGGCAAACACCGCAGCCGCAGCCGCAAGCAGCCGCTCACGCACTTCCTGCTTCAGGCGCTGGGGCATGCGAACCTTCCTGCAAGCTCGACGAGCCTTGGTTGCCAGGGGGCCGCCTCTTCCAGCTGGAAGGCAAGCGAGAAGAGCAGCGCGTCCTCGCCCGCTGCCGCCGCGAAATGGCAGCCGACCGGCAGTCCCTCAGGCGACCCGAAAAGCGGCACCGACATCGCGGGCCATCCGGCAAAGGAGGCCACGTTGGTGAAGCCGGCGAGGCGTTCGGTAAAGGCGATGAGCTGGTCCGGATCCTCGGTCGGGCCTTGCGTCCCCAGCGGAAAGGCCGTGAAGGGGACGGTGGGCGAAAGCAGCAGGTCATAGCCGGAGATTGCCTGATTTGCGCTCGCCTCGGCCCTCAGCGTTGCGCCGATCGCCTCCGTGATTGCCTTCTCCGGTAGCCGCCGGGCCCGGCGGACGAGCTCGACCGTGTAGGGCTCGAACAAGGTCTCATCGAAAGCGCCACCCATCGCGGCTGCGATCTGGTCGAACAGGCCGGAAAGAACAATTCCGGTCAGGTTGAAGAAGGCGCGGCTGTTCTCCTGCGCGTTGACGTCAGGGCCAGTGCATTCGACGACCTCGTGCCCCAAGGCCGCACACAGCGTGATCGCCGCGTTGAGTGCGTCCTCGACCACTTCGGACACGCCGCGCCCAAAGACATCGTGGCGATAAATGCCGATGCGCAGTCGTTTCTGCGGGCCACGGCGCATGTCGTCGATCGCAGGCAATGGTTGGGTCAGGTCCGGCCGTTCGGTTGCCGCCAACCACGCGGCGCTGTCGCGCACCGAGCGGCTGACACAATGGTCGCTGATCAGCCGCGCCGTCGGCATCGCCGGCGGCAGGCCGGCATTCACCGTGCGGTCGCGGCTCGGCTTGAAGCCGAATAGCCCGCAGAAGGAGGAGGGGCCACGGATCGAGCCGCCGCCGTCGGAGGCGTGGGCGATCGGTACCATGCCCGAGCCAACGGCCGCCACCGCGCCGCCGGACGAGCCGCCGGTCGAAAGCGCAAAATTCCAAGGATTGCGCGTGGCGCCATGGGCGAGGGTCTCGGTGGTGCCGAGCAGGCCGAACTCCGATGTGGTCGTCTTGCCGAGGACGATCAGACCGGCCTTGTCGAGAGCGTCCGTGTAATCCGATCCGGCTTGGGCGGGCTGTCCCTTGAAGAGGCGCGAGCCGAAGCCGGCCGCATGGCCGGGATAGGCAAGCAGGTCCTTGAGCAGGGTCGGCACGCCTGCAAACGGCATGTTTGCTTGCGGACGAAAAGCGCCGGCGAGCTTGCGCGCGTGATCGAAATCCGCGGATGCAAGGGCGTTGACGTGCGGCTCGCGCCTCTCGATGCGCCTGATGGCGGCTTCGACGAGTTCGAGCGGCGAGGCTTCACCTGTCGAGACAAGGCTGGCCTGTTCGGTCGCGTCCAGCGCGGAAAAGTCGTCCGATTCCAGTTGCGAGAGTTCGGGATTGGGAGCGCGCATCGGTCCAGCTTCCATTGACGATGAAAAGAGAATGATTGATTCTCTTTTCATCGTCAATGAGCGGTTGCATCCACAGGCGACTGATTGCATCTTCCCGTCTCCTGCAATGCTGGTGCAATCCACTCCCCGCAAAGCTCGCGCAACGTTTCAACAAAGGACGTTGTCGATGCGCCTGGCCATTTTACCGATGTGGTTGATCCTTTTCAGCGCGAGCCCAAGTCATGCCGAAGAAAAGGGAATGTGGATTGCGGACAATCCGTATCGGACCGTGCAGCCTTTGTACGATCCCTGTCGTGATGGTCGGTTAAGTGATGGAACGCCGCGAACCTGCGCCGAGATCAGGCGCATGTACCGGCATGGAAGAGGCGGCTGGTCCGAAGAGGACCATCGCCTGGATGCATGTAGCGACGGGCGCGTCAGCGACGGCCGGCCGCGCACATGCCGGGAACTGCTTGAATGGATGGAGCGTCGTTGATGAAGGCAGAGCGCAGAGACACCGTGTCGAAGCTTGGACAGGTTTTCAGATTAGTGCTTGGGTATCTGTCCTGGCCGCTGGTGTTTTTCGGCGGGCTGCTCGGCGCGTACTACGCGTTCGCGAGCGCAAAGCCGATGGTCGGATTTGTGGCGGTCTACGCGGCCGCCGTCTTCATCCTGTTTCTTCTCGAGCGCTACATTCCCTACGAGCGGGGCTGGCTTCAGTCGGACGGCGAAACGGTGAACGACATTGGCCACACGCTGGCGACGAAGGGCCTGCTGCAGGCGGCTGGCCTGATCGCCGCCGTCTTTCCCATGTATGCCGCCAATATCCTGCAGCCGCTCGCAGCGCTCAAGTTTGGTCTCTGGCCATCGGATTGGCCGATGGTGCTTCAGGTGGCGCTTGCGGTGGTCGTCGCCGAATTCGGCCTCTATTGGTCGCATCGGATCGCCCACGAAAAGCTGTTCTTCTGGCGGTTCCACGCGCTGCATCACAGCGTCGTTCGCCTCTGGGTCATCAATACCGGCCGCTTCCACGTGGCCGATTCGCTGTTCAAGATCGCCATGAGCCAGATCCCACTCTATTGCCTCGGCGCTCCCCTGCACGTTTTCTGGTGGCTCGGCGCGGTCACGGCCTTCATGGGCATTCTCACCCATTGCAACGTCGACATGCGCACAGGTCCCTTCGACTATCTCTTCAGCACGCCGCGGCTGCACCGCTGGCATCATTCGAAGGACCTCCGCGAGGGCAACATGAACTACGGCGAGAACGTCGTCGTCTGGGACCTTTTGTTCGGCACCTACTATAATCCCGACCGTCCGTCCTCGACCGACATCGGCATCAAGGGCCAGATCGCCCGAGGCTTTCTGGCGCAACTGGCGCAACCCTTCACCAAGAACGGCGTGCGCGAAATCCTCGGCCTCCCGAAGCGACGCTCATGACGGCGTCGCGCGCGGAGCGGCATCTCCGGCTAGAGTTCTGCGTGGCCCCATTGCGAAAGCCACGTGGAAAAGCTGTCCGGCGTGCCCGACGGCGCGCGCCTTGCGATCTCGTACGCCCCGACGATCGGTGAAATCGACGGGCAAAGCGCGATCAACTGGCCGCTTCTGAGCTCCTTCTCGATGAAGGCCGGGCTGACCTGGGCGATGCCGAGGCCGGAAATGCAGGCGTCGATGGCAGCCTCGTCCGTGTCGAAGCCGATGCTGCCGCCCTTCGGCTCGAAAGGGATCGCGGCCGCATCGCACCATCGCCGCCAGGACCAGGCGTCGGCGGTGTCGAGAAGGATCGGCAGGCCGAGCACGTCGCGGGCGTCGAACTCGCGTTCGGATCGCGCAAAAAACTGCGGCGAGCACACCGCGAGCGTGCGGTCCACCAGAAAGGCGAGCGCGTGATCGTCGCTGTCGCCGCAGCGGCGATAGGTGATGGTGATGTCTGCTGGCTCGGCAGCACCCAGCGCCAGGGACTGGATGACGAGATCCTCGCTCGGATGCGCCTGCCGATAGGAGCCGATCCGGGGGATCAGCCAGCGGCGTGCGATGGTGATCGGCGCCTGGATCACCAGGCGCGAGCGTTCGGGGCTGACGGCGCGTGCGCCCGTTTCAAGCGTGGCGAGCGCACCGTTCACGTGGGTGAGGAACTGGCGCCCGGTGGCCGTCAGCGCAATCGCGTTGTGGCTGCGGTGAAACAGCGGCGTGCCCAGTGCGTCTTCGAGCGCCTTGATCTGGCGGCTGACCGCGCCCGGCGTCAGGTGCATCTCGGCGGCCGCGAGCGTCAGGCTGCCCGTGCGCGCCGCCGCCGAGAAAGCCGGCAGCACGCTGAGCGGCGGAAGCTTGAACCGTTTGGCTTGCGATTTTTTCATGCCGGCGTGAGAACCTTTCGCTTGCAAATAACTTGACCATAAATATCAACAATCCTCCATATTGGAAGGCAGGAAGCCTGATGTCGGGAGGTTTGTTGATGGCGATCGCGCGTTTTCTTGGTCTGAGGTTTGGCGCCCCGCAGCGGCGTGAGGAAGCCGTCCGCAGTTATCGGCATGTGCCTGCCGCAAGCGGCGAGCCATGCGGCGACGCGCGTGCCCGCCGGCTTTCGTCCTCCGGCAACGTTGACACCGCAATGGCAAGAGGAGCCCCCATGCCCAGCCCGCTTTTTGCAGCCGCACGCACGCAGCTGATCGGCGCCGTTGTAATTGCTGGCTGCGTTCTCGGCCAAGCGGCCGGTGCCGCCGCCGAAGACGCCGTCACCTTCAACGTGATCGACGATCGCGGTGTGGCGGTCACCATTCCGGCGAAGGCACAGCGGGTCGCCTCCGTTTCCTATTTCGCCGCGGATGTCGCGCTCGCCCTCGGCCTGACGCCGGTTGCGACAACCTACATGGTGGAAGGCCGCCATCCCGATTTCCTCGGCGGCGATCTCGATGGCGTCAAGCAGATCGGCCAGCGCGCCACTCCGAACATCGAGCTGCTTGCGGAGGCAAAGCCGGATCTCACGGTTGCGATCCGCCGCTACACCGAAGGCAACGCCGCCCAGTACGAGAAGGTCGCGCCCTATCTCGCCTACGACCTTGAACTCTATGCCGACAGCGACCGCACCATCGCGCAACTGTCGACGATCCTTGGCCAGCCGAAGCGCGGTCAGGAGATCAACGCTGCCTTCAAGAGCGACCTCGAGGCCTTTGCAGCGAAGGCGCCGAAGGACAAGCATCCGCGCTTCGTCGTAATGTGGGGCGGTGACATTCCCTGGGTCTTCCGTTCGGAAAACATGACCGCTGCCATCCTGGTGGCGCTTGGTGGCGACAACATCGCCGGTCAGAATCCGACGCCGTCCGTTCCGGGGAACTGGGGCATGGAAATGAGCCTCGAAACCCTGCTGGAGAAGGATCCGGAGGTCATCTTCGTCTACGACTACGGCCCGGATCGCCCGCAGGAAAACAATCCGATCTGGCAGCAGCTCTCGGCGGTGAAGAACGGACGCGTGCATTATGTCGGCGACCATTGGGTTGAGGCGCATGGCCCCATCGCCCGCCAGATGGTGTTGCGCGAGGCAGCGCATCTGCTTTACCCCGATGCCTTTCCAGCCATCGACGTGAAGGTGGAAGCCCGCAAGTTCATCCCCGCCTCCATCCAGTAACAGGTGAACCGGCCCTTGCGTTTGCGGGGCCGGTAAATTCTCATGCCTCGTAACCGCCCCACAGTTTGCGAAGCGCACCGCATCGTGCAGCTGGCAACGCCGCTGGCGCTGATACAGCTCGCACAGGTCGCGATCTCTACCACCGACCTGCTGATGCTCGGCTGGGTCGGCGCCGAGGCGCTGGCGGCTGCCGCACTCGGGCTCGCCGTGTTCAACCTGCTGCGCACTATCGGATTCGGCCTGATCGTCGGCACCTCCAATCTGGTGGCCGAGGCATCAGGCGAAGAGGTTGCGCCGTCCCATTTGCTGGGTGCACTGAGCATTGCCGTTGTTGCCGGGCTGATTTCGGCTGCGTTGATGATGATCGGCGGCAGCGGCCTGCGCTGGCTCGGTCAGGATGCCGGCGTCGTTGAGCTTGCGCGGGAATACCTGCTGTTCCTGGCGCCCGGCATCATCCCGCTCTTCTGCTTCTACGCCTATCGTGGGGTCGTCGTCGGCCGGCGTCAGGCGAATGTCCTGCTGGCGATCACGCTTGCGACCATTCTGGTCAATGCCCTGCTCGACTATGGCCTGCTGTTCGGTGCCTTCGGCCTGCCGAGGCTCGGCGTTCCGGGCGTCGCAGCCGCAAGCACGCTCGCCTACCTCTCGCAGTTCGCAGCCATTGCCTGGATCACGCACCGGCGGCTGTCGTTCTCGCGTCTCTCGTCGATAGGGGAGCTCGTCGCAGCCATCAGGCGGCTGCTTGCGATCGGCATCCCGACAGCCGGATCCTATGCTTCCGAGGCAGGGTTCACGGCGCTCGTCACCCTCATGGTCGGCGCCTGGGGTGCCGCCGCGCTCGCTGCGCAGGCGGCGGTCAACCAGGTCGTCTATGTCGTCTTCATGCTGTCGGTCGGCCTCTCGCACGCGACTTCGGTCGGGGTCAGCGAAGCCTTTGCGGCCGCCGACCGAGAACGCGCCCGGCGGGTCGGCAGAACGGGGCCTCTGCTCGGTATCTCGGTTGCCTCCATCTTCTCGTTGGCATTCCTGCTGTTACCGGGGCCGATCCTGGCTCTGTTTTCCTTGTCGCCGGCAGGCGCCGGGGGCGCAACCTACCTGGCTGCTTCCGCGATGCTGTCCGTCGCGGCGCTCGCCCAACTGCCCGATTTCGCTCAGAACATCGGTATCGGTGCGCTTCGCGGCGTCGGCCGCGCCGCGAGCGGCTTCTGGATCACGCTTGCAAGCTATTGGTTGATTGGCGTTCCGGCCGCCTGGGTCATCGGTTTCTACCTCGCTCCCGGCGCCACTGGCGTCTGGCTCGGCATGGCCCTCGGCTTTGCTGCCGCCGCGAGTGGCCTCTTCTGGGCCTTCCATCGGGCAACGACCGATCTGGCCGCAACAGGGTCCGTTTCGGAGCAACGGCCATGAGCGAACAGGCGCGCGCGCCGTTGTGGTTTGCAATGTTGCTCGCGGCGGCGCTGATCGTCAGCGTGGCGGCGCTGATCTTCGGCGCAAAGCCGATGACGCTTTCCCAGGCGTTGACGGCGCTGTCGTCGCCAGCAGGTGGCACCGACTCGATCATCGTCTGGACGCTGCGCATGCCGAGAAGCATCGCCGCCTATCTCGCGGGCGCGGCGCTCGCCGTCTCGGGCTACCTGCTGCAATCGATCACGCGCAATCCGCTGGCCGCGCCCGACCTCACCGGCGTCACCGCCGGCGCCGTCGCCTTCATCGTCGCGACCTTCGTCCTTTTCCCGGCCGTCTCCTCCACGCTCTATCCGGCCATCGGTATGGTCGGCGGTTTGGCGGCCGCTGCGCTGACGCTGTGGGCAGCACGGGGTGGCCGGGCCTCCCCGCTGCATCTGGCACTTGGCGGGATTACGGTTGCCCTGTTCTTGAACGCGGTCACCACCTACCTGCTTGTCCGGGGCGGACCACAGTCGCCCTCGGTGCTGTTCTGGCTTTCCGGTGGCTTTCAAGGGAGATCCTGGGCGCAGGTCGGCTACATGCTGCCATGGATCGTCGTCGGGCTCGGCATTGCACTTTCCTGCCACCGCATCATCACGCTCCTGTCGCTCGGCGACAAGGCCGCTGCCGGCATGGGCGCCAATCCCGCCCTGTGGAAGCTCCTGCTGCTTGTCGCCGCCATCTGCCTCGTTGCCGGCGTGACGCCGGTTGCAGGACCCGTTGCCTTTGTCGGGCTGGCCGCTCCTCATCTCGTTCGGCTGTTGCGGCCTGGCTCGGCGCTCTGGGCGCTTCTCCTCAATATCGCGCTTGGCGGATGCCTGTTGATGACGGCAGACGCACTCGCCCGCTCGGTCGCCGCACCTCGGGAAATTCCGGTCAGCATCTTTACCGCGCTGATCGGCGGCCCGGTGTTCATCTACCTGACGCAACGCGGGCCGCGGCCAGGTGCTGGAGGCGCGCGGTGATGACGAGGACCACGACGGAAGCACCGGCGCTGCGACACAGCTTGCTGCTGGTTGCCCTGTTTCCCGCGCTTCTCCTGGCAGCGATCCTGCTCGGGGTCGCGGACCTGCCCATGTCCGATGTCGTCGCCGTTTTGCTCGGCCGCGGAACCGACAACGCGCGGCTGATCATCGAGACCATCCGGATCCCGCGCATCCTGACCGGCATTCTCGCCGGCATGCATTTCGCGGTCGCCGGCGCGCTGCTGCAGACGGTCACGCGCAACCCGCTGGCCGACCCGACCATCATGGGGATTTCCCAAGGGGCAACGCTGGCGGTGACCCTCTTCCTCTTCGTCGCCGTCTATGGCGTCGCCTCCGATGCCAACACGCTCTACGCCCTGCCGGTTGCCTGGCTGCCGCTGGTCGGCGCCATCGGCGGGCTTGCGGCCGGGGCGCTGATTTACGGGCTTGCCGTGCGCAAGGGATTGAGCGCTCTGCGCGTGACGCTGTGCGGCATCGCGATCGGCGCCTTTCTTCACGCGCTTGCCATGGGCATCATCGTCGGCTGGGGCAGCGCCCGGTTCGAGATCGTCATGCAATGGCTGGCCGGCAGCCTCTATGCCCGCGGCTGGGAGCACGTGGTCTTTCTGCTGCCGTTCACGATCGCTGCTCTCGCCGTGCTTCCGTTCCTCCACCGTTCACTGGCGCTCTTGCGCTTCGAGGAGGACGTCTCGCGCTCCTTCGGGCTGAATTATCGCCTGCATTTCACGCTGGTTCTTGCCGTTGCCTGCGTCCTTGCCGCCAGTGCCGTCGGCGTCGTCGGTCCGCTGATTTTCATCGGGCTCGTGGTGCCGCATCTCGCACGGTTCCTGGCCGGCCGACATTTTTCGGCGGTCCTGCCGCTGACGGCACTCATCGGCGCGACGCTGGTCGTGGGGGCCGATCTCGTCGGACGGCTTGTCGGCGGCGCCGAGGAAATTCCGATCGGCGTCGTCACAGCCTTTGCCGGTGCGCCGTTCCTGCTCGTTCTTCTTCGCCGCTATCGATGAGGCCGTGATGCATCTCAAAGCCGCCGACGTCACCATACGCTATGCCGGGCATTGCGCACTCGCGACCTTCGCCCTCGAGCTCGGCCGCGGCGAAATCGTTGCGCTGATCGGCCCGAATGGCTCGGGCAAAAGCACCGCACTCCATGCGCTTGCGGGACTGACGGTGCCGGAGGCCGGCGACGTCACGCTCGACGGCCGGTCGGTGCGCTCATGGAAGCGTCGCCAGCTGGCGCGCCGGCTCTCCTTCCTGCCGCAGGCGCCGCTCTCGCCCGAGGGCATGACCGTCGAGCAACTGGTCCGGCATGGGCGCTTTGCCCATACCGGCGCCTTCGGTGGCTTTTCCACTGCCGATCGCCAGGCGGTCGATTGGGCGCTCGACAGCGCCGATCTGCGCGATATTGCGCACCGGGACCTGAGGGCTCTGTCGGGTGGTGAGCGCCAGCGGGCCTGGATTGCGGCGGCGCTGGCGCAGGAGGCGGAGATCCTGCTGCTCGACGAGCCGACCTCGTTCCTTGACATCGGCCATCAGGTGGAGGTGCTGGAGTTGCTTTGCCGTCTGCGCCGTGAGCGGCAGGTGACGGTCGTGGTTGCCATCCACGACCTCAACCAGGCCATGGCGATCGCCGACCGGATCGTGCTGCTGGCGAAAGGTCGGACCCTCTTTTGCGGCACGGCCGACTCGCTCGCCGACAGCGGCCTGATCGAAACGACGTTTTCGGTCAGCGGTGCTTTCGAGCGCCCGCGCGATCAGGCCGGTGCCGTCTATTTCAACGCTCACATTGCCACATGAGCGGCAATGTGCCCGGTGCACGTTGCCCGGGCGCATTGCTAAGCGGTCAGGCCGCAAAGGCCGGCTTGCGGGCGCCGATCCTCAAGACGTAGTAGATCGCCCCGCCGATGGCGACGCCGAAGAACCAGCCATAAATGCCCCACCAGGCCGGCAGGATGGTGGTGAAGGTCGGCAGGATCGACGAGAACAGAGCGCCGATCGCAAAGGCGATGAAGGCGCTGCCGTGCCAGCCGCCCTGGAAGCGGAACTCGCCATCCTCGTGATAGAGCGCCTCGACGTTTAGCTGGCCGCGGCGGATGAGGTAATAATCGACCATCATCACCCCGAAGATCGGCCCCATCGTCGAACCGATGAAGTTGACGAAATGCGCAGCCCCCGTTTCCCAAGGGGCGAAGGGGTAGAGGATGAGGGCGATCAGCGCTGCGATGTAGCCGCCGCGCTTGAAATTGATCTGTCGTGGGAAGACGTTGGCGAAGTCGAAGGCTGGCGACACGAAATTCGCGACGACGTTGATGCCGAGGGTCGCCACCGCAAAGGTGAGTGCGGCAAGCAGCGCCAGAAACCAGCTGTCGAATTTCGCCGAAATCTGGTCCGGATGCAGCAGCACTTCGCCATAGACGGCAAAGGCGGCGGTCGTCGTCACGCCGGCGACCAGGCAAAAGGCGAGCAGGTTGATCGGCAGACCCCAGAGATTGCCCTTGCGCAGCGTCTTCACGTCTGTGGCATAGCGCGAGAAGTCGCAGAAGTTCAGATAGAGCGCTGCAAAATAGGTGATCCAGGTGGCAGCGACCGCCGCAAGTGCGGGGAAAGTGCCCGGTTCCCAGGGAACGCCGGCGTCCTTGGTCTTTTCAATGAGAACGTCGCGCGGGATTTCCGAACCGAAGGAGAAGGTGCCCGATTTGACGATCAGGTAGACAGCAAGGATCAGCATCATGATCCAGACGGCCGGGCCGGCCCAATCCTGGAACTTGCGCACGGTTTCCATGCCGCGCTGGATGATCAGCAGTTGCAGCGACCAGACGACGACGTAGCAGATCACCTCAAGCGTCGAATGGCCGAGCATGTGGCTGTTCTGGTGGAAGGCCAACATGCCTTCGTTGCGAATGAGAAGGGCGACGATGGCGCCGGACGCCGCAGCCGTCTGCGCACCATACCAGAAGCAGGCGACCACGGCGCGAACGAGTGCCGGTACGTTGGCACCGAAGGTGCCGAAGGAGGCGCGGGCGAGAACGGGGAAGGGCACGCCGGTGCGCACGCCCGCGTTGCCGACGAGGCTCATCAGGAAGAAGATCACCAGCGATCCGATGCCGATGGCGATGACGAAGTTTATGAAGCTGCCGCAGAGCAGGAACAGGCTTGCTGCGAGGTAATAGCCCCACAGGCTGTGCACGTCGGATGTCCAAACATTGAAGATGCTGAAAGCGCCCCACCGGCGCTCTTCGGCCGGTGCCAGATCCTCGTTGTACAACGAGGGCGACGGATCGCGTACTGCCATGTCTTCCTCCGTATTTCCGCCGGGTCCCCCTCGGACCCGCCTTGATTCTGCTCCCGTTTTGAGTCGTTGCAAAAGTCTTTTTGGATTGCCGAGAGGCGGGAAGCCGGTCGTGGTCGAATATAGCCAAGGTCCCTTCGATCAAAGCGACCAACAGGAGACAGCTGAGAGAGATCTCGTATATCCCATTGACATATCCTGCGGCTGAAACCATCTTGGATATACGCAAAGTATATCCCGGAGGCGGCAATGCCGGAACAGGGCGCAGTTTTTCTCAGCAACCGCAGTCAGGCGATCCGCCTGCCAAAGGCCGTGGCGCTTCCGGAGGATGTCAAACGCGTCGATATCGTCGCGGTCGGGCGAACGCGGATCATTACGCCCGCTGGCGAAGCCTGGGACAGCTGGTTCGATGGCGAGCCCATAACAGCCGATTTCATGGTGGAGAGAGAGCAGCCGGAGGCCCAGGAGCGCGAGTCACTCTGATGCTGAAATACATGCTCGACACGAACATTTGCATCTACACGGTCAAGAACCGGCCGCAACAGGTTCGCGAGGCGTTTAACAGGCATCACGGACAATTGTGCATCAGCTCGATCAGCCTGATGGAGCTGATCTATGGCGCGGAAAGATCCGCCATGCCCGAGCGCAACCTTTCGGTCATTGAAGGCTTTTCCGCCCGTCTTGAAGTCCTCAACTATGATCAAGGGGCAGCGACCCATACGGGACAGTTGCGTGCCGAACTCGCCCGCAGCGGAACTCCGATAGGGCCTTACGATCAGTTGATCGCTGGTCATGCACGCTCCCAAGGTTTGATCCTGGTGACCAACAACCGCCGGGAGTTCGATCGCGTGCCCGGCCTGCGCGTCGAGGATTGGACCACAGCCCCCTGACACTTTGCGTTGCTAAGCGCCGAGCCTGTCGCGCTCGGCGAGCCGCCATGCCCGCGGCGTCATGCCCGTCTGGCGTAGGAAGAAACGGGAAAAATAGGCGGGATCGGCAAAGCCGAGGCGGAAGCTGATTTCCTGCACGCTGGCGCGGGTGAAGACGAGTTCGCGTCTAGCCTCTCCGACGAGCTTTCGCGAAATCATTTCGTGCGCGCTGAGCCCAGCGACTGCGCGCGTGATCCGGTTGAGATGGGTGAGCGACAGACCGAGTTCGCGGGCATAGGCGGCGGCCGGCCAATGGGCGCGATGGTGCTGCTGCAAAAGCGCCTGGAAGCGCTGGACCCGCCGTTCGTTTTCACTCTCGCTGCGGTCATCCCGCTCGTCGCTCGTCGCGTCGAGACGTGCCGTCAGCGTCAGGGCAGCGGTCAGATAGGCGTCGAGAAGATCGGCGCGGTTGCTGCGGTTGCTTTCCCATTCCCTGGCGAGGCGCGTGAGCGTTGCGGCGATGTAGGCCGCATTCTCGCCACCGCCGAGCCGGATCAGATGCGGGGCGGCGAGCCAGGCGCCAAGGCGGCTGCGCTCGCCCGGCGTCGTCTTCAAATGTGAAGCGAGGATGGTGAAGACGAAGCCGTCGATGTCACGTGAGAAGCGGAAGCCGTGGCTCAGCGCCGGCGGAACGGTGATGACGACAGGCGGTTCGATCATGTTGACCGCGTTGCCGAAGACGGCATCGCCGGAGCCGCCGGCAATGTACAAGATCTGAAAGAAGCTCTCATGCCGGTGCAGCCCGATCTCCCAGTGGTAGAGACTGCTTCGTGACGGGATCGTCTCGCAATGCAGCCAGAAATCCGGCCGTTCTCCAGACTTTTCGCCGTAGAGCTCGTAGGTCGGAACCGTCTTCTTCATGCCGCACATCCTGAAGCCATGTTCGATTTGTGCAATTTCATGGCGGATTTGTCCATTGAGAGTGAAGCCGGCCCAGCGCAGATTTTGCCAAAAGACAATTCCGCTAAATCCGGAGGAGAGCATGCGCACCAAGGTCGTCATCATCGGGTCGGGCCCGTCGGGTCTTCTGCTTGGGCAATTGCTGACTGAAGCCGGCATCGACAACGTCATCGTCGATCGTGTCAGCAAGGACTACATCCTCGGTCGCGTGCGCGCCGGCGTGCTGGAGGAAGGCACTGTCGGCCTGATGGATCGCGCCCGAACCGGCGCACGTATGCACAAGGAAGGGCTGCCGCATGACGGCTTCTCGCTCGCCTTCGACGGTCGCGACCATCGTATCGATCTCAAGCATCTGACCGGCGGCAAACGCGTCATGGTCTATGGCCAGACGGAACTGACTCGCGACCTGATGGAGCATCGCGAGCGTTCAGGGGCCGTCACGATCTACGAGGCGGCCAATGTCGAACCGCATGACTTCGATGGCCACCAGCCCTACGTGACCTTCGAGAAGGATGGTACGGCCCAGCGCATCGATTGCGACTTCATCGCCGGTTGCGACGGCTTTCACGGGATCAGCCGCAAGTCGGTACCGGAAAAGGCGCTCAAGACCTTCGAGAAGGTCTATCCCTTCGGTTGGCTGGGCATTCTCGCCGACGTGCCGCCGGTCGATCACGAACTGATCTACGCCAACCATCCGCGCGGTTTCGCGCTTTGCTCGATGCGTTCGACGACGCGCAGCCGCTACTACATCCAGTGCGCGGTGAGCGAAAAGATCGAGGATTGGTCCGACACGCGCTTCTGGGACGAACTTCGCCGGCGGCTGCCATCGCATCATGCCGAAGCAATGGTGACGGGGCCGTCCTTCGAAAAGTCGATCGCGCCGCTGCGCTCCTTCGTTGCCGAGCCGATGCGTTTCGGCCGCCTTTTCCTGGTCGGAGATGCCGCCCATATCGTGCCGCCAACGGGCGCGAAGGGCCTGAACCTAGCCGCCAGCGACGTGCATTATCTTTTCGAGGGGCTGCTCGAACACTACCAAGACCGTTCGAATGCCGGCATCGACGCCTATTCGGCGCGGGCGCTGGCGCGCGTCTGGAAGGCCGTGCGCTTCTCATGGTGGATGACCACGATGCTGCATCGCTTTCCGGATACCGGCGATTTCGACCAGCGCATCCAGGAAGCCGAACTCGACTACCTCACCCATTCGGTGGCGGCCGAGACGGCGCTGGCGGAGAACTATGTCGGCTTGCCCTACTGAGCGGCGGCGCGCTCGACCCATTCCCCTCTGAGCAGGCCGTAGATTGCGGTGTCCCACCTGGCATCGCCGACCTTCGCGGAGGAGCGTCTGACGCCTTCCTCGCAAAAGCCGAGGCTGCGGTAGGTGCGGATCGCCGCCTCGTTGAACGTGTAGACGTTGAGCTCCAGCCGCTCGAAGGCGGGGTCGGCGAAAAAGCGGCGGGTCACTTCGCTGAGGAAAGGCTGGGCGAGGCCCTGGCCGCGCATGCGCGGATTGATGGCAACACGGGCGAGGCGGCCGACTCCGTTTGCCCAGTCGAGTGCCACCTGCGCATGACCGGCGAGCTTGCCGTCGACGATCCCCGCAAACATCAGGCGCTCGGCTTCGGCGCCTTCGGTCCCGGCGAGCATCGCTTCGAGCTGTGCTGCTTCCAGGGGAAAGGAGAGGCCGGGGCCGCCCCATTGGACCAGCGCCTCCAGGCTCGAAAACCAGTCGAGCATCTCGGGAACATGCGCTTCGGAAAATGCGTCAACACGGAGGGGAGTGGTCGGCATGGATCACCAGTTCTGTCGGGCCCGTAATCTCGGTTTCTGATCGAGGCTTGTAAAGCCGCGAAATCCCGCGGGCCGCCACACGCGACCTCAGACCGTCTCCATTGCTTGTCGCATGTCGTGGACCGTCGCGCGGGTTGCCTCGACATAGGCATCGACCAGATGACGGTTCCGCGTGTCGCGCAACCAGCAGAGGCTGAGATCCGATGGGATGCTGGGCAGGAACGGCTTGATTGTCAGCCGGTCGCGCTGGCCAAAGGCGAACACCGGATCGACGATGGCGATCCCCAGTCCGTTGGCGACCATTTCGCAGACCGCCGGCGCAAGGGTCGCATCCATGATGTAGTTCAACCGCGTGCCATAGACATCGAGCGTGCTTTCGATCTTCTGCCGGATGCGGTTGTCGGCGGCAAAGCCGATATAGGGCTCGCCGTGGATGTCGGCGGGCACGATCTCCTGTCTCGCAGCGAAGCGATGATCGCTCGGCGCAATGCAGACGAGGTCTCCGCCGCGCAACGGAACGCACTCGATATAGGGGTTGTCCGTGTTGCGATTGATGAGGCCGATATCGACCTGCTTGGATAGCAGCCATTCGACGATGAACTGCGAGCTGCGGATCACCACCGAGATATAGGCGTCGCCGTGCCCGGCAAGGAAACGCTTGTTGGTGTGGCTGATGAAGAGGCCTGAGAGCGCCGGCATCACGCCGACCGAGATCTGCCCCAGTTCCTCGCGCCGGATCAGGTCGACGGCGCGCTCGATCTGCTTGATGCCGGCGAAGACGCGATCGATCTCCTTGTAGAGCCGCATCCCATGCTCCGAAGGAATGAGCCGCCCCTTGATGCGCTCGAAGAGTTCAAGCTCCGTATCTTCTTCCAGATGCGCCAGAAGTTTGCTCACAGCGGGTTGCGAGATGTGCAGGACTTCCGCGGCACGGCTGACCGTGCCGCATTCGATGACGGCCTTGAGAGCCTCGATTTGTCGTAGGTTCGGTGCGCGCTTCATTTCATAACTTCATGCAGGTCCGAATTGGCTCCAACCTAGCTTTGCGCGCGCAGGTTGACAATGCGTCCGCCAGGGGCCCCTGCAAAATATCGCCATTCGCCGTCCCGGCGCAAATCCTAGCCTATAACCTTTTGGAATGGACGCAGACTCAAAAACAATTAGACGGGTCAAATTTGCTGCGCTTATCTCTAGGCAGGCTGCAGTCGGGTCGATCCGGTTGCGCGATTGGCGACGGGATCAGGATAGCGCTCATGCGGCGCACTGACGCCATCAGGTCACGCTGGGAGGCGAGAGGAGGAACAATGATTATCGGGCAGAAAATCAATCGCAGGAGCGCGCTCAAGCTGTTGGGGGCAGGGGGCGCTACGATGCTCACCGCGCCTTACATCATCCGGTCGGCGCATGCGCAGAGCTCGGTTCTCAACATCACCACCTATGACAAGTTCCTGCCGCAGGATTTCATCGAGCAGTTCCAGAAGGATAGCGGCATCGAGGTGCGCATCCGCCTGACCGACGACCAGGGCAAGCAGTACAACCTCCTGACGGCGGAAGGTGCCAACCCGACGACCGATATCGTGACCGTCGCGGGCCACCGCTACGGGCAGTTCATCGGCTCGAAGCTGGTGCAGGCGCTGGATACGGCAAAGCTGCGCAACTGGTCGAACCTCAACCCCGCCTATCAGGACGCCGCCTGGGCGCGCTATGAGGGCAACCTCTGGGGATTGCCGATCCTTGCCGGCTACGAAGGCCTCGTTCGCAACACCGACTACGTGCCGGAAGCCGACAGCTGGGGCATCATGTTCGACGAGAAGTACGAGGGCCTGACCGCTTACATGGCCGGCGATTTCATGTCGATCACCATGAAATATCTCGGCCATGACGGCGACTTCGTCACCTACACCGACAAGGTCGAGGCGGCCCAGAAGGCCGCCAGCGAAGCGCGCGACCACCTGATCAAGCACAAGCATATGGTTCGCAAGTACTACGATGCGGCCAGCGAAGTGCAGCAGATGTTCATTAACGAGGACATCCACCTGGCGCAGGCCTGGTCGGGTCCTGCCGCCAAGCTGATCATGGACGGCGTGCCGGTCAAGCTCTCCGTTCCGAAGGAAGGCACCTACGGGTTCTGCTACACGCTGAACATCGTCAACAACGCGCCCAATGCCGGGAATGCCTACAAGCTGTTCGACGCGATCCTCGCCAATCCCGAGGTCGGCGCCGCGATGACCCGCACCTCCGGCTTCAGCTCGACGATCTCCGGCGTCGACAAGCTGCTCGACGACAGGGAGCGGCTGGCATCGACGCTGCCGCAGGAAGAACTCGAGCGCGTCACCTTCTTCAGCTCGCTCAATCGCTCGATGAAAAACGAGATCATCGATCGCGCCGTCGCAGAACTGAAGGCCGCCTGAGCAATCGCATCGTGACGACTGACTGACTGACCTCGCCGTGGCGGCGGGGTCGGAACGGTAACGCATGTCCTGCCAACCCGTCGGGTCGCGGACAAGCTTTGGGATAAAACAATGGCCGTGGGAACACATGCGGCAGGTGGCGGTATCCCCGTCCGCGCCGCGCACATGAAATACTCGACCGGTGTCGCGAGGGTGATCAACTCACCGCTCTATCGCTACACCCTGGGCGCCGTTGCAGAATGGCGATATGGGCGCATCCTGCTTCTGGCCGGCGTGCCGGTGGTCTGGATGCTGATGATGCACATCGGCCCCATCTACGAAATGCTGCGCATCAGCCTGCTCTCCAGCTATCCGCCGCAGCCGGGCGTCGAGGCCGAATTCACGTTCGACAACTACGCGCTCTTCTTCAGTGAAAAGCTCTACTGGATGCCGCTGCTGCGCAGCTTCATCTATGCCTCCATCGCAACGGCCGTCACCTTGGTCGTGGTCTATCCGGTCGCCTATTACGTGGCGAAGGTGGTTGCGACCGGCAACAGGTCGCGCGCGCTGCTCCTGCTCCTGGCGCCGTTCTGGGCGGGTGAAATCATCCGCATCTTCTCGGTCATCATGCTTCTCGCCAATCGCGGTGCCGTTAACGTGCTGCTCAGGGAAATCGGCCTGACCGAGCGTCCGATCCAGATGCTCTACACCTCGTTTTCGATCAGCTTCGGCCTGGTCTACATGGTCTGTCTCTACATGCTGCTGCCGCTCTATTCGGCGATCGAGAAGATCCCGAAGTCGCTGCTCGACGCGTCGGCGGATCTCGGCGCGGGGCCGTTCACGCGCTTCCGCCGCATCATCCTGCCGCTTTCGCGCGATGGCATCGTGTCGGGCTGCTCGCTGGTCTTCCTCACCTGCATGGGCGTGTTCGCCGCTCCCATTCTTCTCGGCGGGCCGACCACCAGCATGTTCTCCGAGACGATCAGCAGCTTCTTCCACGGCGCCAGCAGCCGTTGGCCGGCCGGTGCCGCCTTCGCGATGATCATGCTTGCCGCATCCCTCGTCACTGTCGGCCTGTTCATGCGGGTCGTCGGCGGCTCGAAGCAAAGGACATTCTGATGCGCGCCATGTTTCACGATTGGCCGGGACTGGCCCTCAAGTCCTTCTACTGGCTGTTTGTCCTGTATCTGTTTCTGCCGCTGTCGCTGATGGTGGCGGTCAGCTTCAAGGATGCAAGCTTCATTTCGTTCCCGCTCGGCAACCTGACGATCGACTGGTACGCCAAGGTCATTCAGGACAAGCAGTTCCTGGACGCCTGCCTCTACACCATCATGATCGCCGCGGCGACGACCGCCATCGCGACGGTCATCGGGGTCTGGATCGCGATGCTGATCGGGTCGCTGCGCGGGGCCGCTCAATACGTGGCCTTTGCCGTCGCTTGCCTGCCGGCCGTCGTGCCGGGGATGATCTCGGCGATTTCGCTGCGCATCTTCATCACCACCATCGACCTGCCGACCGGCACGGTCGCCATCATCCTCGGCCACGTCGTCCACGCCGTGCCCTTCGTGGTGGTCATGGTGCTGACACGGCTGCGCTCGATGCCGGGCAATCTCGTCGATGCCGCCCGCGATCTCGGTGCCGACAGCATCGTCACCTTCTTCCGCGTCACGCTCCCCTACCTCGGACCGGCCATATTCGGCGGCATGATCTTCTGCCTGCTGCTGTCGAGCGATGACTTCGTCCGCACCTTCTTCCTCGGCGGCTACCGCCCGACGTTGCCGATGCTGATCTTCGCCCGCGTGCAGTCCGGCATGTCTCCGGAAATCAACGTCATGGCGACGCTCGTCCTGGTCGTGACCGCCGTGGTCGGGCTCTACGCAGAATATCTCACACGTCGTTCGAGGATCCGCTGATGCAACCGGTTGTTCAGTTCGAAAATGTCCGCAAGAGCTTCGGCAGTTTTGTCGCCGTCGATAATCTCAACCTCAACATCGAACGCGGCAAGTTCGTCACCCTGCTCGGCCCCTCCGGCTGCGGCAAGTCGACGACGCTGCGCATGCTCGGCGGGTTCGAAACGCCGACGGAGGGCCGTATTCTGCTCTCCGGCCGCGACGTGACAATGGTTCCGCCGAACCGGCGCAACGTCAACATCGTGTTCCAGGATTACGCGCTGTTCCCGCACATGTCGGTCGCGAAGAACATCGCCTTCGGCCTGGAGTTGAAGGGCGTCGACCAGAAGCAGATCCAGAGGCGCGTCTCCGAGCTTCTGGAACTCGTGCAGCTGCAGGATTTTGCCGGCCGCCTTCCGTCCGAGCTGTCGGGCGGCCAGCGTCAGCGTGTTGCGCTCATGCGCGCCTTGGCGCCGGATCCCGATGTTTTGCTTTTGGACGAGCCGCTCTCGGCGCTTGACGCCAAGCTTCGCCAGACGATGCAGATCGAGCTCAAGGCGATCCAGGAACAGACGGGCAAGACCTTCATGTTCGTGACCCACGACCAGGAAGAGGCGCTCACCATGTCGGATACGATCGTGGTCATGAACAATGGCCGGATCGAGCAGATGGGCGATCCGGCGACCCTCTACAAGCGGCCCGGTTCCGCCTTCGTGGCGACATTCCTCGGCGAAACCAATCTGTTGCAGTCGGATGTCGTCGGCACCGAAGCCGGCGAAGCGGCGGTGCGGTGGAACGGCATGACGATCAAGGCGTCCGCTGGCGCTCTGTCCCCCAAGGCGGGCGATGCGATCTATGTCGTCCTGCGGCCGGAGGCGATCCAATGTTCGGCGCAGGAACCGGGCGTCGCCAACCGGATCCGGGGGCGCATACGCCAGCGCGTTTTCAAGGGCAACCACACGTCGCTCAAGGTCGAGATCGGCGAGGGGCATCTGCTCAACGCGCTCGTTCATCCAAGCGAGGTGGAAGGCCTCAGCCGCGACGACATCTGGGTCGGCTGGTCGTCCGAAGCGACCACGCTCATCCCCGCCCGCAACGCGGCTTAGCCGCAACATCTCGACGGCGGGCGCCCCGGCTGCGCCCGCTACCCGATATCAATGAAAGTGGAAAACGACATGCGCGTAGGTATCGCAGGTGCTGGCTCTATTGCCTTCGGCACCGCTGCACTTCTTGAAAAACTGGAACACAAGGCAACGCTCTGGTCGCCGTCCGGCACGGGAACCCAGGCGCTCGCTGCGGGAGAGAGCCTGACGGCCGAAGGCGCCATCGAAGGCACCTTCCTTCCGGCCGTTGCGGAAAGCGCGGAAGATCTGGTCAGCGATGCGGATGCGATCCTCATCGCGCTGCCGGCCTATGGCCACCGTTTCGTGCTGGACGCTATCGCGCCACATCTGACCGCCGGCCAAGTGGTGATCTTCAGCTCGCACACTTCGTTCGGAGCGCTCTATCTGTCGTCGCTGCTGGCCGCACGCGGCATTACCTTGCCGATCGTTGCCTGGGGCACGACGATCGTCAGCGGCCGGAAGCTCGGCCCGGCGCTGGCGCATGTCAACACTATCCGCAAGCAGGTCGATCTGGCGACGGTTCCGGCATCGGAGAGTGCGCGCGGGCACGCGGTCTGCACGGCGCTTTTCGGCGAACATTTCGTCGATCGCGGCAGCCTGCTGGCGATCGCGCTTTCGAACCTCAACCCGCAAAACCACCTCGGCATCGCGCTCGGCAACATGTCGCGCATGGAGCGTGGCGAAAGCTGGGTGCAGGCCCAGAACGTCACGCCCAACATCGGTCGCCTACTGGAGACGCTCGACCGTGAGCGGCTGGCCGTCGCCGAGAGGTTGCAGCTGAAGGTGCGTGACATCTTCCAGCATTTCCACCTGTCGTTCCATGTGCCGGTCAGCACCATCTCGCAGATGAACCAGGAAATGTACCAGGCCGGAAACAACGGCACAGGGCCCGCGACGGCCGATAGCCGTTACGTGACGGAGGACGTCCCGTTCGGCCTGGTGGTCACGGCGCAGCTCGCGCGGCTCGCTGGATGCCCGGCGGACCTGCACGAGGCGGGAATCCGCATCTTTTCGGCCATGTACGGCCGGGACTTCGAAGGCGAGAACGACCTCCTTCCGGAGCTGGGTCTCGAGCAATTGGATCTCGAAGGTCTCGATGCGCTCTGCCGCACCGGCTTTCCGCCCGTTGTCGCTGTCGATCGAGCCGAGGGGCGTGCCTGAATGAGCGACCGCTTCCTGTCCCATCTCCGCAGCGAACTCGAGGGCCTGAAGACGGCCGGGTTGTACAAGTCGGAGCGTGTGATCACCTCGAAGCAGGCGGGTGAGA
>NZ_JBNDIG010000007.1:0-350776 GCF_050434285.1 Ensifer sp. KUDG1
TCTCACCCGCCTGCTTCGAGGTGATCACACGCTCCGACTTGTACAACCCGGCCGTCTTCAGGCCCTCGAGTTCGCTGCGGAGATGGGACAGGAAGGCTGAAGTCATGGCGCTCTCGCTTCAAGAAAACATCGCGTGGCTGACGAGTATCATGACGGCTTTTGACTTGCAGCAAAATCCGGCGCTCGGCCGGATCCAGCGCAAAAACGACAGGGCATTTCACGCTGCGATGGCGCAGCGGAAATAATGTGTCGCCAGCAGCGGAACAAGCGACGCTTTCTTTCCGGTGACGACAGCCATGTCTGCTTCCCTCGCGCCGCGTCGGCGGCGCGAGAGACCATCAATTACGAAACCACAGTCGCTTCAGCCGTTTGCGATCGGGAAGCTGCGCGAAGGGACGATCGTGAATGCGACCGCCCTTAGCCGTCGAGATAGCCGTCGATGACCGCGAGGAATGCCTCGCCGTAGCGTTCGCGTTTGCTTTCACCGATGCCGGGAATGTCGAGCAGTTCGTCGAAGCCGCGCGGGCGCTCCTTGGCAAGCGCAATCAAGGTCGCGTCGGGGAAGACGACATAGGGCGGGACGTTCAACTCCTTGGCGATCGAGAAGCGCTCGGCGCGGAGCAGTTCGAAGAGTTCGAGATCGGAACCGGCGAGATCGGCGCGCTCGCGTTGCGCACCCGACTTGGCACCGCGCGCCGCCTTGCCCGAGGTCGGGCGGTCCTTGCGGAAAAACACCTGGCGCTCGCGCTTGAACACGGCGCGTGCGTCCGGTTCGAGCTTTATCGCCCCGAAGGCGGCATGGTCGACGCTGACCAGGCCTGCCGCCAGCAATTGGCGGAAGACCGATTGCCAGGTGCGGGCCGGCAGGTCCTTGCCGGCGCCGAAGACCGGCATGTCGACATGGCCGAAACGCTCGGTCTTCTCGTTGACCGTGCCCATCAGCACATCGACCACATGACCGGTGCCGAAACGCTCGCCGGTGCGATAGACCGCCGCCAGCGCCTTGATCGCCGCTTCCGTCCCGTCCCAGGTCTCGACCGGTTTCAGGCAGGTGTCGCAATGGCCGCAGCGGCCGGGATGGGCCTCGCCGAAATGCGCGAGGATCGCCTGGCGGCGGCAGCCGGCGGTCTCGCAGATCGCAAGTAACGCGTTGAGCTTGCCGCGCTCAATGCGCTTGATGTCATCCGCCGCGCCACCCTCGTCGATCATCCGGCGGCGCTGCAAAACGTCGGCCATGCCATAGGCCATCCAGACCTCCGACGGCTGGCCGTCGCGCCCGGCGCGGCCGGTCTCCTGGTAGTAGGCCTCCACCGATCCCGGCAGATCGAGATGGGCGACATAGCGCACGTCCGGCTTGTCGATGCCCATGCCGAAGGCGACGGTCGCAACGAGGCAGAGGCTCTCTTCTTTCAAGAAAGCGTCCTGGTGCTTGTCGCGGAGCGTCCGGTCCATGCCGGCGTGATAGGGCAAAGCCCTGATGCCCTGCGCGTTCAGCCATTCGGCCGTATCTTCGACCTTGGCGCGCGACAGACAATAGACGATACCGGACGAACCCTTGAAGCGGGAGAGAAAGCGCAGCAATTGCTGCCGTGGTTGGTCGCGCTCGACGATTTCATAGGCGATGTTCGGCCGGTCGAAGCTGGTGGTAAAAACCTCGGCATTGTTGAGCGCCAGCCGCTCGACGATGTCGTCACGCGTATGCGGGTCAGCCGTGGCGGTGAGCGCGATGCGCGGCACGCCGGGGTAACGCTCGGCAAGCAGCCCGAGCGCGCGGTACTCGGGGCGAAAATCATGGCCCCACTGCGAAACGCAGTGCGCCTCGTCGATGGCAAAAAGCGCGATGCGGGCATTGCCGATGAGATCGGAAAACCCGTCGGTCACGGTCCGCTCCGGCGTCACATAGAGAAGGTCGAGCGTGCCGTCGTGGATCTGGCGCCTGACCGCAATCGCCTCCTCGCGCGTCAGCGACGAATTCAGCGCCGCCGCATTGACGCCGAGCTGTTTCAGCGCCTCCACCTGGTCGCGCATCAGCGCGATCAGCGGCGAGACGACGACACCCAGCCCGGGGCGGCAGAGCGCCGGGATCTGGAAGCAGAGTGACTTGCCGGCGCCGGTCGGAAAGAGAACGACCGCATCGCCGCCAGCGGTCACATGCTCGACCACTTCCTGCTGCTTGCCGCGAAAGGCGGAATAGCCATAAACGCGCTTCAGCACGTCGAGCGGTGCCTGACCGGCTTCGTCGAAAAGCTTGCTGGCAGCGCTTCTTGAGGGCGTCGCCCTTTCGACGAACTCCATCACATCTCCTTCGGGAATCAGCTTAGGCCATCATGGCCACATGCGCAGGCAATGCCATAGCCGTTGCCGCAACTGAAGAGACAAGGGCTGTTTTTCCCCGAAGGCCCTGCTGCGCTTCATCGGGGATTGCCCGGTTTGCCAGCTTGACCTTGATAACACATCAGTACTTTAGTGACCCGCAAAAATCAGGAAGTCACCATGGCGAACATTCTTGCGGCGAGCGGCGGCGTCAAGCAGGTCATTTGCATCAACTGGGGTACGAAGTACGGCGCACCGTTCATCAACCGGCTCTACGCCATGGTGGCGCGCAACATCACCCCACCCTTCACCTTCACCTGCTTCAACGACAATTTCGAAGGGTTGCGTCCGGAGATTCTCTGCGAGGACCTGCCGCCGCTGGACATCGGCGAAATGCCCAAGAACACGCCCGGCATCTGGCAGAAGTCGCGGCTCTGGGGGCCGAAGCTCGGCAATCTCAAGGGCCCCGTCCTGTTCCTGGACCTCGACCTGGTCATCGTCGGATCGCTCGATGGTTTCTTCGAGCAGGGGGAACCGGACGACGTCATCCTCGCCCGCAACCAGACGACGCCGTTCGAGCGCCTCGGCCAGACCTCGATTTTCCGCTTTCCGGTCGGCAAGCTGGTGCCATTGCAGGAGAGGTTCCGCGCCGACCCGCAAGGCATTGCAGACGAGTACCGTTTCGAACAACGCTTCGTCACGCGCAATGCGCCGGGCGGAGCCAAACTCTTCCCCCGCCGCTGGGTCCTGCATTTCCGGCAGGACTGCCGCCGGCCGTTTCCGCTCAACTACTTCCTGGCGCCGCGCCTGCCGAAGGACGCACGCGTCGTGCTGTTCCCGCGCAACATCCTGCCGCAGCATGCGATCGAGGGGCGCTTCGGCAAGAAGGACAAGGTCTCCACGCCGCTCGGCCATATCCTCGGACTGTTTGCATCCGACCGATACGAGAAGAATGCGTTTCGCTACCTGCGCCACTACATTCGCCCATCGCCGTGGGTGGCCGAACATTGGCGCGAATAATCGAAAGCCCGTTAAGAACAGGCCTGCTTTCGCCGTGCGGGCCGGAAAAACCCAGCTGCTAGCGCGCCGCCGGCCCCTTCACGCGGCCTGACAGCACGCCGAAGCCCTCGATGATCGCTTCCTGGTTTTCAAGCCGCGTCACTTCGTGCTGCACCTCCTGAAGCGTGCGCAAAAGCTGCGGCACGGCTTCGAGGTCGCCCTCCTCGGTCGCATAGGCCAGTTCACGTTCAAGCTCGCGCACCTGCCAATGCAATGCCTTCGAGCGTTGGTGCAGGGCCAGCGCCTGCAGATAGCCTTCGCGGGCGTCCTCAGGCGCGGCCGCCGTCGTCGCGGTCCAGAGCCTGGCATAGCGGATCTGCTGGTCGATCGCGCCGATCAGCGCGCCAAACCCCTCGCCCTGCAACTGTTCAAGCAGATCGTCGCGGTTGAGCCGTGGCCCCTGCGCGGCCGCAGCGTTCAACACCGCCGCCCAGCAGCGCTGCAGCTCGCGGTGATCGAACTCGATCGTCGAGATCTCGTCATACTCGTCGAACAGCAATTGCGGGTGGTTGACGATCGTAAGCGCCAGCACGCTCTCTCTCAAAAGCGGGGCCACCTGTTGTCCGCTGACCAGCGTCGAACGCGCCAGCCGATCGGAGATCGCCGTCGGCCCGCTCGCATTCGGTCCCCGTGGCTGACCGGCGCCGCGCGCTCCGCCGCCGCCCTGCCTGCCGCCACGCTCGAAGGGACGCCGCTCGCCCCGCCCTGCTCCTGACGATTGCAGGAAGGCGTGCAACCGGTCACGCATGTCCTGGCCATAGTGCCGACGCACGCTTTCATCGGCGATCACGGATGTCACCTGCTTCAGCCGCGCTTCAAGCTCGGCGCGCTTTTCCGGCGTATCGAAGGCGCCGCCCTGGACCTCGCGCTGCCAGACCATCTCGGCCAGCGAACGGGCGTTGGCAAGCACCTTGTCGAAGGGCCCGCGGCCCTCCTGGCGCACGAGATCGTCCGGATCCTTGCCATCGGGAAGCATGGCGAAGCGGACCGAACGGCCGGGCTTCAAGTGCGGCAGCGCCAGGTCGACGCCGCGGTTGGCGGCGCGAATGCCTGCGCCATCTCCGTCGAAGCAGAGCACCGGCTGCGACGTCATCTTCCACAACAGATCGAGCTGGTTTTCGGTGAGCGCCGTGCCGAGCGGTGCCACGGCGTTTTCGACGCCTGCCTGGTGCAGCGCGATCACGTCCATGTAGCCTTCGACGGCGATGATCGTTCCGGCCGCATCGTCGCCGCCGGCGTCGCGGGCGCCGCCTTGCGAAGCACGGCGCGCACGGGCGAAATTGTAGAGAACGTTGCCCTTGTGGAAGAGCTCCGTCTCGTTGGAATTGAGATACTTGGCCGGCGCGTCCGGCGACATGGCGCGACCACCAAAGGCGATGACCTTTTCGCGCGACGACAGGATCGGGAACATGATGCGGTCGCGGAAGCGGTCGTAGGAAACCGGCACGTCCGCCCCGTGCACGACAAGGCCACAGGCCTCGATCTGCTCCTTGGCGACGCCCTTGCCGGCGAGATGTTCCTTGAGCGCATTGCGGCTGTCGGGCGCGTAGCCCAAACGGAAGGTCTCGATCGTGCGCCCCGTAAGCCCGCGCTCGCGCAGATAGGCGCGCGCCTTGGCGCCACCCGCCGTCTGGAGCTGGTCCTCGAAATACGCGGTCGCCATTTCCATCACGTCGAGCAGGCTCGTGCGTTCCTTCTCCCGGCGCTCGGCCTGCGGATCCGGCTGCGGCATGGCAACGCCCGCCATGTCGGCGACCTGCTGGACGGCTTCCGGAAAGCTCAGGCCTTCGAGATCGGTGAGAAAACGGAAATGGTCGCCCGAGACACCGCAGCCGAAGCAATGGTAGCGGCCCTTGCGGTCCTCGCAGTGGAAGCTCGGCGACTTCTCGCCGTGAAAGGGGCAGCAGGCCCAATAGTCGCCGCGCGAGACGTTGGTCTTGCGCCGGTCCCAGGTAACGCGCTTGGCAATCACGTCCGAAATCGGAACGCGATCGCGTATCTCGTCAAGAAAGGACTGTGAAAAGCGCATGGATACCTCTGGTCGATCCTCCATATAGGCGGCATGGCCGGCGGGCGCTACAACGGTGATCCTGCTTGCACGCTATTCACAGGAGCGAAACGGGAATCGCACGGCGAATCACCAATCAAAAGTTGTGTATGAATATTTTCTAAAGACCAAAAGTAGCGCTTGACACCCCTTTGACGAAAAGGATCAATTCGCCGTCTCGAATTGGATCACTTGCCATGGCCGTCTCCGTCAAAGTGCTCGCCTCCAGTCCGGCTTTCTTCAGCACGGTGCTGAGCTATGCGCGCGGCATGGTGGAGATGTATGCGGCAAACCCGCGGCTCGCCTCGATCTTTGCCTCGCAGCAACGCTGGCTGATGGCCCAATCCGGCCTTGCGCTCTATCACGACCGCGATCCAGATGATCCCTCGAGCGGCCTCTACAGCGGCCGCTTCATCAACTATGCCGTCATGCACGGGATCGCCAGCCGCAACACCGCAGCATCCTTCGTGCAGGAAATGGTCGCCTACCGCTTCGCCCGCTACATCACGGTGCAGCCGGACAAGCGCAGCCGGCCGCTGGAGCCTACCGAGGCAGCACTCGACTATGTCTGGAAATGGATGCAGTCCCATCTGGCCATCCTCGACGCCTTTGACGGCCAGTCGCGTCTGGCGCGGCTTAACGAAGAGCACGACCGGTTCGGTCGGCTGCAGGCCGCGGTCGCCCAAGCGCTTGTGGGCAACGACACGGTCCGCCGTCCAGGCCCGACCTTCGACCTCTTCACCTGGGTCAATTCCGGCGGCGTGGTGATGGATGATCTCTTCTCGCGCATCGGCGACTTCGACCCCGAGGCGGAGCGCCACGCGATCGGGCCGGTTTCGCCGAGCGATCTCAGCGAACGCTTCATCATCTCCAAGACCCACCTCAAGCGGATCTTCGACAAGGCAGCGCTTTTGGGAAATATGGGGTGGGAGCGGACGCCCGGACGCGGCGCGGTCTGGCTGTCGAAAGCCTTCATTCGCGAATACTGGGATTACCAGGCAGAGAAGTTCGCCCTGATCGATCGCGCATTCGAGGCGACGTTTCCGGCGAAAGCCGAGGTGGCGGCGCCCGTCCTATCGCGACGGGCGCCGGCACTCACTTGAGCGGAGCTACTTGAGCAGTTCCTTCACCAGGCCGGAGGCCTTGGCGAAGTCCATCTGGCCGGGATAGCGCTCCTTGAGCACGTTCATGCACTTGCCCATGTCGCGCAGGCCATGTGCGCCGGTTTCGGCGATGACCGAGGCGCAGAGTTCCTTCACCCTGGCTTCCGGAAGCTGGGCCGGCAGGAACCGGTTGATGATGACGATTTCCTCACGCTCCTGCGCGGCAAGCTCCGGCCGGCCGGCGTCGTCGTAGATACGAGCCGATTCTTCGCGCTGCTTGATCATCTTTGCGAGGATCTGCAGGATGTCGTCATCGCTGACCGGGTCCTTGCCGAGGCCCCGATTGGCAATGTCCCGATCCTTGATCGCCGCCTGGATCAGCCGCACGGTCGAGGTACGCCGTGCGTCCTTGGCTTTGAGGGCTTCCTTCAGTGCGTCAGCGAACAGGTCGCGCATGTCTATACTCCATGTCGAAACCGGCCCGCGGTGCTCTGCCCGGAACCGGTTCGAAACCATTATTGTTGTCGCCGTCTTAAACCAGTGTGACAGGTGCAATCAAACGGAATACGCAACCGCTTGAATTATAAGGAATTTTATTTCCAGACAATTCACAGCGGCTGGTTGACCCGGCTAAGCGCTTTGGGTATTTTCCCGCACCTGCACAACATCGGCATGAGAGCACTTTTCCGCGGGGTCTCCGCGCGTCCATGCCTGAGCAAAGAAATGGCGATCGACTGCCGGGCTTTCAAGCCCCCGCGCTCCACGCCGCAACGGGATAGGAACGATGACCGCGACACCCGCATGGACCACTGAAAAACCAACCGCACTGCTCGTTCTGGCCGACGGCACCGTGATCGAGGGCAAGGGCATCGGCGCGACCGGCAAGGTGCAGGCGGAAGTCTGCTTCAACACGGCGCTGACCGGCTACCAGGAAATCCTGACGGACCCCTCCTATCTCGGCCAGATCGTCACCTTCACCTTCCCTCACATCGGCAACATCGGCGCCAATGACGAAGACATCGAAGACCTGACGCCGGCAGCACGCCACGGCGCGGTCGGCGTCATCTTTAAGGCCGACATCACCGAACCGTCGAACTACCGCGCCGCCAAGCACCTCGACGTCTGGCTGAAGGCCCGCGGCATCATCGGCCTTTGCGGCATCGACACCCGCGCGCTCACCGCCTGGATCCGCGAAAACGGCATGCCGAACGCCGTCATCGCCCACGATCCCTCGGGCGTCTTCGACATCGACACGCTGAAGGCCGAAGCCAAGGCCTGGAGCGGCCTTGAAGGCCTCGACCTCGCCAAGGTCGCGACCTCCGGCCAGTCGTCGCGCTGGGACGAGCAGCCCTGGGTCTGGAACGAAGGCTATTCGACGCTCGGCGAAACCGATGCGGCCTACCATATCGTTGCGCTCGACTACGGCGTGAAGCGCAACATCCTGCGCCTCTTTGCCGGCCTCAATGCCCGCGTCACGGTCATGCCCGCCACGACCAGTGCCGACGAAGTGCTGGCGCAGAAGCCGGACGGCATCTTCCTGTCGAACGGCCCCGGCGACCCGGCAGCAACCGGGAAATACGCCGTGCCGGTCATCCAGGACCTCTTGAAGACCGATATTCCGCTCTTCGGTATCTGCCTCGGCCACCAGATGCTGGCGCTGGCACTCGGCGGCAAGACCGAGAAGATGCACCAGGGCCACCACGGCGCCAACCACCCGGTCAAGGACCACACCACGGGCAAGGTCGAGATCGTCTCGATGAACCACGGCTTCGCGGTCGATTCGAAGTCGCTGCCACAGGGTGTTGAAGAGACTCACATTTCGCTGTTCGACGGCACCAATTGCGGCCTGCGCGTCGATGGCAAGCCGGTGTTCTCGGTGCAGCACCACCCGGAAGCCTCCCCCGGCCCACAGGACAGCCACTACCTCTTCCGCCGCTTCATGAACCTCGTGCGCGAGAAGAAGGGCGAACCGGCGCTCGCGGAGCGCTAAGCGACCGACCGACACAAGCTTCCAGGGCCCGCTTAGAGCGGGCCTTTTCTTTTCAAGCGTGCGCCTTCGTTGCCGCCGAGCTCACCCTTCCTGCAGATGCGCGACGATGAAGTCGACGACGGCACGGACCGACGGCAGTTGCCCACGCCGGTGCGGCATCAACAGCGTCGTCGTCACGTTGCCTGCCTCCCAGTCCGCAAGCACGCGCACCAGACTTCCAGCTTCGATTGCCGCCCGACAGATCTTTCTCGGCAACGCGGTGATGCCAAGACCGGAGACGGCAGCCTCGAGCAACACGTTGGATTCGTCCGCGAGGAACCGCGGCATTGGCCGAGCCCTGACGACCACGCCCGCATCGTTGCGCATCGTCCATCCCTCTGTACTCAACGAGGCGAGCAGCCCGTCGTGACGCGAAAGGTCGCTGGGCTCGCGCGGATGCCCGCTGCGTTCCAGATAGGCCGGCGCCGCCACCAGGAGGATCGCATCCGTTGCCACCCGCCGCTGTACCATGCCGGAATCGGGCAATGGCGCGAAGTGATCGCGCACCGCGATATCGAAGCCCTCCTGCACGACATCGACGAAACGGTCCGTCGCGTGCAACATCACCTTCATCTTGGGATAGGTCTTCGCCAGCGGCGGCAGCAGCCCTGCCAGCATCATCTGCGCCGTCGGCACCGAGGCGGTGATCCTGACCGTGCCGCTCGGCTCGGCAAGGCGGCCCTTGACGATGGCTTCGGCCGCCTCCGCCTCTATCAGCATCGCCGAGGCATGCCGGTAGAAATCCTCGCCTATCTCCGTCACGGTGAAGCGGCGCGACGTTCGGTTGATCAGCCGGACGCCAAGTGTCTTTTCCAGCTCGGCCACGCGCTTGCTCAGCGTCGATTTGGGCACGTTCAGCGCCCGCGCCGCCGGCGCGAACCCCTTGTGATCAACCACATGGACAAAGACGATGAAGTCGTTGAGATTGCGCATCGCGGCTCCCAATGTCTGCAAATGTGAACGATACATCCACATTTGCCCGTCTTACGCAACATCGTCCATAAAATTATCTTCCTCATCGAAGCCTGATATCGAAGGAAGAGAGACAATGGGTATCTATCAAGACAAGAAAGCCGTGATCATCGGCGGCACGCATGGCATGGGCCTGGCGACGGTCGAGCGTCTCGTCAACGGCGGCGCCGAGGTGCTCCTGACCGGAAACAACGAAGAGAACCTCACCCGGATCCAACAGCGCTTCGGCGACCGCGTTCATGCCGTAAAATCGGATATCGCCGACCTCGGCGAGATCGCCGTGCTCGGGGCGACGGTCGGGCAGAAGCTGGGTTCGATCGACCTCCTGCACGTCAACGCCGGCACATCGCTGCTCGAGCCGTTCGACCAGGTGACGGAAGCATCCTACGATCGCCAGTTCACCATCAACACCAAGGGCGCCTTCTTCACCGTCCAGCGGCTGGCGCCTCTGATCCGCGACGGCGGCTCGATCGTCTTCACCTCGTCGGTTGCCGATGTCGGCGGCCATCCGGGAATGGCGGTCTATAGCGGCAGCAAGGCGGCGCTGATCTCGTTTGCCTCCGTCTTTGCCGCCGAACTTCTGCCGCGCGGCATAAGGGTCAACTCAGTCAGCCCCGGCTTCATCGATACGCCGACCAAGGGCGTGGCAGGCGTCACCGACGCCGAGCGTGCCGAGTTCAAGGCGCTCGGCGATGCGATCACGCCGATGGGGCGCAACGGCACGGCGGACGAAGTCGCCCGCGCCGTGCTGTTCCTCGCCTTCGACGCCACCTTCACCACCGGCGCCCGCCTCACCGTCGACGGTGGCCTTGGCCAGCACTTGTCGCCTGCCGCCTGACGCGGCCCGGAGCGGAGAGACAACATGTCCAGATCCATCTCGATCATCGGGCTCGGTGCCATGGGCGCAGCCCTCGCCGGCGCCCTCATCGATACGGGCAATGCCGTCACCGTCTGGAACCGCACCCCCGCACGGGCAGACGCCCTCATTGCCCGTGGCGCCCGCCGGGCGGCAACGGTCGCCGATGCGATTGCGGCCAGCGATGTGCTCGTCCTGTGCCTCACCGACTACGCCGCCGTCGAAACAACGCTGGCGGACGTCGGCGCAGCCATCGCCGGCAAGACAGTCGTCAACCTCACCAATGGCCGTCCGGACGAGGTCCGGGCGATCGCCGCCCGGCTTGATGGACTTGGCGCGCGCTATCTCGACAGCGGCATCATGGCAACGCCGCCGATGATCGGCACGCCGCACGCCTTCGTTCTCTATAGTGGGGACAGCGCTGCATTCAGGGATGCCGAGGAACAACTCGCTGCCTTCGGCCAAAGCCACTATCTCGGCGAGGATCCTGTTCTCGCCGCGGTCAGCGACCTCGCCTTGCTGTCGGCGATGTACGGTCTCTTCGGCGGCTATCTGCACGCAACCGCGCTCGCCGGCAGCGTCGGCTTCACCGCCAAGCAGTTCCTGCCGCTGGTCGAGCCCTGGCTTGCCGCGATGATGACGGCGCTGCCCGATTACGCCGAACGGATCGACAGCGGCGACCATGCCCGCGACGTGATGTCGAACCTTCAGATGCAATCGGTAGCGATCACCAACATCGTGGCCGCAAGCCGCAGCCTGGGCATCGATCCGGCTTTCATGGAGCCGATTGAAAGGCTGGCGAAAAAGCGCCTCGCCGCCGGCTTTGGCAGCGACGAGGCCTCGGGCCTGATCGAGGCGATGCGGGGCAAATAGATGCCGTCGGAGAGGTCTGGATGCGAGTACGCGCCGATGGTGCTCGCCAAGCAAGCGACATGCCGATGGCCCGCGGTCGAAACGTCGCGGGCCACCGGCTTGTTGTTGACCCTCGGGCGCCCTTCGCGCATCCTCACCGCAACTGGAGGTGACGATGATTACAGGTCCACAGTGCCGCGCCGCCCGGGCGCTGATCGAAATTTCGCGCGAGATGCTTTCGAGCTTTTCGGGCGTCGACGAAGAGACGATCCTCAGGTTCGAGCGCAAGCTGGAAAAACCGGCCGACGCGGTAATCCTGTCGTTGAAGCATGCGCTCGAAAATGCCGGCGCGGTGTTTCTGCCGGAGGGCGAACGCGGGATCGGCGTCCGGCTGAAGTTCACCCGCTCCGAAGCCCGCCGCCTCTCGATCCTCGAAAGCGAGGGCGGCGTCGTTGGCGACGACGAGGTTCCCGGCGCCTGAGAATGTACTCTGATTTCAAGGCCTTAGCCGGCTGACTTGAATCTGCATGGCCAGCCGTTGAATCGCTTTGCGAACGAAAAAACCCGCCGTTTCCGGCGGGTTCTTTTGTCAGGTGCGGTTGCTCGCGCTTACTTGCAGGCGGCGCAGAAGCGCTGGATGCGGCGGCAGGCTTCCTCGAGCTGGGCTTCCGAGGTCGCATAGGAGATGCGGAAGTTCGGGCCGAGACCGAAGGCCGAACCGTGGACGACGGCGACGCCTTCGGATTCCAAGAGTTCGGACACGAAGTCTTCGTCCGTCTCGATGACCTTGCCCGACGGCGCGGTCTTGCCGATCAGGCCGGCGCAGGACGGGTAGACGTAGAAGGCGCCTTCCGGCGTCGGGCACGAGATGCCCTTGGCCTGGTTCAGCATCGACACCACGAGATCGCGGCGGCCTTCGAAGATCTTCTTGTTTTCGGGAATGAAGTCCTGGGTGCCGTTCAGTGCCTCGACGGCCGCCCACTGGGCGATCGAAGTCGCGCCCGAGGTCTGCTGGCCCTGGATCATGTCCATGGCCTTGATCAGCTGCAGCGGGCCGGCGGCGTAGCCGATGCGCCAGCCGGTCATGGCATAGGCCTTGGAAACGCCGTTCATCGTCAGCGTGCGGTCATAAAGGCTGGGTTCGACTTCGACCGGGGTCGCGAACTTGAAGTCGCCATAGGTCAGGTGCTCGTACATGTCGTCGGTGAGGATCCAGACATGCGGATGTTTCATCAGCACGTCGGTCAGCGCCTTGAGCTCGGCATGGCTGTAGGCAGCGCCCGACGGGTTGGACGGCGAGTTGAAGATGAACCACTTGGTCTTCGGCGTGATCGCCTTGTCGAGGTCCTCGGCCTTGAGCTTGAAGTTGTTCTCCTGCTTGGTCGAGACGGTGACCGGGGTACCGCCGCACAGCGCCACCATTTCCGGGTAGGAAACCCAGTAAGGCGCCGGGATGACGACTTCATCGCCCGCGTTCAGGGTCGCCATGAAGGCGTTGAAAAGAATCTGCTTTCCACCGGTGCCGACGATCGTCTGGGCAGCCGTGTAGTCGAGGTTGTTCTCGCGCTTGAACTTCTTGGCGATCGCTTCGCGCAGTTCCGGGATACCGGAGACCGGCGTGTACTTCGTCTCGCCGCGATTGATCGCGTCGATGGCGGCCTTCTTGATATTGTCGGGCGTGTCGAAGTCCGGCTCTCCGGCGCCGAGGCCGATGACATCGCGGCCTTTCGCTTTCAGCTCACGGGCTTTCTGCGAAACGGCGATGGTGGCGGAAGGCTTTACACGGGAAAGGGCATCGGCAAGGAAGGCCATGGGTGAAGGTCCTGATCGTTTCGAGACGAGGTGATCGCTACGGAACTAAAAAGCCAGGCTCCATAGCGGTTAGGTCTATGTCGAAAGACGTCCGGTCTTGCAAGCGCCGGAACGGCAAAAACGCCGGAAACGCGGGCAAAAAGCGTTACCATGACAAAGTTTCATGAATGCGATCAGCATCGTCGATCGCAGGTCACGACACGGCGCGACGCATGACCGGCCGTCGAGCGCTGCGAAAACGGATTGTGGCGCCCGTTTGAACGACCACGAAACGTAACGATCAGAAACGGTTGTTGATCGCAATTTATTCAAAAAAAACAGCGCAGTCCGCCGAATTTGCAAATGCCATAATTTAGCCACGACAACTGTCGCGGAACGCCGCAATTCCGTCGCGCAACAGCCGGCTTCCGGGCTTTTCCTCCGATGATCCGAACACATTCGCATTACGGGGGTTGTGCAATGTTTCTCGACGACGAAATCGCTTCCATGAAGACACGGCAGAGCGAAGCACGCTGGGGCATGTATCTGGCGCTTGCGGCCCTTGCTGCCTGCATCCTGATGTTCATCGGGCTGATGACCCAGGCCGCCGCGCAAACGGCTGATGCCAAGCCGCGGCAGATGGCGGGTTACGTTCGCCCCAACGACGTCGGCGCCGGCGCCCTGCTCTTCCCGTCGAAGGAACCGGGCTATTTCGTCGAGGCGCCGCGGCTTGCGACCGACGTCCAGATCGACGTCAACGGCCCGATCATGCGCACCCGCGTCACCCAGCGGTTCGAGAACCCGAGCAAGGGCTGGGTCGAAGGCACCTATGTCTTTCCGCTACCCGAAGATTCGGCTGTCGATACGCTGAAGATGCAGATCGGCGACCGCTTCATCGACGGCCAGATCAAGCCGCGCCAGGCCGCCAAGGAAATCTACGAACAGGCAAAGGCCGAAGGCAAGAAGGCAGCGCTTCTCGAACAGCAGCGCCCGAACATCTTCACCAACCAGGTCGCCAATATCGGCCCGGGCGAAACGGTGGTGGTGCAGATCGAGTACCAGAGCGCGGTGCGCCAGTCGAACGGGCTCTATTCTCTCCGTTTCCCCATGGTCGTGGCGCCCCGCTACAATCCGCAGCCGATCGTCCAGACGGTCGATCTCGACAGCCGCACCGGCTACGCCGTCAGCGACCCGGTCCCCGATCGCGCGAAGATCGAAGCGCCGGTCCTCGACCCCAAGGAAAACGCCAGGATCAACCCCGTCACGCTGACGGTGAACCTCAAGGCCGGCTTCCCGCTCGGCGAAGTGAAATCCGGCTATCACGACGTCGATATCGCCAATCTTGACGATCCCAGCCGCCGCGTGACGCTGAAGGGCGACAGCGTGCCGGCCGACCGAGACTTCGAACTGACCTGGAAGGCGATCGAGGGCAAGAGCCCCTATGCCGGCCTGTTCCGCGAGACGGTCGGCGGCAAGACCTATCTGCTTTCCTTCGTCACCCCGCCGGCCGCCGCAAGCGAGGCCGACGCCAAGCCCGTCAAGCGCGAGATCGTCTTCGTCATCGACAATTCCGGCTCCATGGCCGGCCCCTCGATGGAGCAGGCCAAGGAGAGTCTGGCGCTGGCGATCTCCAGGCTGAAGCCCGAGGACCGTTTCAACGTCATCCGCTTCGACGACACCATGTCGGTGCACTTCCCCGAACTGGTCGAAGCGACGCCGGACAAGCGGGAAGATGCGATCGCCTATGTGCGCGGCCTGACGGCCGATGGCGGCACCGAGATGCTGCCGGCGCTGGAAGCGGCCCTTCGCACGCAAGGACCGGTTGAGGCCGGCGCCCTTCGCCAGGTGGTGTTCCTGACCGACGGCGCGATCGGCAACGAGACGCAGCTTTTCGACGAGATCCAGAAGAACCGCGGCGACGCCCGCGTCTTCACCGTCGGCATCGGCTCGGCCCCGAACAGCCACTTCATGACCAAGGCCGCCGAATATGGCCGCGGCACCTTCACGCTGATCGGCTCGGAGAGCGAGGTCGCCGCGCGCATGGGCGAACTCTTCACCAAGCTCGAAAGCCCCGCCATGACGGATATCTCGGCCGCCTTCGAGGGCGCATCGGCCGGCGACATCACACCAAACCCGATGCCCGATCTTTATCGCGGCGAGCCCGTGGTGCTGACGGCCGAACTCGATGGCACCGCCCCCGAAGGCAAGCTGCAGATCCTCGGCAAGGCCGGCGACCAGCCCTGGCGGGTGGAGATGGATATCGCCAAGGCTTCGACCGGCGAAGGCATCGCCAAGCTCTGGGCCCGCCGCAAGATCGACGACCTTGAAGCGAGCGCGTCGACGATCGCCGACCCGGCGACCCTCGACAAGCGGATCGAAACGGTGGCTCTAGCCCACCATCTCGTCTCCCGCGTCACCAGCCTCGTTGCCGTCGACGCGACGCCATCGCGGCCCAGCAGCGAGAACCTCAGCGAAACGAAGCTGCCGCTCAATCTCCCCGCCGGCTGGGACTTCGGCAAGGTCTTCGGCGAGGCCCCTGTCGAGGTCGTCCCCGGCAAGGTCGACAAACGCGCCGCGCTCGAAAGCCGAACCAAGCTTGCGATGGTCACGGCCGACCGCATGCTCGCCGCACCGACGGCGCGGGCGGCCGGTCTGATCGCTGAAGCCAACAACCAGGTGTCCTTGCCGCAGACGGCAACGGAAGCCGACAAGCAGATCCTGATCGGCCTGATGCTGCTTGCCTTCGCGCTTCTTGCCGGCACGACCTTCGTCTTCTGGCGCGCGCCGATCGCCGCCGTGGTCACTGCCGGAGTGCGCCGCCGTGGCCGCTGACAACGAAAGGCCCGAGCCGCGCCCGGGTTTTCTCGCCCGCCTCTCGGCGGTCGAAACGATCGTGCTTGCGATCATCGCGCTCATTGCCCTTGCCGGTCTGCTTCTGATCGGCAAGGGCTTCTACATGAAGGCCAAGGCCGAGGTCTCGCAAGTGCTGTTGAAGCGCACCTTCGAGGCGCAGCTTCATGGCAGCCCTGATGGTAAGCCCTGGCCCTGGGCCGATTTCCAGACGGCCGCCGAAATCTCGGCGCCACGGATCAACCGCTCGGCGATCGTGCTGGAAGGCGCAAGCGGCGAAGCGCTTGCCTTCGGACCCGCCTGGCTGACGACGACGCCGCTCCCCGGCGACGAGGGCACCTCGGTCATTGCCGCCCATCGCGACACGCATTTTCGCTGGCTGAAGGACGTCAACCCTGGCGACCTCCTGGTGCTGACGCGCAAGGACGGCCGCCGCTTCCTGTTTCGGGCCGGCGAAAGCCGGGTTGCCCGCTGGGATGAAAGCGGCATCAACGCATCTGCCAGCGGCCACCACCTGGCGCTCGCCACCTGCTGGCCCTTCGATGCGATCGAGCAGGGACCGATGCGCTACATCGTCGACGCCGAACTCATCGGCGAACAGCGCCCGGTGCCGCTGACGACGGGCTCGATCTCCAAATAAACCGCTTTTGATCGGATGTGACTTGAACCGCTCCCTCGATCGCCCCAGCTTGCCCCTTGGACGAGTCTGTGTAGGAGAAGCGGAATGCGGCAAACGGGCGCTGGAACATCGGGACGGGCCGGCAAGCGGTCGAGTGCGGTCGCCATCCTGACCCTTTCCGTTGCACTGGCAGCGTTCGCGCCTGCGAGCGCAAGCGCACAGGATGCCCGCGAATTCCCGAGCGAGAACGGCACCCTGCGCGTCGAGACGCTCGCGACCGGGCTCGAACACCCCTGGTCGGTGGAGGCGCTCCCCGATGGCGGCCTGATTATCAGCGAACGTCCGGGTCGGCTTAGGATCCTGCGCGACGGCAAGCTCTCGAAGCCGCTGACCGGCGTGCCCGAGGTCGCCGAGCGCGGCCAGGGCGGCCTGCTCGACATCGCGCTCGATCCCCGTTTTGCCGAAAACAGGACGCTCTACCTGACGATGGCTGCCAACGGCAAAGGCGGCTACGGCACTGCCGTCGTCCGGGCGAAACTCGCCGCAGACGGAACCGGCCTTACCGACGTCAAGGAACTCTTCCGGATGAGCAAGTTCACCGGCAAGGGCCAGCATTTCGGCTCACGCATCGCCATTGCGCCCGATGGCAGCCTGTTCTTCGGCATCGGCGACCGCGGCGAAGGCGAACGCGCCCAGGACCCGCGCGATCATGCCGGCGCCATCCTGCACATCAATGCCGATGGCAGCATTCCCGGTTCGAACCCCTATCGCGGCGGTACCGGCGGCCTGCCGGAAATCTGGTCGAAGGGGCACCGCAATCCGCAAGGCATCGCCTTCGACCCGAAAGACGGCACGTTGCTGACCGTCGAGCACGGCGCGCGCGGTGGCGACGAGATCAACAATCCGAAGGCCGGCCACAATTACGGCTGGCCTGTCATTACCTACGGCAAGGATTATTCCGGCGCCGAGATCGGCGAAGGCACGTCGAAAGAAGGCCTCGACCAGCCGCTCTTCTATTGGGATCCCTCGATCGCGCCGGGCGCGCTTGCCGTCTATCGCGGCAAGATGTTTCCCGAATGGGACGGCGACCTTCTGGTGGCGGCGCTGAAGTACCAGTTGCTCGCCCGGCTCGAACGCGACGACAGCGGCGCGATCGGCTCCGAGGAGCGCTTGTTCGATGGCGAATTCGGCCGCATCCGCGACGTCGTCGTGGCACCCGATGGCGCCTTGCTGATGGTAACGGACGAGGAAGACGGCGCCGTGCTCAGAGTCTCCAAGGCCGCAGAGCAATAGGCGGCGTCCGCCACCGGCTCACGACAGCCGGTCGCGCACCTCGCGCCGGAACATGAATTTCAGCCCGGACCAGACCGCGTCGACGGCGCAAACCTTCACATCGACAAGGCCGAGCGGCAGGAAGACCTCGCGCAATACATCCTCCGTCAGTGTCGTCGGCCGTTTCGACGCCTTCTTCGGCCAGGAGATCCACAACATGCCGTCCGGCTTCAACCTCGCAGCCAGCTTCGGCGCAAGCTCTTTTAAAGCCGATCGCTCCGTTTCGAACACATGCGCATAATCGATGTCGCGCGCGGCCACCGCGCCGATCTCGGTCTCGCACCTGCGAAAGCCGGGAAAACCGCCGATCGCGTCAAGCCCGGCTGGCACCCCGAGAAGCAGGGCCTGCTGCCCGTCCTTCAGCCCCAGCTTGCGCCCGAGCGGCGTGCCGGAATAGCCGGCATCGCTCATGGCCGCCGATCTCCGATGGGTGATAGGAGCTGAGCCCCCCTCGGCGCCCTCTCCCGGCGCCGTGTCTCCGGCCGTTTCCGCCAACGACAACTCCGCCCAACCTTGGCGACGATGAGCCTTGCCCGGCGAAAACGCAACTGCTAGACGCGCCTGTCCGAGGAGAGAACGACATGCCGCGCATTCAGGCCAATCTGCTGCTTTTGATTTCAGGCGCCATCTGGGGCGCCGGCTTCGTCGCGCAGTCGACCGCCATGGATAAGATCAGCCCGCTCTGGTTCATCGCGCTGCGTTTTGCGATCGCGACACTGGTCGCCATGCCCTTGGCCATCATCGAAACGAAGCGTGCCGCCGAACCGATCAAGCTTTCGACCGTCCGCAACTTCATCTTCATCGGCCTTGCGCTCTTTGCCGGCGCGGTGACGCAGCAATTCGGCTTGCTCGACACCAGCGTCACCAATTCCGGCTTCCTCACCGGTCTTTATGTCGTCTTCGTGCCCGTGCTGATGGTTGTCTTCCTGCGCCGCAAGCCGCACTGGATCATCTGGCCGGGCGCGATGATGGCGCTGTTTGGCATTTTCCTGCTGAGCGGGGGAACGCTCTCGGCGCTCACCGGAGGCGACTATCTGACCATCCTTTGCGCCCTGTTCTGGGCCGTGCAGATGCTGCTGATCGGCCTCTTTGCCCCGAGCAGCGGCCGGCCGATGCTGCTTTCGATGACCCAGTTTGCCGTCTGCGCCGTGCTCGGCTTCGTCCTCGCCGTGACGACCGAACCGCTGAGCTTTGCCGCCATCGAGGGCGCGCTCCTCGAAATCCTCTATGCCGGCATCTTTTCGAGCGGCCTCGCCTTCATTCTCCAGGTCGTCGGGCAGCGCTACACCACGGCGCCGCAGGCTGCGATCTTCCTGTCGAGCGAGGCGCTCTTTGCCGCCCTCTTCGGCGTTCTCCTGCTTGGCGAAGTCATCACCCCGATCGGCTATGCCGGCTGCGCCATCATCTTTGCCGCCATGCTGACGGTCGAGATCGTGCCGGAACTGACGAAGGGCCGCCGCGCCGCAGCCGCCGCCTGAGGGCGCTTCAGGGAACTATAAGCACCCGCCGCCAAGACGCTGGACTGAGGCTTTACTTGCTATTGCTCAGGGCAACAGGCCCGTTGCTTCGCGACGAAGGCGTGGCTTCGCCGTGCGTTTTCGCCCCGAAACGGTAGTTGTAGATTTTCTGCAAGAAATCTACGTAAGAAACCGCCGACATGAGAAGCCTCAAACATATCAGGGAGTTGCCGACGGCATGCCTGATATGCGATTGGCCTGCTTTGCCAGCGCCGCACGGGAAATCGGCGAAAACCACTCAATTTTGCAGCAATTGTTTTCAAAAAGCTGTGATTTCAACAGCTTGCGATATATTTTGCGCAGCGCCCCGCAAAGCCGCAAATGACCGATTTTTGAGCAATGACAAGACGCAATACCAATCCCGAAAAGTTTTGCTTGCCAATTCAAAATAAACCCATCAATCTTACTTCCGTTCGGGCAATCTGCGAACACGGGAAGATCTTGAAATAAAAGCGGGCCGGAGACGCAAAAACTCCGGGCGGCCAGACCGATGGGAAGCAGCAATGCGACCTTTCCTATGGCTGGCTGCGGTAACCAGGACCCTTTCCTCAAACGTCGAGACCTGCCTGCCAACGCCCATTCGGGCAAAACTGCAATGCTGCCCGTCCGTCAAACGGGTGGAGAGAAAAGGACCTGACGCATGGCCGAAACTGGCACTGTAAAATTCTTCAACACCGACAAGGGCTTTGGTTTCATCAAGCCTGACAACGGTGGTGCAGATATCTTCGTACACATTTCCGCAGTCCAGGCTTCCGGCCTGACCGGTCTGACGGAAAACCAGAAGGTAAGCTTCGACACCGAACCGGATCGCCGCGGCAAAGGCCCGAAGGCGGTCAACCTGCAGATCTCCGGCTAACGCCGTTTTCTGCTGACAGATTCCAAGTTGAAGCCCGGCATTCTTGCCGGGTTTTTTTGTTCAGGCTCGGTTCAGTTTGGCCGCGTTAACCTTCCTGCATCATGAAGACCGGGTTGATCCGGTCCATGCGAAGGATTGAAGCCAAATGAACAAGTTCATCAAAGCCGCCGTTCTCTCGATCGCCGCAGCCGCTATGGTCATCCCGACCTTTGGCGCCGCCGAGGCAGGCGGCAGGCATCACCACAACAATGACGACGCATGGGCAGCCGGTGCAGCAGGTCTCGTTGCCGGCGCTCTGATCGGCGGCGCGATCGCTTCGCAGCCGCGTTACAACGGCGGCTACAACGAGCGCGTCTACATCGATCCGGAACCGGAATACGATTACTACGAGCCGCGTCCGGTCTATCGCCCTCGCCCGGTCTACCAGGCACGCCCTGTCGTCGTCGACAGCTACGGCGGCGGTTACCGGTCGCTCGAGCCCTGGACCCCGTCCTGGTATCGCTACTGCGCCCAGCGCTACCGCTCGTTCAACCCGGATAGCGGCACCTTCCGCGGCTACGACGGTCGCAGCTACTTCTGCACCGCCGGCTGATCAGGCTCGGCGCAAGAATCGAAAAGCCCATGTCTTGATCGAGACATGGGCTTTTTTCATGCGCATGTACGGAGGCTCAGAGCCCACGCAGATAGGGATTGGTGCGGCGCTCGTCGCCAATCTGGCCGCCTGGGCCATGGCCACAGATGAAGCCGACATTGTCTCCAAGCGGCAGGATCTTGTCGCGGATCGAATCGAGCAATTGCTGGTGATTGCCGCCGGGTAGGTCGGTGCGGCCGATCGAACCGTGGAAGAGCACGTCGCCGACATGGGCGAAGTTCTGCGCCCGGTTGAAATAGACCACGTGGCCCGGCGCATGGCCCGGGCAATGCAAGACTTCGAAGACATGGTCGCCGAAGGAGACGGTGTCGCCCTCTTCAAGCCAGCGATCGGGAATGACGTTCTGGACCTTCATCGCCAGCCCGAAGCGCTCGGCCTGGCTTTCCAGCCTTTCGAGCAGCGGCAGGTCGTCCTTGTGCGGACCGATGATTTCGAGCCCGAGCGCGTCCTTCAGTTCTTTGGCACCGCCGGCATGGTCGATATGGCCGTGGGTGATCCAGATCGCCTTCAGCGTGATGCCGTTTTCGCGGACGGTCTGCAGGATGAGATCGACATCGCCACCGGGATCGACGATCACGCCTTCCTTGGTCTCGCTGTCGAACAGCACGGTGCAGTTCTGCTCGAAATGGGTAACCGGGATGATGCCCGCCTGTAACATGCGCGTCTGCCTCTCTAGAGCATGTCGCGCAAAACTGTGCAGCGATATTGCGATAACGACATGCGATAAATCAGGAACCTAAAGCGTAGGAAGCGAATCTGGAAGATCGCAACGCGCTTTGGGATCTCGTCATCTTCCTATAGCGGCAATTGGCGGCGGTGACAGCGCCAATCAGCGAAGCGAGGCTATCTGCGGCGCAGACAGCTGGTGCGCCGGCCACTGCACGGTGGTCATCAGCAGCGCCGAAATCGCGATCTCGGCAGCGACGACGATCCGTACCACCGGCTTGAGGCTGCGCGCGGCGACGTTGGTCTGATCCGGCTGAGCATTCTGCATTGTGTCCCCTCTCCCGTCGCCTGTTCTCCTGGCGTGTCCTGCCCTCGGCGACGGCTGGAGAATGTCACAGCGTCATATTTCGTGACGTTCCCGGGGGAACATCCGCGCGCTTGCCGGCGTTTGGCCCTCGTCAATATAAGGAGAAACACAATGGTGAAGCTTACCCGCCCCCTGTTGCGAGCCGCTGCGGCCGCGGGTTTGGTGTTGGCGATCGGTACCCCGGCCGCCTTTGCAGCCATGACCGCGACCACGGTGACGGACCTGAATATCCGCACGGGTCCGGGCCCTCAATATCCGACAGTCGGCCTTGCGGCCCGCGGCAGCACCGCGGTCATCGACGGCTGCGTCGAAGGCAGCAAGTGGTGCCGCATCGACGTCGGCGGCGTGCGCGGCTGGGTCTATGCCCAGTATCTGACAACGGATCTTGGCGGCTCGGCCGTCGTGGTCCAGGAGCGTCGTGCCGACCTCGCCATTCCCGCGGTCACCTACGAAGCGCAGCCCAATGATCCCGTGATCGTCAGCAGCGGCGACGAATTGATCGGCCCGGTCGAACAGATCGACCCGATCGTGCCGCCGGACAACGTGCGGACCTACGTCACGTCCAACCCCGGCGAGACCGTCTATCTCGATGGCGAAGTCGTCGTCGGTGCCGAACTGCCACAGACCGTGGCCGTTCACCGCGTGCCTGACTACAGCTACGACTATGTCAGCATCAACGGCCAGCCCGTTCTGGTCGAACCGGCAACGCGACGCATCGTCTACGTCTACCGCTAACAGCCGAGATCTCCGGCAGCCATTCGGTTGCCGGAGGTTCCCTCATGCGCCTGCATCACGCTCCCTCGGCCTACCGACGGCACGAATCATCCACGGCAAGGCCAATGCCTCCAGCCGCCGGCCTCATTTTCCCGCTTTGCCTGTAAGATATTGCCGTTGCCTAAAATCGAGCCATTTCAATTGGCTACGAAGCAGTCGCGGGAACGTCATTTCACTCAAATTGACAATAAACCAGAATAGGCTTCAACCTATTGATGCCGGATCATCGGCTTTTAGTGGCGCGTCCACGACGAGCCACGACACGGAGGGATCAATGGAAGCATTAATGCCTATCATTACCCAATTGATCGCGGGGGCGGCCGGCGGCAACGCGGCCAGCGCAGTGTTGAAGCAGCAGGCATTCGGTATCGTCGCACGCACCATCGTCGGCGCGATCGGAGGCCTCGGCGGCGGGTTCCTCATTCAAATGCTCGGCGGAGAAGCAGCCGCGACCGGTCTTGCCATGCAAGCAATCGGCGGCCTTGTCGGCGGCGGCGTGCTGAGCGGAATCGTCGGGCAGTTCTTGGGGAAGACCGCCTAACTCTGCGATCATATCCGTAGCAAGACAAAAGGCGGCCCCGGGGGGCCGCCTTTTCTGCATTCGAGAGTATTCCGGATGCCGTTGTTACTCGGCGGCTGCGGCAACCGGATAGACTTCCTTCATGTAGTCGTTCATCAGCGTTTCGCAGATCGTTGCCGGCGTGAAGCGATAGGGACCGATTTCGGAAACCGGCGTTACTTCGGCGGCCGAGCCGGTGAGGAAGCATTCGCTGAAACCGGACAGTTCCTCCGGCATGATCGCCCGCTCGACGACTTCATAGCCGCGGCGCTTGGCAAGCTCGATCACGGTGCGGCGGGTGATGCCGTCGAGGAAGCAATCCGGCACCGGCGTGTGGATGACGCCGTCCTTGACGAAGAAGATGTTGGCGCCAGTCGCCTCGGCCACGCGGCCGCGATAGTCGAGCATCATCGCATCCGCATAGCCCTTGGCCTCGGCCGCGTGCTTGGAGATGGTGCAGATCATGTAGAGGCCGGCAGCCTTCGACTTCGAAGGAGCGGTCTGCGGATCCGGGCGGCGATATTCTGCGATATCGAGCCGGATGCCCTTCAGCTTCTCGGCCGGATTGAAGTAGCTGCCCCACTGCCAGATGGCGATGGCGACATTGATACGATTGTTCTGCGCTGAAACGCCCATGCTCTCGCTGCCGCGCCAGGCGATCGGCCGCACATAGGCCTCGGAGAAGCCCTGGCGCTTCAGGAGTTCGACGCTGGCGGCATCCAGTTGTTCCACCGAATAGGGAATCTTGAAGCCGAGGATTTCGGCGGACTGATGAAGGCGCTGGTTGTGCTCGGTCAGCTTGAAGATGCGCCCGCCATAGGCGCGCTCGCCCTCAAAAACCGCGCTGGCATAGTGCAGGCCGTGGGTCAGCACGTGTACCTTGGCGTCCTTCCACGCGACGAACTCGCCGTTGAACCAGATTTGTCCGTCCAACTGATCAAAAGGAACCGCTGCCATGGTGTCATCCTCCGGCGCATGCGCGCCATTCTTAGTTGATTATCGTCCTGCTTTCAGTCTATCGGCAAACTGATTGAGGGAAAATTCAATTTCGTGATTTTGGATTTGCGATCGGAACGGCACGGCATATCCTTTCCAGATGTTGCCAATGCCAAATGTCTCGCTTACCGAGCATGGACGCTAATGCTATGGTAAAAATATGTCAACAAAGCTGACATATTTTTTCGAAAGTTTCGCAAGTTGCAATCAGGCTGAAAGGAAATGACCGCGTGGCCGGCCAATCCAAAGAGAACACCCGGTATCTGACCGATGCCGCCGCCGATGACGATACGATCGATTTCGAGATCATCGAGCTGCTCTTCTTCGCCTATCGCGACTTCACCTCCGACCCGGACGCGATCCTGGAAAAGAGCGGCTTCGGACGGGCGCACCACCGCGTCGTGCACTTTGTCGACCGCGAGCCGGGCATGACGGTCGCCGACCTCCTGGACACGCTGAAGATCACCAAGCAGAGCCTTGCGCGGGTGCTGAAGCAGCTGATCGATTCCGGCTATATCCGCCAGGAAACCGGCCCTGAAGACCGCCGCCAGCGCATGCTCTATACGACGGAGGAAGGCCAGGCGCTGGCGCGTGCGCTCGCCGAGCCACAGTCCCGCCGCATAGCCGATGCATTGGCAAGAACCGGTCCGGGCGCGCGCGAAACGGTCAAGCGCTTCCTCGCCGGTATGAAGAACAACGCCGCAGACTGACGCCCGCCGCAGCGCGGGTCTGACCTGCAACTTGGGAAGCGTGGAATGACGACAAAAGCGACTGTCTCGGACGATGCGGCTCACCTTCTGGTCGTCGACGACGACCGGCGCATCCGCGATCTGCTCAACCGCTACCTAGTCGAACAGGGTTTTCGCGTGACGACCGCGTCCGATGCGGACGAGGCCCGCCGCAAGCTCGTCGGCCTCGACTTCGACCTCCTGATCGTCGATGTGATGATGCCGGGCGAAAGCGGCATTTCGCTCACCCAGAGCCTCCGGCAGATCAAGACCGTGCCGATCCTGATGCTGACGGCGCTGGCGGAATCCAATTCCCGCATCGAAGGCCTCGAGGCCGGCGCCGACGACTATCTGTCGAAGCCGTTCGACCCGCGCGAACTTGTGCTGCGGATCAACAACATCCTGCGCCGCAACCAGCCGGCCCAAGCGCCCAAGGTCGATCAGGTGATCTTCGGCCCCTACACCTTCTCGGTGGTGCGCAAGGAACTCCGGCGCGGCGCCGACCATATCCGGCTGACCGACCGCGAGCAGGAGATCATGACGCTGTTTTCGCAGCGCGCCGGCGAAACCATTCCGCGCCACGAACTGATCGGCGACGATGCCGAAGTCGGCGAGCGCACGATCGACGTGCAGATCAACCGCCTGCGCCGCAAGATCGAGGACGACCCGTCCAACCCCGTCTGGCTGCAGACGGTGCGCGGCATCGGCTACCGGCTGAGCGTGGACTGAAATGGCAGCCCTTCCGATGAGCGCGGCAGATCATGGCAAGCTTTGACGGCATAGAGCACGGCGCGTCCGGGGCGAACGACAACGCCTGGAGGCGTTTCACCCGCTGGTTGCGCCGTCGCCTGCCCATGGGGCTTTACGCCCGCTCGCTGCTGATCGTCATCATCCCGATGGTGCTCCTGCAGTCGGTGGTCGCCTTCATCTTCATGGAGCGTCACTGGCAGCTGGTGACGCAGCGCCTGTCGGCCGCCGTCACCGGCGACATCGCCGCGATCGTCGATCTCATCGACACCTTCCCGGCCGACCGCGACATCTCCGAGATCATCCGCATCGCCCGCGATCAGCTCGATCTCAGCATCTCCGTGGATCCGCCCGGCGAACTGCCGCCGCCGCGGCCCAGCCCCTTCTTCGAAATCCTCGACCAGATCCTCGGCGAAGAGATTTCCAACCAGGTCCGCCGCCCCTTCTGGATCGATACGGTCGGCAACTCCAAGCTCGTCGAGATCCGCATCAAGCTCGACGACGGCCGCATCCTGCGCGTCTACGCCCGGCGCAACCAGGCCTATGCCTCCAACACCCACATCTTCCTCGTCTGGATGGTGGCGGCCTCGCTGGTGCTGCTGACGATCGCGGTCCTCTTCCTGCGCGGCCAGATCCGGCCGATCCTGGCCCTGACCAAGGCGGCCGAAAGCTTCGGCAAGGGCCAGAAGATCGACGACTTCGCGCCGCGCGGCGCCGACGAAATTCGCCGCGCCGGCCTCGCCTTCATCCAGATGCGCGAGCGCATCGAACGCCAGATCGAACAGCGCACCGCAATGCTGACCGGCGTCAGTCACGATCTGCGCACCATTCTCACCCGCTTCAAGCTGCAGTTGGCGCTTGCCGGCAACAACCCGGATCTCGAGGGCCTGAACCAGGACGTCGAGGACATGCAGAACATGCTGGAAGGATACCTCGCCTTCGCCCGCAGCGAAGCGGAGGAGGACGTCGGCCAGCTGAAACTTTCGGACCTGATGACCCGGCTCGCGGCCGAGGCCGAACTGCTCGGCAAGACGCTCACCACCTCCGTCGAGGGGGAAGACGATATCCGCGTCCGGCCAAACGCCTTCACCCGTCTCATCGCCAACATCGCCTCGAACGCCTATCGCTACGCCAACACCGTCAAGATCGATGCGCGCCACAGTGCCAAGTGGCTGACAATCACCATCGACGATGACGGCCCGGGCATTCCCGAACGTTCGCGCGAGGACGTGTTCAAACCGTTCTTCCGCCTCGACGAAGCGCGCAATCTCGACAGCTCCGGCACCGGCCTTGGTCTGGCGATCGCCCGCGATATCGCCCGCAGCCACGGCGGCAACGTCACGCTGGGCGACAGCCCGCTCGGCGGCCTCAGGGCAACGGTGCGCGTGCCGGCTTGACGTCCCTGCCCGGGCGGGCCACTTCTGCCCGCGAACGGGGCTGAGGGGAGCGGCATGGTAGACGTCATCGATTGGGCTGACTGGGAACGACGGGTGGCCGAACTCTGGGCCGCCTTCGACACGATGGATGGCGAAAGCTTTGTCGCCCGCATCGATGCTCTCGCCGCCGAACTGCCGGCGGGACATGCCGTCGGGCTGTTCGAGCGAGCCTCGGCACAGGATTCCACCGGCCATGAGACGAAGGCGGAGCCGCTCTACCGGCAGGCGCTGGAAAACGGCCTTCAGGGAATTCGCCGCCGACGCGCCACCATCCAGCTCGCCAGCACCCTGCGCAATCTCGGCCGCGCCGACGAAGGCGTTGCCCTGCTCACCGCCGAGCGCGACAAGCCATCGGACGAACTCGACGATGCGGTCGTCGCCTTCCTGGCGCTTTGCCTCGTCGATACCGGCCAGGCGCAACAGGCGGCAGCACTCGCTCTCGGCAGCCTGTCGCGGCACCTGCCCCGCTACAATCGCTCACTCAAGCGCTACGCCGAAATGCTGATGCCGGAGAGCTGAGCCCGTCAGCGCTGGTAGATCGAGGTCAGGCCGCGTCGTTCGTTGAAGCGGTGCCAGGCGTCGATGCGGCGCGGATGACGGGCGCGCATGACATCGAGCGGTGCCAGCAGCCGGCCGTCGCGGCCAAGGGCGGCATCAAGGATCTCGATGATGCGGCGGTTCGGCCAGGGCTTGCGCGTGATGGTCAGCAGTGCCTGGAAGGCTTCGTCCTCTCGTCCCGCGCCGAGCTGGTGCGCAATCAGACCATAGGCAAAGGCCGTCGAGCGGCTGACGCCGGCATGGCAATGGACGAGAATGCGGCTCTCAGCATGCTCGGCTGCCGGGCGCATCGCCTCGAAAACCTCAAGCACCAGATCCGGGAAATGCTGGGTGGCTTTCAGGTTTTCCTGGTCGCGCATGCGCACGACCCGGTGGCTGGCGTCCGCAATCACGGGCACGTTGGCATCCGGCAGTTCCGGATCGAGCAGGGACAGCACATGACTTGCGCGCCAGTCGCGCGCGGCATCGGCGGCGCGCCAAAGGCATGACACCTTGACGCGCTCGGGGATCACTTCGAAAGCAATGTTCATGGGATCACATCAACTTCTTGCCGTTGGGGACCGGCCGTTCGGTGGCAGCCAGCACGATCGCACCGGCCTCGTCTGCAAAGCCCAGCGTCAGCACTTCAGAGCGCACAGGCCCGATCTGGCGCGGCGGAAAATTGACCACACCCAGCACCTGCCGCCCGACGAGTTCCTCCGGACGATAATGCACGGTGATTTGCGCTGATGACTTTTTTATGCCGATTTCCGGGCCGAAATCGATCTTCAGCTTGATCGCCGGCTTGCGCGCTTCCGGAAAGGGCTCGGCCTCGACGATGGTGCCCACGCGGATATCCACGCGCTCGAAATCAGCAAATTCAATAGTTTCAGCCATCGTCATTCCCTATGTGAAATCTTCTCCGACGAGGTGGATTAAAGCATCGGGCGAGATTCCGGAAGCATGGCGTCCCCGGCAGGCTCCCCGCGAAATCTGGCCTCCTCCCACGGGCGGCGCGCAAACTGCTCGGCCAGGAAATCGACGAAAACACGCACGCGCGGCGGCAAGAATCGCCGGTGCGGATAGACGACCGTGATCGGCTCTGCCTCGGCATAGTTGCTGCCGGTCAGAAGCGGCACCAGCAATCCCGCCTTGATATCTCCGCCCACGAGCAGTTCGGAAAGGCGCACGATGCCGATGCCCGCGAGCGCAAGCCGTCGGAGCGCTTCGGTGCTGTTGGCTTCGACGGAGCCACGAACACGGATCGCACGCCGGCCGTTGCCATCCTGAAATTCCCAAACGTTGAGACGGCCGCGGGCGGTGATGGCAAGGCAGACATGCCGCTGCAGGTCGTCAGGCGTTTGCGGCGCGCCGTGCCGCTCAAGATAGGCGGGTGCAGCGCAGATGACGCGACGGTTTGGTGCGAGCCGCCGCGTCACCAGCGTGCTGTCGCTCTGTTCCGCGACCCGCAGCGCAACATCCGCCTCACCGTTCATGAGGTCGACGACCGCGTCGCTGAAATCGAGTTCCAGGTCGATCTCCGGAAACCGTTCGATGAAATCAGGCAGCATGGGCACGATCAGGCGGTGACCGAAGGCGCTGGGCAGGCTCACCCGCAGCCGCCCGCGCGGCACCGCCCCCGGCTGGATCGCAACCTCCGCATCTTCCATGTCGCCGAGGATGCGGCGGCTCGATTCCGCATAGGCGCTGCCTTCGCTCGTCAAACTGATGCTGCGGGTCGATCGCTGCAGCAGGCGCACGCCGAGGCGCGCCTCCAGCCGGCCGACGATCTTGCTGACCGCCGATGGCGTCATGCGCAACCGCCGCGCCGCCGCCGAGAAATCGCCCTCCTCGACGACGGCGAGAAACACCGCCATGGCTTCCTGTCGATCCATCTTATCTATTCCATTTCGTCACAGATAAACGGAATTTAACATGGATTATCGCGGCAGGCGACAGGCTGTAGCTTGAGCCGGAACTCAGACAGCGAAGCTTGAGGAGTGACGGAAATGGGCAATCAGCAAGACGGTCTGCCGATGAGCTATGCGCTGCATTGCTGGGCGCGGCGTCAACGCGCCATTGCGATCGGCGACATGGGCCGCAGCGCGATAAGTGCAATTTGGAGAAGTCTATTCAACCGCCAGCCAAGCCGCGATCATGAGGCTTGCACTGGCGCTTACCCGACGCGAACGCCATAGGCCAGGCGCCCGCCGGCCCCGACATGGCGCCGGCCGCGTTTGATGTTCAGCCTGCGAGTTCTTCCGCGCGCTTGCGCGCCGCAGCGATCGCCTTGTCGAACAGCGGCTGCATCCCGTCGTCGGCCATCAGCACTGACAGTGCCGCAGCCGTCGTGCCGCCGGGCGAGGTCACGTTCTGGCGCAGCCGTGCGGCCTCGTCGGGCGACTGGTGCAACAGTTCGCCAGCCCCCGCGACGGTTTCCCGCGCGAGCCGCATGGCGAGGTCCGCCTCAAGGCCGGCCTTGCGGCCCGCCTCCGCCATGCACTCGACGAGGTAGAAGACATAGGCCGGGCCACTGCCGGAAACGGCGGTGACGGCATCGATCTCGGCTTCGGTGCGGACCCATTCGACCGGGCCGCTGACCTTCAGGAGATCATGCACCTGAGCGCGCTGCTGGTCGCTGACGCGGGCATTGGCAAAGGCGCCGGTGACACCGCGGCCGATCATGGCCGGCGTGTTCGGCATGGCGCGGACCGTGGCGGCGGCACCAAGATGGGTTTCGATAAAGGCCAGCGTCTTGCCGGCGGCAACCGATACGATGACCGTCTCCGGGCCAACGAGCGATTTCAGCGGCGGCAGCACCGCGTCCATCACCTGCGGCTTGACCGCAAGGAAGATCACGCCCGCCTGAACACCCGACGGTGCGGAGGTCGCATGCGTCACGCCGTTGGCGGCGATCAGCTGCGCCATGGCCGGTGGCGGACCGGGATCGACGACGAGAACGTCCGCGCCTTTAACACCGCTCTTCAGCCAGCCGGAAAGCATGGCGCCGCCCATATTGCCGGCGCCGACGAGCACGATGGGACCGGAAGCGGCGTTCGTCATGATCAGGCTTCTCCAACCGTTTCGAACAGCACGGCATCGACGGCGCGCTGCGCGTCCATGCCGGACCAGACGACGAATTGAAACGCCTGATAATAGGATTCGCAAGCGTCGAGTGCGCTCGAAAGCAGAACTTCGACCTGCTGGTTGGTGGGCTCGGCGCCGCCGGCGAGCAGCAGCGACTGGCGGAAGATCACCACTTCCTCCTGACGCCACAGATCGAAGTGGCCCATCAGCACCTGCCCATTGATATGGGAGAGCAGACGGATGACTTCGTTGACCCGGCTTTCCGGCACCTTGATGTCGAAGGCACAGGCCAGGTGCAGCGCCTCGAATTCCTCCATCCAGGAGAAGGAAACGTGGTAGTCCGCCCACTTGCCTTCGACCGTCATGGCGATTTCGTCTTCGCCGGATCGTTCGAACGACCAGTCGTTATTGGCAGCCACGAACTCGATCATATCGACCGGGTTGGATTGGCGCTCGACTTCCATTTCCAAAAGGCTCATGCATCACCCTGCATAGGTGTGGCACGGGCATGCATCATCACGCTCACAAGACGCAACGCTGCAAACCCAACACCGATTACAAACACACTATGATTGCTGAACTCACATCCATCCTGGCTGACTTACCCTGCCCGGAGCTTACGTGGTTCGTTTCGAATCATCATTTAAAATCAGTGTATAATGGCGGAGTCAGGCTGCCAGCCCCTCGGCCCAAAAATAGCCGTGAACAATCGCGTCCACGTTGTCATGTGAATGAAGCGGTTGAGCTTAACTGACTCTGCCATAAGGGTTTTTTGGCAGTGTCCACAGGTGGAAAACTTTTCAGGTTTTATTAACCACCGATCATGCCGTTTCAGACCTGCGCGGCTGATCGACAGCAAAACGCCCGCGGAAGAGGTCCGCGGGCGAAGTAAAAACGCTGAAATGCCGTTATTTCAAGGGAATCGCGTTACTTGCCCGTATCGACGAGACGCGCTTCAAGAGCCTCAATACGGGCCAGAAGCGCATCGTTTTCCTCGCGCGCCTTGATGGCCATTTCCTTGACCATCTCGAACTCTTCGCGCTTGACGACGTCGAGCGAATTCAGCGCCCGCTCGGCCTGCGCCCGGAAGGCCGTTTCAACCTCGCGGCGCACGCCCTGGGCGGCGCCTGCAGCATCGGTCATCAGCTTGGCGAAGTCATCCAGCATGCGGTTGGTGCCTGTGCTCATCGTCGCGATCTCCATTTCAGCCATCGCCTCTTAAAGAGCGATGCGGTCCATGGGTTTCAGGTAGGGTCACCGGCCGCCCGATGCAAGAAAAATCACGCGCGCCTTCACGACCCGCTTCACGACCCTGTGTCCGGGGCGCAAATCGTCGCCCTTGACCGGGGTGCAATCGCTCGCCATGTTCCGCCGAAACAACCGGCCCGGCACGAGAACAATAAATTGGAAACATTAGCGACCCGCCTCGCCATCCTCCCCTTCCCTGAAATCGATCCCGTCATCGTCCAGATCGGGCCGCTGGCCATCCACTGGTACGGGCTCGCCTATGTGGCGGGCATCCTCCTCGGCTGGTTCTACGCCCGGCGCCTGGCAATGAACACCGCGCTCTGGCGCGACGACAAGCCGGCGATCACCCTGCAGCAACTCGATGATTTCCTGCTGTGGGCAGCCGGCGGCATCGTGCTCGGCGGCCGCATCGGCTACATCCTCTTCTACGATCTCGGCTCCGTGCTCGCCAATCCGATCCGCGCGCTGGAAATCTGGAACGGCGGCATGTCGTTCCACGGCGGCTTCCTCGGCACCACGCTCGCGATGATCCTGTTTGCCCGCAAGAACAAGATCGCCATCTGGAGCCTGTTCGACATCGTCGCCGCCGTCGTCCCGATCGGCCTGTTCTTCGGCCGCATCGCCAACTTCATCAACGGCGAACTCTGGGGCCGCCTGTCGTCGATGCCCTGGGCGATCGTATTCCCGACCGGCGGTCCGTTCGCCCGCCACCCGAGCCAGCTCTACGAGGCCGCCCTCGAGGGCATCGTCCTGCTCGCCGTGCTTGCCTGGTTCATCTACCGTCGCCACGCTTTGAAGTCGCCGGGGCTCGTTACCGGCATCTTCGTGCTCGGCTATGGCCTGAGCCGTATTTTCGTCGAATTCTTCCGCGAACCGGACGCGCAGATCGGCTATCTTGTCGGTGGCTGGCTGACCATGGGCATGCTTTTGTCGCTGCCGATGGCGCTCGCCGGCATCTGGGCTATTGCCCGGGCGCGGCGCGCAGCCGCCTGAGAGCGGATGGGGCAAGGGCGCGCGGCTTTTCCGGCCGCCGCCCGGCGAATTGGACGAAGGCATGACGACACCACTTGCGGACAAGATCAAGGCGCTGATTAAGGCCCACGGGCCGATCAGCGTCACCGATTATTTCTCGCTTTGCCTGGCAGATCCGGAGCATGGCTACTACCGCGTGCACGAGCCCTTCGGTAAGGAGGGCGACTTCACCACGGCGCCGGAAATCAGCCAGCTCTTCGGCGAGATGATCGGCATCTTCCTCGTCCATGCCTGGCAGCAGCACGGCAAGCCCGAGGGTGCCGTGCTTGCCGAAATCGGCCCTGGCCGCGGCACGATGATGGCCGACATGCTGCGCGTCGTGCGCCGTCTCGCGCCCGATCTCTATGCCTCTGCCGGCGTGCATCTCGTCGAGACCAGCGAGCGGCTGCGCAAGGTCCAGTCGGAAACGCTCGCCGCCCATGGCCACAAGGTCGAGTGGCACACGAGCTTCGAGACCCTGCCGGAAGGCTTTCTGCTGCTGGCCGCCAACGAGCTGTTCGACGCCATCCCGATCCGGCAGTTCGTGCGAACCGCGCAAGGTTTCCGAGAACGCATGGTCGGGCTCGATGCCGATGACGAACTGACCTTTGCCGTCGGCATTGCCGGCATCGATCCCGATCTCCTGCCGACGCCGGCCCAAGGTATCGCCGAAGGCACGATCTTCGAGATCGCCCCGGCCCGCGACGCAGTCATGTCGGCCCTGTGCGAACGGCTGAAGGTCAGCGGCGGCACCGCCGTGATCATCGACTACGGCCATATGGCCACCGGCTACGGCGACACGCTGCAGGCCGTGCGCGACCACGAATACGATCCGCCGCTGGCCAGCCCCGGCCGCGCCGATCTCACCAGCCACGTCGATTTCGAGCAGCTCGCCCGCCGCGCCAAGACGGACGACGTGCAGATCAACGGCCTTGCCCACCAGGGTGATTTTCTTGTCGGCCTCGGTCTTCTGGAACGCGCCGCATCCCTTGGCCGCGACAAGGATGCGCTGACACAGGAAACCATCCGCCAGGACGTCGAGAGGCTTGCCGGCGCAGGCGCGGGAAAGATGGGCGAACTGTTCAAGGTCCTGGCCGTCAGCAGCCCGCCGGTTCCGCTCTCGCCGTTCCGCAAACCGAAGCCCTGAACCGCCACCGGACGGCACCCCTGCCGTTCGGGAATTGACAGCCCTGCCGTCGCGGGTCAACATCGCGCCGGCAAATCAAGAGCCAGTCGCCGGGCCGGAGCGCGCCCCCAAACCCATTGATTTTCCTGATAAAGCAAAGGCGAATATACCAATGCAGCATGACGCCGCGCTCTCTCCTGTGCAAAGCTCGCTCTTCAGCGAGAAGGCCGGACCGGCAATCGCCCATGGCTATTTCACCCGAACGGGCGGCGTTTCGGAAGGGATCTATCGCGGCCTCAATGTCGGGCTCGGCTCCAAGGACGAGCGCGCCCATGTCAACGAGAACCGCGCCCGCGTCGCCCGCTGGTTCGGCGCCGCGCCCGAGCGCCTGGCAACCGTGCACCAGGTCCATTCCCCAGACGCCGTGGTGGTCGACGAAAGCTATGACGGCGCCCGCCCCGAGGCCGATGCGCTGGTGACGGCAACGCCCGGTATCGTGCTCGGCGTGCTCTCGGCCGATTGCGGCCCTATTCTCTTTGCCGATGCCGAAGCCAATGTCATCGGTGCGGCCCATGCCGGCTGGAAGGGCGCGCTCGGCGGCGTGCTCGAAAGCACGATCGACAGGATGGTTTCGCTCGGCGCCCAGCGCGAGCGCATCGTCGCCTGCCTCGGCCCGTCGATCAGCCGGCGGAACTATGAGGTCGGCTCCGAGTTCGTAGAACGCTTCGTCGCGGCGAACGAAAGCTACGCCACGTTCTTCCGGCCTTCGGAGCGCGACGGCCATGCGATGTTCGACCTGCCGGGGCTGACGATCAAACGGCTGGTCGAGGCGGGCGTTGCCGCCGAGAATCTCGACATCTGCACCTATGCCGACGAGGAGCGTTTCTTCTCCTATCGGCGCACGACCCACAGGCAGGAACCGGACTACGGCCGACAGATTTCCGCCATTTGCATACGAGGGACCTGACATGGCGCTTCATTTTGCCCAGGAAGAATATGCAAGCCGCCTCGAGCGGCTGACGGAGAAGATGCGCGAGGAGAAGCTGGATGCGGTGCTGCTTTTCGCCCAGGAAAGCATGTACTGGCTGACGGGTTACGACACCTTCGGCTACTGCTTCTTCCAGACGCTTGTCGTCAAGAAGGACGGCTCGATGGTGCTTTTGACGCGCTCGGCCGACCTTCGCCAGGCCCGTCACACATCGAACATCGAGCGCATCGAGATCTGGGTCGACCGGGCCAATGCCGACCCGACCATGGACCTGAAGAACCTCCTGAGCGAACTCGACCTGCTCGGCTGCCGCATCGGCATCGAATATGACACACACGGCATGACCGGCCGCGCCGCGCGGCTGATCGACCGGCAGCTGCAGACCTTTGGCGAGCTGATCGACGCCTCGCACCTCGTCGGCCGCCTGCGCCTGATCAAGAGCGATGCGGAAATCGCCCATGTCGAAAAGGCCGCGAGCCTTGCCGACGACGCGCTCGATGCCGCCCTGCCGCTCATTCGCCCCGGCGGCAACGAGGCCGACATTCTGGCCGCGATGCAGGGCACGATCCTTGCCGGCGGCGGCGACTATCCGGCCAATGAGTTCATCATCGGCTCCGGCGCCGATGCGCTGCTGTGCCGCTACAAGTCCGGGCGTCGCCTGCTCGACAGCCAGGACCAGCTCACGCTGGAATGGGCCGGCGTCAGCGCCCACTATCATGCGGCAATGATGCGCACCGTCGTCATCGGCGAGCCGACCAACCGCCATCGCGAACTCTACAGCGCCTGCCGCGAAACGATCCAGGCGATCGAGATGGTGCTTCGCCCCGGCAACACCTTCGGCACCGTCTTCGACGTGCATGCCAAGATCATGGACGAGCGCGGCCTTGCCCGCCACCGGCTGAACGCCTGCGGCTATTCGCTCGGCGCCCGCTTCTCCCCCTCCTGGATGGAGCAGCAGATGTTCCACCTCGGCAATCCACAGGAGATCGAGCCGAACATGTCGCTGTTCGTGCACATGATCATCATGGATTCCGACAGCGGCACCGCCATGACCCTCGGCCAGACCTACCTCACCACGACGGACACGCCGCGCGCGTTGTCGCGTTACGGCCTGGACTTCATTTCTGCTTAGGGAAATCCGCCTAGACTTGCGTTCGTACTGGCAGACGACAGGAGACGTTTCAGGAAACTGCCGCGAAGAAACGGACGGACGGTTTGAACATGCGAAAGCTCACCACGCCCATCGTAGCTCTTGGCCTCGCCATTGCGCTCGCCGGCTGCAACAGCACCGAGATGCTGACGCCACAGGTTGACGTCGGCGGAGGGACCTTCCGCTCGCCGCCGGTGACGCAATCCGACCTCGATGCCATGTCCACGCAGACGGCGATGGCGCCGGTGCAGCGCGAACCCGTCAGCCAGACCACTGCCTATTCGCCGCAGCCGGCCCCCTCGAACACGCCGACGGCCTATGCCAGCGGCGACGCGACCTATACGGATCCGGCCGGCACATTCGAGGGACAGGCAAACCGGCTTGCCGCCGGCTCGGCGCCGGTCCAGAACGCGATCGAGAGCCGCCAGGCACCGGTCGAACAGACGCCAGTCCAGCACACACCCGTCCAGCAGACGCAGGCCGCGGCCGAAGAAATCCAGAGCCAGCCGACCGTCGCCGCCCTGCCGAAGGCAAGCTCAGCCGCAAGCGGCACGATCCGCTTCCTGCCGATCATCGGCGCGCCGGTCCAGGCCGTGACACCGCTTTCCAAACAGCTCGGCGCCGACGCCCGCGCCCGCGGCCTGACGATCAAGGGTTCGGCAGACTCAAGCAGCGAGCATATCCTCAAAGGCTATTTCTCGGCGCTGAAGGATGGCGACAAGACGACCGTCGTGTATGTCTGGGACGTGCTCGACGGTAGCGGCAACCGCCTGCATCGCATCCAGGGACAGGACTCTGTTCCGGGCGGCGGCACGGATTTGTGGAGTGGCGTTCCGGCCACAACCATGCAGGGAATTGCGACGAAAACTATCGACGCCTATCTCGAATGGCGGCAATCTCAAGCCGGTTGACACAAAGTTTTTAGGATATTGGCCTTCGCGGCGCAGCATTCCCCTTGCATTCAAGTTCAGTCTCGCTAAAAAGCGGCCGATCAGCTCTGAACGGCGGCCATCCGCAAAGAATGACCGCGATTGGAATGGCTCTCGGAATCTGCGCGGAAAACACCGCTACCGGAAAAGTACCGGACGGTGACCGCGCCAGCTCAAGGCGGTCCGTCAATGAAGGTTTTCGCAGGTAATTCGAACCGGCTCCTGGCCGAAGCGATCTGCAACTATCTCAACCTGCCTCTCGGCAAAGCGACGGTACGCCGTTTCGCCGATCAGGAAATCTTCGTCGAGATCGGCGAAAACGTACGCGGCGAGGATGTCTTCATCATCCAGTCGACCTCGTTTCCCACCAACGATCACCTGATGGAACTGCTCATCATGATCGATGCGGTGCGCCGCTCGTCCGCTCGCCGCATCACCGCCGTGCTTCCCTATTTCGGCTATGCCCGCCAGGACCGCAAACCCGGTCCGCGCACGCCGATCTCCGCCAAGCTGGTCTCCAACCTGATCACCGAGGCGGGCGCCGACCGCGTGCTGACCCTCGATCTTCATGCCGGCCAGATCCAGGGCTTCTTCGACATTCCGACCGACAACCTCTATGCGATCCCGATCCTGGCGCGCGACGTCAAGGAAAACTACGATCTCAAGAACGTCATGGTCGTTTCGCCCGACGTCGGCGGCGTGGTTCGCGCCCGTGCGCTTGCCAAGCGTCTCGACTGTCTGCTGGCGATCGTCGACAAGCGTCGCGACCGTCCGGGTGAATCCGAAGTCATGAACGTCATCGGTGACGTGAAGGGCAAGGACTGCCTGCTGATCGACGATATCGTCGATTCCGGCGGCACGCTCTGCAACGCGGCCGAAGCGCTCCTGAAGAACGGCGCGACCAGCGTTACCGCCTACATCACCCACGGCGTTCTCTCCGGTGGCGCGGTTGCCCGCGTTACCTCGTCGATGCTCAAGGAACTGGTCATCACCGACTCGATCCAGCCGACGACCGCCGTCCAGTCCGCCCACAACATCCGCGTCATCTCAACCGCGGGCCTGCTCGGCGAAGCCATCAGCCGCACGAGCCAGGAAGAATCGGTATCGAGCCTCTTCGACTGAGTTCGTCCGGAGCACCCGAATTTCCTAGACGCCGGCGCCCCACGCGCCGGCGTTTTTCGTTGCCGAACGCGATTACGTCTCCAGCGCCTGCGCCAGCGGCTGGTCGACGAGGTTGTCGATGAACCAGTTGGGATAGACGGGCACCGGCACGGTCGCTGCATCGAGCGCCGAGATCTCCGCTTCCGTGAGCACCAGATCCGCCGCGCCGAGATTGTCCTTCAGCTGGTGCGGCTTGGAAGCGCCGAGCAGCACGCTGGTCACCGCTTGTCTCGAAAGCAGCCAGGCGATCGCCACCTGGGCGACGCTCGCTCCGTGTGCGCCGGCGATGCCGCGCATGCGCTCCACCAGCTTGAAGCCCTGCTCCTTGTCGAAGGGCAAAATGTCGAAGCCGGAATAGCGGTTGTCCGGATCGCCGAGATTGTCGCGGGTGTACTTGCCCGAAAGGAAGCCCGAAGCGAGCGGGCTCCAGACGGTCAGCCCCAGCCCATAGCGCTGCATCATCGGAATGACATCGCGCTCGACGTCGCGGCCGAGCAGCGAATAGTGCATCTGGCCGTGGCTGAAAGGTGTCAGCCCGTTGGCCTTCTGGATCTCGGCTGCTGCCGCCACCTTCCAGGCCGACCAGTTGGAAAGGCCTATGTAGCGCACCTTGCCGGAGCGCACGACCGCATCGAGCGCGACAAGCGTCTCCTCAAGCGGCGTATGCGGGTCTTCCTTGTGGACGATGTAGACGTCGATCCAGTCGGTACCGAGCCGCTGCAAACTCTGGTCCACCGACCAGAGGATATGGCGGCGCGACAGACCGGCCTGGGTCAGCGGCGTCCCCGTGCGGAAGCCGACCTTGGTGGCGATCACCACCTCATCGCGATGGGACTTGAGCGCCGCACCCAGGATCCGTTCCGACTGGCCGGAGGCATAGGCGTCGGCCGTGTCGAAGAAGTTGATGCCGGCATCGAGCGCCTGCCCGACAAGGGCGCCGGCAGCTTCGGCATCGGTCTTGTAGATCGCGCCGAGGCTGCGGTCGCCGGCGGTAAAGGTCATCGCCCCGAAGGCGAGGCGCGAGACCACCAGGCCGGTATTTCCAAGCGTCGTATATTGCATGTCGATCTCCATCCTCTGCGAGACAGGTTGCTATTGGACAGACCATGCCAAAATGGATTGCCGCGAAAAACCGATGCTCCCTTGATAGGCTTGGAAGAATTGCTTCATAATCAGCAGATGGCGAACGACCCTTTCAACGGACTAAGAGAATTTCTGGCGGTGGCGGAGGCAAACAGCTTTACCGCGGCGGCGGCGACGCTCGGCGTCACGCCCAACGCCGTCAGCCAGACGATCAGGGCGCTCGAAGCCCGCCTCGGCCTGCAGCTCTTCGTGCGCACCACCCGGCGCGTCGCGCTCACCGAGGCAGGCCTTGCCTTCCTGAAGCGCGTGCGTCCGGCAGCCGCCGAGATCGCGGACGCCTACGAGTTGCTCGGCGACTTTCGCGACCGGCCGATGGGCAATCTCCGGCTGACCGTGCCGCGCATGGCGATCCCGCTGGTGCTGACGCCGCTCCTGCCGCGCTTTCGCCAGGCCTATCCTGATGTTTCCGTCGAAGTCTCCATCGACGATGCGGCCGTAGACATCACCGAACACGGCTTCGATGCCGGTATCCGCATCGGCGAAGCGGTCGAGCGCGACATGATTGCCGTCCGGCTGACGCAGGATATCACCTGGGCCGTGGTCGGCTCGCCCTCCTACTTCGTCAAGCACGGGCGGCCGGCAACGCCCGAGGAACTGACGCGCCACGAAGCCATTCGCTATCGTTATCCGGGATCCGGCACGATCTACCGCTGGGAGTTCGACCGCGAGGGACGCGACGTCTCGGTTGATGCTCCGGGCGCCCTTACCGTCAACGACTTTCAGATGCTGGTGGAGATGGCCGAGGCCGGCACCGGGCTTGCCTATCTCCCGGATCTTTCGGTGCGGGATGCCGTCACGAGCGGCCGCCTTGAACGGGTGCTTGAGGCCTATCTCCCGACGTCGCCGGGTCTCTTCATCTATTTCCCGGCCAAGGCGCAGACGCAGCCGAAGCTGCGGGCCTTCCTCGACCTGGCGGCAAAAGTCATGCGGGAACGGAAATAGGCCCGCGACCTACCGTCCGCGGAAGACGACGGCACAAGCCTCGCCGCCGCCAAAAAGCCGCGAGCGCGTCAGGAAGCGCCTCTCCCGTCCGTTGTCCAGCGAGAACATGCCGCCCCTGCCCGGCACCACGTCGATGATCAGTTGCGTGTGCTTCCACACTTCGAACTGGCTGGCGCTGATATAGACAGGCACCCCGCCGATCTCGCCGAGCTTCACATCATTGTCGCCGACGATGTAGTCATCAGCCGGATAACACATGGGCGACGAGCCGTCGCAGCAGCCACCGGACTGGTGAAACAGGATATCGGGGTGATCCCGCTGGATTTCGGCGATGAAGGCGAGCGCCGCATCGGTCGCCAGCACGCGCGGCTCGTCTCCGTCGGCTCCCGTCAGTTCCGTGGACATTTGCGCGCCTCGCTGTAGATTGCGGTCAATGGGCCGGCTGAGGCGCGGGTGGAGAGCACGCCTCAGCCGTCGATCAAGCCGGAGGGAAAGGTGGAGAATACCGTCCCTCCGGCTCCTCACCTTCCCCAGGCGGCGGGGAAGGCAGATCCGATCAGAAGAAGCCGAGTGCCTTGGGGCTGTAGCTCACCAGCATGTTCTTGGTCTGCTGGTAGTGGTCGAGCATCATCTTGTGCGTCTCGCGGCCGATGCCGGACTGCTTGTAGCCGCCGAAGGCCGCATGGGCCGGATAAGCGTGATAGCAATTGGTCCAGACGCGACCGGCCTGGATCTCGCGGCCGAAGCGGTAGCATCGGTTGGCGTCGCGGCTCCAGACACCCGCCCCGAGGCCATAGAGCGTGTCGTTGGCGATCTCCAGTGCTTCTGCCTCGGTCTTGAAGGTCGTGACGGAGACGACGGGCCCGAAGATTTCCTCCTGGAACACGCGCATCTTGTTGTGTCCGCGAAACACCGTCGGCTTGACGTAGAAGCCTTCCGACAGCTCGCCCTCGAGCACGTTGCGGCCGCCGCCGGTCAGCACTTCGGCGCCTTCCTGCTTGCCGATGTCGATATAGGAGAGGATCTTTTCGAGCTGTTCGCTCGACGCCTGTGCACCGATCATCGTGGCGCTGTCGAGCGGGTTGCCCTGGCGGATCGCCTCGACGCGTTTCACCGCCCGCTCCATGAAGCGGTCATAGATGCTCTCCTGAACCAGTGCCCGGCTCGGGCAGGTGCAGACCTCGCCCTGGTTCAGCGCGAACATCGCAAAGCCTTCGAGCGCCTTGTCGAAATAGTCGTCGTCTTCGGCAAGCACGTCGGCGAAGAAGATGTTCGGCGACTTGCCGCCAAGCTCCAGCGTAACGGGAATGAGGTTCTGGCTCGCATATTGCATGATCAAGCGACCGGTCGTCGTCTCGCCGGTAAAGGCAATCTTGGCGATGCGCGGGCTGGTCGCAAGCGGCTTGCCGGCTTCAAGGCCGAAGCCGTTGACGATGTTGAGCACGCCCGCCGGCAAGAGATCGCCGACGAGATCGGCCCAGACGAGGATCGAGGCCGGCGTCTGTTCGGCCGGCTTGAGCACGACGCAGTTTCCTGCCGCGAGCGCCGGCGCCAGCTTCCAGGCGGCCATCAGGATCGGGAAGTTCCAGGGAATGATCTGGCCGACGACACCGAGCGGCTCGTGGAAGTGATAGGCGACGGTGTCGTGGTCGATCTCACCGATCGAACCTTCCTGGGCGCGGATGCAGGACGCGAAGTAGCGGAAATGGTCGATGGCGAGCGGAATATCGGCGGCCATGGTCTCGCGGATCGGCTTGCCGTTGTCGAAGGTTTCGGCCCGCGCAAGCAGTTCGAGATTGTCCTCCATGCGCCCGGCGATCTTCATCAGGATGTTGGAGCGCTCGGCGGCCGACGTGCGCCCCCATTTCTCCCGCACCGCATGGGCAGCATCGAGCGCCAGCTCGATATCGGCGGCATCCGAGCGCGCCACCTGGCAAAGCACACCACCGGTCACCGGCGTCGTATTGTCGAAGTAGCGCCCAGCCACCGGCTCGCGCCACTGGCCACCGATGAAGTTGCCGTATTTCTGCTTGAACGGGCTTTCGACGATCTTCTGATGCAACATGGTCATTCCTCCCTGAGACCCAGCAATGGAGCTGTGGGAGGAAGGTGCGACCGAATGTGCGTCTTCGATAGTGAGGCGCAAGCGGCTGCCCCGCAATCTGTTTCAGATATGAGACAGCTTGGTTCGATCGAGCGTGCTGCAATGCAGCAAGGCGTGAACGGAGTGCCGGCGCCGCCCCTCATCCCCCTGCCGGGACCTTCTCCCCGTGATCACGGGGAGAAGGGGGGCAAGCCGCGCACTCTGAGCCAAACAGCTACCTGGCATTCATCTGCCCGGCATCTCAGGGGGCAAACGCCGTCACTGGCTTTATGAAACCAACCCGGCGGCACGTTGTGTGGCTGCCACCGGCCACGTCCCCTCTCCCCGCGTGCGGGGAGAGGGCTAGGGTGAGGGGCAACCCTCGCCGGGACGGATCAATTCACCTGGAGCCGCTTCATCTTGCGGTAAAGCGTAGCGCGGCTGATGCCGAGCAAGTCGGCTGCCATGGAGACATTGCCGTTGGCGCGCGACAACACGCGACGGAGCGCCGCACGCTCCGCATCCGGAAGCTCGCCGGCATCACCCGACGTATCTTCCCGCAGCAGATCGGAGGCCGGAACGCCGGCAGCGATGCGTTTGTCGTCGAGGTCGAGCCATTGCCGGGCCGCGCGGGTTGCGCCGAGCACCAGGTCGTCGCGGTCTACGGCGAGCAGCGCGGGGCCGGCGCGGTCGACCGGCACCAGCACGATGCGGGCACTGGCAAAGGCGCGTCGGAAAAGCCCGGCCTCGATGCGCGCGGCCGCGTCGCGCACGGCCTGCGACAGGAGCGACATGGTCATTTCGGAGGCGTCCGCTCGGCAGGTGGAGATATCGATGGCCGCGGCCAACCGGCCGAGATGGTCGCGGATCGGCGCCGTGGTGCAGCTGAGGCCGATATTGCTGCTGAGGAAATGCTGGTCGCGCTGGATGACGACGGCGCGCTCGTCGGCGATCGCGGTGCCGATGCCGTTGGTGCCGACGCTTGCCTCGCTCCAGACCGTACCCGACCAGAGCCCGACATCGCGAAAATCGGCATCGTCGCCGACGGCGCCGCGGCGTTCCAGCGCCACGCCCTTGTCGTCGGTCAAAAGCAGGCAGCAGCCGGCCCGGCCGACGGTGGCGAACAGCCGGTCGAGTTCACCGCCCGCTTCCAGGATCAGCTCGGCCGACCTCTGCCGGGCAAGCTCGAACTCCATGCCGGACAGTCTGAGCGGCTGACGCCCCTCCTCAGGTGCCAGCCCATGCAGCGTCATGCACCGGCGCCACGAAGCGGCGATCGGCGAACTGGCAGCCGCCGACGGCTGGTGCGCAACCTTGTAGACATAGTCCGAATGTTCCCTGACGGCAGCCATCGGCTTCCTCCCTGAAAGCGTCGTCCGGCGAAATGTCGACACGGCCGATCTCCCAAGCGAGCCGCATCCACGGGGCCACTATAGCCGTCGTTTTCCGCGAAGGTCCAGCCAGACGAAGGTTCGAGAACCGGCGCCCGTCAACGAGTTTGATCGGTGGATCACGCCGCCGATATCGACAGAGCGCCCGAATGTGCTACGCGAAAGGATCAAATTGCCGCGACTCAACCTCACAACAGCCGGTTGCCGCTATGCTTCGTGACTTTTCGCTCCAGAGCCTGTTCATGGGCCTGCTGATCGCCTTCGTCGGCTTCGCCAGTTCCTTTGCCGTCGTGCTACACGGCCTGACCGGCGTCGGCGCCAGCGAAGCGCAAGCCGCCTCCGGGCTGATGGCGCTGTCGATTTCCATGGGCCTCTGCGCCATTGTCATCAGTGCCGTGACTCGGCTGCCGGTCAGCATCGCCTGGTCGACACCCGGTGCTGCGCTGCTTGCGAGCGCCGGCGTCGTCGAGGGCGGCTTCAACGCGGCCGTCGGCGCCTTTCTCGTCTGCGGCCTGCTCGTCGTGATCGCCGGCCTCTGGAAACCGCTCGGCCGGCTGGTCTCCTCCATCCCGGCGCCGCTTGCCAACGCGATGCTGGCCGGTGTCCTGCTCAGCCTCTGCTTCGCGCCGGTCAAGGCGATCGCCTTCAATCCGCTTTTCGGCCTGCCGATCCTCATCGCCTGGGCGCTGGTCGGCAGCATCAACAAGCTCTATGCGGTGCCGGCCGCGCTGATCGCCTTCGTGTTCGTCATCACCTTCGGCGTCGAAATCCCGGCCGGCGCCTTCTCCGCCCTCTCATCGGCGCTGGTACCGACCGTCGAATTCGTGGTGCCGCAGTTCAATGTCGCGGCCATGATCAGCATTGCCCTGCCGCTCTTCATCGTCACCATGGCCTCGCAGAACATTCCCGGCATCGCCGTTTTGAAGGTCAACGACTATCATCCGGAACCCGGGCCGCTGTTTGCGACGACCGGCGTCTTTTCGATGTTGAGCGCCCCCTTCGGCGGCCATGCGGTCAATCTGGCTGCAATCACCGCCGCCATGTGCGCCGGCGGCGATAGCCATCCTGATCGCAACCGGCGCTACTGGTCGGCGATCAATGCCGGCGCCTTCTACATTCTCTTCGGCCTCCTGGCCGGCGTCGTCACCACCTTCGTCAGCCTTGCACCGTCGGTCCTGATCGAGGCGGTGGCGGGCCTTGCCCTCGTCGGTGCCTTCGCCGGCTCCGCCATGGCCGCCTTCACGGACGCAAAGACCCGCGAGGCCGCGGCGATCACCTTTTTGGTGACTGCGTCCGGCGTCAGCTTCGGCGGTGTTTCCGGCGCCTTCTGGGGTCTGATTGCCGGCGGGTTGATGCTGGCACTTGCGCGTTTCACCGCTAAAAAGAGCTGAAACCGCGGCAAAGCTTGCATTTGCAGGGGATCTCGTCTAAGGAGCGCCCGTCCGCGTAGACACCCTTGGAGGCAACGCGGATGAAGTCCTTGCGGCTTCAGTTCTTCCGCATGGCGGTCGAACTCTCCAGCATTAGACATTAGAAAGGTCTATCCATGAGCCACGCATCCTACGAGCTCAAGGCCGAGACGCGCGAACGGGTTGGTAAGGGGTCCTCCCGTGAACTTCGTCGCAACGGTCTTATCCCGGCTGTCATCTACGGTGACAAGCAGGCCCCCCTTTCCATCGCGCTCTCCACCAAGGAAGTGACGATGAAGATCCACGCCGGCGGTTTCATGACCACCGTTGCAACGATCGACGTCAACGGCGAAAAGATCCGCGTCCTGCCGAAGGACTACCAGCTGGATCCGGTCCGTGACTTCACGATGCATGTCGATTTCCTGCGCGTCTCCAAGGACAGCCAGGTTACCGTTGCAGTTCCGGTTCACTTCGAAAACGAAGAGAAGTCCCCGGGCCTCAAGGCTGGCGGCGTTCTCAACATCGTTCGTCACGACGTCGAACTCAACGTTTCGGCCAACGACATTCCGGAATTCCTGACCGTTGACCTCTCCGGTCTCAAGGTCGGCGACGCCATCCACATCTCCAACATCAAGCTGCCGAAGGGCGCGACCCCGGTTATCACCGACCGCGACTTCACCGTTGCAACGATCGTTGCTCCGGCCGGTGGCGTGAAGGAAGAAGCTGAAGGCGAAGCAGAAGCCTGATTGGCCTCTGGGCGACCGGCGAAAGCCGGTCCCGCCGCACTTCATTCAAGAGCCCGTCCCATTCGTTTGGGGCGGGCTTTTTGCATTGGCGATAGCCCTCCGGTGCCCGAATGCATCTATGCCGTGCCCCACGAATTATCATGAAGCGATTTCAGCAACATTTAAGGTTTTGATGATGTTCTTCTGACGGGGAAATTGGGCTTGTCTGAAGAGAATTCTGATATGAGATGGGTGGCAGCTGCTTCTGGGGCGTGCATGCGATGATGCACTCCGTGGAGAACCGGTTTATTGCGATTGTCTGCGGCGCGATGCTCGTCTTCATTGCCCCGCTGCTTGCACTCTTTCTCAGCATCTCGAGCGATCGCATCGCACGCGAGCGCCTGCACAACATCGAACTGTTGATGGCTGCAAGCGCCGAGGCGCTCGGCAAACCGATCTGGGACTTTGACAGCGACGGCATCAAGCACATCGCCCGCTCGCTGATAAACGGCACCGACATCCTCTCCGTCACCATTCGCGACCAGTCCGGCTCCATCCTCGCGCAGCTGCCGATGGGCGGCGTGCAGCCGAGCACCAAGGACCGGGTTCTCATCCTGCCCATTTCCTACCAGTCGGTGGATGGCATGAAAGAGGTCGGACGCATCGAAGTCAGGGTTCCGACGCCGGGTCTGCTGTCGCAATTCAGCAAGGACGAGCTGGCGATCCTCGCCATCCTGCTCTTTGCGGTCGCGATCGTTTTCGCCGCAGCGCTCGTCGGCAATCGCTTCACGGTGATGCGCCCGCTGATGCGCCTGACCGCCGCGATCGAGGCCACCCGCCGGCTCGGGTCTCGCCACCGCGTCGACTGGACCTCCGACGACGAAATGGGCGCGCTTGCCGCCAACTTCAACGAGATGCAGGACCGCCTCGAGCGCGAAGAGACCGAGCTGAAGAACGCCCACGAGCGCGTCACCGACATCTACAACCTGACGCCGGCCATGCTGTTTTCACTGGATGTCGACGGGCGCCTGCTCGCCGTCAGCGACTACTGGCTGCTGGCGACCGGGTACAGCCGCGACGACGTCGTCGGCCGCGACTTCATCGATTTCGTCGATCCGCACTGGCACGAGACCTATCGCAGCCATGCCAAGACGATCGCCGTTGCCGATCATGCGATCCGCGAAGTGACCGTCCCCTTCCGCAAGGCGGACGGCGAAGCGATGACCGTGCTGATCCAGGAGACGAAGGCCACCGGCGAAAGCAGCCTGTCGCTGTCTGTCATGACCGACGTGACCGCGCTGAAGCAGGCGGAAAGCCGCAACCACACCCAGGCGATCACCGATCACCTGACCGGCCTGTTGAACCGCCAGGGCTTCGAGGCCGCGCTCGACGAGGCGATCATCCAGGCCGACCAATGCGCCATGCAGCTCGGCTGCCTGTTCATCGACCTCGACCGCTTCAAGTGGATCAACGACAATTTCGGCCATGCCGCCGGCGACGAAGTGCTGCGCCAGACGGTCGAGCTCATTCAGGCCGCCCTGCCACATGGCGACATCATGGCCCGGCTCGGCGGCGACGAATTCGCCATCCTGCTTTCCGATCCGAACGCCGCTACTCTGGCGGCCGAAATCGCCGAGCGCATCGTCACGGCACTGCACGAACCGATGGCGATCGCCGGCAACGAGCTTTTCGTCAGCGCCAGCGTCGGCATCGCCGTCTACCCGACCCATGCGGAAAACGCCTCCGACCTGCTGCTGAAGGCGGACATGGCGATGTATGCCCGCAAGCACGACGGCAAGAACGGCCTGCAGGTGTTCGACGCCGGCATGCTCGACGCCTCGCGCGAGCGCCATGAGATCGAGCAGTGCATCGAAGCCGGCCTGAAGGACGACCACTTCGAAGCGTGGCTGCAGCCGATCGTCAGCCTCGCCGACGGCCAGATCGCCGGCTTCGAGGCCCTGATGCGCCTCAACCACCCGGAAAAGGGCCTGATGCCGCCCGGCAAGATCATCGGCATCGCCGAAGAAACCGGCATGATTGCCCGCATCGGCGATCAGATCCTCGAAAAGGCGATACGCCATCTGGCGGCGATCTCCGAGCTCGACGGCACCCAGAACACCTATCTCGCCGTCAACTTCTCGCCGCTGCAGTTCGAGCTGACACTGCCGCACAAGCTCGCCGCCCTGCTCCTGAAGCACCATATCTCGCCGAGCCGGATCGTCGTCGAGATCACCGAAGCGGTGCTGATGCTCGACAATCCCGAGGTCCACTCGGTGCTGAAGCAGCTCAACGAATTCGGCTGCCGCATCGCTCTCGACGATTTCGGCACCGGCTACTCGTCGCTGAGCTACCTCAACCGTTTCCCGGTCGATATCGTCAAGGTCGACCAGTCCTTCACCCGGTCGCTGAGCTCCGGCACCGCCGACATCCGTCGCAAGAGCCGCATGCTGATCAAGGGCATCCGCACGATCTCGCACCAGATGGGCTGCACCGTCGTTGCCGAAGGCATCGAGACCAAGGAGCAGTGGCAACTCTTGCGCAAGCTCGGCGTCGATTGCGGCCAGGGCTACCTCTTCAGCCGGCCGATGCCGGTCGACCGGATGCTGACCATGCTCGAAAGCGATTCCGAGGCAAAGGCGGCTTCCGCACCCAGCATGCGGGCATGAGTGCACCCACCTGGTTCCCTGGGGCGCGGGAGGCTTCGGGGGCTCAAGGTCGAGCACGAGCCGGGGATAGAAAGAAGGATCCGTCGCAAGGCGGACGCAGAAGAGGAGGAAAAGATGTGAAGGCGCTGATCGCAGCATTTTTCCTCGGCCTCGTAACGACGGCCGAGGCCCAGACGATCAAGTTCGTCACCGAGGAATATCCGCCTTACAACTTTTCGACCGAGGCCGGCCCGAGTGGTGCGGCCGTCGACCAGATCAAGCTCATCATGGAGCGCCTGAAGCAACCCTATACGATCGAGGTTCTGCCCTGGGCGCGGGCTTTCATGCTGGCCGAGACCGATCCCGCCTATTGTGTTTTCACCACCGGCCACGACGCCGAGCGCGACGGAAACTTCCAGTGGGTCGAGCCGCTGCTGATCGACCACATGGTCATGGTCCGGCAGGCCGGATCCGCCATCGCGCCCAAATCGCTGGAGGACGCGCAGCAATATACCGTCGGCACCCAGCGCGAGGATTTCTCGGCGTCCTATCTCAAGGAGCACCGCTTCCCCAAGATCGACTATGCCGCCAATCTCGATTCCAGCCTGAAAAAGCTGCTCGCCGGCCGGGTCGATCTGTTGATGACGTCCGAGAAGACCTTCGAAAGCATGCGTACCGAAGGCAAACCGGTGGAGGCCGCGCTGGTGCTGGAAGGCAAGCTCTACGGCATCGCCTGCCACCGCGACTTTCCCCGCGATATCGTCGCGGCCATGCAATACGAACTCGACCGGCTGATCGGCAACGGCACCCAGGATGTGATCTTCAAGCAATACGGGCTCAAGCCCAATGCCAGCCTGCAGGCGGAGAAATAGGCGTTGACTTCCGGGGGGTGCGGTGTTTTTGGATGGCATCACCCCGAAATCATGAATGCGCAGCACCATGTTGATCATCGTAGGGCTTGGCAATCCAGGTTCGAAATACGCCGCCAACCGGCACAATATCGGCTTCATGGCGGTTGACGTCATTCATCGCCGGCACAGCTTTTCTTCCTGGTCGAAGAAGTTCAAGGCCGAGATCGCCGAGGGCGATATCGGCGGCGAGCGCGTTCTGTTGATGAAGCCGCAGACCTACATGAACCTGTCCGGCGAAGCGGTCGGCGAGGCCATGCGCTTCTACAAGCTGCAGCCGAAGGACATCACCGTCATCTATGACGAGCTCGACCTGCCGTCCGCCAAGGCGCGCATCAAGGTCGGCGGCGGCCATGGCGGGCATAACGGCATCAAGTCGATCGACGCCCATTGCGGCAAGGACTACCGGCGCATGCGCCTCGGCATCGGCCATCCCGGCGTCAAGGATCTGGTGCACGCCCATGTGCTCGGAGATTTCGCCAAGGCCGACCAGGCCTGGCTGGTACCCCTGCTCGATGCCATCGCCGACAATGCCGATATGCTGGTACGTGGCGAGGATTCGCAACTCCTCAACAAGATCGCGCTAGCGACCGGCGGCAAGCCGGAGGCGGAAAAGCCTGAAGGCCCGAAGAAGCAGGGTGCGCAATCGCATGTCCATCAGGCGCGCAATTCCGCCCAACCGAAGAAGCTGCCGGTGACCGGCCCCATGGCCGACATGCTGAAGAAGATGTTCGGCTCGAAGAACGACTAGCTTCCCCTATCCGCAAAGCGCCCTAGCTTGTGCGGTCGGAATGGGTCAGATCGACCCGATGGCATAAGTCTGGAGCACGCCCGTGGCCGACGCGGTGATTGACTGGCTTCTCGCATCGGATCCCGCAATCCGCTGGCAGGTGATGCGCGACCTGCTGGACGCTCCAGTGTCTCTGTGGAAAGCCGAAAGGGCCAAGGTGGAGACCGAAGGCTGGGGCGCCAGGCTTCTCTCGCATCAGGACGATGACGGCCAATGGGCGGGCGGCGCCTTCATCCCCGCCGGTTTCGACGAGCACGAGTGGACCGCGCAGGGCCAACCCTGGACGGCAACCTGCTTTTCGCTGTCGCAGCTCCGGGAATTCGGTCTCGACCCTTCGTCCGATCGGGCCCGACGAACCGTCGACCTGATCGGCGCGAATTCCCGCTGGGACGAAGGCGGCCAGCCCTATTGGCAAGGCGAAGTCGAGGAGTGCATCAACGGCCGCACCGTTGCCGACGGGGCCTATTTCGGCGTCGACGTTTCGCCGATCGTCGAAAGGCTCGTCGGCGAGGTCCAGGCCGATGGCGGCTGGAACTGCGAACGGGCAAACGGTTCGCTCCGGTCTTCCTTTGCCACCACCATCAACGTGCTCGAAGGCTTGCTTGGGTTCGAAATGGCGACCGGTGGCACGCCACAGTCGAAGGCGGCGCGCCGGGCCGGCGAGGATTACCTGCTCAAGCGGCATCTGTTTCGCAGCCTGAGCACGGGCGAAGCCGCCGACAAACGCTTCCTGTGCCTTTGCCACCCGAGCCGCTGGCGCTACGACATCCTGCGGGCGCTCGATTACTTTCGTGCCGCGGCGCTCTTTTGCCATGCGGCACCCGATCCACGGCTCAGCGAAGCGATCGACCATCTGCGCTCAAGGCAGCTCGAACGCGGCGCATGGCCACTCGACTGGCGCCCCGCCGGACGGGTGTGGTTCGACATCGACGACGGGGTCGACGCCCCTTCGCGGTGGGTGACGCTGAAGGCTATGCGCGTGCTCAAGTGGTGGGACGCCCACGTGCGGTGAAGACCGCGCGCCTGAGCGCAACCCGCGGCCATCCATCACCCCGGCTTATGGGCCGCCAGAAAGATCCGCACCGCCTCGGCCGCATGGGCCCGCAGCACCTCCGGCGTCGGAATGGCGCCGTCGCCGAGCAGCATGGCGTCATTGACCGGCCCGCCCATGACCAGCCAGTTGAAAAAGCCGCCAGCGACATCTGCATCCTTCACCCGGATGTCGCCCTTCTCGCCATAGCGCTTGAACGCGACCGCCAGCCGCCGGATCGAGCGCATGGGCCCGCGCTCGTGCAGCGCCTCGCCAAGCTGCGGAAAGCGCTCCACTTCGGCGATCACAAGGCGGCGAACCTGCATCAGTCGCGGCGTCATGACGATCGTCAGCAACTGCGTGGCATAGTCGAGCAGGAAGTCCTCGATCGGCTCGTCGCCATCGGGGTCGGCCACCTGCTCCTGGAACTCGTCGCCGGCTCCCCCTGTCATGCTGCGCACGACTTCGAGAAACAGCGCCTCCTTGTTGTGGAAGTGGGAATAGACCGTCTGCTTCGACACCTCCGCCGTCGCGGCGATCTCGTCCATGTTGGTGCCGAGGAAGCCGTGCTTGAGGAAGAGATCGCTGGCTGCGGCCACGATCAGTTTGCGGGTGCGCTCCATGCGCGTCTTTGCGCCGTTGCTCAAGCCTGCCCTCCCCCTGCCGTATCTCGCCAAATCACTCGGCTTGCAGAATAGGCCAGTCGGATTGACAAATCAAACTGGACGGTCCAGTCTAGTTAGTGAAGCCAGATCAGGAGATGGCCATGGCCAAACCACAGGGAAGACATCGCATTGCCGCCTGCCGCTGCGGGCTGGTTGCCTTTGAAGCCGTCGGCGAGCCGATCGTCGGCGCCGCCTGCTACTGCACCAGTTGCCGCACCGCCGGCGAGCGCTTCGAAGCCTTGCCGGAGGCGTCGCCGGTCATGGAAGCCGACGGCTCGACGCGCTTTGCGCTCTACCGCAAGGACCGGATCCGCTGCATCAGGGGCAGCGATCTCCTGCGCGAACACCGGCTGACGCCGGAGGCGCCGACGCGCCGGGTCATCGCCAGCTGCTGCAACGCCGCCATGTTCCTGGAATTCAAGGGCGGTCATTGGCTGAGCGTCTACAATCAGCGTTTTGCCCCAGACGAACAGCCGCCGCTGGAAATGCGCACGATGACGAAGGACCGCAGGGCCGGCGTCGAGTTTGCCGACACGCTACCGAGCTACAAGACCCATTCGGGCCGCTTCATGTGGCGGCTATTGACCGCCTGGGCGGCGATGGGATTCAAGGCGCCGAAGATCGACTATGTGAAAGGCGAGGCCAATGGCATCCCCGGCTGAGAAGATCGAGATCGAAAACATCGTCTCGCCCGGCCACAAACATCGCGTCGATCGGGTGAAATACGAGGCGATGCGTGAAGCCCTGCTCGCGGTGCTGCCGCCCTCAGCACCCGGCCTGAGCGTGGCGGAAGCGAAGGAGCGGCTGCTGCCGTTGCTGCCACAGGACCTTTTTCCCGAGGGCGCGAAGGCGGGCTGGTGGCTGAAGGCGGTTCAACTCGATCTCGAGGCCAAGGGCACGATCGAGCGCGAAGCGAGCAAGCCGCTTCGCCTGCACCGGAAGGCGTGAAGCCGGCCGGCCGCGGGGCATCCCTCCGGCCGCCACGCCTATTCATGAGGCTTGTTATTCCTCTGGCTCTGTGGTGAAAAGCAGCGGGAAGCCCGCTTCCTTGGCGAGGTCGGTTGCTTCCTTGGCCTTGGTTTCGGCGATGTCGCGGGCGCAGACGACCACCACGCAGCTTCCCATCTTGTGGGCGGTCATCATCACCCGGTAGCCCGCCTCCTCGCTCATATGGAACACGGCCTTGAGCACGCCGACGACGAACTCGCGCGGCGTGTAATCGTCATTGAGCAGCATGACCTTGTAAAGCTTCGGCCGCTCGAGCTTCGGCTTCACCTTCACTTTAACTTTTCTGGCAACCTCGTTGTCACTCATCGGAACCACCCCGTTGATGACAGATTGGCTGGCGCTGCCGCGGCTCGCCTTGCGGACAAGGCCGTCTCGGCGCACCGGCCCCGTCGGCGCACTATCCTACGGCCGCAGTGGCCGATCAAGCAAAAGCAGGCGCACGGACGCAGGCGGAAATCAACGCTTTGCCCAATAGCCGACGAACATCGATGCCGCTTCGTCATAGGAGCGGGCTTTTTCCAGCGCCGCCCTTGCCTCTTGCTTGCGCGCCAGAAGCGCATGGAAGAAGCAATGCACGAAAAGCGGCGCGTCCGCCCCTTCGGGCGAGCCGTCAGGCGCAACGTAGAGGGCGGCCCCTCCCTTTTCGACGAAGGCTTCGCCGTAGCGCTTGCCGCCGGTCTCGCAGCAGGTGCTGAGCACGATCTTGCCGTCAAGCCTGGCGTGTTCGGCGATAACGGCTGGCGGCAAGCTGCCCTCGACCAGCATCGATGTGTCGATCTCCTCGATATAGTCGCCAAAGACGAAACCGTTCTCGTCGCCGTGTCCGGAAATGATCAGGTGCTGGTGCACCAGCTCGCCGCCGGCAAGCAAGGTCAGGAAATCCCCGGGCGTTCCCGGCAGATGCAGGGTGACGACGGCGCCCATGCTTTCGAGCGTCGCGCGGATCAACAGCGCCTCGAGCGTATCGCCGATATCGACGACGGCAACCGGCACGCGCGGGAACATGAACTTCTGGTCGATCAATGCGGAAATCCTCAATAATGTCCTGGCCGCCGAGCAGGTCGACGGAAAGCTGAGCGCATATGCGGCCCGAAGAGCACCGGTTCAACGGGCGTGGCCCCTTATTTACCGTGAACAGGGCCTGCGCCCTTGACCGGGGAGCGCCCTTCCCGCATAGCCACGCCAACGGAATTTTAAGATACGGACGAGACCCCATGGGCTTCAAATGCGGTATTGTCGGACTGCCGAACGTCGGCAAGTCCACGCTCTTCAATGCACTCACCAAGACGGCAGCGGCGCAAGCGGCCAACTATCCCTTCTGCACCATCGAGCCGAACACCGGCGAAGTGGCGGTGCCGGATCCGCGCATGCGCAAGCTTGCCGACATCGCCAAGTCGAAGGAAATCATCCCGACGCGCATCTCCTTCGTCGACATCGCCGGCCTGGTGCGCGGCGCGTCGAAGGGTGAAGGCCTCGGCAACCAGTTCCTCGCCAACATCCGCGAAGTCGACGCCGTGGTGCACGTGCTGCGCTGCTTCGAGGATGACGACATCACGCACGTCGAAGGCCGCATCAACCCGGTCGCCGATGCCGAGACGATCGAGACCGAGCTGATGCTCGCCGACCTCGAAAGCCTCGAGCGCCGCACCGAGCAGACCCGCAAGCGCGCCGGCGGCAAGGACAAGGACTCCGTTGCCCAGCTGCCGATCATGGAAGCTTCGCTGAAGCTTCTGCAGGACGGCAAGCCGGTTCGCACGATGCTCGCCAAGCTCGACGCCGAAGAACTGCGCATTCTGCAGGGCCTGAACCTTTTGACCGCACACCCGGTTCTCTACGTCTGCAACGTCGCGGAAAGCGATGCGGTCGACGGCAACGAGCACACCCGCGCGGTTGCCGAAATGGCAAAGGCACAAGGCGCCGAGAGCGTTGTCATCTCGGCAGCGATCGAATCCGAAGTGGCCCAGCTGCCGGAAGAAGAATCCAAGGAGTTCCTGAGCGCACTCGGTCTCGAAGAAGCCGGTCTCGACCGCCTGATCCGTGCCGGCTACAAGCTGCTCGACCTCATCACCTATTTCACCGTCGGTCCGAAGGAAACGCGCGCCTGGACAATCCAGCGCGGCACCAAGGCGCCGCAGGCGGCCGGCGTCATCCACACTGACTTCGAGCGTGGCTTCATTCGCGCCAACACCATCGCCTATGAAGACTACATCGCGCTCGGCGGCGAAGTGGGCGCCAAGGAAGCCGGCAAGGCCCGCGACGAAGGCAAGGAATACGTCGTCCAGGACGGCGACGTCATCCACTTCCGCTTCAACACGTAAGACCTGCCGGTCCGATCCCGCACTCAAGGCGCGGGATCGGAGCGCATCAGAACTTGATACTACGGCGCGGCATGCAACCGCGCCGTTATCGTTTCCGGCAAGAGGTCGATGACCATGCGGCGCAGCCGCTGCCAGAAAATGCCGATGAACAAGACGGTCACCCCGACGACAGCAAGGGCGATGAAGACGTAGCTGTCGAGCGACGCATTGGTCTTGCTCAACACAGTCCAGATCGCACCGCCAAGCGACAACAGTCCCGATGTGACGAAAGCGCGCCGGTCGATGACGAGCCCGACCAGCATGAACACGGCGACGATCACGATTGCGGAAGCGGCCTGATTGAAGCTTGCCTGCCCGTCCCACCATGTTGCGCCGCCATTCGCCAGGAACACCAGGCCCATCAACGAATAGAGCAGCGCCGGCGCGGCTGCCAGGTGCAGCCAGAAGGCGATGTCCGAACGGGTGGTGAGCCGCTGAGGATCCGAAAAGTCGTAGCGCATGGCGATCGCGAACACGGCCATCGCCCCCACGAACAAGGTCAGCGGAAAGAGCAGGACGTGGTCGGGGTTGGCAACGTCGATACCGAAGACGTTCTGGAAGGCGATGAGCACCGCCACCACGCAGAGCATCGCGATCGACAGCACCAGGCCGGCCAGCGCCAGAGGAACGCGGTAGCGCCAGTAGAACAGCGCCAGCGGGATCGGGAAGGCAGCAACATAGGCCAGGCCGAAGGTCAGGGGGTGCCAGGCATCCCCGTGATCGTCCACGAACCACATCGAGGTCATTGCGACCCAATGAACGAGCGCGAGCGTCAGCACCACCGAAGGCAGCGCCAGACGCTGGCGCCGCACAAGAATTTCCGCAAGCACGAGAATGACGGGCAGCGTTGCGAGCGGGCCGGTCAGGCCCCACAAGCCGATGAGGACCACCACGACGCCGATCGTGATCAGGATATCGTGGAAGCCTCTGATGAAGCGGGGCTGTTCGCTGTCTTCCGCCGCCCGCGCATCGAGCGCGGCGTCGGCCCTGTCGGCCGCGGCATCCGATGCCACTGGTCCGAAACGGAAGCCACGATCGGCGAGATACACTTCGAGATCGCGCACCTGATGCGCGGAGATGATGCCTTTTTCGGCTGCGCCCGCGAGCGCTCTGTTCAGTTCGGTCACGCGCTTTCCTCAATCAAGACACGAGCGGATGGGACGGATTGTCAGCTGGTTGCATGGACAAGAGCCAAGCGCAACCGGGAAACGTCGCGGGAGGACCTGCGATGTTGCCTATGTCCGCGCAAATCGATTCCGCTTGCGGAAATTATGCAGTAGGTAATGCGGCAACAAATCAGACGGGACAAGGCAAGCATGCTCTACTTCGAGGATTTTTCCGAAGGCCGGCGGTTCGACTACAAGCCGGTCGAGATGAAGCCGCCGGAGATGATCGCGTTTGCCAGCGAATTCGACCAGCAGCCGATGCATCTTGATGAAGAGGCGGGAAAACGCAGCATCTTGGGCGGTCTCGCCGCCTCCGGCTGGCACACCAGCGCCATCGGCATGCGCATGATGCTCGACGCCTTCATGAGCAATTCCACGTCCCAGGGCTCGCCCGGCATCGATTTCATGGACTGGAGGAAGCCGGTCATTGCCGGCGACGTGCTCTCGGGCTTCAGCCTGGTGATCCAGGCGCGCCGTTCGAAGTCGAAACCGGATCTCGGCATCGTCAAGTTCCGCAACGAAATCAACAACCAGGCCGGCGAGCCCGTGGCGGTTTCCGAATGCTCGGTTCTCTTTCGCTGCCGCGACAAGGGCAACGCCTGATGATGACGATGGAAGAATTCTACGCGGCCAAGAACCGGACCGTGATCGGCAGTCTGACCTTTACGGCCGAGGACATCATCCGCTTTGCCACCGATTTCGATCCCCAGCCCTTCCATCTCGATGCGGAAGCGGCGCGGCATTCGCTGTTTGGCGGCCTCTGTGCCTCGGGTTGGCATACCTGCGCCGGGTGGATGCAGTGCTTCGTCAAGTTCTGGCGAAACGAGCAGCGACGGCTGGCGGCCGAGGGCCTGAAGGCGCCGAACCTCGGCCCCTCACCCGGATTTCGTGACCTCAAATGGCTGAAGCCGGTCTATGCCGACGACACGGTCACTTACTTCGTCACCTTCCTCGAAAGCCGTTCGCTTGCCTCAAAACCCGGCTGGCGGATCAACACGATCCTGTGCGAAGGCGAAAACCAGCACGGCGAGGCGGTGATCCGTTTCGAGAGCAAGGTCATCGAGTTCGTCTGACCGGATCAAACCGGCCAGGCGCCATCATTTCTTAAAATCGCCTTCCGCCGGATGTAAACTCCCGGGTTACAGGTTGCGCGCCCTCAGCCGCGCCGAAGCGGCTTCGGGGCAAGCGACCATTGCTAGCGGAGGAGCGGCTATGGAAAGAACCCACGCCCGCGAACTGGCGGACGAATATCTGCGTCTTGGCGGTCACCGACGCGTCGTCATCGATGATAACGAGACATCGGTCCGAAGCTGGGAAGACGAGCCGCCGGAAGCCGAAAAATTCTGGCTCACCGAAGTGGAGACATTGTCGCCGGCAGCCCAGCGCGAAGTGCAATTGATGCTGCGGACGATCAACCGCATGTAGGCCAAGGAAGGGCGCGGTTCTCCGCACCCATCCCGCAAGGACCGATCAGTGGCCGTCGAACTCGATCAGCGTGCGGACATTGACGCCGAGCGCTTCGAGTTTCTTGCGCCCGCCGAGTTCAGGCAGGTCGATAACGAAACAGGCAGCGACGATCTCGGCGCCCATCTGCTTCAGAAGCTTGGTGGCCGCTTCCGCCGTGCCGCCGGTCGCGATCAGGTCGTCGACCAGGATCACCTTTTCGCCCGGCCGGATCGCATCCTTGTGCATTTCCATCTCGTCGACGCCGTATTCCAGGCTGTAGGCGATGCGCACGGTGTCGTGCGGCAGCTTGCCCTTCTTGCGGATCGGCACGAAGCCTGAGGAAAGCTGATGCGCGATCGCGCCACCGAGGATGAAACCACGCGCCTCGATACCGGCGATCTTGTCGATCTTGGTGCCGGCATAGGGATGCACCAGTTCGTCGATCGCGCGACGGAAGGCGCGCGGATTGCCGAGCAAGGTGGTGATATCGCGAAACATCACGCCCGGCTTCGGATAGTCAGGAATGTTCCGGATGGCGGCAATCAGTTCCGATTGAACGGTGGAGGTCATGGGCAAAAGGGCCTTTGCGTCTCTTGTTACCGCAAACCCATAACACCAACGGCCCGCTTGTCTATAACGGTTTCTTGTCGCGCGTTCGGCGGGAACAATTGGCCGTGCCGGGGGTTGATGCTACTCTGACCGTGCGGTCGCCCGACCGGCGCGCCGCGCTCTCGCATCAAACTTACACAGGGAAGGAAGCAACCATGCGCCTGTTTGAATGCGGTTCCCTCGTCCCGGGCTGCGAATGGCACACCCGCGCCGACAACGATGCCGAAATCGTGCGCCGCGTCGTCGATCACATGCGCGAAACGCACGGCGAAACCGTCATCCGCGAAAACATGATCGACAACATCAAGGCCCGGATCACCGACGAGTCCAAGGCGGCTTAAGCCGTCCTCAAGGCGGCGTGAGCCGTCCGGCCAAGGCGGCATAGCCGTCCGGCCAAGGCGGCATAGCCGTCCGGCCAAGGCGGCCTGATCAGGACGGCTGCACCATGGCTTCGAGCCGGGCGACGAGGTTTGCCCGGTCGAGATTGAAGTTACGCTCGATCCAGAGGTTCTCGAGTTCGCCGAGGATCTCGCCCACCCGCGGGCCGGCCGGCACACCGGCCTTCAGCACATCACCGCCGTTCAACGGAAAGCTGGGCCGCTTGAAGGCCTCGGCCCGCGCCAGAAGACGGCGCAGCGAAGCAGTCTCGGACAAGAACGCCGGATCGCCTTCCGACTTGCGCCGCGCCGTTGAGAGCGCCAGCCGCAGCCGCACGACAATGCCTTCCACCCCATGACGATAGAGCAGCCGATCGAAGGCCGTGTCGACGGTCGTCGCCGGGACCGCGGGCGCCTTGGCCCAGCGGTTGAAATAGGCAGCCTCCGCTTTCGACACACGCAAACGCTCCGCCATGGCCTCCAGACGCTCCTCGTCCGGCGGCACGATCGCGGAAAGGCGCAGAAGCGGAGCCGGCTTCCAACCGAAGGCCCGCTCGGCGGCAACGAGTTCCGGGATCGCGTCGATGCCCCATTTCTCGGTTTCCGGCAGGATTTCGGTGAGCACGCCGGCCTGGCGCATCCAAAGCAGCGCGCGGCCGGGATCATCGGCCGAAAGCAGCTTCTTCGTTTCCGCCCAGACCCGCTCGGCCGAAAGCGTTGCAAGCTTCGAGCGCGCACGGGCACAGGCACGCAAGCCGTCGGCATCCGGCCGACCGCGGCCGTAATGCGCGAAGAAGCGGAAGAAGCGCAGGATGCGCAGATAATCTTCGGCGACCCGTTCGCTGGCATCGCCGATGAAGCGCAGCGTGCGCGTTTCGATATCGGCGAGACCGCCGACATCGTCGAAGACCTCGCCGCGGTCGTTGGCGTAGAGCGCGTTGATGGTGAAGTCCCGCCGCTCGGCATCCGCCTTCCAGTCGGTGCCGAAGGCGACTTCGGCGCGACGGCCGTCGGTCGCAACGTCACGGCGCAGCGTCGTCACCTCATAGGGCATGCCGTCGATGACGAGCGTCACCGTGCCATGATCGATGCCGGTCGGCACCACCTTGATGCCGGCCGCCTTCGCCCGCTCGGCGACCTCATCGGGGCGCCAGGTGGTTGCCATGTCGATATCGCCGGCCGGCAAGCCCATCAGGCTGTTGCGCACCGCACCGCCGACGACCCGGACTTCGCCGCCATCGACATTGAGCACATCGAAAACGCGACGCAGAGAGGGCGTCGAGAACCAGCCTTCGCCAGCAACCGAGGTCATGCATAAAGCCTTTCATAGAGCATGCGCAGAATTCCGGCGGTGATACCCCAGATGTTGCGGCCGCCATAGGGCATCCGGTAGAAATGCCGTTCCTCGCCCTGCCAGTGGCCGCTGCCGCGGTCGTGATTGCCGGGGTCCATCAGGAACGACAGCGGCACCTCGAAGACGCTTTCGACCTCTTCCGGGTTGGGCACGAGCTCGAAGCCGGGCTTGACCACCGCCAGCACCGGGGTGATGCGGAAACCGGACATGGCCATGTAGTGCGGCAGCCGGCCGATGGTTTCGACGAAGCGCGGATCGAGGCCGATCTCTTCCTGCGCCTCGCGTAGCGCTGCGACTTCGATCGACCGGTCTTCGGGGTCCACGGCACCGCCCGGAAAGGCGACCTGGCCGGAATGCTTTCGCAGGCTGGTGGTGCGTTGGGTGAGGATAACCGTCGCATCGTCGCCGTCGTCGACAACAGGCACCAGGACTGCAGCGTCCTTGAGCTTCAGCGTCTCCAGATAGGGCACCATGCCCGGGTTGAGCAGAAAGTCGCCGTGCTCGCGCCAGGAGGTCTCGATCGGCCCGCCCATCTGGGTCAGCGCCCGACGACGAAACTCGTCGGCTGAGAAGGGATGCGCATTCATCGGGAGAGCGCTTCCAGCTCGGCCGCCGGCATGATCGGGAAGACCGCGCCGCCCGAGCGCACGCAGAACGTCTCGGTGCCGTCGATCGCGACCGTTTCGCCCAGCTCGACGATGTCGTACATGACCGGCCGCGACACCAGGGCTTCCAGCCGCCCGCGCACATGCAGGTAAGGCTTCAGCTCGCGGTTCTCGCCATGGATGACGAAGCGCAGCGGATGCTCCGCCCCGGCTTCGACCACGTCGCCGACATTGGTGCGGAAGGTCAGGACCTGGCCCTTTTCCCCCTCGGTCACACTCATCTCGACAGCGACGAAGGGCGCGTCGACGGTGCGGATTCCGACCTTTTCCACAGGCGTGACGAGATAGGTGCGCCCGTCCTCGTCCTTGCGCAAAACGGTGGAAAACAGCCTGACCAAGGGCTGCCGGCCGATCGGCGTGCCCAGATAGAACCAGGTGCCGTCGGCGCGGATCTCCATGTCGATGTCGCCGCAAAACGGCGGATTCCAGCGGTCAACCGGTGGCAGGCCGCGCGCTTTTTCGCCGGTCTGTCCGGCGGCACGCGCAATCAGGGCCGCCAGTCCGGCCGCATCGCCGGTTTGCTGAATTTCGGCTTCTGCCATTGTTCCGTCCCGTTTGACCTCGATTTTGCATCGAGACCTTTGATATCTCACGAGATAGTGCGTCGGCGCCGACTTGTCAGCCGTCCGGCAGGGTCTAAATTGGATTTTGGCGACTGAAATCCCGGCTACCGCATGATTCCTTAAATCGGGATCGATCTAAGGAGAGGTGTCTTGCGGCGGCTCAATATTACAGCGAGCCTGGCGCGCTCTATAAGGACGCGCGGCGCTGTAGGGGCGATTCGGTTTAACAACGGGCGACCGGGGAGTATGACCATGAGTGTGATGAAGGGCGCGGCTGACGCGATCGACGAGAAGGCGATTGTCGCTGCGGCCGAAAGTGCGCTGGGCGAAATCGCCCGGGTGCGTGCGGAAGTCGGCAAAGTCATTTTCGGCCAGGAAAGCGTCGTCGAACAGACCCTGCTCGCGGTCCTTTCCGGCGGCCATGCCCTGCTCGTCGGCGTTCCCGGCCTTGCCAAGACCAAGCTCGTCGCCACGCTCGGCACCGTGCTCGGGCTCGATTCCAGCCGCGTGCAGTTCACGCCCGACCTGATGCCCTCGGACATCCTCGGCTCCGAAGTGATGGACCAGGATGCGGCCGGCCATCGCTCGTTCCGCTTCATTCCCGGACCGATCTTCACGCAGTTGCTGATGGCCGACGAAATCAACCGCGCCTCGCCGCGCACACAGTCGGCGCTGCTGCAGGCCATGCAGGAGTACCACATCACCGTTGCAGGCGCCCGCAAGGACCTGCCGCAGCCCTTCCATGTGCTTGCAACGCAGAACCCGCTTGAGCAGGAAGGCACCTATCCCCTGCCCGAAGCGCAGCTCGACCGCTTCCTGATGCAGGTCGACGTCGGCTATCCGGACCTTACTGCCGAGCGCCAGATCCTGCTCGAAACGACAGGTGTCGGCGAAGCGACGGCCCACCCGGTCATCGATGCCGCCCGGCTGCTGCAGATCCAGAGCCTCATCCGCCAGATGCCAGTCGGCGAGAAGGTGGTCGACGCGATCCTGTCGCTGGTGCGCTCCGCCCGTCCGGGCAACGGCAATGCCGCGACCGACAAGAACGTCGCCTGGGGCCCAGGCCCGCGCGCCGGTCAGGCGCTGATGCTCTGCGCCCGCGCCCGCGCGCTCTATGACGGCCGCCTGGCGCCGTCGATCGACGACATCCTGGCGCTGGCCGAGCCCGTCTTGCAGCACCGCATGGCGCTGACCTTCGCCGCCCGCGCCGAAGGCATGACCGTGCGCGACGTCGTCGCCGATCTGGTGAAGCAGGCCAGAGGCTGACGCATGGCCACCGTCGGGCACATAGTCTCGCGTACTCCCGCCAGTGAAGTGCTTTCACGCGCGCAGCAGCGCGCCATGCTCGTACCCGATTGCCTTGTCGAGGCGCGACGGATCGCCAACACCGTGATCTCCGGCTGGCACGGTCGGCGCAAGCGCGGCATCGGCGAGAATTTCTGGCAGTTCCGGCCCTATTCCGATGGCGAGAGCATGTCGCGCATCGACTGGCGGCGTTCTGCCCGCGACGACCATACCTATGTGCGCGACCGCGAATGGGAAGCCGCCCACACCATCTGGCTGTGGGCCGATCTCTCGCCGTCGATGATGTACAAGTCGAATCTCGGCACCGTGTCCAAAGAAAGCCGTGCGCTGGTGCTGATGCTGGCACTCGCCGAAATCCTTGCGCGCTCGGGCGAGCGCATCGGCTGCCCAGGCATCATGGAGCCTGTTTCCGCGCGCAACGCCGCCGAACGGCTGGCGACTGCCATCATGCTCAGCCCGCTGGCCGAGGGCCTGCCCGAAACCGGAATGATCCGCAGCGCCAGCGACCTCGTGCTGATCGGCGATTTTCTCGATCCTGCCGAAAAGATCATGGACCGCCTCGGCCCGCTGGCCAGGCGCGGCCTGCGCGGCCACGTGGTCGAGATCGCCGACCCGGCCGAAGAAGTGTTCCCCTATTCCGGCCGGACCGAATTCACCGACCCGGAGACCGGCGAGAAGCTGACCGCCGGCCGCGCCGAAGTGCTGCGTGAGGACTATCAACGCGCCTATATCGGCCGACGCGACACGCTCGGCGTGACGCTTCGCCATCTCGGCTGGACCTTCACCCCGCACAAGACAGACCGACCCGCCTCCGAGGCACTCGTCGCCGTGCACACCTATCTCTCCGGCATGCCGGGACGCGCGACCCACGGAGGCCAGCTATGAGCGGCCTCGCCTTCCTCTTCACCAATCCGGCCATCCTTGCCGCCCTGGTTGCGCTGCCGGTCATCTGGTGGCTGCTGCGCATGACGCCGCCAAGGCCGTCGGCCGAAGTCTTCCCGCCGCTGCGCATCCTCGCCTCGGTGATGAAGCGCGAGGAGACCCCGGCGCAAAGCCCGTGGTGGCTGACGCTGTTGCGCATGCTGATGGCCGCAGCCCTGATCCTTGCGATTGCCGATCCGGTGATCAACCCGCGGCAGAACACGCTTTCGGCAGCCGGTCCGCTCGCGCTCGTCGTCGACAACAGCTGGGCGGCAGTCTCCGACTGGAACCAGCGGGTCGAAGCCGCCAGTGCTCTGATCGACGATGCCGAAGCCAAGGAGCTTCCGGTTTCGATCGTCTTTACCACCGACCGCCAGCATGACGCGACGCCGGCCTCCGCCGCCACGGCGCGCGACCGTCTGGCGGCCGCCCAGCCGCAGCCATTGCCGGCCGACCGCGGCCGGGCGCTTGCCGCCATGAAGACCGCATTTGCCGGTACTCCGCCCGGAACCCTCGCCTTCCTCAGCGACGGCATCGAAGCGTCGAATGGCGGAACGATGGAGCAGATCGCGGAACTCGGCGCTGCGAATGTCCGCCGGGTCGAAGGCAATGCGGAAAGCGCCATCGCGCTGACCGCCGCAACAAACGAAAACGACGGAATGCGGGTTACCGCCTCGCGCCTGCCGCTCGGCGAACCACGCGCCTATTACGTGCTCGCCCGTGACATCAGGGGCACCGCGATCGCCGAGGGCGAGCTTCGCTTCGCGACCGGCGCCACCACGGCGGATACCTTGTTGAAAGCGCCCTTCGAGCTGCGCAACGACTTTACGCGCCTGACGATCGAAGGCCAGGCGACGGCCGGCGCCATTCACCTCCTGGATGACGGCAACCGCCGCCGCCGGGTCGCTCTTCTCAGCGGCGAGGTCCATCAGTCGCAGCCGCTGCTTTCGCCGCTCTATTACATCAAGCGCGCGCTCGAGCCACATGCCGACCTGATCGAGCCCCGCGAGGAGGCGGTCGGCAAGGCCATCGCCGAACTCCTGGCGCAAAATCCGTCGATCCTCGTCATGGCCGACGTCGGCCGCCTGCCGGATGAAAGCTACCCGCTGGTCACGCGCTGGCTGGAAAATGGCGGCATGCTGGTGCGCTTCGCCGGCCCAAGGCTCGCCGGCGCTCCCGCCGACGACCCGCTCGTTCCGGTCGTGCTTCGCCAAGGCGAGCGCACGCTCGATGGCGCGCTTTCCTGGTCGGAGCCGCAGCCGCTTGCCGACTACCCGCCTACAAGCCCCTTTGCCGGACTGGAGCGCCCGCGTGACGTGCTGGTGAAGCGTCAGGTGCTGGCGCAACCGACACCCGATCTGACGGAGCGGACCTGGGCCAACCTCGCCGACGGCACACCGCTGGTTACGACCGCAGAGCGCGGCCGCGGCCGCATCGTGCTCTTCCATGTGAGCGCCGATCCGAACTGGTCGAACCTGCCGATCTCAGGCTCGTTCGTCGACATGCTGCGCCGGTCGATCCAGCTGTCGCGCGCTGGCGGCGTTGCCGGCGACCAGCCAAGCAAGGCCCAGACATTGCCGCCCTACCGCCTGGTAAGCGCCCGCGGCGAACTGACCGGCGATACCGGCAGCGCCCGCCCGCTCGAAATCGCACCCGGCGTCGCGCCCACCGTTTCCGCCGACACACCCCCCGGGCTCTACGGCTCGGAGGAAGGCTTCGTCGCCAACAATCTGCTGCCTGACGGCGGCAAGCTCACCCCGATTACCGGCAATCTCGTCGGGGCACGGGCCGAAGGACTGGAGGGCGCCCGGCCTTTCTCGATCCGGCCCTATCTCTTCGGCCTGGCGCTGGCGCTTTTCGTCCTCGACACTTTGATCGTGCTCTACATGGCCGGCGGCCTCGCCGGGCTGCGCCGGCGCGCAGGCCGCGGCGCCGCGGCCGCGGCACTGGTCGCAACTCTCGGCCTTGCAACGCTCGGCCTTGCGGTCGCGCTCGCCCCGGCGATCGCCCATGCGCAGGACAGCCAGCCGAGCGACGAGCAGACGCTGCAGCGGCTGGACACGACCCATCTCGCCTATGTCATCACCGGCGAGCAGGAGGTCGACCGCCTCTCCGAACAGGGCCTCATCGGCCTCAGCAACTATCTGACCTACCGCACGGCGCTTGAACCGGGCGCACCCGTCGGCGTCGATCTCGAACAGGACGAGTTGGCCTTCTATCCGATCATCTACTGGCCGGTTTCGGCCACCGCCCCGATGCCGAGCAGCCGGGTGATGAGCCGGATCGACGCCTATATGCGCAACGGCGGCACCGTGCTCTTCGACACGCGCGACCAGTTTTCCTCGCTGACACCGTCGGATGCCGGCGACAGCCCCAACGTGCAGCGCCTGCAGGCGATGCTGAGCGGGCTCGACATTCCGCCGCTGGAGCCAGTGCCCTCCGATCACGTGCTGACGAAGGCCTTCTACCTGCTTTCGAACTTCCCCGGGCGCTATGCGGAAAGCCAGCTCTGGGTCGAGGCCGCCCCCAATGGTGACGAAGACCGCAGCAATCGCCCCGTGCGCGGCGGCGACGGCGTCACGCCGATCATGATCACCGGCAACGATTTTGCCGGTGCCTGGGCCGTGGATGTCAACGGCGCGCCGCTCCTGCCGACGGTGCCGCCGGACGAAATGCAGCGTGAATATGCCTACCGCGCCGGCGTCAACATCATGATGTATATGCTGACGGGCAACTACAAGGCCGATCAGGTTCACGTGCCGGACCTTCTGCAAAGGCTTGGACAGTGAGGGCCGATCGATGACCTATGGCTTTGCCCCGCTGATCCCGTGGATCTACTTCGTCCCGCTGCTAGCAGTCGCGGCGCTGTTCATCGCCTATGGCCTCTGGCAGAAGGTGCGCGGCGCCTGGCTGCGCCTGGCGGCACTCGCGGCACTGGGGCTTGCGATCGCCAATCCCTCCATTTTCGTGGAGCTGCGCGATCCGCTCTCGACCATCGTCGCCGTCGTCGTCGACCGCAGCCAGAGCCAGCAGAACGGCGACCGCACCGCGCAGACCGATCGCGCCGTCGAGGGCCTGAAAGAGCGGCTGGCGGCCATACCGCTGATCGAGCCGCGGATCATCGAGGCAAACACCGATCCGGCAGATGTCTCGCCGTCGACCAACCTCTTTGGCGCGCTCGCCTCCTCGCTGTCTGACGTTCCGCCGGCGCGCATCGGCGGCGCGATTTTCGTCACCGACGGCCAGATCCATGACGTTCCCGACGTCGGTCGCACGCTCGGCTTCGACGCGCCCGTGCACGGGCTGATCACCGGCAAGCCCGATGAATTCGACCGGCGTGTGGAACTGATCAACCCGCCGCGCTTCGGCATCGTCGGCGAGGAGCAGAAGCTCTCGTTCCGGGTGGTCGACGATGGCGCTGCCCCCGGCGGCAGCGCCGAAGTCACGATCCGCCTCAACGGCAACGAGATCGCCCGCGAGCGAGCCGAACCCGGCACCGACGTTCCCTTCGCCTTCAACGTTCCGCGCGGCGGGAACAACGTGCTCGAATTTGCCGTCGATGCTGTTCCGGGCGAAGTGACGACGGCCAACAACCGCGCGGTCCACGTGCTCGACGGCATCCGCGAGAACCTGCGCGTGCTCTTGGTCTCCGGCGAGCCGCATGCCGGCGAGCGCGCCTGGCGCAACCTCTTGAAATCCGACGCGGCCGTCGATCTCGTGCATTTCACCATTCTGCGGCCGCAGGAAAAGCAGGACGGCACGCCGATCAACGAGTTGTCGCTGATCGCCTTCCCGACGCGCGAACTCTTCGTCGACAAGATCAACGAGTTCGACCTGATCATTCTCGACCGCTACCAGCACCGCGGCCTGCTGCCGATCCTCTACTACGACAACATCGCGCAATATGTGGAGAACGGTGGCGCGCTGCTGATTGCGGCCGGCCCCGAACATGCCGGCGACGATTCGATTGCGGCAACACCGCTTGAGGCCGTGCTGCCGGCAGCACCCACGGGCGTGATGAACGAAAAGGCCTTCTTCCCCCGCCTGTCCGAGGAAGGAAAGAAGCATCCGGTGACCCGCGGTCTCGAAGGCTCCGACAGCGAGCCGCCGCACTGGGGCCGCTGGTTCCGCACGGTCGACGTCAACCGGCCGCAGGGCCATACGGTCATGGAAGCGGCCGACGGCAAACCGCTGCTGGTGCTCAACCGCGTCGGCAAGGGCCGCGTCGCGATGCTGCTCTCCGACCAGGGCTGGCTCTGGGCGCGCGGCTTCGAAGGCGGCGGCCCGCACGTGTCGCTCTATCGCCGCACCGCCCATTGGCTGATGCAGGAGCCCTCGCTCGAAGAAGAGGCGCTGACGGCACGCGCACGCGGCCGCACGCTGGAAATCACCCGCCAGACGATCGATGGCGATCCGGGTCCGGTGACACTGACCTCGCCGTCCGGCGAGAAGCAGGACGTCAAGCTGACCGAACGCCAGCCGGGCCTCTACTCGGCCGAAGTCGCCACCACCGAAACAGGGCTGTTCGAAATGTCGAACGGCGAGCTCACGGCTCTTGCCCATGTCGGCGACCCCAACGCCCCGGAATTCAAGGCGGCGATCTCGACCGAGGACAAGCTGCGTCCCTGGGCGGACAAGACCAAGGGCCTCGTGCGGCGCCTTGCCAGTGCCGATGGACCGCTCGACCTGCCCATGGTTCTGCCGGTCAGGGGCTCGGTGCGCGCAGCAGACGACCAGCGGCTCTCGATCCGCATGACAGACGAAACCGTGCTGAAGGGCGTCAATTCCGTGCCGTTGTTTACCGGCTTCCTTGGTCTTGCGGCGCTGCTGCTGCTTATTTCCGCCACCTGGTATCGCGAGGGACGATGAGCGAGCGCACCATGATCGTCAGCGACCTCCGCGAAGCGCCCCATTTCTTCGATGCCGTGGCAGACCGCATCTGGCGCGCCTGGTGGGAGCCGCATGGCTTTCCGCTGGAGCACATCACAGGCCTGCTTCAGGAGAGCCTTGCCGCCGATACCGAGCAGCTGTGTCTGGTGGCTCATGCCGGCGACGATTTCGTCGGCACCGCCTCGGTCATCGCTTCCGATCTTGAGGAGCGGCCGGATCTCACCCCCTGGGTCGCTGCCGTCTGGGTCGATCCACAGTTCCGCGGCGCAGGCGTCGGCGGCGACATCGTGCTGAAGGCAGCGCAGGCGGCGCTCGATACGGGCGCCGAAGCCGTGCATCTCTGCGCCCTCTCGGGCAAGCGCGCCTTCTACGAGCGCCTCGGTTGGCAACTCGACGAAACGGATGTCGGCGAGGACCGTCTGGATGTCTTCAGCATGCGCCGTGTCGAAAGGTAAGGACCGATGTTCGTCGTCACCGACGCCGCACCGCCCGAGGCGATCGAAGCCATCGGCAACGGCCTGACCGCCTTCAACGCCGCCGACATCGGCCCGTCGGAGCGCCGCCCCCTCCCCGTGCTTGTCGGTGGTCCCGAAGCAAAGGGACGACGCGGTGGCTTGAACGGTTACACCGGCTGGGGTTGGCTGTTCGTGCAGTGGCTGTGGCTGCCGGAAGATCTTCGCGGCCAGGGGCTTGCCGGCAAGTTGCTGCAGGCGGCCGAGGACGAAGCGCGCAGTCGCGGCTGCCACAGCGCCTGGATCGACACCTTCAACCCGCAGGCCCTGCGCGCCTACGAACGTCAGGGCTATGAGGCCTTCGGTGAACTGCCGGATTTCCCTGTTGGCCGAACCCGGGTGTTTCTGAAGAAGTCGCTCGTGACGCGATAAGATCCGCGTCAGCCGGCCAGCGGCAACGCGATCGGCTGCACCTGAACCAGCTTGTCATCCCGCCAGGCAATGACGCCGGAAAGTCCGGCATGCACGCCCTCGGCCATCGGCACGACAAGCACCCGCGCCGGATCGACCGGCCCCGGGAACTCGAGTGCCGCGTAGCGCACCTTCTCGAAACCGAGCGGCTGATAATAGGGCGGATCGCCGACGAGGATCACCGCGTGCGAGCCCTTCCGCCGTGCCGCCTCGACCGCGATGCGCACCAGTTCCCGGCCGATGCCCTGGTTCTTGTGCGACGGCCGGACGGCGAGCGGCCCGAGCAGATGGCCCTTGATCGAGCCTGCCATGACGGGCGTCATCCGGACCGATGCGATCGTCTCGCCGTTGTCGGCGCAGATGAAGGAAAGCGACCGGTCATGCGCCCCCTGCTCGCGAATGCGCGCAGCAGCGCGTGCGAACCGGCCCGGGCCGAAAGCTTCTTCATTGATGATTTCGATGGCTGCGTCGTGGGACGCGTCTTCGGTCAGATAGACGAGATCGTGCTTTTTCATGAGATCGAGAAACCAGGCATGCGAACAGACATAGGGATGGCTTCGCCCGATGAGGGCGTTGGCAGCATCAGCGTCGTCGCAGGTTTCCCGAGAACATCATCTGTGTGGATTCTTCCAGACACGAAAAAAGTTGTGAAATCGCCGATAGCAGAATTTTGCCCTCTGTCAAAGCCTAAAACGCACTGTTCCGATTTCGCTACCTATCGAATGGCGCTGGAAACGTTATCTATTGAGGCAACGATCACGAAGGAGTTTGTCCGATGGGCAGGTTGGTGGATGGCGTCTGGCAGGACGTCTGGTACGACACGGTGGCAACGAACGGTCACTTCAAGCGCAGCGCTTCGCAGTTCCGCAACTGGGTGACGGCGGACGGATCGGCCGGCCCGAGCGGCGACGCCGGCTTCAAGGCCGAGGCCGATCGCTACCATCTCTATGTTTCGCTCGCCTGTCCCTGGGCGCACCGCACGCTGATCTTCCGCAAGCTGAAGAAGCTCGAGGACCTGATCTCGGTTTCGGTGGTCGATCCGCTGATGCTCGCTCAAGGCTGGGAGTTCAAGGACGGCGGCATCGGCACCGGCGACCATCTCTTCGGTTCGAAGGCGCTGTGGCAGGTCTATACCCGCGCTGACGCTAACTATTCCGGCCGCGTGACCGTTCCCATCCTCTGGGACAAGAAGCAGAACACGATCGTCTCGAATGAATCCTCCGAGATCATCCGGATGTTCAATTCCGCCTTCGACGGCCTGACCGGCTCCACGCTCGATTTCTACCCGGAAGAGCTGCGCGGCGAGATCGATGCGATGAACACCGACGTCTACAACGACGTCAACAACGGCGTCTACAAGGCCGGCTTTGCCACCACGCAAGCCGCCTACGAGGAAAGTGTGAGCGCACTCTTTGCCCGCCTGGACAAGCTTGAAGAGCGCCTCGGCTCGCACCGTTACCTCACCGGCAGCCGCCTCACCGAGGCCGACTGGCGGCTGTTCACGACGCTGGTGCGCTTCGACCCCGTCTATGTCGGCCACTTCAAGTGCAACGTCCGCCGCATCGCCGACTATCCGAACCTGCAAGGGTATCTGCGGGAACTCTATCAGGTGCCGGGCGTGGCCGAGACGGTCGACATGCGCCACATCAAGGAGCACTACTACCGCAGCCACACGACCATCAACCCGACCGGCGTCGTGCCGGTGGGCCCGGTGCTCGACCTCACCGCCCCGCACGGCCGTGAGGCGCCGTAGGCCCGCACTGAAACGGACAATCGATCGCTACCAGTAGCGGTCGATTGCGATGCCGCCGGCAAGTTCCGCAAGCCGGCGGCGTGTTGCTGGCGTGGTGTCGTCCGGCAGCGCGTCCAGGGCGAAGAAGCCGCTTTCGGCAATTTCGAGATCGGGCGTTTTCGGCGCGGTCTGGCTGACGCCATCGCAGCGGTAGAAGACGACATGGTCGCGGCGGCTGGTACGCCTGTTGTAATAGACCTGGACGAGCACCGGCGGCGCCGAAACCTCAAGGTTCCCCTCCTCGCGCAACTCCCGCAACAATCCGTCGATCGAGGCTTCGTCGCGGTCAAGCCCCCCGCCCGGCAGGTGCCAGCCCGGCAGGTAGGAGTGGCGGACGAGGAAAACGCGGCCCTCGCCATCGAAACAGGCCGCCCGCACACCCATCGTCATGCCGCGCGCCACAGCGTAGTAGCCATGTGCAAGCCACATCAGGAGCCGGAGATACCAGCGCCGCATCTCCGGTGGCCGATCCTGTTCCAGGCGTTTTTTCCTTCCTCGTCCCGGCCACGCGCGATTCATCGGGCGACCTGATTCCCCTCGGCCGGAATATGCGCTAGACGGGGGCGATGTTCAAACTTGCCCATATCTCCGATGTTCATCTCGGGCCGCTGCCCGAGCTATCCCTCAGGGAACTCGCCTCCAAGCGCATCACCGGTTTCGTCAACTGGCACCGCAACCGCAGCCGCCATCTCTTTACCGGTACGCTCGACACCCTGCTGGCCGACATCGAGAAGAAGGATCCGGACCATTTGGCGATGACCGGCGATCTCGTCAATCTCGCCTCCTCGCTCGAGATCAAGGCGGTCACCGAGTGGCTGGAGGATGCGGGCAAGCCGGAAAACATCTCCGTCGTTCCGGGCAACCACGACGCCTATGTGCCGGGCGCCTACGAGAAGACCACCCGCGCCTGGTACCCCTACATGCGCGGCGACGATGCACCGGCGCATTGGCATGACCGGCACCATTGCTTTCCTTACATGCGCGTGCGCGGTCCGGTGGCGCTGATCGGCTGCTCGACCGCGGTTGCCACCCCGCCCTTTGCCGCCAGCGGTTATTTCGGCCAGCGCCAGGCGCGCGCCACCGTCAACCTGCTGAGGCAAGCCGGCGAGGCCGGGCTCTTCCGCATCGTCATGATCCACCATCCGCCGATCCGTGGCGCGACCTCGATGCACAAGCGCATGATCGGCATTCGCCGCTTTGCCGCGACGATCTCGTCGGGCGGGGCGGAGCTTGTGATCCATGGCCACACCCACCTCAACACCGTCTATTGGCTGAAGGGCCAGCATGCCCCCGTCCCGGTCGTCGGCATCGCGTCCGCCTCGCAAGGACCGGGCGGGCACAAGCCACCGGCTGCCTACAACCTGTTCACGGTCGCCGGTGAAGCGGGAAACTGGCACCTGACGCGCGAGCGCTACGCGCTGAACGACGATGCCACCACGGTGTCGCTCGCCGAAACCACGCGCTTCTAGCCAAACGCCGGCTCCCTCCGCAGAAAATTCATCGCCCGGCGAATAAACTCCGGCCCTGCTGCGTCATACCCCGGTCCGCCGCCGCATGGCAGCGCGCCCGCCTCTGCGCGAATGCAGGACACGCAGTCGTTTGAAACAGCGCGAGGCTTTCGCGGTCATGCGCCAGCAATGGGAGATGGCATGATGAACCACAAGAACCTCGTTTTCGCCCTGTTCGCCGCCGGGGCAACCAGCTTCATGGCGCATGCGGTGATGGCCGCCGGCGAGGATACGAGCGAACCGCCGAAGAAAACCAAGACCACCAGCGAATGCACCGACGGCAAGGTCTGGGACGCCAAGAAGAAAGCCTGCGTCGATGCCAAGAAGAGCGAGCTTGGCGACGACATCCTGTTCCAGGCGGCCCGTGAACTCGCCTATGCCGGCCAGTATGAGAATTCGATCAAGGTGCTCGGCGCCGTCAAGGACCAGCAGAGCGCCCGGGTGCTCAACTATCTCGGCTATGCCAACCGCAAGGCCGGGCGCATGGAACTCGGCATGCAGTACTACAAGCGCGCGCTCCAGGCCGACGAGAACTACATCCTCGCCCGCTCCTACATGGGCCAGGCGCTGATCGAACAGGGCCGCGTCGAGGAAGCGCGGGTGCAACTGGTCGAGATCCGCGACCGCGGCGGCGAAAACACCTGGGCATACCGCGCCCTGCTTCAGTCGCTCGGCGGCGTCCGTCAGTACTGACCGGGCGACAAACTGGACGGGCGGCGCCAGGCGCCGCCTCGATCCGACGTGCCACGGACATGAGCCGGGACGTCAGGTTTTCTTCGACCCGCTTGCCGTCGCCCCGCCCTTCTTGGGCTCGGTTCCCTTGGCTGTACTTCCCTGCGCCGCACTTCCCGGCGTCGTGCCTGCCGGGGCACCGCTTCCCGTCGTGCCGTCGGCAATCGACTTTGCCTCGTTCTTCTTTTCCGACCATTCCGGCGGCAGGCCGAGCGCGCCGCCGGCGATACCGCCAAGGCCGGATCCCTTGCCGAACACGGCGCAATCCGGATCGGTCGGTTTACCGGTGACCGCATAGGCGACGCTGTTCTTGACGTTCTTCATCGACGGCAGCTCGAAATCGGACTTCATCGGGTCGCCCGATTTTTCGAGCAGCGCGCTGAAGTCGCTCGAGAAATCGCCTGCAAGCTCGAAGGCGTCTGCCGCCGTCGAGGCGCGGGAGCCGTTGGTGAGGATGTTGGCGCCACGCGCCCATGCAAGGCCGGCGATCTGCTTGCCCTGCGGGTCGAAGGCCTCCGCCTCGACCGCGAGGCTTCCAAGGCCGATCGGAATGCGCGGAACCGGGATCGGAGAAACGGCCGAGGTGACGGTCGACACGCCGGCGACGACGGCATTGGTCGATTTGACCTTGCTGATCACGGAGCGTACCGCCATGTCGGCGGGCTTGGAGATTGGCACGACGTCGAATTGCGCGCTCAGGGCTTCGCAGAGCGAGCGGTCGATCGCGGTTGCCACCAGCTTCTTTTGCGGATCCCCGAGCTTGTCGAGATCCGCAGTGGCGGCAAAGGTCGTCGGGATCACATGCACGGTCTTGACGTTCTTGGTGGCGGCGGAATCCACCCGATACTTCGTCTTGGTCACCATCCCGTCGCTGGCAACGAAATCCTTGTAGGAGGATAGCGACCCCGTTTCCATGACCTGGGCGCTCTGGCAGGCGGCAAGCCCCGCAAACAGCGGCACCAGCGCAGCCGTGCGAATGACGACCGCACCTCCCCGAATGCGGCGTCGGCCACAATGTCTCCCGACAAACCTGACAATACTCATGCCATTGCGATGCTTTGCGTTCATTGGCGTGTCCCCGACATCGACCTGCAGTTGTGCATGAGGTCCGGTCAGATTCGGGCCGAACTTTGACGCGATCTCCGGCCACCGTTGCAGTTAACGGTAACGAAGCGCGTGATTAACGGCTGCGGGTGAGCGAAAGCTTTTTGGGAAAAGGCGCGATGAAGCAGCAGAATTTGCTTTCCGTTCCGGGACTTCCCTTGCAGACTAAGGAGCAAATGTTTCATATCATCCGCTCGTGCCCAGCACGGCGAATAAATGCATGATCCGGCACGTTTCATTGGAAGAGAAATGCGTCCAGCGGCAGAAACGAAGGACTTCAGACGCGACTTGGTCAGCCTGCTGCCCAAATTGCGCCGTTTCGCGATGACGCTGACGCGCAATGCCAATGACGCCGACGACCTCGTCCAGGAAGCCTGCGAGCGCGCGATCACCCGCAGCCACCTCTGGAACGGAGAGGGCCGGCTGGAAAGCTGGGTCTACGCGATGACGCGCAACCTCTGGGTCGACGAAATCCGCAAGCGCAAGGTCCGCACCGGCAGCGGCACCGTCGATGCGCTCGGACATGACGAGCTCAGCATCGAGCCGTCGGCCGAAAAAGCCGTCTACGCCAATCAGTTGCAGAAGATGATCCTGTCGATGCCCGAGGGGCTGGCGAGCGTGTTCCTGCTGGTCAATGTCGAAGGCCACAGCTATCGCGAGACCGCCGATATCCTGGGCATTCCGATCGGCACCGTCATGAGTAGACTGTCGACCGCGCGCCTCAGGCTCGCGGCGATGATCTCAGAGAATACCGAAAGGAGGGCCTGACCGTTGCAACAGACAAGGGGTCAAGCGCTCGAAGTGCGCCTTTCCGCCTATATCGACGGCGAGATCGGCGAAGCTGAACGAACCGAACTCGACGCGATTCTTGCCCGCGACGAGGACGCCAAGGCATTGTTCGAGAGGCTGAAGGCCGGCAGCAGCTTTGGCGATACCGCCTTCGAGGATTTCCTGCACGATCCCGTGCCGCTCGCTCTCGTCCGGCAAATCAAGCAGGGTCCCGGGAGCAATCCGAAGACCGAGCGGATTGCCGCAACGACGACCACTGTCCGGCACGCGCGGGTCTGGCCACGCATGGTTGCCGCATCTGTAGCCCTGTTGCTGCTCGGCGCCGGCGCCGGCTTCATCGTCGGAACGGCAAACACCGGCAGCGAGCCGACCAAGCTCGCCGCAGCCCGTGGCTGGCTCGACGACATCGCCGACTATCACCGCATCTATTCGCGGCAGAAGGAGCATCTGGTCGAGGTCCCGGCGACGGAAGCGCCGAAGATCGAGACCTGGCTTGCCTCTAGCGTCGGCGTTCCCTTCAAGATCCCGCAGCTTTCCGGCAAGGGCCTGACCTTCGAGGGTGCCCGGCTGCTCGTCGCCAACGGCAAGCCCGTGGCACAGCTCGTCTACCGCAGCGCCGAAGGCGAGATCTTCGCGATCTGTTTCCTCAAGAGCACCACCGGCCCGCAGGCGGACCAGTTCGACGAAAGCATCCGTGACGATCTCGGCATGGTCTCCTGGCAGCGAGGCGGCGCCTCGTTCGTGCTCGTCGGCCCGTCTTCCCATGTCGGCATGCAGGACATCGCCGAAGCCGCCGCCGCGACGATCTGAGATCGGCGGCAGTCCCCTTCCCCTATAACGACCCTGTCCGTGAAACGAAAAGGCCGCGCCGGGTTTCCCCGACGCGGCCGAATTTCGTCACGGTGAGCGTATCAGCCGCGCTGCATCTCGAGCACACGGTTGGCCGCCGAAACAATGGCTTCAAGGGAAGCGGCCACGATGTTGGTGTTGATGCCGGCGCCGAACAGCTTGCCGCCGGGATGCTCCATCTCGACATAGGCGATCGCGGCTGCGTTCGAGCCGTGCTGCAGCGAGTGCTCGGAATAGTCGGCGACCGAGAGGTCGATGCCGAGATAGATCGACAGCGCGTTGATGAAGCCGTCGATCGGGCCGGTGCCCTTGCCTTCGATGCGCTTGACCTCGCCATTGTCGGTGATCTCAGCAGCCACCACGCGCACGCCCTTGTGCTCGCCCACCGGATAGGTGTGGTGGTCGACGAACTTGATGCGCGCGCCCGGCTGCTCGACATAACGCTCGATGAAGCGCTCGTAGATCTTCTTCGAGGGAAGCTCCTTGCCCTCTTCGTCGGTGATGCGCTGGATATCCTCGCGGAACTCCACCTGGAGGTTGCGCGGCAGGTTGATGCCGTAGTCTTCCTGGAGGATGTAGGCGATGCCGCCCTTGCCCGACTGCGAATTGATGCGGATGATCGCCTCATAGGAGCGGCCGACATCGCGCGGGTCGATCGGCAGATACGGCACTTCCCAGAGCGGCTTGTTGGCGGTCTTGATCGCCTTCATGCCCTTGTTGATCGCGTCCTGGTGCGAGCCGGAGAAGGCCGTGTAGACCAGTTCGCCGACGTAGGGATGACGCTCGGGGATCACCATCTGGTTGGAGTATTCGTAGACTTCCTTGATCCGCTCGATGTCCGAGCAGTCGAGCTGCGGATCGACACCCTGCGTGAACATGTTCAGCGCCAGCGTCACGACGTCGACGTTGCCGGTGCGCTCGCCATTGCCGAACAGCGTGCCTTCGACGCGGTCAGCACCTGCCATCAGGCCCAACTCGGTGGCGGCAATGCCGGTGCCGCGGTCGTTGTGCGGGTGCAGCGAAATGATCAGGCTCTCGCGGTTGTCGAGGTTGCGGCACATCCATTCGATCTGGTCGGCATAGATGTTGGGCGTCGCCATCTCGACGGTCGAGGGCAGGTTCAGGATCAGCTTGTTGTCCGGCGTCGGCTTGACGATCTCGGTGACCGCGTTGCAGATCTCCAGCGCCACTTCGAGTTCGGTACCGGTAAAGCTCTCCGGCGAATATTCGAAACGGTAGCCGCCGCCGGCCTTGGCCGCCATGTCGGTGATCATCTTGGCGGCGTCGGTCGCGATCTGCTTGATGCCACGCACATCCTTGGCAAACACCACGCGGCGCTGCAACTCACTGGTGGAATTGTAGAAATGCACGATCGGCTGGTGCGCGCCTTCCAGGGCCTCGAAGGTGCGGGTGATCAGCTCCGGCCGGCACTGAACCAGCACCTGCAGCGACACGTCCTTGGCGACATTGCCTTCCTCGATGCACCAGCGGGCAAAATCGAAGTCGGTCTGCGAAGCCGAGGGGAAGCCGATCTCGATTTCCTTGAAGCCCATGTCGAGCAGCAGCTGGAACATGCGGGCCTTGCGGTCGTGGCCCATCGGATCGACCAGCGACTGGTTGCCGTCGCGCAGGTCGACCGAGCACCAGATCGGCGCCTTGGTGATCGTCTTCGACGGCCAGGTGCGGTCGGTGAGCGCAATCTGCGGATAGGCCTGGTACTTCACCGCCGCTTCCGGCATGCCAATCTTAACGGGATGGGATTTCTGGATCATTGCAGCTTCTCTTCATCACTGGACGTCCTGGCCGCCTTGCCATAGCCGATCGGGGATCGGATTGCGATGGCTAATGCCGCGCCGAACGCGCCTTTATTCTAAAACACTTGATGGGGTCGAGGAGCATCCGCCGGCGTGGCTTTTCGGCCGCCGGGCGCTCCTCAGCGAACCCGGCAACCGCGAGTAAGGCCGAGAAGAAGAAGCGAGGCGAAGGCGCGCGACGGCGCACGATTGGTGTCGTGTCCGGCGGGGATCGAGGCGATCCGATATGCGTCAGCCTTGGTCATGACCAAAGCCTATACACGGCTTGCCGGAGCGGAGCAAGCCGCGCGATGACGAGGATCACCGCAAAAGAAAAGGGCACCGGCGAACTGCCGATGCCCTCCAAAACCTTGGCTTGCGTGCGAACTCAGATGTCCGCAGCAGACGAGATGATCCGCGAAACGAGACCGTAGGACTTCGCTTCCTCGGCAGAAAGCCAGTAGTCGCGGTCCGTGTCCTTGGCGATCTTCTCCACCGGCTGGCCGGTTGCGTCAGCGAAGATCTTGTTCAGGCGATCGTTCATCTTGATGATTTCGCGTGCCTGGATCTCGATGTCCGAAGCCATGCCGCGGGTGCCGCCCGACGGTTGGTGAAGCAGGAAGCGGGTGTTCGGCAGGCAAATGCGGCGCTCCTTCGGCGCGCCGACAAAGATCAGTGCGCCGGCGGAGGCGACCCAGCCGGTACCGATGGTCCAGACCTTCGGCTTCACGAACTTGATCATGTCGTGGATGCTGTCACCCGACTCGACATGGCCGCCCGGGGAATTGACGAAGATGCGGATGTCTTCGTCGCTGGCGGCGGCAAGAGCCACGAGCTGCGAGCAGACCTTCTGCGCCAGTTCCTGATTGATAGAGCCGTAGATGAAAATCGAACGCGACTTGAAAAGGTTCGCCTCCGTTTCCTTGCCGAGCGGCAATTCGGTCTTCTTGTCGTCCTCGTCGTCGTTCATCATCCGTTTTTCTCCGGCGTCTCATGAAGTCTTCAGTCAAAGTCAGATAATGCGACTCGACCCCGAAGACAATGCAACAAACCGAAGCGGCGACAAAGCGGCAAGGTCGACTACGCTTATGGTAAAAACACCTACCGCCAAATGCCGTATAGACAGGCCCGCAACGCCCAATAAGATCGTCAGCGTCAAACACTCAAGAGTGGGGCCGACCTCCCAGGTCCCGCCGATCCATGGGGACACGCATGAACAGACGCATCCTGATCGCCGCTGCGGCGCTGATCGCCTCCGCCGCACCCGCCTTCGCCCATCTCAACCCGGCAGAGCACGGCTCGTTTGCCGCCGGCTTCTCGCATCCGCTGTTCGGGATCGACCATATCCTCGTCATGATCGCCGTCGGCCTCTGGGCGGCGCAGATCGGCGGCCGGGCGCTGTGGGTCGTGCCGACGGCCTTTGTCTCGATGATGGCGGTGGGCTTCGCGCTCGCGGTAGCCGGTGTCGGCCTGCCCTTCGTCGAGCCGGCGATCCTCGCCTCGGTGGTCGCACTCGGCCTGCTCGTTGCCATGGCGGTGCGGCTCGACACGGCTGCGTCCGCTGCGATCGTCGGCGTCTTCGCGCTCTTCCACGGCCATGCCCATGGCGCCGAGCTTGGCAGCGCCGGGGCGCTCGCCTTCTCAGTCGGTTTCATCCTCGCCACCGCAGCACTTCACGTAGCCGGCATCGGCCTCGGCGTCACCCTTCAGCGCCTCTCCGGCGGCGGGCTGCTGGCGCGGATCCTCGGCGGTGTGACGGCTCTGGTCGGCGCAGCCCTCATCTTCAGCTGAGATCAAACACGCGTGCAGCACGGACGAATTATCTTTTTGAACGGCACATCGAGTGCCGGAAAGTCAACGCTGGCAAAGGCGCTCCGGGAAACCCTCCCGGAGCCCTTCTGCTATTACGCGTCTGATCAGCTTGCAGACGCCGGATTTCGCGTCCTCAAACGCGGCATGCATCATGGCATGCGCGGCGAGCGCAATCGGTTCTTCGACGGGTTTCATCGGTCGATCGCGGCCTTTGCCGAGGCCGGAAACGATCTGATCGTCGAGCACATCGTCGAGGAGAAGAGCTGGGCCGAGGATCTGAGGACGCGAACTGCGCATCTCGATGTCTTCTGGGTCGGCGTGCATGCACCTATCGAAGACCTCGAACGACGCGAGCGCGAGCGCGGCGATCGCACCATCGGCGAAGCCCGCTTTCACCTGAAGACGCATGACTATTGCGCCTACGACCTCGAAGTGGACACGCGCGACCCAACCGGCGAGGTCGTCGCGCGCATCGTCGACGCATGGCTCAAGCGCCAGTCATTCACGGCGTAGCGCCGAACTTGGTCCTTAGCCGCGACCGCGATAGGTCGGCACGCCCTGGTCGGGCAGCCACAGGCCCTCGGGCGGCTTGCCGGTCTGCCAGAAGACGTCGATCGGGATGCCGCCGCGCGGATACCAATAGGCACCGATGCGAAGCCAGCGTGGCTGAAGCAACGACACCAGCCGTTGGGCGATCTCGATGGTGCAGTCCTCGTGGAAGGCGCCGTGGTTGCGGAAGGAATGCAGGAACAGCTTCAGCGACTTCGATTCCACCAACCATTCGTCGGGCACATAGTCGATGACGATATGGGCGAAATCCGGCTGGCCGGTCATCGGGCAGAGCGAGGTGAATTCCGGCGCGGTGAAGCGGACCAGATAATCCTTGCCCTTGTTGCCGCTCGGCACCCGCTCCAGAACAGCGTCTTCCGGGCTCTGCGGCAGGTCGACCTTTGCGCCCAGTTGCGAAAGGCCGGATACGTCAGTCTTGCTCATTTGCCTGTTGCTCCATGAGAACATCCGCGCGTGGATGCGGTCGACGCTGGCCTCTGCCCTCGCCGGCCCGCTCCGTTTGCGGCCGTTAAATCAGAACTGCCTCAAGAAGGAAACCTCGTCACGGTTGAAGCGCCGTCGACCTTGAATCAATGGCGCCCGACCGTCGTCTTCACGCGCACACCATGCGCCTTCTCGCCTTCGGGCTCCACATGGATCGCGATCTTGGCGCCGGGATGCACCAACCGGATGGCATCCTCGATCCGGTCGCAGATATCATGCGCCTCGCCGACCGGCATCAACTCCGGCACGACCATGTGGAAGTCCACGAAAATCGCCGGTCCGGCCTGGCGGGTCTTGAGATCGTGCACACCCAGCGAGCCGGCGGCGTTGGCGGCGATCGCCTGCTTGATCGCCTCCTCCTCCTCGGCCGGCACAGCCCGGTCCATCAGACCGTCGATCGAGCGCGAGATCACCATCCAGCCCTGATAGAGGATGTTGCAGGCGACGATGACGGCAAGCAAGGGATCGAGGATCGCATAACCGGTGGCAATCGCGAGAACGAGACCGATGAGAACGCCGATCGAGGTGACGACATCCGACAGGATGTGATGGCCGTCGGCGCTCAGCGCCGGCGAGCGGTGCTTGCGACCGGCGGTGATCAGCACATAGGCCCAGATGGCGTTGATAACGCCGGCCACGAAGTTGATCGCAAGGCCCAGGGCCGGGGCTTCCATCAACACCGGCGCCATCATTGCCGGCACCGCCTCCCAGACAATGAGCAGTGCCGCAACGACGATCAGAACGCCTTCGATGACGGCCGAGAAATACTCCGCCTTGTGGTGACCGAAGGGGTGGCCGGCATCGGCCGGCTTGGAGGCGTAGCCGATCATCAGATAGGCGATGACCGCCGCGATCACGTTGACGGTCGACTCCAGCCCGTCGGAGAGAAGCGCGATCGAGCCTGTCAGCCACCAGGCAAGCAGCTTCAGGCCGAGCACAGCGAGCGAGAGCGGTATGCCCCAGAAAGCAAGGCGGAGCACGGTGCGGTTTTCGGTTCCAGATGTCATTGTCATTCCTCGTGCAGATGCAAACGAGTTGCAAACGCAAGCCCATTCAAACGCAAAACCGCCCGCGCGAATTTTCGCGCAGGCGGTCGATGGACAAGCATATGCTGGATTAAGCGGCGCTTGTCAAAGATTGGATCGGCCGGTTCCGGTTTCTCCGCAGGCAATCGCGTCGAAAGGCAGCGCGCCGGCTTCGATCTCCGCGTCGCCGAGAGCCCTGTCGCCCCGGCCGATGAAGAAGAATACGACGGCCGCGGTTGCGACGGTGATGCCGGTCAAAACCAGAAGCAGGACGCTGAACGCATCGCCATAGGCCTGCATCAGCGCGGCATGCGATGTCTCCGGTGCAAGCCGCGTCGCCGCCGCAAGGTTGCCGGTGACGATGCGCTGCGCCATCGGCGCGGCATTGGCGCCGGCCTCCGGCGCGAGGTTCCAGGCCGTGAGCGCGGAAAGGATGGCGGTCACGATCGCAAGCGCAATGCCCTCCCCGGCCACGCGCGTGGTGCTGAAGATCCCTGTCGCCATGCCGGCGCGCTCCTTCGGCACGACGCTGACGGCAAGTCCGTCCATCAGGCCCCAGGGCAGGCTGATGCCAAGGCCGATCAGCAGCAGCGGTGCAAGCAGCGCGGCCGGCCCGGCCCCCGCCGGAAACAGGCTGAGCCAGAAGAGCCCGGCCGCCGAGAGCAGCAAGCCCACGCCGCAAATGACCGCCGGCGTGAACCAGCGTGTCAAAAGCCCGGCTACGATCGGCAGGATCAAAAGCGGCGCGGACATGGCGATCATCATCCGTCCGCCTTCAACGGCGTTCATGCCTTCAATACCGATGAAGCGCACCGGAAGCAGGATGAGCAGCACCACGAAGCCATAGGCAGGGGCTGCCGCCAGCAACTGCACGCCGATGAAACGCGGATAGCGAAACAGCGTCAGGTCCAGCATCGGCCGCGCGACAGAACGCTCGATCCGCCAGAAGGCCAGAAAGAAGAGCGCCGATGCCGCAAGCATCGCGATCACCAGCGGATGGCTCCAGCCGCTTTCCGGACCCTGCAGGATGCCTGACGTGAGCGTTGTGAGCGCCGCGGTGAAGCTTGCCGCTCCCTTCCAGTCGAGCCCGGAGGCATCCGGATCGCGCGTCTCCCGCAGGAAGACCGCGCCGAGCGCCAGAGACAGGCCGGCGAGCGCCACGACAAGACCGAAGATCGCCGGCCAGCCGAAAGCCTCGACCATCAGGCCCGACGCGATCGGCCCGAAGGCCAGGCCGACCCCGAAGCTGGCGCCGACCAGGCTGAAGGCCCGGAGCCGCTCGCTCTCGTCGAACTCCTGCGCAAGCGAAGCCATACCGCCGGAAAAAGCGGCGGCTGCCCCGATGCCCTGAAGGGCACGCAGGATATCGAACCAAAGGATATCCCGAGCAAAGGCGAGCCCGACCGAAAACAGTAGGAAGGCCGCAAGACCGCTGAGGAAAACACGCTTGCGGCCGAAGCTGTCGGCAAGTGCGCCTGCCGCCATCAGCGAGCTGCCGAAGGTCAGCATGAAGGCGTTGGTGACCCAGTTGAGGGCAACCGGATCGGCGCCGAGGCTGCGACTGATCGACGGCAGCGCCACCGCCGGTCCGGTAAAGGTGAGCGGCATTGCCGCGGCGGCGCAACAGACCGCAAGGAGCACGAGACGGCGCCCGCGTGATTCTCGAATTTCGGTTCTCATTCCCCGTTCCATCCGTTCGAGCAAAGGGGATACCCGCGCAGGCCCGCCGGACCTCCGTCTTGATGTCGGCAGTTGCCGGGTATCGATTGACGAATGCAGGATAGTTTCGACATAATCTGATGAAAATCACACCATTATGCCATTTATACCGGAATAAAGCGCTCGAATGGAGAAGCAATGGATCGCCTGAGCGGCTTGACCGCCTTCGTCCGCACCGCCGATCTCGGCAGCTTCGTCGCCGCCGGGCGCGTGCTTGGCCTGTCCGCTTCAGCGGTCGGCAAGGCCGTCACCAATCTCGAACGAGAGCTCGGCGTCCGCCTGCTGCAGCGCTCGACCAGAAGCATAAGGTTGACCGAGGAAGGCCGGCTCTTTCATGAGCGCTGCCGCCGCATCCTCGACGATCTCGACGACGCCGAGGCATCGTTGGCCGAAGCAGTGGCCGTGCCGCGCGGACGGCTGCGCGTCAGCGTGCCGATCGTCAGCTACCATCTATTGCTGCCCGTGCTGCCGGACTTCGTGCGGCGCTACCCCGAGGTCGAACTCGATCTCGACTTCAACGACCGCATCGTCGATCTGATCGACGAGGAAGTGGATGTCGCCATCCGCAGCGGCGTGCTGCCGGATTCGCGGCTGATGACCCGGGCGCTCAGGCCTTTCCAGCTTCTGCTTTGCGCGTCGCCTGCCTATCTCGACCGACACGGCACGCCCGAATGCCCGCGCGATCTTGATGGCCACGACGCGATCCACTTCCGTTTTCCCAACAGCCGCAAGCTGCAGGAATGGCCGATCGCCATGCCGCCGGGCGGACCCGAACCGCAGATCAGGACCATCCTCAACTGCAACAACATGGAGGCGTTGAGCGGTGCCGTCCTCAGCGGTCTCGGCATCGGCTGCCTGCCCGATTTCCTCGCGCGCCAGCCGCTCAGCGACGGCCGGCTGCGCACCGTGCTCGACGCCCATCTCGACGCTCCCGGGCAGTTCCACCTGCTCTGGCCGTCAAACCGGCATCTCTCGCCGAAGGTCCGCGTCTTCGTCGATTTCCTAAGCGAACGCCTGTTTGCCGATCGCTGCGAACGCATGCCGGCCACACAGACGGCGCCGTAGGTCAGGAAAGGGCAGCGTCGAGCATCGCGCGGTTGCGCAAAATCCACGCGACGCTGCGGGCCTGCCAGGCGATGCCCCAAACGCGCGGCACGTGTTCGCTTTCCGGGCGGATATCGAGTTCGAAGGCCTCGTTGGCCGCGCTCTCGGCGGCAAAGACGATGATCCGATCCGCAAGGCGGTGGCGCTCGCCCGCATCAAGGCCGTAGCCGTCGGCAAAGAGACGCACCTGCCGCATCCTTGAGGGAGCATCGGCCAGGCCGTTCATCTCGGCAACGCCGTCGTCATAAAGCTGGGCATTGTTCCATGCGACCATCGCAAGCTCGGTCAGGCGATTGACGGGCCCGGCCGCTTCCCAGTCGATGAACGCGGCCGGAAGACCGTCGCGCGAAACGATGTTCCACGGGGCCGCATCGCAATGGCCGATGATATCGGCCGTGCCGACCGTGCGCCCGAACCAGGGGCGCCAGTTCGCCTGCGCCGGAACCTGAAAGGATGCGGCGGCGTCATGCATCTTCCGCGTCAGCCGCCCGAGCGCGAAGATCGCCGCGTCCGACCAGGGTGCGGGATTGAGGATGTCGCCCTCGACATAGGTCAGCATTTCGCGGCCATGGTCGTCGAAGCCGGAGCCGACGACGCGCGGCGCACCGTCAAAGCCGACGGCCGCGAAATGCCGCAGCAGCGCGTGCACGGAAGGCGCCCACGGCCCGGTTTCCCGAAGCACGATGGAGCCCCTGCGGCTGACGGCCGTGCGGCCGCCTCCGCTCAAGGGCGTATCGTCTGCCATGCCGTCCTTTCCCGTCATGGGACCTCCAGCAAACGGCCGCGCGACCGGAAGCAGCGCCGACGCACCGCTTCCGTGGTCTGGGATATCAGGCGGCCTTGACCTTGGCGCGCTTGGCGAGATGCGCCACGACGTTTTCGATCATCCGCATGCCGGCGTCGCCGCCGAGCGTCATGATCGATTCCGGGTGGAACTGCACCGCCGCCACCGGCTCCTTGGTGTGCTCGATGCCCATGATCGTGCCGTCTTCGCTTTCGGCAGTGATCATGAAATCGGCAGGCAGGCTGGAGGGATCGGCGAAGATCGAATGGTAGCGGCCGACCGTCACTTCCTTGCCGAGGCCGGAAAAGACGATGCCAGGTTCAAGCACGCGGATGCGCGACGGCTTGCCGTGCATCGGGATCGCCAGTTGGCGCAGATCGCCGCCATAGGCTTCGGCCAGCGCCTGCAGACCGAGGCAGACACCGAAGATCGGCAGGTCACGCGCCCGCGCCTTCTTGATCGTCGCCTTGCAATCGAAATCCCTAGGGTTGCCAGGCCCGGGCGAAAGCACGACCAGATCCGGCTTCACCCGATCGAAGATCTCTTCGGCCACCGGCGTGCGCACCGTCGTGACCGTCGCCCCCGTCTGGCGGAAGTAGTTGGCGAGCGTGTGGACGAAGCTGTCCTCGTGATCGACGAGCAGAATGTTGACGCCGGCGCCGACCGCGGCAACGTCGCGACCGGCCTTGCCGGCATTGGCGGATCTCGCATCGCGAATGGCAGCGATCATGGCGGAGGCCTTCAGTTCGGTTTCGGCTTCTTCTTCTTCCGGGTTTGAATCATAGAGCAGCGTCGCCCCTGCCCTGACCTCGGCGATACCGTCCTTGATGCGGATGGTGCGCAGCGTCAGGCCGGTGTTCATGTCGCCGTTGAAGCCGACCATGCCGATGGCGCCACCATACCATGCGCGCGGGCTCTTCTCATGGCTTTCGATGAAGCGCATGGCCCAGAGTTTTGGCGCACCGGTAACGGTGACGGCCCAGGCGTGGCTGAGGAAGCCGTCGAAGGCGTCCATGTCGTCGCGCAGGCGCCCCTCGATGTGATCAACCGTGTGGATCAGGCGCGAATACATCTCGATCTGCCGGCGGCCGATGACCTTGACGGAACCCGGCACGCAGACGCGGCTCTTGTCGTTGCGATCGACGTCCGAGCACATGGTGAGTTCGGATTCGTCCTTCTTCGAATTGAGCAGCTTCAGGATCTGCTCGCTGTCGGCAATCGGATCGTCGCCGCGCTTGATCGTGCCGGAGATCGGGCAGGTCTCGATGCGGCGGCCCGAAACGCGCACGAACATTTCCGGCGACGCGCCGACGAGATATTCCTGGTTCCCGAGATTGATGAAGAAGGAATAGGGCGACGGATTGATCGCCTTAAGCCGGTTGGAAATCTCCGACGGCTTGCTTTCGCAGCGCTCGTAGAATTTCTGGCCTGGCACCACCTCGAACAGGTCGCCGCGGCGGAAGCTCTCCTTCGCCTTGACGACGAGCTCGGCATATTCGCCGGGGTGATGATCGCCATGCGGCGGGATGGTGTCGACGGTCTTGAAGGGCTCGCTGGCGATCTCTTCCGCCCTGCCCTCGGTGGTCTTGCCGTCCTTGGCGAAATCGTAGCGGTCGATCCAGGCCTTCGCCGCATAATGGTCGACGACGAGGATCTCGTCCGGCAGGAACAGCACCATGTCGCGCTGGTCGTCGGGACGCTTGAGCTTCAGGTCGATCGCATCGAACTGGAAGGCAAGGTCGTAGCCGAAAGCGCCGTAGAGCCCGAGGCTCGCATCCTCGGCCGAATGGAAGAGGTTGGTGACGGCGCGCAGCACGCTGAAGACCGTCGGCATCTTGGAGCGCTCTTCTTCGGTGAAGACGCGATCCGGTGCGTTGATCGTCAGATCCAGGCGGCGGCTGGTCGAAGCACCGAGCGTGATGTCGGCGACGGTCTTCAGGTGCTCGGCGATGATCGCAAGCAGCACTTCGCCGCGGCCGTTATAGGCCTCGATCCAGAGCGAACGACCGAAGGAGGAAATGCCGAGTGGCGGATCGACGACGGCCGTGTCCCACCGGGTGTAGCGGCCGGGATATTCGTAGTTGGAGGAAAACACCGCGCCGCGGCGCTCGTCGAGCTTGTCCACATAGCTCGCGATCGCCTGGCCATAGGACGCCTCCCGCCGGCGGCGCGTCACCGTGATGCCGCCCTTGGTGGTATAGCTCTCCGAGCCGTCCTCGAGAATTACCGTTGCCATTCGCCTCGCTCCGTAAAAGCCCGGTCCTTGAGCGGCCTGGATACAAAAAAGCCGCCTCGAAATCTCCGGGCGGCTTCATCTCTCAATCACGCATGACTGGTCAAGGCCGCTTCAGCGAGCCCACCACCAGATCGAAATGTTGCGTGCGTTTTCCATGGGCGAAAGTGTTAGCTTGGGTTGCTGCCATGCGCAAGCGGGAAAGCGGCGCGCATCGTCACGGTTGCGTCAAAAAAAGAGGCGGCTCCGAAGAGCCGCCCGACTGGAATTGATCTGACCCTATCAGAACTTCGCCTTAGCCGTCACCAGGAACGTGCGGCCGCGGCCGGTATCGATCGTGCTGCCGGCGATCGTGCTCGACGACGGCGTGTAGGTCTTGTCGAACAGGTTCGTGACCTGCGCCGTGACTTCGAAGCCGTTTTCGAACTTGTAGTTGGCGAAAAGGTCCACCAGACCGTAGCCAGGCACGTTCGGCGGCGTGCGATTGATTTCGCCGACATAGGCGTTCGAAACGGCATAGAGACGCGTACCGACCGAAAGGCGCTGGTCCTCGAGGAAACGGGCGCCGAGCGTTGCGCTGATGATGTTTTCAGGCAGGTAGCTCTGGACGCCGAAGCCGTTGACCTGGCTCGGCAGCTTGCTGTCGGTGTAGGTATAGGCAAGGTCACCGAAGACGTAGCCGGCATCGTAGGCCGCCTGTAGTTCGAAGCCCTGGACGGTCGACGTGCCCGGGGTGTTGGCGAAGAAGATCTGGCGACCACCGTTGAGCAGGACGGCGGTGATGTAGTTGTCGATGCGGTTATGGAAGTAGTTGGCCTTCACCCGCAGGCTGTCGCTGGCGTCGAGCAGGCCGTCGAAGGCGAAGTTCGCACCGATTTCCCAGCCCTTGGACGTTTCCGGCTCGAGGAACGGATTGGGGAAGAACGACTGGCCCGAAGGACCCGGATGGGTGCCGCCGGCAAAGGTCTCGTTGACCGTCGGCGAACGCGAGGTTTCCGCGTAGGTCACGTAGGGCTGGAACCAGTCCGTCGGATTGAGCGCGACCGTGACGCTCGGGTTGAGGCGGCCATCGGACTTGTCGACCGTGTAGGGCCCGGCCGGAAGGCCGATCGGGTTGCCGGCAACGACGGCGCCGGAGCCATCGAGGCTGAAGTGATCCCACCTGAGGCCAGCCGTCAGATCCAACATGCCATAGGTGAAAGTCGTGTTGCTGAAGACGCCGGTGGTGGCATTGGTGCCGCTACCGTTGACGCCTGCGCCCGGCCGGGCCGTGCTGTTGATGACATCGTAATCGTCGCGGAAGTACTCGACGCCGTAGTTCGCCTTCACGGCAACGTCGCCAAGATCGAACAGCGAGGTGTTCGAGATGTCAAAGCCCTTGCCGGTGTCAGTGATGCGACGACCGGCCGCCGTGCCGCCGCCGCGAATGTCGGTGTCGTACTTCATCTTCAGCCGGTTCCAATAGGCATTGGCACGGAAGTCGATGAGTTCGTTGTCCGGCGTGTAGGCGTAGCTGGCCGAAACCGTCTGGTTCTTCACGTTCTGGAAATAGGAGTTCGCGAAGAAGTCGTTGTCGTAGGTGACGCCGGTAAGCTTGAACGTGTGGTCCTTGTCCGGCGTCACTTCAAACTTCAAGAGGCCCGAGAGAAGATCCTCCTCGGTGAAGGGAACCTCGACGCCGTTGCCGTTGTCGTAGTTGCCGGGATCGGCCTTGCTGATACCGCCAAGCACCGAGAAGACATCGTTGAAACGATAGGCGCCGATCAGCGACTCCGACCATCCGGCGCCGTTCGTGCCATAGGTTGCCGATGCGATACCGCCATAGTTCTTGCCGTCCTGGATCAGGTCCTCGACGTCATAGGTCTTGAAATTGACGGAACCGGCGAGCGCGCCACCGCCGACCCCGGTGACGGCGCCGCGCGTCACGTCAATTTCGGACAGGAACGCCGGATCGAAATAGGCAAAGCCCTGGGCTTCGTGACCGGTGAACCGGAAGTTCTGACGAACGCCGTCGATCATCATGTTGACGCGGCCGGACCCTTCAAAGCCACGAATGTTGACAGCAACACCCGGGTTCTGTGGATTGTTCGCCGTCGACGTTCCCGGAACGCCGCGCAGAAGGTCGTCGGTTTCCTGGCCCGACTGCAGATCGATCTGGTCCGAGGTGACGACGCTAACCGGGCCGGCCTTGGCATAAGGATCGCTCGTGCGCGAGCCCTTCGCCACGATCGGAGAGAGGTAGGTTTCGCCGGCCTTGGTCTCCTCGGCCTTTTTCTCTTCCGGCTTGGCCTGGGTTGTCGCGCTCTGCGCGAATGCGAGGGTTGCCGCGGAAAGTGCAAATGTTGTCGTGCAAGCCAAGAGAGCCAGGCGACGATGCCGGGTGAGCATGGACCAATCCTTTGATTTTCGGAGGCCGGGCTTGCTGTTGAGCGGCGAACTCAAGGGGCTGGCTGGGCGGTAGATTCTAGAGCGGCGCGACATGTCGTCGCCTCATTTATGCCGCATAAAAAACATGAGTGTTCTTGTCAACATACAAAGGCAGTTCCCACAATTTATGGGGTCGTGCCAATTCGAGGCGTTGCCAAACTGCAACGCTTTTGCCGAAGGCCGGATGAAACCAGATCCTGTTCCGTGCGTTCCCTTCCTTCCAGGCCCCGCTGCGGAGGCACGAGAAAGGAACCGGATGCGTCGCTCTTTTCCCTTGATCCTGCTGTCACTCCTGATCCTCACCGGCGCCAGCCTGCCGAAATCCGGACCGATCCCGCTAAAAAAGCCGCCAAGCGAGGCGGGAGAAAAAGAGGCTGCTCCAACACCCGAAGAGAAACCGGCGACGCCCACGGTCGGTGGCAAGGCCGATAAGCCAGAGGTGCCGGCTGGCGACGAACAGCCCGTGCCACAGCCAAAGCCCAAGGACGGGAGTGGTGGAGCGGCCGGGGATCAAAAGCCAGGCACGGACGGAAGGGGCCAGGCCGCCGACGAGAAGAAAGAAGAAAAACCCGCGCCGATCGTCTATCCGCCGGTAGAGGCGGAGAATGCCGCCGACTATGCAAAATGTGTCGCCGATCTGAAAGCAATCGGCGCGACCTTCGACGAAGCCAAGCGCATCGACGACGGCAAGGGCTGCGGCATCGACAAGCCGCTGGAGGTCACCAGCATTCTGCCCGACGTCACGCTCGCACCCAAGGGGCTGATGCGCTGCGAAACCGCGCTGGCGCTGGCGCGCTGGACAAAGGAGACCGCCCAGCCGGCCGCAGAAGTCGCCTTCGACAAAACCATCAAAATCAAGGCCCTGAACCAGGCATCGACCTATATCTGCCGCCTGCGCAACAATGCGACGACGGGCAAGATCTCCGAGCATGCCCACGGCAACGCCGTCGACATCGCCTCCTTCACTTTAAGCAACGGCAAAACGATCGCCATCCAGCCGCGCGACGAGGACGGCACCATGGACGGCGCCTTCCAGCGCGCGGTCACTGCGTCCGCCTGCCTCTACTTCAAGACCGTGCTCGACCCCGGCAGCGACGCCGCCCACGAGACGCATCTGCATCTCGACGTGATCGAACGCCGCAACGACTACCGCTACTGCCGCTAGGAGAACGGCTTGTCGGCCTTCAATCGTTTTCGTAGCCAAGGGCGACGAACTCGCCCTCGAAGCGACCGGCCACGCTGTCGCCGTCGAGGAGGTCGGCAACGACCACAGCCCGCGCCTTGCCCCGACGTTCGAGCAATCGCAGAAAGCCCGGCCATTGCCCGGGATCCGCCAGCGATGAGCGTGCGGAGAAGGCACCGGCCACCGGCTTCAGATAATCCATCCGGTTGCTCTGGATCACCAGCCGCGCAGCAACGTCGCCATTGCGCAACCGTACATGCAGCAGCGACCAGGCCGACAGGATCGCGAGCGCCGAGGCGCTGCCGCCGAACACCGTTTCGCGGTGGTTGATGTTGGGCGCAAGCGGGGCAGAGAGCAGCACGCGATCGTCCGCTACCGCATCCACCCGCACCTGCATCGCCGCCGAAAGCGGGATGTGGTTATGAAGATAGGCCTGAAGTTCCTCTGGTGTCATCGTGGCATCCCTGATGCGTTCCTGCCCGGATCAATGCACGAGACCACGTGTCCTGGCGAGAGACAGGCGCCTGCGTCCTAACGTCTCCCGCAAGCATCCTATAGCCCAAAAGATACCCGGCCGCGCGCCTTGCAGGAGCCCGCCCCTGCTCCCAAATACGGCGCGAGGAAAATCCACCCGTTTTGCGCCCCTTCTCAAGGAAATCTGTCATGGCATTGACGATGTACCAGCTCTCCATTCCCGCACTCGTTCGCGGCCTTGGTGTCCTCACCAGGCTGCTCGACAAGGCAGAGGCTTTCGCTCAGGAAAAAGGCATCTCCACGGACGATCTCGTCAACGCCCGGCTGGCGCCCGATATGCTGACGCTTGCCGGTCAGGTGCAGCGTGTCAGCGACACGAGCAAGGGTCTCGTCGGCCGACTGACGTCGATCGAAGTGCCTCGGTTCCCGGACGAGGAAAAGACGTTTGACGAGCTGCGCCAGCGCATCGCCAAGACTGCCGCCTTCCTTGAAACGGTGCGCCCTGTCGATCTCGAAGACAGCGACAGCCGCGAGGTCGTGCTCAACTTCCCGACGCTGAAGGTGACGCTCACGGGTGAGGAATACCTGCAGAAATTCGTGCTGCCGAACTTCTACTTCCACCTGACGACCGCCTACGACATCCTGCGCCACAACGGCGTCCCGGTCGGCAAGGCAGACTTCCTCAGCCTCACCGCCTAGTTTCCGCCGCGATAGAACCCGGACACCGCAACGCCACGCATCCACCCGGATGCGCGGCGTTGTTTTTCAGGCAGGCAGGAAGCGTTTTAAGTTATTGATTTGTTGCATGTCGTAATCGCAAAACCGCTGCGCACTTTTACGCGACATGCTCTAGAACAGCCCCTCGATGTAGCCCTGCTCGTTGAGGAAGATCTTTTCCGACGAGGGCACCTTCGGCAGGCCAGGCATCGTCATGATCTCGCCGGTGATCACCACGATGAAGCCGGCGCCGGCGGCCAGCCGCACCTCGCGGATCGGCACCGCATGGCCTGTCGGCGCGCCGCGCAGGTTCGGGTCGGTCGAGAAGGAATATTGCGTCTTGGCCATGCAGATCGGCAGATGGCCGTAGCCCTGATCCTCCCAGCTGCGCAGCTGGTCGCGCACCGACTTGTCGGCGATCACTTCGCTCGCATGATAGATGTCCTTGGCGATCGTCTCGATCTTGTGGAAGAGCGACATCTCGTCCGGGTACAGCGGCGAGAACTGCGAATGCCCGCCCTCGGCAAGTGCCGCTACCTTCACCGCCAGCTCCTCGATGCCGGCCGAGCCCCCGGCCCAATGGCGGCAGAGCACGGCTTCGGCACCGAGCGTCGCCACATAGTCCTTGATCGCCTGCACTTCGGCCTCGGTATCGGAGGTGAAGTGGTTGATCGCGACGATGACGGGAACGCCGAATTTCTTGACGTTCTGCACGTGCCGGCCGAGATTGGCGCAGCCTTTGCGCAGCGCCTCCAGGTTTTCCCGGCCGAGGTCGTCCTTCTTGACGCCGCCGTTCATCTTGATCGCGCGAACGGTCGCGACCAGCACCGCCGCATCGGGCTTCAGCCCGGCCTTCCGGCACTTGATGTCGAAGAATTTTTCCGCCCCGAGATCGGCGCCGAACCCCGCTTCGGTCACGACGAAATCGGCTAGCTTCAGCGCCGTCGTCGTCGCGACCACCGAGTTGCAGCCATGAGCGATGTTGGCGAAGGGACCGCCATGCACGAAGGCAGGATTGTTTTCGAGCGTCTGCACCAGGTTCGGCTGCATCGCATCCTTGAGCAGCACGGTCATTGCGCCATCGGCCTTGATGTCGCGCGCAAACACCGGGCTCTTGTCGCGGCGGTATGCGATGATGATGTTGCCGAGCCGCTGTTCCAGATCCTTCAAATCCCGCGACAGGCACAGGATCGCCATGACCTCGGAGGCAACGGTGATGTCGAAGCCGGTTTCGCGCGGATAGCCGTTGGCAACGCCGCCGAGCGAGCCGACGATGCTGCGCAGCGCTCGGTCGTTCATGTCCATCACCCGCCGCCAGGCGATGCGGCGGATGTCGATGTTCTGCTCGTTGCCCCAGTAGATGTGGTTGTCGATCAGCGCCGCCAGCAGATTGTGCGCCGAGGTGATCGCGTGGAAGTCGCCGGTGAAGTGGAGGTTCATGTCCTCCATCGGCACCACCTGCGCATAGCCGCCGCCGGCAGCGCCGCCTTTGACGCCGAAGCAGGGTCCGAGCGAGGCCTCGCGGATGCAGACGATCGCCTTCTTGCCGATGCGGTTGAGCCCGTCGCCAAGGCCGACGGTCGTCGTCGTCTTGCCCTCGCCGGCCGGTGTCGGGTTGATCGCCGTCACCAGGATCAGATGGCCGTTCTTCTTTTCGCGCTGCCTTGCGATGAAATCCGCGCCGATCTTCGCCTTGTCATGGCCATAGGGCAGCAGATCCTCTGCCGGTATGCCGAGCGCCGCGCCGATCTCCAGGATCGGCTTCTTCTTTGCGGCGCGCGCAATCTCGATATCGGACTTGACCTCCGTCATGACATGTCCCCTCCCCAGGGTCTTGTTTTCGTCCACGCCTTCCAAAGCGCGGTTCGCAATGCCTACAGCGCCGCGCGTCTCATCAGACGCTCAAAGGTCGCTGTAGCACTTTGATTTGCTGCATGTTTTTGTCCTTTGATCGAACTCGATCAAAGGAAACATGCAGTAAGCGGGAGGAGAAGACGTGTCTGCGGCTTCCGCCACATCCCGCTAACTCAAGATCGGCGGCGGCCGCCCTTTGGCGGCCGGCCACCTCGTTGTCTGCCTTAACGGGCGAGAATGTCGCGCATTTCGACGATGTTGGAGCGCACCCGCAACGTATAGAAGCCCATGGTCGCCAGATGCGTCGGCATGATCCAGCCCGCTTCCTCGCCATTGGAAATGATCCATGGCTGGATGCGGAGCGCCGCGCGCAGCTGCTTGATCGTTTCCGTCCAGATCGGCAACAGGCCGCGCTGGGCAACCACATTGTCGAAGTCGGCGCCGGCTGCCGAGAGAATCCCGTAATAGCCATAGAGCTGGCCATAGGCAAACCAGAAGCGGTCGTCCGCACGCGTGTCGAACCAGCCGCCATTGTGGTTTTCGGAGCGCTCGCGCAGGATCGCCGAGGTGTTGCCGAGGTCGTTGGCGACACGGTCGAGGAATTCGACGAGGTTGTCCGAGCGACCGTCAAAGATCGCCTCGCACTTGCTGAGCGTCGTGTTGAACGATCTCAGATCCTTCATCGCCGCCCGGTAGAAGCTCGGCGTCGGCGTCTTCGGGCCGAACGGATTGATGCCGAAATACCAGGTCTCTTCATCGAACTGCATGTTGCCGCGCGCGCTCTGCAGGGCGTTGTTGATGCCCGAGGTGCCACGCATGCGACCGAGCGAATCGACGAGTTCCACCGAGGTGCGGCGGATCGCCTGGTTGACCCCGCGCTGGAACGACGCCTTGTTGTCGAGCCAGGGCGTATCGTCCCAGTCGAGCCCGAAGAAGCCAAGCTTGTAGAGCAGCATCGACGAGATCCAGGCGTTCTCGTTGACGTTGAAGTCGATCAAATCAGCCGTGACATCGACGATGGCCGAGGTCTGGCAGACGGTGCCTGCCGGTAGCTGCACGGCCGCGAGCGCCTCCGGCGTCGATTCCATCGGCTGCGTGGCCACGCCCGCAAGATTGCTGGCGCCGCCGGTCGTCGACTGGCCTGTCGAGGTGGTACCGGGGCCGCTCATCGGCGAGCCGGCGGGCACCTTGCGTTCGGCCAGCTTGTAGCGATCGACATAGTCTTCGTTGAAGTTCGTCCACGCCTGGGTCTGCCAGATGAAGTAGCCGTAAAACAGGATCAGGCCGAGCAGGACGATGCCGATCGGTCCCTTGATGATCCAGCTGCGCTGACGATACCAGTTGCCGACCGCGACAAATGGCCAGAGCAGCCAGGCGACGGCGAGCCCGATGCCGCGGCCGATCGCGGTAAAGACACGCTGGAAAAACGCAACGATCGGGTCGAACATGTCCTATTCCTCTCTGAGGCCGTAAAGCTTGTGGCGGAAGGCCGCCTTGTCTTTCAGATATGTGCCGGTCAGCGTCGCCACAACATAGGCCTTGAAGCTTTCGCTATAACGCTCGTAGGCGTCATAGAAGCCTTGCTTGTCGAACACGAAGCGCGAGACGAAATCGCGGGGCACGAGTTGGGATATCAGCCGGTTGACCAGCCACTGGTCCGGATGGGCCGGTGCGGCGCGCACCAGCATGAAGCGGTTTGCCGGCGCCACGTCCTGCATCTTGATCGTGCCGGTCGCAGCGACCGTGCGGATCATCTCCTGCAGGAACGGATAGGCGCCGTCTTTCGCGACCGCGGCGGCATACCGATGCATCCAGGTCTGCAGCCAGATCCGGTCGGCATTGGCAAGATCGGCCGTCGGGTCGCTCTCGTTGATCAGCCCACGCACCACCATGTCGGCGCGGTGCTGATAAAGCCCTGACTCCTCGACCCAGGACGCCTGCGGCAGTTGCAGCCGCTTGGTCGAGGCGAGGAAGTCGTAGATCCGGGCGTGATCGTTGATGGCGATGTAGCTCACCTGCCACGGCCGCGAGCGGCGGAAGCCCGGCACGGAGGGGTCGCAGATGACCGTCGTCGTCTTGTGGTCGAGGAAGATGTAGACGCCGCCGAAGTGGTTGGCCCAGAACGCCTCATGGCGGAAAACGAGCTGATCCGGCACCAGCGCGTTCTGTCGGATGTCGCCGGTCTGCTTGGCAAGCTCGACCATGCGCGTCAGCATCTCGTCGTCGGCCCAGGCCGTCGGCACCTTCTTCAAGCGGTCGACGAGCCCGCGCAGTTCGGCCGCCTTGCCGAGCATGTCCTCGGCCGACAGCACCCGGAAGCGCACCTCGTTGATCGACAAGAGATCGTCGATGTCGTTTACGACCGAGACCGAATCCTCGATCTCGCCATAGAGCGCATCCTTGATGGTGATGGCGTTGATCGCACGGCTGTTGGCGTTGAAGAACTCGTGCATCAGCGCGGCGGTATTGGAGAAGCTCGTATGCACGCACGGCAGCTCCGCCTGTTCCGGCGTCATGATGATGAAACGACGGTTGACCCGGTTCGGATCGAGATAGTCACGATCCCCCAGCTCCTCGGCGATCTCGGGCGAAAACCCGGTCATGTCGATGCTGAACTGCGGCAGCGCCGTTGGACGCAGGCCGAAGCCTTCGAGCGCCTTGTTGTAGCGCGCGATCAGATGTGGCTCGGAAATATCGAGCAACCGTCCATAGATCAGTTCAGCTTCAAGCAGGCGGTTCATCTGTCAGTTTTTCCTAGCATCACCCCTGCCACCGGCCGTCGCGTTTCATCGCCTCGATCTCGCGGATCGCCTTTTCGCGCTGGCGCTCGCGACGGATGATGTCGGTGACGGCGGCATCGTCCGACTTGTCGGTGTAGCGGAACTCGCTGTCGGCGTAGCGGTTGATCTCCTGCAGCACCATGTCGATGGTGATCGGGCCGCGCAGCGCCTCGATCATCGCTTTTTTTTCATCATAGCCCTTGTGCATGAAGGAGCCGGCGTCCTTGAACCAGTCATCTGGCAGCTCCACATCCATGGCTCTGAGCTTGATCGCGTCGGTGATGTTCTTGATCGCCCGGCCGGTGAAGCGCGGCTCGGCCTCCTTGATCATGTGCAGATAGGCGCCGACATCGGCAAGCGAGCCGATCGCGCCCTTTTCCTTCTCGTAGCGCTCCCAGACGGCGACGAGACCATCCTCCTTCGGTCGCGCATGCTCGGCATAGGACTGCGCAACCGCGCGCTTGATCTCCTGGCCCTCGAACAGCTGGTGCTCGCCGAGCGGGATCTTGTGGTTCTTGCCGACGAGCAGCGCGAAGATGTCGATGTAGTCGTCCTCGGTCTGCGGCCCGTCAACCAGCCAGCGCGCGCCGGCGCGCTGGCGCAGCGCATCGTCGACATTTTCGGGGTGGTTGGAGAACATGCCGAAGGTGCAGTTGCCGCGCACCACCGTCGAGGCGCCGGCAAAGCTCTCCATCAGCACCGCCGTCACCTCGTGCTGACCGGCCGAAGCCCGGTCGTCCGACCGCTTGGCGGCAACCTGGTCGACATCGTCGATCGTGCCGAAGCCGATCGCCCGCGGATTGATGACGTTGTTGACGAATTCCTTGCAGTTCTGGCCGGACTTGCCCTGGTAGGAGGAGATCTGGTCGACGCCGAAGTTCTCGTAGTGGAAGGCGTAGCCGGCGATCTCGCAATAGTCGTTGAGCATGCCGGCAAGCATCTGGATCAGGATCGTCTTGCCGGTGCCCGGCATGCCGTCGCCGATGAAGGTGAAGAGAAAGCCGCCAAGCTCGACGAACGGGTTCATCTGCCGGTCGAAGTCGTAGGCCATCAGCATCTTGGCAAGCTTCAGCGCCTGATATTTGGCGATGTGGTTGCCGATGATCTCCTCGGGCTTCTTGAAGGTCATCACCAGCGGCTTGCGCTTCTGGCCGGGCGCGACGTCGAAACCGTTCAGCGTAAAATCGTCCTGGTCGAGCCGGATATGCACGTTGTCGAAGCTCTGCAGGCCGGTGAAGCGCGCCTTGCGGGCGATCAGCCCTTCGATCGCCACCCGCGAGAAGGCACGTGCCCGGGCCATCAGCGCCAGATCGTCCGGTGCTCCGGCAAGACCGCGGTCCAGCGCCGAGATCAGGCTCTTCAGCGCATCCTGCGGCGTATCAAAGAGAAAGTCTGGCTCGACCGCGTCGTCGACCGGCTCGCCCTCTCCTGCCAGCGTCGAGCCGAGATAGGCCGCAAGGGTGAACGCCGAGACATAGGCCGACGCCGAAAGCAGCGCCTTGAACTGGTTGGCCTCGTCTCCGGCAAGCGGCGACGTCGCATTTTTCGCCTGCAACTGCTCGAGGTTCGTCTGGCGCGCAAAGACGTCGGCGACGGCCAGCGCCACCTGGATGCCGCGGCGCGTGCGATAGAGCAGCGCATGCTGGGCCGGCGACAGCATGGGGTCGCCCTGGCGCACAGCCTGAACCGTCTTGGTCAACTCGACTTCGCGCGTGCGCCGCTGGCCGCCGGTCGAAACCGTGGACACGAAGCGGCGCCCGGTGCCAGCAAGCGTCGTGCCGGCGGCTGGATCATCGCGTTCCAGAATGATGAGTTTGGTCACCAGCCCCTGCGCCACCGCCTGGTGCTTGGCGATCTCGTCCTCGCGCAGCGTCGTCAGCCCGGTATTGAGTGTCATCGTCAAACCTCGCTCACGACCTGGTTGCCGGAAATGACGTGGACCTTGTAGTCGCCGAACACCTGTTCCGCCTCGCCGGCGGCATAAAGCGCCTGATAGGCGTCGTGCGGCACCAGCGCGTGCTTCTCGTAGGATGAGACCCCCATACGCGTCGCTTCCAGATTGGCGGTATCGATGTGGAATTCCTCCTGCGCCGAGGTCGACGACCAGAAGCCGCGCTTGGCCGGTCGCTCCGATTTCGAGAAGACCTCCTGCACCGTCCAGGTCAGAAGCCAGGCATTCTCGGTCTTGCGTACCTTGGAAAGGATATCGTTGATGCGCGCATTGTTCTCGGTGATCCCGGCCGAATAGAACGGCCCGAGCACGATGCGGCGCAACTGCTTCGGGTGTAGTTCCTCGAAATCCTTGTCGAGATTGGTGGCGATCGTCACCGGCGTCAGTGAGTAGCTGCTGTTCTTCGAGGCAAAATCGTCGAAACGGCTGGCGAGATCCGGATTGAGCAGGCCGCCGACCGGCAGCGGGATCTCCACCTGCGGGTTGAGCTTGCCATCGGCAGTCACCAGCATGTCGACGATCTTTTCCGAGGAGTCCTCGATCGTCGCCATATAGACCATCGGCAGGGTGTTCGCCCCGTCGAAGGCGCCCCAGCTCACCACGTAATAGGGCCGCATCGTCTTGGAATTGACGGCGACACGGATGGTCTCCGGCAGGATGAACGGCGAAAAAATCTCGCCCTTGCCGATCTGCTCCAGATAGAGCCGTTCGGCCATGCGCGTCTGCAACGCTTCGGGGAAGGCCTTCTGCCTCAGGATGAAATCGACCATCTCGTCGCGCAGCGCATCGGCCGAAGGAATATCGGCAAGGCGCTTCGTCGCCGTCTGGCGATCGTTCTCCAGTTCGAGCACGTTCTGAAAGACGGGAAAGCCGCTTTCGGCGCGCGAAATCCGGAACTGGTCAACGAAGCCGATCCGGTTCTCCCAGCAGTCGATCGAGGCCTTCAGCCGGCCAAGATAGGGAACGATCACTTCACCGACGACAGTGTTGCGATAGAGCGGCGAGTTGCGATCGCCGAGAAAGAGCTCAAGCCCGGCGAGCGCCGCATGGATCGACGCAAAATACTGTGCGACAGCGGATGAAGCCGCGACCTTCATGCAAATCCCCGTGGCGCGCGCCGAAAGGCAAACTCGGTTCGGATCATGCGCCGTCCGTTCACTGCTTCACGTAGTTGGCAGTGTTGTGCTTGTCCATGACAGCCTGGAAGCGGCGGGCGAAAGCGTCGTCGGCGAGCTTCTTGCGGCGCTGGATATCCTGCGTCGAAAGCATGTTCTTTTCATGCATTTCCAGGAGATCGCCGATGTGGCGCTGGGCCGCGGCACCGATGCCGGCCATCGTTTCCTCGGCCGCCGTGTCGACCTGGCTGCCGAGCGTGTTGATCTTGTGGGCGACGTCCTGCTGGGCTGCCGTTTTCAGCGAGTCTTCCAGCGCCTTGTAGAGCACGATGCGCTGCTCGGTGTCGATCGTCAGCTTGTTGATCAGCGTGTTCTGCGCCGCGATCTGGTTGTTGAGCGAATCGACGAAAGTCTGGAACATCGAGGTGTAGCGTTCGAGCGTCTGGCTCTCGGCAAGCAGTTCCTGCTCCTTGGCCTGCTTCTCGTTATATTCGGTCGCCAGCGCCGAGCGCTCGCCCTCAAGCTCGGTGCGCACCTTCTGCTCGGTCGAGGCGGCGATGCGGTTTTCGATGTCGAGCAGCAGCGGGTTCAGCTCCTCGATGCGCTTCTGCACCGCTTCAAGGTTCGCCATCGTGCCCTTGCGGCGCTCGATCACCTGGATCAGGCTCTGCTCAGAAGTCTTGTAACGCTGGTCGAGGATCGACTTCTGTTCCTTGAGGATGCCGACGATCATGTCGGACTTCGACAACAGTTCCTGCAGGTTGCCGGCAAGCGACATGTTGCGCACGCGGTCGGTGCGCATGCGCTGCATCTTCTGCTTGGAGAAGATGCCGATGAACTTCTCGTAGCCCGTATAGTTCTTCATGCTCTCGAATTCGGAGCCGAAGACATTGGTCGCATCCTCAAGGCCGATGATCAGGTCGGCGATGTTGGCTTCCATCACCTTTTGCTGGTTGATCACGTCCTGGATCCGGGCGTTCTCGATGTCGAAATTGACGTCGCCGAGCTTGGTTTCGGCCTTGGCGAATTGCTCGAGCACGACGCCGGATTGTTCGAGCTTGCCGCGCATCTGTTCGACAACGCCCTTCGTCTTTTCGATCTCCGCGTCAAAATTCTGAAGAGTCGCCATGTCCTGCCCCTCGGTCCACCGTGGCGATATCCGCCAGCCCGGCTGAATTATTCAGCCTTCGATTGCAGTTATATAAAGGGTGTTTACCGAAAGAGAACAAGCCTTTCCCGGCAGCTTTTTGATCAGCCACCACAGCGAAGTGCTTGAGATATCGACGGCATTGCCGCGCGCAAGCCGAGGAAAAGCGGGAAACGGTTTTCCGTCCGGAACCTCCGTCGTCCCTATTTGGCAGCCGGCGGCGCTTTCAGGTAGGCAATCACGTCGGCAATGTCCTGCGGCTTTTTCAAACCCACAAAAGCCATCTTGGTGGCACCGACCATTGCCTTGGGGCTCAGCAGATACTCGCTGAGCGTCGCCTCGTCCCAGACATGACCCTCGGCGCCGAAGGCCTTCATCGCGTCGGAGTAATTGTAATCGGCAACGGATGCGGCCGGGCGTCCGACGACGCCCATCAGGCTCGGGCCGACCCGGTTTGTCGGTTCGCTTGCGGTGTGACAGGCGGCGCATTTGCGAAAGACGGCAGCGCCGGCCGTGGCATCGCCACCGGCATGGGCGACCGTTGCGCCGAGAGAGAACGTGCCAAGACAGAGTGTGATGGAAAGGCTGGTGACGAGACGCAACATCGAAGACCCCTGGCGTGCGATAGAGGCGAACAATGGCATCGCGCATGTGGCGGTTTCAAGCCGCCACGACGCCGCACTCACTCGCAGCGCATCAGGTCGTCCCAATGCCGCCGGCAATAGGAGACGTATTTCTCGTTGCCGCCGACCTCGACCTGGGCGCCCTCGCGCACGACCTTGCCCTGCCCGTCCAGGCGCACGACCATGGTCGCCTTGCGGCCGCAATGGCAGATGGTGCGCACCTCGCGCAGTTCGTCGGCAATCGCCAGCAGCGCCATCGAGCCCGGAAAGAGCTTGCCCTGGAAATCCGTACGCAGGCCATAGGCCATGACCGGAATGCCGATGCGGTCGGCGACGCGGGCAAGCTGCCAGACCTGCCCTTCGTTGAGGAACTGCGCCTCGTCGACGAAGACACAGGCGATCTCGCCTTCACCATCCCGGTGCAGCCGGTCGATCAGCCCGAAGAGATCATCGTCGCCGTGAAAGGGAATGGCGTCCGCGCCGAGACCGATGCGCGAGGAAATGCGGCCGACCCCTCCCCGGTCGTCATGGGCGGCGATCAGCATCACCACGCGCATGCCGCGCTCCTGGTAGTTGTAGGAGGCCTGCAGCAGCATCGTGCTCTTGCCCGCATTCATCGTCGCATAGCTGAAATAGAGTTTGGCCATTGTCACCGCGTCCGGTTTTTCCGTTTTCCGGGTAATGACGAGGCTTGGCCGGGAAGGCCAGAGCCCGTTTGCAGCACCCACAGTTTTTCGGCGGACTAGACCATTTCGTGGACATTGCGACATCGAGCGTCGCATCGTGCACCCCGCCAGCATATTGACGCAATACACTTCCTTCGACATCAAAGCGCTTGAATTCGCTATCCAATGGTGTTTGGCTAAAACAATAATCGAGGCAGGGGAACGACAACGATGAAAAAACGACTCTCTCTCAAACTGATGCTGGCAGGCGCCGTTTCGGTCGTCGCCATCACCGCTCAGCAGGCTGCAGCTGCCGAGCCGGAAAGCTGTGGCACCGTCCGTTTCTCCGACGTCGGATGGACGGATATCACCGCGACCACAGCCACTGTTTCCACCGTTCTCAAGGGCCTCGGCTACCAGACGGACATCAAGGTTCTCTCGGTTCCGGTCACCTACACCTCGCTCAAGAACAAGGACATCGACGTCTTCCTCGGCAACTGGATGCCGACCCAGGAAAACGATGTACGTCCCTTCCTCGACGACAAGTCGGTCGAATCCTTCGGGCCGAACCTGGTCGGTGCCAAATATACGCTCGCGACCAACGCCAAGGGCGCCGAGCTCGGCATCAAGGACTTCAAGGACATCGCCGCCAAGAAGACCGAACTCGACAGCAAGATCTATGGCATCGAGCCAGGCAATGACGGCAACCGCCTGATCATCGACATGGTCGACAAGGACACCTTCGGCCTCAAGGGCTTCGAGGTTGTCGAATCCTCCGAACAGGGCATGCTGGCGCAGGTCGCCCGCGCCGAAAAGGACGGAGCGCCGGTCGTCTTCCTCGGCTGGGAACCGCATCCGATGAACGCCAACTTCAAGCTCACCTACCTCTCGGGTGGCGACGACATCTTCGGCGCCAACTTCGGCGGCGCGGAAGTCTTCACCAACGTGCGCGCCGGTTACACCACCGAATGCCCGAACGTCGGCAAGCTTTTGACGAACCTCAAGTTCTCGCTCCAGATGGAAAACGAGATCATGGGCAAGATCCTGAACGACGGCCAGGAGCCAGACAAGGCAGCTGCGGAATGGCTGAAGGCCAACCCGACCGCCGTCGATCCGTGGCTTGCCGGCGTGACCGCCAAGGATGGCGGCGACGGCCTTGCCGCAGTCAAGGCCGCACTCGGCCTCTGATCGGCATCAAGGCGGGGGAAATCCCCGCCTTTTTTCACCGCGTCATGCGCCCCTTTTTGACCTGACGAGACGGATTTACCTTCGTGGAATATCTGACCGAGAACCGCATCCCCATCGGGGGCTGGGCCAAGGCATTCGTCGACTGGCTGACGACGAATTTCGATTTCTTCTTCGACCAGCTCGCCCGCTTCCTTCAGGCCGTCGCCGATACGCTGCTTTGGGTCCTTTACGCCCCCCACCCGCTGATCGTCGTGGCCGTCATCACCGGGCTCGCCTGGTGGTTCCGCCGCTCGATCGGCATAACGCTGTTCACCGGCCTTGGCCTGCTCCTGATCATCAACCAGGGCTACTGGAAGGAAACGACGGAAACGCTGGCGCTTGTGCTCGCCGCCACCGCCGTGAGCATGGCCGTCGGGGTGCCGCTCGGCATCGCCGCCGCCCGTCGCCCCTGGGTCTATGCCGTCATGCGACCGATCCTCGACCTGATGCAGACGATCCCGACCTTCGTCTACCTCATCCCGGCGCTGATCCTGTTTGGTCTCGGCATGGTTCCGGGCCTGATCGCCACGGTCATCTTCGCCATCCCCGCACCCATCCGCCTCACCCGCCTCGGCATCATATCGACGCCGCCGTCGCTGGTGGAAGCCGCACAGGCCTTTGGCGCGACGCCCGGCCAGGTGCTGCGCAAAGTGGAGCTGCCCTTTGCCATGCCGCAGATCATGGCTGGCCTGACCCAGACCATCATGCTGTCGCTATCGATGGTGGTCATCGCCGCGCTGGTCGGCGCCAGCGGCCTCGGCGTTCCGGTCGTGAGAGCCTTGAACACGGTCAACATCGCCAAGGGCTTTGAAGCCGGCCTTTGCATCGTCATCCTGGCGATCATTCTCGACCGCCTTTTCCGCTCGTCCGACGAAGGAGAAGGCGCATGACCAACGCCGTCGTATTCAAGAACGTCGACATCATCTTCGGCAACAACCCGCAGACGGCGCTGCAGATGGTCGACCAGGGCAAGACCCGCGACGAGATCGGCGCTGCGACCGGCCTCGTGCTCGGCGTCGCCGGCGCCTCGCTCGAAATCACCGAGGGCGAGATCCTGGTGCTGATGGGCCTTTCGGGGTCGGGCAAGTCGACGCTGCTTCGCGCCGTCAACGGCCTCGCACCCGTCGTTCGCGGCGACGTCGAGGTCAAGACTGCGAACGGGCCGCTCAACCCTTATCGAACCAATGCGAAGTCGCTGCGCGACTTCCGCATGCACACGGTCTCGATGGTGTTCCAGCAGTTCGCACTCCTGCCGTGGCGCACCGTCGCCGACAATGTCGGCTTCGGGCTTGAGCTTGCCGGCATGCCGGATGCCGAGCGCAAGGCGCGCGTCGGCGAGCAGCTCGAACTCGTCAACCTCTCGAAATGGGCAGGCCGAAAGGTCAATGAGCTCTCAGGCGGCATGCAGCAGCGGGTCGGCCTTGCCCGCGCCTTTGCGACCGGCGCACCGATCCTTCTGATGGACGAGCCGTTCTCGGCCCTCGATCCGTTGATCCGCACCCGCCTGCAGGACGAGTTGCTGGAGTTCCAGCGGCGGCTGAAGAAGACGATCATCTTCGTCAGCCACGATCTCGACGAAGCCTTCCGCATCGGCAACCGCATCGCCATCATGGAGGGCGGGCGCATCATCCAGTGCGGGACGCCGCAGGATATCGTCAAGAACCCGGCGAACCAGTATGTCGCCGATTTCGTCCAGCACATGAACCCGATCACCATGCTGACGGCGAAAGATGTGATGCAGACCGGCGTCCAGCGCGGAGTGACGGTTGCCGGCGTGACAGCGACAGCCAAGCCGACGACACCGCTCGTCGACATTCTCGACGCCATGTCCCGCCAGCCGGGCAGCATCGGGGTCGTCGACAACGGTTCGGTGGTCGGCACCATCGACGCCCAGGATATCGTGCAAGGGCTGACGCGCCACCGCAACAAAAGTTGACGGCGCCCCTCAACAAGCCAATAAAGCCCGGAGCGTCGTTCCGGGCTTTTTCGTCCCGGCGACGACCGCATGGCAGGAAAAGGGAAAGACCATGAGCGACAAGCCGAACGTTTTGCGCGACACCGACGACGAAGCCCGCACGCTGGCCCGCACACTTCTGCGCGGCGCGCGCAGCGCATCGCTTGCGGCGATCGAGCCGGAGAGCGGAGGTTTCCCCTTCGTCAGCCGCGTGCTCGTCGGCATGGATGTCGACGGGGTGCCGGTCATCCTGATCTCGAAACTGTCGACCCACACCCAGGCGCTGCTGGCCGACGCCAGGGCCTCGCTTCTGACGGGCGAGCCCGGCAAGGGCGATCCGCTCGCCCATCCTCGCCTGACCGTACAATGCACGGCCGAACAGGTGGTGCGCGACAGCGAGGCGCATGTCCGAATCCGCGAGCGATTCGTTCGCCGCCACCCCAAGTCGAAGCTTTACGTCGATTTTCCCGATTTCGGCTTCTTCCGGCTGACGCCGCTGCGTGCCAGCCTCAATGGCGGCTTCGGCCGCGCCTATGTTCTGACCGCCGGGGACCTGCTCATCGACACGCCCGCCGTCGCTTCGCTCGCCGCGATGGAGGCGAACGCGATCGATCATATGAATACGGATCATACTGACGCAGTTCAGCGCTATGCGGTGACGCTTTGCAAAGCGCCGGAAGGCAACTGGAAAGTGGTGGGTATCGACGCCGCAGGGCTCGATCTTGCAGATGGCGATCAGCTAAAACGCCTTGAGTTCCCGACACCTATCGAAGAAAGTTCCAATTTACGGGCAATTTTGCGTGAACTTAACGGTTAATCGCGGGAGAAGTACCCCCATTTCTTGCAGTGGGTGGTTGCCCTTTTATGCATCACGACTAATTATCGTGCTTCGTCAACCATAACTACGTGTGATGTAATTTTCGCATGGAGCACGCAATGCAGCCACTTTCGCCTGAAAAACACGATGAAGCCGAGGTAGCAGCCGGTTTCCTCTCGGCCATGGCAAACCCTAAGCGCCTACTCATCCTCGATTCCCTCGTCAAGGAAGAGATGGCGGTCGGCGCATTGGCCAACAAGGTTGGGCTGAGCCAATCGGCTCTCTCCCAGCATCTTTCTAAGCTCCGTGCTCAGAATCTCGTCAGCACCCGTCGCGATGCGCAGACGATTTACTATTCTAGCTCATCCGACGCGGTCATGCGGATTCTAGGCACGCTCAATCAAATCTACGGTGACGACCAGATCGCCACTGCAGAAAAGACTCCGGTCCGCAAATCGGCCTGATACCCGGTCCGCATCTGCGGACCCGTTCGAACAGCCCCACACGAGAAATCGCGCGGGGCTTATTCTTTGGCGGATAGTCTTCCCGATTTTGCACGTGAAAGGTGCCGGCACTCGCCGGCATTTACCGAGCCTTGAGACTTCCGGGGCACGATGCGCCGCGACAGAAAAAGCCGGAAAGCGGACATCGGGATATGCGTGACAAGGTCCGCTGGGGCATCGCCGGAACCGGCACGATCGCAAACAGTTTTGCCGCAGACTTCCGCTTCGCACACCATGCGAGCCTTGTCGCCGTCTCATCCCGCAGCGCGCAGAAGGCCGAGAGCTTCGCTGCGCGTTTCGGCGGCCTGCGCAGCTATCACGGTATCGAGGCACTGGCCACCGCTCCCGATATCGACGCGATCTATATCGCCTCACCCAATGCCGAGCACCTTCAGCAGGCCACCCTGGCGCTCGCCGCCGGCAAGGCCGTGCTGGTCGAAAAGCCGCTGACGACGTCGTCGGCCGACGCGCGCGCGCTCGCAACCGCCGCCGGCGGCACCTTTGCCATGGAGGCGCTCTGGACCTGTTTTCTTCCGGCGATATCCAGGGTTCGCGACTTGCTCGCTGTCGGAACGCTCGGCACGATCCGCCATGTCAGGGCGGAACTCGCCTATGAGAAACCGTTCGACGCCGGCAGCCGGTTCTTCGATCCGGCGCTCGGCGGTGGGTCGCTGCTCGACCTCGGGATTTATCCGATTGCCCTTTGCCTCAATCTGTTCGGCGACCCCGCGTCCGTCGACGGCTCGTGGAAGCGCGCGCCGACCGGCGTCGACACTTCGGCCAAGGTCAAGCTGGCCTATGAGGGCTTTGACGCCGCGCTCGGCTGCGGCTTCGATCGAAACGGCCACAATCGCTTCGTCATCGAGGGCGAGCGCGGCACGCTGGTGATCGACGCGCCGTTTCTGAAGGCAAGCCGCCTCTTCGTTTCCACCGGCGGACCGGCGCGCAAGCTGCTGGCTTTCAACGGAAAAGCGGCCTACCGGCTAGCCCGGCATCTCCCCCTGCCCGGCCTCACCCGCCACGACCATCACTTCCCCGGAAGCGGCCTGCAGTTCGAGATCGAGGCGGCAAGCACAGCCATTCTCGAGGGTCGCGACGAACATCCGTCAATGCCGCTATCGGCCAGCATAAAGGCCCTGGAAATCATCGAGACGATCCGCGCAAAGACGCCGGACGCCGGATAAGCCTGCGCCGAAACGGAACCGGTGCGGTGCCGACACTGCGCCGCTTAGAGATCGAGCGGACGGTAGTCCCGCCAGCCGCCGTTGAGCGCCAACACCACTTCCGTCAAATGTCGTGCCGTCGCGCCGGAGAAGAACGGTGTCTCGCCGCGCTCGATCGCCTGCGCCTGCACCGCTATGCCGCGCACGAAATCGATCTGCGACGGAAAGGCCGGAAGCGCCCTTGTGGCCGGCCCCGTCGGATAGCGGATCTTCGTTCCAGGATAGAGCCGAAGCGGAAGCTTGCGGCCAAGTTTCCATTCCAGCCAGTCGAGCCCGCGGTGAAGAAGCGGGCGTTTCGTCCCGAAGGTCTCCAGATGGATCGGCGAACGATTGTCCCAGAGATCGCGAACGGAGATCATGCCCTTGTCGCCGATGATCGTCAGCGAGCGGTCGCGCGGCGCCGCCAGGCCACAGGTGACCCGCGCCGTCACACCGGAGCGGAACGTGAGGCAACCCACGGAAAAATCGGGCCCGAGCGCCAGCGTCTCGGTTCCCGGCCCCTTGTCCGGAAAGGTGAGCGCCGAGACGGCGCTGACTTCGGCGACCGGGCCGAACAGCGAGACCAGCCAGCTTGCCGCATAGCCGGCATGCTCGAGCGTGCATCCGACCTCGAATTCATGGACGCCGGGCCAGCGGGCGCCCGAGCGGCTGCGCCAGGCGCGCCAGTTGGCCTTGAACACCGGGCCATCTTCCATCTCGGCATAGACAAGCCGCGGCGTGCCGATGGTGCCGTCCGCGAGCAGATGAGCGCAAAGCGCCTGCGCGTCGCTGAGGCCGTTGGCCGGCGCACCGGCAAGCAGCAGCCCCTTGGCCTTCGCCAGGTCGACGAGTTCGCTCGCCTCCTCCACCGTCATCGCCAGCGGCTTCTCGCAATAGACGTGCTTTCCGGCCGAAAGCGCTCTGCAATTTACGGTATAGTGGCTCTCCGGAGTGGTCAGATTGACGACGATCGACACCGCCGGATCGGAAAGCACGGCGTCGAGCGAGTCATAGGGCGAAACCTTCCAGTAGCGCGCAAACGCGTCGAGACGCTCGGCGTCGCGGTCCCAGACGCCGACGAGCCGCAGCTCCGGATGGTTGGCGAGCGTCGTCATGTAATAGTCGGCGACGAAGCCGGTTCCGACAAAGGCAATCCCGGTCACGCTTTCAGTCTCCTATCGCGCGTCGGCCAGGAACGACGCGACATAAACGAGCGGCGCATTCCAGTTGATGGCGATTTCGTTGGACCCATAGGCTTCGATATCGTCGACATAGCAGGTCTGCGGCGCGCAGCCGCGCAGCCGCTCCCTGGCGATGTCGTCGACAAAGGTCGAGTTCGGGCCGCCGGCAAGCGAGCCGACGGGCGGATTTGGCAACTGCGGATCGCGCTGGCGGGCGTACCAGCGGCTGTGCTGGTTCTGCGGCGAGCGGCTGCCATAGCCGGTTATGTAGGAAAGCCCCATCGCGTTGCGCCCGAGGATGTAGTCCATGCCCTCGCGCGCGCCATCGAGAAAGACCCTGTCGCCGGAGAGATCATAGGCGGCCGACAGCACGACGATGTTCTGCAGCATCAGCTGGTTCGATCCCCAGTCGTAGCGCCTGTTTTCCGGTCGGTAGACAATGCCGAAGCTCTCGGCCTGCTGCGCGGACAAGAGGCGCTGCGCCGCCGACACCACCGATCTGCCGATCGCTTCGCGGTCCGCCGCCGGCAAGGCTTTGCCATAAAGGGCGAGTTGCAGCCGCGCGAAGCCGGCAACGTCGCGCCAGTTGAAGGCACCGCCGGGCGAAAACACATCCGCCTCCCAGAGCGGCGAGGCCCGCAGGGTCTTGAGATATTCGCCGTTGCCCGTCGTCAGATAAAGTTCGGTCGCCGCCCAGAAGAGCTCGTCGGAAATGCTGTCGTCGTCGTAGTCGCCACCGCCGCCGAACCCGTCGGACCTTGGCGCAAGGAGTGCGGGATTGGCATTGGCCGCCACCCACGCCTTGCGCGCCGCCGAAAGCAGTCGCGCGGAAAATGTCGGGTTGTGCTCGGCAAAGAGCCGCGCGCCCTGGGCCGCCACCGCCGCGACATCGAGCGTCGCCGCCGTCGAGGGACGGTAGAGCGCGCGCGGCTGCGGGTCGTCGCCCGGCAGCATCGGTGCGGCGGTCCAGGCCGTATCATGGATCTTGTGGTGCACCATGCCGGCAAGCGGCTCCCCATCCGGGACCATCATCCGCAGCAGGAATTCCAGCTCCCAACGCGCCTCATCCAGAATGTCCGGGAGGCCATTGCCGTTTTCCGGAATGCGCGCCAGCCCGTCGCGGGTCACCGCCGATTTCGGCGCAAAGGTCAGGCCGCGTTCGTAGGTGGCAAGCAGTTGGGCGGCAGCCAGCGCGCCGGTCACCGCATATTTGCCGTGGTCGCCGGCGTCATACCAGCCGCCGGTAACGTCCAGTTGGTAGGAACAGGACCAGCCGCCATAGAGCGCGTCGGCCTGCGCGCCGCCAAGACACGGAACCGCCTTGTCGCCCTGGTTCGGCGCGACGCCGACGTGACCGGCCGGCCGGGCATAGGCCTTGCCGGCGACCGCGCCCTTGATCTCGATCCCGCTTCTTTGCGGGTAGAACCAGGACAGCGCATCGACCCGGAGCCGCGTATAGAGATCCTCGCCGATCGAGAAGCGATCGCTCGCCCAGTCGCCGGACACGAGACGATAGCCGTCCCCCGGCGTCTTGAACGCCGAGAAGTCCGCAACCTGCGTCTCGACCCCGGCGGTCGGATCGTAACCGTGGGGCTGCGTCTTGCCCTTGCCGACGATCTTGTCTTTGGAATCCAGCAGTTGAAAATCGATGGGGCGCTTCGCATCGGCGACGAAGGTCGCGCGCTTCGGGCCATCGGTCAGGTAGCCGAGCTGGTTGACGCGAATGGCTGGCCCTTCCGCCGCCCGCCGCGCCGCCGGCGAAGCAGCCCCGGTCGCCACCAGCGAGATGTCGTCGAGGCAGACGCGGCCGCCCTCGCCGCCGCCAAGCGGAAACACGAGCTGCGCTTCGTCCGGTTCCTGGCCTGCGAATTCCGCCGAAAAAAGTCTGCCCTCCGGCGTGCCTTCCATCGTGAATTCGTCCACCGTGGTCCAGGGATCGGCAGCGCGCTGCACCCTCGCCTGGACGCTGCGCACAGGCTCGGCGAGCACCTTCATCGACAGGCGGTAGATGCGACCGGGCTCGAGCTTCAGGCCGTTGGTGCCGATGAGTTGGCTCCAGGCTTCGCCACCCCGCGCAACCTCGACGCAAAGCCGGCCTTTCTCGCGCGTGAGCGTCAGCCCGTCACTCGCCCAGAACGTATCCTGTCCCTTGTCAAAGTGGCCGTCAGCAATCAGTTCGGCGCCCCTTGCCGGGCCCGGCAGGAAGAGCACGGCAATCGCCGCGTGTGCTATCCCGAACCTCGACACGTTTCCAACTCCGAACTCGCCGGTCATCCAAAAGGCGCCACGGAGCCGACAAGCCATGGCAGCAGAGCGTTGCCGCAAACAAGTTAAGCTTGAGAAAAGATCCGGCGGCGCGGCGAAATTTCGCTGTTGCCAAGCCCCGTCCAAGACCCGTCGGCCGGACCGGCGCGAGGCTTGACGCGCCCCGGCGCCCTGATAGTTTGACCAAAGGGTAAAAATATGGGCGGCAACACCGCCCGGACGACAAGAGAGACCGAGGAGAACTGGAATGTCGAACCGCCTTAACACGCCGAACGACCTGCGCGCCTTCTGGATGCCGTTCACTGCGAACCGGCAGTTCAAGAAGGAGCCGCGGATGTTCGTCGGCGCCAAGGACATGCATTATACGACCCATGACGGCCGCACGGTACTGGACGGCACGGCGGGTCTGTGGTGCGTGAACGCCGGCCATTGTCGCCCGAAGATCACCGAGGCGATCCGTGCGCAGGCGGGCGAACTCGACTATGCGCCGGCCTTCCAGCTCGGCCACCCCAAGGCCTTCGAACTGGCAAACCGCCTGGTCGACATCGCGCCCGAGGGCATGAACCACGTTCTCTACACCAACTCCGGCTCGGAATCGGTGGATACGGCGCTGAAGGTGGCACTCGCCTATCACCGCGCCAAGGGTGACGGCTCGCGCTTCCGCCTGATCGGTCGCGAGCGCGGATATCACGGCGTCAATTTCGGCGGCATCTCGGTCGGCGGCATCGTCTCCAACCGCAAGATGTTCGGCACGCTTCTGACCGGCGTCGACCACATGCCGCATACGCATCTGCCGGCCCAGAATGGCTTCACTCGCGGCGAGCCGGAACATGGCGGCGATATCGCGACCGAACTCGAGCGCATCGTCACGCTGCATGACGCCTCCACCATCGCCGCCGTGATCGTCGAGCCTGTGGCCGGCTCGACCGGCGTGCTGATCCCGCCGAAGGGCTACCTGCAGAAGCTCCGCGAGATCTGCACCAAGCACGGTATCCTGCTGATTTTCGATGAAGTCATCACCGGTTTCGGCCGCCTCGGCACGCCGTTTGCCGCGCAGTATTTCGACGTCAAGCCCGACATCATCACCACCGCCAAGGGCCTGACCAACGGCGTCATCCCGATGGGCGCGGTCTTTGTCACCTCCGAGATCCATGACGCGTTCATGAACGGCCCGGAGCACATGATCGAGTTCTTCCACGGCTACACCTATTCGGGCAACCCGATCGCCTCGGCCGCCGCCCTCGGCACGCTCGACACCTACAAGGAAGAGGGCCTTTTGACCCGTGCCGCCGAGCTTGCGCCCTATTGGGAGGAAGGCCTGCACTCGCTGCGAGACTGCCCGCATGTCATCGACATCCGCAATCTCGGCCTGATCGGCGCGATCGAGTTGCAGCCGATCGCCGGCGAGCCGACCAAGCGCGCCTTCTCCGCCTTCCTCAAGGCCTATGAGAGCGGTCTGTTGATCCGCACCACCGGCGACATCATCGCGCTGTCACCGCCGCTGATCATCTCCAAGGCCGAGATCGACGAGCTCTTCGGCAAGCTGCGCGCGGTTCTCAACAGTAATATCTAAGCGGGCCTCACCGAGACCATCAGAACCCTTTCCCCGGCAACGGGGGAAGGGTTACTCTTATCTGCAACAATGAAACCAAGCGCCGTCCCGCCGAGAGCATTCGGGGCGCGTATAAGAAATGGAGTTGCCTCATGTCCGAAGCGCTGGAACGCTATATCGATCAGGGCGTCGGACGCGAGCCCGCTGACATCGTCCTGAAGGGCGGGCGGTTCTTCGATCTCGTCACCGGCGAACTCGTCGCCTCCGACATCGCGATCTCGGGCGACCGCATCGTCGGCACCTTCGGCAGCTACGAGGGGCGCGAGGAAATCGACATCACCGGCCGCATCGTCGTGCCGGGCTTCATCGACACCCATCTGCACATCGAATCCTCGCTGGTCACGCCGCACGAGTTCGATCGTTGCGTCCTGCCGCTCGGCATCACCACCGTCGTCTGCGACCCGCACGAGATTGCCAATGTGCTCGGCACCGAAGGCATCGAGTATTTCCTGGATTCGGCGCTCGAGACGATCATGGATATCCGCGTCCAGCTTTCCTCCTGCGTACCCGCAACGCATCTGGAAACGTCGGGCGCCGACCTGCCGATCGAAAGGCTCCTGCCCTTCCGCCACCATCCGAAAGTCATCGGCCTTGCCGAGTTCATGAACTTCCCCGGCGTGGTGCACAAGGATCCGGTCTGCCTTGCCAAGCTCGAGGCCTTCCAGGGCGCGCATATCGACGGCCACGCGCCGCTGCTGTCGGGCAAGGACCTGAACGGCTACCTCGCGGCCGGCATCCGCACCGACCACGAATGCACCAGCGCCGAAGAAGCGATGGAGAAGATCCGCAAGGGCATGCACATCCTCGTGCGCGAGGGCTCGGTCTCCAAGGACCTGCATGCGCTGATGCCGATCATCACCGAGCGGCTATCGCCGCACCTGGCGCTCTGCACCGATGATCGCAATCCGCTTGATATCGCCGAGCAGGGTCACCTCGACCACATGATCCGCACGGCCATATCCGCCGGCGTCGAGCCGCTGGCCATCTATCGCGCCGCATCCATCTCGGCCGCCCGCGCCTTCGGCCTGCGCGACCGCGGCCTCGTCGCCCCCGGCTGGCGCGCCGATCTCGTGGTCATCGACAGCCTGGAAAACTGCAAGGCCGAGACGGTGTTTTCCGGTGGCCGGCGCGTCACCGACGCGCTCTTTGCCACCCGCAATCCGGTCGCCCCGGTCGGGCTCGACAGTGTCAAGGCCGGCCACGTACACGCCAGCGCCTTCGGCATTCCAGTCGCTGACGGCGACACGTCGGTCATCGGCGTTCTGCCGGGCAAGATCATTACCGAGCACCGCCGCTACCGCCTGCCCGCCGTCGGCAACCAGACGGGCGTCGATCTCGGCCGCGACATCATCAAGGTCGCCGTCATCGAGCGCCACGGCGTCAACGGCAACCATGCCAACGGCTTCGTTCAAGGCTTCGGGCTGAAGAAGGGTGCGATTGCCTCGACCGTCGGCCATGACAGCCACAACATCTGCGTGGTCGGCGTCAACGACGAGGACATGGCGATCGCCGCCAACCGGCTCGGCGAGATCAAGGGCGGCTTCGTCGTCGTCGAAGATGGCAAGGTGACCGGAGAAATCGCGCTGCCGGTGGCAGGCCTGATGAGCCTCGAACCCTATGAGAGCGTCCGCGATACCCTGCACCATCTGAGGCAGGCCGCCTTCGCGCTCGGCGCGACGCTGGAAGAGCCGTTCCTGCAGCTCGCCTTCCTGCCGTTGCCGGTCATCCCGCATCTGAAGATCTCGGATCGCGGGCTGGTCGATGTCGACAAGTTCATGCTGATCGGGTGATTGGCCGCAGTGCTCAGTTGTCGGCCACGGCGGGCGCCAGTTCCTTGCGGAAATAGACGACGCGCTCCGTCTCCTCGAAGCCGAGCGCCATGTGCAGGCTCTGGCTTCTGAGATTGTCGGTCGCCGTGTCGGAGGCGAGTTCCTGGCAGCCCCGGCTCGTCGCCCAGCGTTCGACCGCGATGATCAGGGCGCGCGCCACCCCGCGGCGACGGTAGGCGGGCAACACGTAGATCCCTTCGAGGAAGCCGACGGGCGAGGTCTCGCAGCCGTTGACATAATCGTGGCGGATCGACGCTTCGGCGAAGCCGGCAGCGACCCCGGCTTCGTCCTCGCACAGGAACGAAGCATAGCGGTCGCCCTCCGCAAGACAGGATTCGACCTCGGCGCGATGATCCGCGGCGGGGGTATCCGGCCAGAGCGCCACGCGCATCTCGACCCAGCGGCCGATGGCCTCGTCATCCATCAACAATACGCGCATCAGTATTTCCCTGCGAAGACCGACAGTCCGGCAACCCTGATGCTACCGGCTTCCAGCCGCGCCGGATATCCGGGCAATTCCAGGGGCTCGACCGCAGCGGGCGCCGGAAACTCCAGGGGTTCCCGGGTGAGGTTGAAAACGAAGAGCACCCGTTCGCCGGCCTTCTCGCGTACAAAGGCGAGCAGGTCGCTGTTGGTGTCGAGGAACCGCATCGTGCCATCGCTGAGCGCCGGCTGCGATCGGCGGAAGGCGAGCGTCGCCCTATAGTGATCGAGCACCGTGTCACCGGCTTGCTGGGCGTCCACCGACAGGCGCCGATGGTCCTCGGGCACCGGCAGCCACGGCTTGCCGCCGGTGAAACCGGCATTCACAGCGTTCTCTTCCCAAACCATAGGTGTGCGGCATCCGTCGCGGCCCTTATAGGAGGGCCAGAAGCGGATGCCATAGGGATCGCGCAGATCCTCGAAGGCAAGCTCGGCTTCCGGCAGCCCCAGTTCCTCGCCCTGATAAAGGCAGATCGAGCCGCGCAAGGCGGAAAGCAGCGTGATCGCCAGCCGCGCCACGCTCTCCCTCTCTGCTTCGTTGGGGGCAAAGCGGCTGACATGGCGTGTCACGTCGTGGTTGGAAAAGGCCCAGCAGACCCAGCCGTCGGTCACCGCCTTCTGGAAGTTCTCGACGCAGCGGCGGATATGGGCCGCGGTGAAGTCCGGGCCCAGGAGGTCAAAGGTGTAGCACATGTTGAGCTTGTCGCCGCCGCTGGTATAGGCGGCCACGGTCTTCAGCGAGCGGGCGCCGTCGCCCACTTCACCGACGGTCATACGGCCCTCGTAGCGATCGAGCAAAGCCCGGAACCGCGCAAGGAAGGCGATGTTTTCCGGCTGGCTCTTGTCGTGGAGATGATCCTGCATGCCATAGGGGTTCACGTCAGGTGCATCGTTGCTGGTTGCATCCGGATCGGGAATGAGCGGCGGGTTGTCCCGCAGATGCTTGTCGTGGAAGTAGAAGTTCACCGTATCGAGGCGGAAGCCGTCGACACCGCGGTCGAGCCAGAAGCGGGCGGCATCGAGCACCGCGTCCTGAACTTCAGGATTGTGGAAGTTGAGGTCCGGCTGCGAGCCCAGGAAGTTGTGCATGTAATACTGCTTGCGCACGCCGTCCCACTCCCAGGCCGGCCCGCCGAAGATCGACAGCCAGTTGTTGGGCGCCGTGCCGTCCGGCTTCGGATCGGCCCAGACATACCAGTCCGCTTTCGCGTTGGTTCGGCTGGAGCGGCTTTCGATAAACCAGGGATGGCGATCGGCCGTGTGCGAGATCACCTGGTCGATGATCACCTTCAGGCCGAGACGATGGGCCGCGCCAAGCATCTCGTCGAAATCGGCGAGCGTTCCGAACATCGGATCGACGTCGCAGTAATCAGACACGTCGTAGCCCATGTCAGCCTGCGGCGAGGTGAAGAACGGCGACAGCCAGATCGCATCGACGCCCAGCGAGGCGATATGCGGCAGCCTGCGGGTAACGCCTTTGAGGTCGCCGATGCCGTCGTCGTCGGTATCCTGGAACGAGCGCGGATAGACCTGATAGATCACCGCACCGCGCCACCAATCGTCACCCGATACCTGCCGAGACGCCATGTAAGCCCCCTGAAGACGGTCTGTCGCGCAAAGGTGTAGCGTTGCCCGGCGCTGGAGTAAACGCCATTCACCGCCACGCACCGATCGCCACCGAGCAGCCGGAAACTATCTCTTGCCGAGAACGATCGAGACCCTTATCCCGTCTCAGGCGAAATCTTGTGAGGAGGAAAGCCGTTGGCCGGAAAGATGCTTGCGATCGGGGAGTGCATGGTCGAGCTCATGCAGGCGGAAGGCGGGCTCTTGCGCAAAGGCTATGCCGGCGACACGTTCAACGCCGCCTACTATGCGCGGCTGTTCATGCCTGCTGATTGGACCGTCGCCTACTGCTCCGCCGTCGGCACCGACACGGTCTCCGACGAGATGCTGGCCTTCATGGCGGAAAAAGCGATCGACACGTCGGCCGTCCGCCGCATCGAGAACCGCTCGGCAGGCCTCTACATGATCCATCTGAAGGACGGCGAGCGCAGCTTCTCCTACTGGCGCTCGCACTCGGCAGCCAAGCTGCTTGCCGAGGATGCCGAGCACCTAAGACGCGCGATCGAAAGCTCCGACCTCATCCTCTTCTCCGGCATCACGCTGGCGATCCTTGCCCCCGATGCGGTGGAAACGCTGCTGTCGGAACTGCGCCGCGCCAAGGCCTCGGGCAAAACGGTGGTCTTCGACCCGAACATTCGCCCGCGGCTCTGGGACGATGCGGAGCGCATGCGCCGCACGCTGACCGACGGTGCCCGCGCCGCTACCCTGGTGATGCCGAGCTTCGACGACGAGATCACCCATTTCGGCGACGCTTCGATCGAAGCGACGATTGCCCGTTACAAAAGCCTCGGCGCCGCAAATATCGTGGTGAAGGATGGCGAAAAGGGCGTGACGCTCGCCTTTGGCGACGCCCCGGTTGAGCATGTGCCGGCAACCCCGGTCGAGCGCGTCGTCGATACAACCAGCGCCGGCGACAGCTTCAACGGCGCCTTCGTCTCCCGCCTGGTGGCGGGCGACAAACCAGCCCAGGCCGCTGCCTTTGCGGCAAGCGTCGCTGCCGGCGTCATCGGCCATCACGGTGCGCTGGTCCCCAGGGAAAAGCTGCCTGCGGCTTAAGTGACGCCGCGTTTTCCGAAAAGAGCTTTGCGCCCGCCAAAATCTCCGTCATTCCTGTGCCAATCACAGGAATCTAGCCAGCCCAAGCCCTTGGGCTGAAAGGCTTTTCTGACCCGACGGACGTCGGGTCGCTGGATCCCCGCCACAAGGGCGAGGATGAGGGGGAATGAGGTTACCCTCCCGCTGGAGAACCTTAGCCTTATTCAAGGTTTGCAGGCAGTCTTCCTGCCGCCTGAGCGGCATGGTCGATTTCTCTCAGCGGCGCTTCTTCGCCTTGGATTCGTACGGGTTGTCGCCCGAGCGGAAATGCATGCGGATCGGCACGCCCGGCAGGTCGAAATCGTTGCGCAGACCGTTGATCAGGTAGCGGATGTAGGATTCCGGCAGCGCGTCGGGGCGGGTGCAGGAGATCATGAAGCCCGGCGGACGGGCCTTCACCTGGGTCATGTACTTGAGCTTCAGGCGGCGACCGGACACGGCCGGTGGCGGATGCTGGATCGTCTGCGATTCCAGCCAGCGGTTAAGCCGCGCGGTCGAGATGCGGCGGTTCCAGGTCTTGTCGGTATCGATGATCGCCTGCATCAGCCGGTCGAGACCGTAGCCGGTGTGGCCGGAGATCGGCACGGCGCGGATGCCGCGCGCCTGCGGCAGCAGCCGCTCAGTCTTTTCGCGAAGATCGGCAAGCACCGTCTGCCAGTCCTCGACGAGGTCCCATTTGTTGAAAGCGAGCACCGCCGCCCGGCCTTCGCGCAGGACGAGGTCAACGATCTGCAGGTCCTGCTTCTCGAAGGGAATGGTGGCGTCGAAGACGATGACAACCGTTTCGGCGAAGCGGATGGCGCGTAGCGCATCGGCGACCGAGAGCTTTTCGAGCTTCTCCTGCACCTTGGCCTTGCGGCGCATGCCGGCGGTGTCGAACATCTTTATGGTGCGGCCGCGCCATTCCCATTCGACCGAGATGGAATCGCGGGTGATGCCGGCTTCCGGGCCGGTCAGCAGACGGTCTTCGCCGAGGAAGCGATTGATCAGCGTCGACTTGCCGGCGTTCGGACGACCGACGATCGCCACGCGCAGCGGCTTGGTCTCGTCATAGGCCTCGGCCTCTTCCTCTTCACCATCTTCGTCCTTGAAGGTCGGGCGCAGATCGATATCGGTTTCGGCCACGTCGTCTTCCGGCGGGTAGGCCCGGTCTTCGCCGATCGCAGCGACGATCGCGTCGCGCAGATCGAGCATGCCCTGGCCGTGCTCGGCCGAAATCGGGCACGGCTCGCCAAGGCCGAGCGTGAACGCATCGTAGAAGCCACCGTCCGAACCGCGCGCTTCCGATTTGTTGGCGACCAGCACCACCGGCTTGCCGCGGCGGCGTAGCATTTCGGCAAGCGTCTCGTCGGCCGGCGTCAGGCCGCCCTTGGCATCCACCAGGAACAGCGACAGGTCGGCTTCATCGATCGCGGCCTCGGTCTGCGCCCACATGCGCCCCTGCAGCGTGTCGGGTCCAGATTGCTCGAGACCGGCCGTATCGATGATGCGGAAGCGCAGATCGATCAGCTTGGCATCGCCCGGGCGACGGTCGCGGGTGACACCCGGCGTGTCGTCGACGAGCGCCAGCTTCTTGCCGACCAGACGGTTGAACAAGGTGGACTTGCCGACATTGGGACGCCCGACGATGGCGACGGTGAAGCTCATGGATCTATCCGTTTCCGCTTGGAGCGCCGCTGCCAACAAGGCGTCTGCGCTCATAATTCGTTCTCTGCCGCATCCGGCAGCGACAGTTCCAGCCGGAACTGTTCCGATTGTACTCGGCAATCCCGAACGCAAAATCGCTTAAGCACTTTTGCTGGAACTGCCTTGTCTTTCGCAGTTCCGGACGCAAAACCGCTTAAGCACTTTTGCTGGAATTGCTTTAAACGCTTTAGCGCACAATCCCAAGGTCGAGACCGACATTGGGATCATGCGCTGATTCGAAGGGGTCTTGCACCCTGTGCCCATCGCGGCGGGGATAGGCTGCTGTTGTCTTAGGCCTTGCCGCTGGCGGCGATCACGTCGAGCAGCATCTGCGCGCGACCGGTGACGTTGCGCGGGCTCTGCGCATCGTCGACGATCTGCTGGAACCAGGTCTTCGCCTTGGCGTAGTCGCCGGACTTGTAGGCAGCGAGGCCAAGAGCCTCACGCGCCGAGTGGCGCATGTTGTTCTGCGGCGTTGCAAGCTGCTCAACCTCGGCCGAAACCTGGTCGTAGCTGCCGGTGTCGACCAGAAGGTAGGCTGCACGCAGGCGCGCTGCCTCCTGAATAGCCGTCGGAACGCTGCCGTCCTTGCCGATGGCGGAGAACGCCTTGGCAGCCGCGTCGGCCTCGCCCTTCTGCGCCTGCAGCGTGGCGGCGCGCAGACGCGCCAGCACCGGATAGGCGCCGTAGCCGTCCTTCTCCAGCGTGTTCAAGGCGGTGAGCGCCTCGTCCGTCTTGTTTTCCTTGGCGAGGTTGAGCGCCTGCAAGAACGCATCCCCCGACTTCGAGGAGGCGCCATCCTGCCAATAGTCGAAGCCGACCTTGCCGATGGTGCCGAGAACGATGAGCACGGCGATCGCCACGATGACGCCGCCGAAGCGGGCCCAGATGCTCTTCATCTGGTCGGAACGCAGTTCCTCATTGACCTCGCGGATAAAGCTGTCGTCTTGGTTCGCCATCTATTGCCCCGGCCTTGCCTGCACACTGGCCCGCCGCGCCAACGGTCTGATGACGATCGGCGGAACGGGCACTCTCAAACTGTTCGAGCATGCACGACGGGTCCTTTGCCGCACCCGCCGCACTCTCATGGATTTTGCGCCTTCTACCCGATTTTGCGGCGCTTGTAAGGGGGCCGACGCGATTTAGAGCGCCGATGGCCGCCACGAGGCCGCCTCTGTCGCTCTAAATTTTCTGTTACTGCAGTTCCCGGCGCAAAGCGCTGCGCATTTTTCCCGGAAATTGCGTCAGCCCATGACGACCGGCGCAACGCCGATCAACCATTCGTGCAGCTTCCAGACGAAGAGCACGTAGGCGACAAGCCCGATGATGACGGCGAGCACGTCGTTGGAGGCCGACTTGAACACCGGCAGCACGCGTTCGCCTGCCCGCTCGCGGCGTTTCAGCGAGATGCGCAGGATCACCGCCCAGGCGAGAAACGAGCCGAACAGCAGGACGGAGGACGTTTCACCATTGGCGAGCAGATGCGCCAGCGCCCAGATCTTGATCGAAAGCACCTGCGGATGCTTGACCGCAACCGCGATGCGCCCGGCCGGGAGAAAGCCGGCAGCAAGGAAGATGAACGCAAAAAGCATCAGCAGCAGGGCGATGTGGCGCATGAATACGGGCGGATCGTAGAGCATGCCCGTTTCGCTGCGGGCCTGGCCGAAGCCATAGATGATCAGACAGAGGCCGATGAGGCTGAGGATGGCATAGATCCCCATCCAGGTGCCCTTGCCGCGGCTCTCGATCACGCCGGCGCGGAAACCGGGCGCGACGACGCGGATGAGATGCAGGCCGAGAAAAAGAATGATGCCGAGAACGAGTATCGCCATGGGGCCACCGCTTTGTTCGAGTATCGGGCAAACTCAGCGCCGCGCGTCGGAAAAGACGGGAGCCGGCCGCTGAAGCCTGTTGATTTCCAGTATCTTCGGTTCCCGGACCGATTCCGCCCAGGTTGCTATGGAGTAGCCTTGATGGCGCGTTTTTTCCAGACCGATCAAAGGATTGCCGCATTTTCGAACCATTTGCGACAAAACCAAAACAGTGCAGTTGATCATGATCCGTATTCCGCTTGCCCTCTCGCTCGCCCTTCTTCCCGCTCTTGCCAGGGCCGAGCCGGCGTCGCCGGCCACTACGCCCGCCGGCGACAAGCAGCTGGTAATAGTCTCGTTCGACGGCGCACATGACAACGCGCTTTGGGAAAAGAGCCTGGCGATGGCCAAGCGCACCGGTGCGCATTTTACCTACTTCCTCTCCTGCACCTTCCTGATGACCAGAGCGGACGGCAAGGCGCTCTACAAGCCGCCGGGCCAGAAGGCGGGCCGCTCGAATGTCGGCTTCGCCCAGAGCCGCGAGGAGATCGCGGCGCGCGCCGGTCACATCTGGCAGGCCCATCTCGACGGTCACGATATCGCCAGCCACGCCTGCGGCCACTTCGACGGCAAGGGCTGGAGCAAGGCCGACTGGGAAAGCGAGTTTTCGACGTTCGACACGGCGCTCAAAGACGCCTGGAAGAAGGCCGGCACGCCCGAGGCCGAGCCTCAGGGCTGGGCGGATTTCGCCAAGGCCGGCGTCAAAGGCTTCCGCGCGCCCTATCTTTCGCTGAGCGATGGCCTGTTGCCAGCGCTGAAGGAGTGGGGCTTCACCTATGACGCGAGCCTGGTGACCAAGGGCCCGGGCTGGCCGACAACGAAGGACGGGCTGCCGCGCTTCGGCCTGCCGCTGATCCCCGAAGGGCCGTCGCAGCGCCCGGTCATCGGCATGGACTACAATCTCTTCGTGCGCCATTCGATGGGCGTCGAGAACAAGAAGGACAGCGCCCGCTTCGAGGAACGCACCTACGAGGCCTACAAGAAAGCCTTCGACCGCGAATATACGGGCGACCGCATCCCGCTACAGCTCGGTTTCCATTTCGTCGAAATGAACGGCGGCGCCTACTGGCGTGCGCTCGACCGCCTGCTGAGCGAAGTTTGCGGCAAGGCCGACGTCGCCTGCGTCAGCTACGCCCAGGCACTGCCCCTGATCGAGCAGGCAAAAAAGAAGGCGGGTCGCTCCGCCTTCTGATTGGCTTTTTTCGCTCGCCTCAGGCCAGCTCTTCGTTGCCGCCAACCGCAATGAATTTCTGGTCGATGTGCGGCAGCGGCTCGTCATCGATTGCCGCTTCGAATGCGCGCAGGCGCTTGTAGATCGACAACAGTTCGACGATCGTCGGCCAGGACGAAACTAGGTACTGAAATGACGACGACACCTGCCCGAAAGCATTCGAGATCTGGTTCAACGCACCAAGCGCAACCTTGCCGGCGATGATCGAAGGCACGATGATCACCAGCGAAAAGATACCATTGATCTGCAAATAGAAAATGCGGGCAACGTTGAAGTACAAATAGTGGAAATAGAGCCGGAAGTAGTTCCGGCGAACGTTATCGAAGAGATCGGCGACCGTCGGCGGTTGGGCGCGATCAGCATGGTCCTCACCATAAACCAGCTCTTTGCGGTAGGCAGCTTCCACGCGCTGGTTGCGGAACTCGAGGCCCGGCAGCTTGATACCAACGAGAGCCAGGAACACCGTACCGAACAGCGACCAAAGTATAGCGGACGTAACGAGCGGATACGGGATGACGCCAATGAGCGGCAATTCGGTGACGTGCGACTCGAGCCGGATCAAGACCGGCATGAACGCTATCAACGTCATCACACTATCGATCAGGCTAACGCCAAGCCCTTCCACTGTCGTGGAAAAGCGCATCGTGTCTTCCTGCACGCGCTGCGAGGCCCCTTCGATATGGCGCAGCTTGTCCCAGTTGGCCATGTAGTATTCGTTCATCGCTGTTCGCCAACGGAAGATGTAGTGACTGACGAAAAAGCGTGTGATGACCCCGACCGCGACCGCGACCATGGCGATGCCGAGAAAGACGGAGATTTCTCCGTAGACTTCCGCTGCAGGAACCACCTTGGTCTTCGCAATGATTGCCTGGATCATATCCCAGAACGGGCCGTACCAGTTGTTGATTGCGACGCTGACCTGCACCTGAAAATAGGTGACGAAGAGGATGAGTGCCGAGCCGAGGATCGACCAGTTCTGCCAACGGTGCGGCGAGTAGACGTACCAGAAAGCGGCAAACAGCCCGACGACAAGCGCGAAATAGAGGTAGAACCAGATGAAGGCCGGCGACCAGAAGGCAGAGATGCCGGTGATCGGCGGCGCATCCGCGGCCAAAGGCGGCATTCCGAAGACGGCACCCAGCTGTTCGCCACCGCCATACCAGAAGGCTACGGCAACCAGCGACCAGACGACAAAAGATATGAAGAAGAGCTTCGGCTTCGGAAAGAAGGATAGGAACAAGTGCGGCACTCTCGTTTCGGAGGAGACGAACAACTCGCCTCTCGAAGCGCCAAAACTAGGGCAAAGCGCTGTCGCCAACAATCGGGTAATGTAAACGTTACTGTTATTTCATCCAGGCGAGCGCCGATGCCGGAGGGTCTTTTTTCGCCGCCGCTCAGGTCCTCAAAGCCTGTGAAATCCGCTTCAACTCGACGACAATGACCCCACCGCACAGGAAAAGTACGGCAGCGGCGATCAAGGTCGGTGCGGCGAAGCTGCCGGTGCGTTCCGCAAGCCAGCCGGCAACCAGTGGGCCAACGATCTGGCCGATACCGAAGGCGGCGGTCATCAGGGCAAGTGCCTTGCGCGGGCTCTCGGGTGCCAGCTTCCGGCCGATCTGCAGACCATAGGCAGTGATCATCATGAAGGTTGCGCCAAGCATCAGGCCGCCGGCAAGCGGGGCATAGGGCAAAGGCAGGCTGACCGTCAGCACCAGCCCGACCGCCTCGACCAGAAGCCCGATCGCGTAGACACCGGCAAGCCCGAAGCGCGGCACGGCAAAGCGCCAGAGATAGACGGAGAGCGCTGCAGCAAGCCCGGTCAGCAGCCAGGCGAGAAATTCGATGCTGTGGCCGCCGCTCGGATCGCGCGCCATGGTGACGAGGAAGGTGGCGGTGATCACATAGCCGAAGCCGAAGAGCGCATAGGTGAAGGTCACCACCGTCAGCGGCCGCGTCCAGCGTAGCGGCTTTTCGCGCACCGGACCTGAACCGGAAGAAGGAACCCCGGGCAGAAGTGCGGCAACGACGATCGTCCCGACCAGCCCGACCAGCGCGCCGGTGAACCAGTCGCCCATGGAGGTCGTCAGGCCGGCGTGCCCCGCAAGCGGGTTCGCCCAGACGCAAAGCGATGAAAAAGCGATGCCGAGACCGACGCCGCCGAAATGGACAGCAGGGACATGTTCCGACCGCGCAAGCAGGCCGTGGCCAAGGACGATGCCGGAGATGAAGATCATCGCAAAGGCACTGGCAAGGCCTGCGAGAAACCGGATGAGCGCCAGCACGACAACGGAGGACGACAGCCCCATCGCCGCCAGGAGCACCGTCGTGGCGGCGAGCGCCAGAAGACCGATCCGGCGCTCGTGCCCATGCGCCCAGCCATAGGCGGCTAGAATGGCGCCGGCGAGGTAGCCGACGAAATTGGCCGAAGCGATCAAACCGGCATCGCCCGGCGACAGGCCGAGATCCGCCATCATCGCCGGCAGGATCGGCGTGTAGGAGAAGCGCCCAAACCCCATGGCGACGGCCATGGCGATGGCGCCGGCGGCTGCCGTGGCGGCGATGTTGGTCTGCAGCGGTCTGTCGAGCGTGGTCATATCAGTTTATTGCGCCGCAACACGGCAGACCACAAACGACAATAATTGAAGGACCTATTGAAGAAATCGAACGATCGCCGATTTCAATGGCTTAGACCAGTCGCCGAAAAGGTGAAATGCGCGACGTCACGGCGGCACATAATGCATTGCAGCGATGGAGCAAAAATCGTCTGGAGGACGACGAAGGCCCTAAACCACCGCCGTATCCCTGGCTCAGCCCGGCAGCGTGACCACCAGCGGCCCGCCGCGGGTGACCACGACCGTGTGCTCGTACTGCACCGTCGGCGCGCGCGGATCGCTGTAGAGCGTCCAGTCGTCGTTGCCGCCTTCGGCCCATTGTGCGCCCATCGACAGGAATGGCTCGACCGTAAACACCATGCCGTCGGTCATCCGGCGGCGCTCCTTGGGATCGGGCCAGGTGGCGATCTCGGTCGGCTCTTCGTGCAGCGAGCGGCCGATGCCGTGGCTGGCGAGGTTGGTGACCAGCGAGTAGCGATTCTTGCGGGCGAAGTCGCCGATCGCATTGCCGATCGCCGCCAGCGGCTGGTCGGGGCGAACCTGCTTAAGACCCACCCACATCGCCCGCTTGCCGTCGCGGCACAGCCGGTCGATCGCGGCGGTCACCGGCGGCACCGGGAACGAGGCGCCGGTGTCTGCGAAGATGCCGTCTTTTTCGGCTGACACGTCGATGTTGACGAGATCGCCCGCCTTGATGACGCGGCCGCCGGGAATGCCGTGGGCGATTTCCTCGTTGACGCTGATGCAGGTGGCGCCGGGGAAATTGTAGCAGAGCTCGGGCGCCGAGCGTGCGCCGGCCTCTTCCAGCACCTTGCGGCCGATCGCGTCCAGCTCCGCCGTGGTGATGCCGGGCTCGAGCGCCTCGCCCATCGCGTGCAGGGCATTGGCGCAGATGCGGCCGATTTCCTTTAGCCGCAGCAGATCTTCTTCGTTGTTGAGGGTCATCCGTTTCTCGCTTTCGCGCTCACATGTAGCGTGTCGCCAGGCGTTATGCCAGCGCCGAGCGGAATGACTGGCAACCGGGCACAAGACCCGGCGTTTCCGGTCAGACGGCGGCCGGGGCCGCCGCCTTCTCTTCCGCCACGGCCTTGCGCACCAGTGGCGCCACCTTCGTGCCGTAGAGCTCGATGCCGCGCATGATCTGATCGTGCGGCATCGGCCCGATCGCCATCTGCAGCAAGAAGCGATCGTTGCGGAACAGCTTCCAGTTCTCGACGATCTTTTCGGCCACCGTTTCCGGGTCGCCGAGGAAGAGGTTGCCGCTGGGGCTGCGCGCCTGGTCGAAATGCGCCCGGTTGGTCGGACCCCAGCCGCGCTCGCGGCCGATGCGGTTCATCACCTCGGCCTGCGGACCGTAGAACTGGTCGGCGGCGAGATCGGTCGTATCGGCGATGAAGCCGTGCACGTTGATGCTGGTCTTCAGCCTGGCCGAATCCTGGCCGGCCCGCCGCGCGGCCTCGCGATAGAGATCGAAGAGCGGCGCAAACCGGCGGGGTTCGCCACCGATGATGGCAAGCGCCACCGGCAGGCCAAGCGCCCCGGCGCGCGCCACCGATTGCGGCGTGCCGCCGACAGCGATCCAGAGCGGCAGTTCCTGCTGCAGCGGCCGCGGATAGACGCCGCGATCATGGATCGCCGGTCGCATCTCACCCGCCCACGAGACCTTCTCGCTCTCGCGCAGCGCCATCAGCAGATCGAGCTTCTCGGCAAAGAGCTGGTCGTAGTCGTCGAGCGACTGGCCGAAGAGCGGGAAGGATTCGATGAAGGACCCGCGACCGGCCATGATTTCGGCACGGCCGCCCGAGATCAGGTCCAGCGTCGAAAACTGCTGGAAAACGCGCACGGGATCGTCGGAGCTCAACACCGTGACGGCACTGGTCAGCCGGATGGTCTTCGTCCTCGCGGCAGCAGCGGCCAGGATGACCGCCGGCGCCGAGGCCGCATAGTCGGGGCGATGGTGCTCGCCGAGCCCGAAGACGTCGAGGCCGACCTGATCGGCGAGCTCGATCTCTTCGAGAAGGTTGTTGAGGCGGCGCTGCCCTTCCCTGCCCTTGTCATCGGCATTCGGATCGACATCCGCGAATGTGTAAAGCCCGAGTTCCATGGTGCCTGTCCTTTTTCTGTTTGCACAACAGATAGTTGGCGCGCGCGGGAGCAGCAAATGCGCATCCGGGAAACACAGTGTTTCCCGGATGAACACCAATGGACGTCAGCGGCGCGACAGACCGTCGAGCAGAATGTCGAGACCTTTCCGGAACGTGCCGTCCCAGTCGTTGTCGAGCAGCAGGCGCGTGCGCTCGATGGTCGGATAGCGTTCGCTGAGCACCGAGAGGCGCTGTTGTCCGGCAGTCTGGTCGGCATCCGAAAGCGCGAAGCTCGCCCGTGTGACGGTGGCGCCGAGCACGTAGTTCCACAGCGACCAGATCGCGACGTTCATGCTGGCATCGGCAACGCCGGCGCCGGACAGAGCCTTGCTCATGGTTTCCAGGCGGGCGAGGATGTTCGGCCCGAGCGCCCGGCGCGGCAACAGCGATGCCGACCAGGGATGGCGCAACATGATTGCACGCCAGTCTTCGAGCATGTGAACCACATCGCTACGCCAATCCTCTGGCTCGGTCTTTTGCGGGGCTCCGCGATAAGCAAACACCGCATCGAGCGCCAGATCGAACACCTCTTCCTTGTTGCTGACATGCCAATAGAGGCTCATGACGCCGGCGCCGAGACGGTCGGCAAGGCGGCGCATCTTCAACCCGTCGATCCCCTCGGTGTCCAGCAGGTCAACCGCCGTTGCGACGATACGGTCCAGAGACAGCGACGGTTCGCCACCCGGCTTCTGCCCGGCTTCAACTGCCGCCTCCACCCGTTGGGAGCGTTTGCCCTGCCCGCCGTTCCCTTTCCCCGCCATGCGTCTTCCTTACTGATTGAAACACCGATTTACGCCGACAACACGCAGGATGTCGATCCTCAACGATTGACTCGTACGGCGTACGATGTAAATCAATCGTACGCCGTACGAGTCAATATCAAAGAGCGACGGCGAAAGGTCAAACCTGCGGGTCTGCAAGCCGCGTCGCGCGCAGACCTCGGAGACGAGAGAGCATCATGTCACACGCAATCAGACATCTCATGATCGGAGGGTTCATCATCATGACCACAGGCGTTTCCACCGTGGCGACGGCAAGCGAGCAGGCGGCCAAGCTGACGATCGTCAACCCAAAAAACCTCTACGACCCGACGCCGCATGGCTATAGCACCGCGGTGATTGCGCCTGCCGGGGCCCGGGTGGCCTACATTTCAGGACAAGGCGGTCAGGACAGCAGGGGCGGCCTGTCTCCCGACTTTGCGGTGCAGGTCAAGCAGGCCTATGCCAATCTGGGTGCAGCGCTCGAAGGCCTTGGCGCAAGGCCCGACCAGGTCGCCAAGCTCACCATCTTCGTGGTCGACCACGACATGTCGAAGCTTGAGGTCCTGACCAACAGCGTCAAGGAAATGTTCGGAACAACCCTGCCGGCGCAGACCCTCGTTCCGGTGCCCAAGCTGGCGGTCGACGGCATGCTGTTCGAGGTGGAAGCGGTCGCGGTCATCGACTGACGAGCGGCCGGCGCGCGAGCGCCGCCGTCCGGTCAGAAGGCAGATGATCGTCAGGAGAAACGCGCGTCCGGGCCCTTAACTCAGCGTGCGCTTGACCGCGTTGCGCCAGCCCTTGAGCTTCGTCTTGCGCGTCTTTTCGTCCATCGCGGGCTCGAAGCGGCGGTCGCGTGCCCAGGACTTGGCGAAGTCTTCCTGCTTCGGCCAGACGCCGGCGCGGCTGCCGGCAAGCCAGGCGACGCCGAGCGCGGTCGTTTCGAGGATGACGGGCCGGTCGACCGGCGCATCGAGCAGGTCCGACAACCGCTGCATCGTCCAGTCGGAAGCAACCATGCCGCCATCGACGCGCAGCACCGTTTCCTTGCCGTTGTTGCGCCAGTCCTTGTGCATGGCTTCAAGCAGGTCGCGCGTCTGGTAGCAGACGGCTTCGAGCGCGGCGCGCGCAAACTCCGCCGGGCCGGTGTTGCGGGTCATGCCGAAGATCGCGCCACGTGCATCCGGATCCCAATGCGGCGCTCCAAGCCCGGTGAAGGCCGGCACCAGATAAACCTCCTGCGTCGGATCGGCACTTTCGGCAAGGGTGCCGGTATCGGGGGCGGCCTTGATCACCTTCAGCCCGTCGCGCAACCATTGCACCGCGGCACCGGCAACGAAGATCGAGCCTTCGAGCGCATAGGTGGTTTCGCCGTCAAGCTTGTAGGCAATCGTGGTGAGCAACCGGTTCTTCGAGCGCACCATGTCCTTGCCGGTGTTGAGCAGCGCGAAGCAGCCGGTGCCATAGGTCGATTTCAGCATGCCCGGCTTGAAGCAGGCCTGGCCGATGGTTGCCGCCTGCTGGTCGCCAGCAACGCCGAGGATCGGCACCGCCGCGCCGAAAAGTGCTGGATCGGTGACGCCGAAATCGGCCGCGCAATCCTTGACCTCGGGCAGCATGGCACGTGGCACTTTCAGGATCTTCAGCAGTTCGTCGTCCCAGGCATTGTCGGCGATATTATAGAGCAGCGTGCGCGACGCGTTGGTCGCGTCCGTCACGAAGGACTGGCCGCCGGTTAGCCGCCAGATGAGGAAGGTATCGATGGTGCCAAAGCAGAGCTCGCCCTTGGCGGCACGCGCCTGCGCCCTGTCGATGTTGGTGAGCAGCCAGTTGAGCTTGGTGCCGGAGAAATAGGGATCGAGCAGCAGGCCGGTCTTCTTGGTGAAGTTTTTTTCCAGCCCCTGCTTCTTCAGCCGATCGCAATAGGAGGCGGTGCGGCGGTCCTGCCAGACGATCGCATTATGGATGGGGTTGCCGGTCTCGCGATCCCAGACGACCACGGTCTCGCGCTGGTTGGTGATGCCGATGCCTGAGAGGTCGCCGGCCTTGATGCCGGCCTTGGCGAGCGCGTCCTCGACCGTCGAAAGCACCGTCTGCCAGATTTCCTCGGGATCGTGTTCGACCCAGCCGGATTTCGGAAAATACTGCTTGAATTCCTTGTGGCTGGCCCCGGCGATCTGCTGCTGACCGTCGAAGATGATCGCCCGGCTCGAGGTCGTACCCTGATCGATCGCGAGAATATATCCGCCCATATGCCCCTCCCCGGCCACACGCATGTTTGTTCACCGGCCTTGAAGGCGGGATCTCATTTCGAAAACTTCAATACGATGGCAAAACGAATGTCAAACGAAAACAAAACGCAACCGACCGGCTTCGCCGCTCCCCGCCTCAACTCTGCGGTCGCGAAGCCAAAAACACAATTGTCAGGTCAGTCGTTTTCCGCGTAGGCTGGCGCTGTTGCGCCGCAACAAAGCAGTGCGCGGCGCCGCAAAGGGAGAGAGCATCAATGACGAAAACAGCGGTCATCACCGGTTCGACGAGCGGCATCGGGCTTGCGATCGCCAAGGCCTTCGCCAAGGGCGGCGCCAATATCGTGCTGAACGGCTTCGGCAGCCCGGACGAAATCAAAAAGGCGACGGACGATGTCAGCGCGTTGACGACAGGAACGGTCGTCTATCATGCCGCCGACATGACGAAGCCAGCCGAAATCGCGGACCTGATCGCCACGGCGACGACCCGCTTCGGCGGCGTCGATATCCTCGTCAACAATGCCGGTATCCAATATGTCGAGAAGGTCGAGGATTTCCCGATCGAGCAATGGGACCGCATCATCGCGATCAACCTCTCCTCGTCCTTCCACACGATCCGCGCCGCCATTCCCGGCATGAAGGCGAAAGGCTGGGGCCGCATCATCAACATCGCCTCCGCCCACGGCCTCGTCGCCTCGCCCTTCAAGGCCGCGTATGTCGCCGCCAAGCACGGCGTTCTCGGCCTGACCAAGACCGTGGCGCTCGAGGTTGCAGAAAGCGGCATCACCGCCAACTCGATCTGCCCCGGCTATGTGCTGACCCCCCTCGTCGAAAAGCAGATCCCCGACCAGGCGCGCACCCGCGGCATTACCGAGCAGCAGGTGATCAACGATGTGATGCTGAAGGGTCAGCCGACGAAGAAGTTCATCACCGTCGAACAGGTCGCGGCGCTCGCTATCTATTTGGCCGGCGACGACGCGGCACAGATCACCGGCACGCATGTGTCGATGGATGGCGGCTGGACGGCGCAATAGCGGCCGACATCCGTCAAGAGAACGGCAGCGCGGACTTGATATCCTCGCGTTGCCCGCATGGCGTGCAAAACTCCGTTCAGCCCTTTGCTTTTCTGCATAACCACCTAAGATCAAAGTGATTTCAGGACGTATGCAGCAGCAGGGAATGAATGGCATGCCCCAGCCGAACGGATCGATCAGCTTCATCCTCAACGATCGCGAGATCGCGCTTTCGGACATCGCGCCGACCACGACCCTGCTCGACTATCTGAGACTGGAGCGCCGGCTGACCGGCACCAAGGAAGGTTGTGCCGAGGGCGACTGCGGCGCCTGCACCGTGCTCGTCGGCCGGATGGTGGGCGGCAGGCTCGTCTATGAAAGCGTCAACGCTTGCATCCGTTTCTTAGGCTCGCTGCAGGCAACCCATGTCGTCACCGTCGAGCACCTGGCCGGCCAGGACGGGACGCTGCATCCGGTGCAGCAGGCGATGGTCGATTTCCACGGCTCGCAATGCGGCTTCTGTACGCCCGGCTTCGTCATGTCGCTTTACGGCCTCTGGCTCGGCAACGACAACCCTGATCGAGCCGACATCGAAAAGGCGCTGCAGGGCAACCTCTGTCGCTGCACCGGCTACGAGCCGATTGTGCGCGCCGCGGAAGCGGCGGCCAAGGCGCGGCCCTCCGACATTTTCGACCCGATCACCCGCGAGCGCGAAGTGATCACCAGGAGGCTCGCAGCTTTGGCGCCGGTTGAAACCGTCACCGTTCGCCAGGCCGAACAGTGTCTGATCGTGCCGGCCGACGGCGACGGCCTGGCAAAGGCGCTCGCCGAAAATCCGAGTGCGACGGTCGTTGCCGGCTCGACCGATGTCGGCCTTTGGGTGACCAAGCAGATGCGGGCGATCAACCCGGTGATCTTCATCAACGGTATAGCCGAGCTGCAGCAGATCGAGGAGAACGATGCGGGCCTGACCATCGGCGCCGGCGTCAGCTACACCATGGCCTTTGACGCCCTGAGCCGAACCTTGCCCGGTCTTGGCGCATTGATCAACCGCATCGGCGGCGAGCAGGTGCGCAACATGGGCACGATCGGCGGCAACATCGCCAACGGCTCGCCGATCGGCGACAGCCCACCGCCCCTGATCGTGCTCGGCGCCACCGTGACACTGCGCTCGACCGCGGGTCGCCGGACGCTGCCACTCGAATCGTTCTTCATCGCCTATGGCAAACAGGACCGTAAGCCCGGCGAATTCGTCGAAAACATCTTCGTGCCGCGTCTGCCGACGGGCGATTTCTTTGCCGCCTACAAGATTTCCAAGCGCCGCGACGAGGACATCTCCGCCTTGCTCGGCGCCTTCCGGCTGTCGGTGGAGAACGGCACGGTGCAGACCGCACGCATCGCCTTTGGCGGCATGGCCGCTACGCCAAAGCGCGCCACCCATGTGGAAGCGGCATTGATCGGCAAGCCCTGGAACGAAGAAACAGTTCGTGCGGCACAGGTCGCCTTCGAGACCGACTACCAGCCGCTCACCGACTGGCGCGCCACCAGCGACTATCGCATGCTTGCGGCGAAAAACCTCTTGATGCGTTTCTTCCTGGAAAGCGGCGGAGAACCCGCGCAACTCGTGCGCTACGCCGCGGGAGAGAGATAATGGACAAATCCACCTTCGAGGAACGCAAGGCAATCCGCGGCGAGATGCATGTCTCGCAGCGTCACGACAGCGCCCACAAGCATGTCTCCGGCACTGCCGACTATATCGACGACATGCCCGAGCCCATGGGCACGCTGCATGGCGCGCTCGGCATGACAGACCGGGCGCATGCGGAAATCACCGCCATGGACCTGTCGGCCGTCGCCGCCTTCCCCGGCGTCGTCCTGGTGCTGACGGCGAGGGACATGCCGCATTCCAACGACATCAGCCCCAGCCACCTGCACGACGAGCCGGTGCTGGCCGATGGTCTCGTGCAATTCCATGGCCAGCCGGCCTTTGCGGTTATCGCCGAATCCCGCGACATTGCCCGCCGGGCGGCAAGGCTGGCGAAGATCACCTATCGCGATCTGCCGCATTTCACTGACATTCTCGATGCCGTTGCCCATGGCGGCGAGCTCGTCACCCAGCCCTTGACCCTGCAGCGCGGCGACGCCGCGGCGGAACTGGAGAAGGCGCCGCGGCGGCTCAAGGGCAGCATGCGCATCGGCGGCCAGGAGCATTTCTACCTCGAAGGCCATATCGCCCTTGCCATCCCCGGCGAGGACGACGAGGTCACGGTCTGGTCGTCGACCCAGCATCCGAGCGAGATCCAGCACATGGTCTCGCACGTGCTCGGCGTGCCCTCCAATGCGGTGACCGTGAATGTCCGCCGCATGGGCGGCGGCTTCGGCGGCAAGGAAACGCAAGGCAACCAGTTCGCGGCCCTTGCGGCGGTTGCGGCGAAGAAGCTCAACCGCGCCGTCAAGTTCCGCCCTGACCGGGACGAGGACATGACGGCGACCGGCAAGCGCCACGATTTCCTCGTCGACTACGATGTCGGCTTCGACGAAGACGGCCGCATTCACGCGGTCCATGCCAATTACGCCGCCCGCTGCGGCTACTCCTCGGACCTGTCTGGCCCGGTCACCGATCGGGCACTGTTCCATGCGGACAGCTCCTATTTCTATCCGCATGTGAAGCTCACCTCGCAGCCGCTGAAGACCAACACCGTCTCCAACACCGCCTATCGCGGTTTCGGCGGGCCGCAAGGCATGGTCGGCGGCGAGCGCATCATCGAGGAAATCGCTTACCAGCTCGGCAAGGATCCGCTCGAAATCCGCAAGCTGAATTTCTATGGCGACAAGGGCTCCGGCCGCGATGTCACGCCCTACCATCAGCAGGTGGAAGACAACATCATCGCGCAGATCGTCGCCGAACTGGAGGAGAGCGCCGACTACCAGGCGCGCCGCCAGGCGATCCTCGACTTCAACCGGAACAGCCGCGTCATCCGCAAGGGCATCGCGCTGACGCCGGTGAAGTTCGGCATCTCCTTCACGCTCACCGCCTTCAACCAGGCGGGCGCGCTGGTGCACATCTACCAGGACGGCTCGATCCACCTGAACCACGGCGGCACCGAGATGGGCCAGGGCCTCTACATCAAGGTGGCACAGGTGATCGCCGACAGCTTCCAGGTCGATCTCGACCGGGTGCGCATCACCGCAACGACCACCGGCAAGGTGCCGAACACGTCGGCGACTGCAGCCTCGTCGGGTTCCGACCTCAACGGCATGGCAGCCTACGACGCCGCGCGCCAGATCAAGGAACGGCTGGTCGCCTTCGCCTGCGAACGTTGGCAGACGACGCCCGAGAATGTCAGCTTCGTCACCAACCACGTGAAGATCGGCGAAGAACTCATTCCCTTCCCGGAATTCATCAAGCAGGCCTATATGGGCCGCATCCAGCTTTCGGCTGCCGGCTATTACAAGACGCCGAAGATCCATTGGGACCGCGCCAGCGGTCGCGGCACGCCGTTCTACTATTTCGCCTACGGCGCCTCGGTTTCGGAGGTTTCGATCGACACGCTGACCGGCGAATACATGGTCGACCGCGTCGATGTGCTGCACGATGTCGGCCGCTCGCTCAATCCGGCGATCGACATCGGCCAGATCGAGGGCGGCTTCGTGCAGGGCATGGGCTGGCTGACGACGGAAGAACTCTGGTGGGACGACAAGGGCCGGCTTCGCACCCACGCCCCCTCCACCTACAAGATCCCGCTCGCCTCCGACCGGCCGAAGATCTTCAACGTCAAGCTTGCCGAATGGTCGAGCAACGCCGAGAAGACCATCGGCCGCTCCAAGGCGGTGGGAGAGCCGCCCTTCATGCTGCCGATCTCGGTGCTGGAAGCGCTGTCGATGGCGGTGGCGAGTGTCGCGAATTATCGCGAGTGCCCGCGCCTCGACGCCCCGGCAACACCGGAGCGTGTGCTGATGGCCGTCGAGCGCCTTCGGCAAGCCTGACGACCATCGTCGTCAACGTTAAAACCGCGGCATTTCATCGACGCTGAAAAGGCGGCGAGAGGCAGCCATTGCCTCTTCGTCATCTCCATAGGGGCCGCGGCCATCCATGAAACCCATGTCTCTCTTGATGTGGTCAGGGAGCGCGTTGACGTCGAGCGTCGGCTTGGCGGCAACAAGGCCCCCGAACAGGCCGGCTACAAGCCGGGTGACCGGCTCGAACGAAAGAAATGGTTTTCTTTCAGTATGTTCGTAAGTGTCGCAAGTCATTTTAGCACCTGTTTCGTCTTGGGAAGTTGACTTGAAGGATGCCGTGAAGGAGGATCGAAATCCAATCGAACATCCGTCTGCATGCATCAAGAGAACTTATCCATGAAGATGTCGAAGCAGTTTCCGCTGAATGCGCTCAGGGTCTTCGAAGCGGTCGCAAGGCTCGGCAGCTTCACCAAGGCCGGCGAAGAGCTGGGCATGACCCAGACGGCCGTCAGCTACCAGGTTAAGTTGATCGAGGAGAATGTCGGCGAGCCGCTGTTCCTGCGACGCCCGCGCCAGATTTCGTTGACGGACGTCGGCCAGCGCATGGCGCCGCGCGTCACCGAAGCCTTCGAGATGCTGCAGGAGGCGGTTTCCAATGCCCGCGGCGATATCGACAGCGCGCTGCTGATCAGCTCGACCCCGACCTTCGCCTCGCAGTGGCTCGCCCGCAACATCGGCAGTTTCCAGCTCGCCCATCCGAACATCGCCGTTCGGCTGACGACCAGCGACTCGCTCACGGATTTTACCCGCGAGCCCGCCGATCTCGCGATCCGCTCCGGTGGCGGCGTCTGGCCCGGCCTCGACACCCATCCGCTGATGCGGGTGGAATTCAGCCCGATGCTGAGCCCGGCGCTGGCAGAGACAATCGGCGGCGTGCACGAGCCGCGCGACCTCCTGAAGCTCAGGATCATCGATGCCGGCGATCCCTGGTGGCCGATGTGGTTCAAGGCCGCCGGCGTCGAGGACCCCGACCTCGAGGGACGGCCGCACAGCCGGCTCGGTGCCCAGACCTTCGAGGCGCGTGCCGCAATCGCCGGCCAGGGCGTGGCGATCCTGACGCCGGAATTCTATCCCGATGACGTGGCGCTCGGCCGCCTCTATCAGCCCTTCGACCTGCGCTGCAGTGACGGCTGCGACTACTGGCTCGCCTATCCGCACGCCCGCCGCAACACGCCAAAGATCCGGATTTTCCGCGACTGGATCCTCGGCGAACTTTGCGCGCCGAACTTCCTGCAAGCAAATAGCGTTTGAGGAGCGCGCAAGCCCCTTTTCCCCTCCGCGGTTTATGCGCAAAGTGAGGCAACGGAGACAAAGGGGATCTGAATGTACGAGTTCGCCATCGCCTGGGAATGGCTGGCCTTTGCCGTGCGCTGGTTGCACGTCATCACCGCCATCGCCTGGATCGGCTCATCCTTCTATTTCATCGCGCTCGACCTGGGTCTGGTAAAGCGCGATCATCTGCCCATCGGCGCCTATGGCGAGGAGTGGCAGGTCCATGGCGGCGGATTCTACCACATCCAGAAATACCTGGTGGCGCCGGCCTCGATGCCCGAGCATCTCACCTGGTTCAAATGGGAATCCTATGTGACGTGGCTCTCGGGCTTCGCCATGCTCTGTGTCGTCTACTATGGCGGCGCCGATCTCTTCCTGATCGACCGGCACGTGCTCGACATCTCGGCAACCACCGCGATCCTGATTTCGCTTGCCTCGCTCGGCATCGGCTGGCTGTTTTATGATCTGCTTTGCAAGTCGCCGATCGGCAAGAACACCTGGGGGCTGATGGCGCTGCTCTATGTGGCGCTCGTCGCCATGGCCTGGGGCTACACCCAGGTCTTTACCGGTCGTGCCGCCTTCCTGCATCTCGGCGCCTTCACCGCCACGATCATGTCGGCCAATGTGTTCTTCATCATCATTCCCAACCAGAAGATCGTCGTCGCCGACCTGATCGCCGGCCGCACGCCAGATCCGAAGCTCGGCGCCCAGGCCAAGCAGCGTTCGCTGCACAACAACTACCTGACGCTGCCGGTCATCTTCTTCATGCTGTCGAACCACTACCCGCTGGCTTTTGCCACTGCGTTCAACTGGATCATCGCAGCGCTGGTCTTCCTGATGGGCGTCACCATCCGCCACTGGTTCAACACCACCCATGCCCGCAAGGGCAGGCCGACCTGGACCTGGCTCGTCACCGCGCTGATCTTTGTCCTGATCATGTGGCTGTCGACCGTTCCGAAAGTCCTGACCGGCGGCGAAGACAAGAAAGCCGAGGTTGCGCCGGCCTTCACCCGCTTCGCCGCCAATGCCCACTTCCCCGCCGTCAAGGACACGGTCTCGACCCGCTGTTCCATGTGCCATGCCGCCGAACCGGTTTATGAGGGCATCACCCAGGCGCCGAAGGGCGTGATGCTCGAAAGCGACGCAGAGATTGCCGCCCATGCCCGCGAAATCTATATCCAGGCCGGGCGCAGCCACGCGATGCCGCCCGGCAACGTGACAGACATGACGACGGACGAACGCCAGCTGCTGGCAGCCTGGTTTGAAAGCGCCGTCGAGGAAGGCAAGACACAATGACGACCACCCTCATCCGCGGCCGATTGCTGAGCTTTCACCGCGCGCCGACGTCGATCGACGACAGCGCCGCCTATAGCTACGAGAGCGACGGCGCCCTACTGGTTGCGGGTGGGCGGATCCTAGCCAGCGGCTCCTATGCCGCGGTGAAGGCTGACGCTCCGGAAGAGGCGGCGGAAATCGATCACCGCCCGCACCTGATCGTGCCCGGCTTCATCGACACGCACCTGCATTTCCCGCAGATGCAGGTGATGGCCTCCTATGCCGCCAACCTGTTGGAGTGGCTCAATACCTACACCTTCCCGGAGGAATGCCGCTTCGTCGAGAGCGGCCATGCGGAGCGCATCGCGACGCGCTTCTTCGACGAGATGGTGCGCCACGGCACGACGACGGCGACCGCCTATTGCTCGGTGCACAAGGCGTCCGCAGATGCCTTCTTCGCCGAGGCGCTGCGCCGCGACATGCGCATGGTCGCCGGCAAGGTGATGATGGACCGCAACGCCCCGCAAGGCCTGCTCGATACGCCTGAGATGAGCTACGACGAAACCCGCGCCGTCATCCGCGACTGGCACGGCAAGGGCCGCAATCACGTCGCCATCACCCCGCGTTTCGCCATCACCTCGACGCCGGAGCAGATGGACGTCGCGAAATCGCTGGTGCATGAATTCCCTGATCTGCATGTGCAGACCCATCTTTCGGAAAACCGCGACGAGATCGCCTTTACCTGCGAACTTTACCCGGAAGCCATTGATTACACCGACGTCTACGCCCGCTACGGCCTGCTCGGACCCAAGAGCCTGTTCGGCCACTGCATCCATCTGTCGGAGCGCGAGGCGGACGTCATGAGCGAAACCGGCTCGGTCGCCGTTTTCTGCCCGACCTCCAATCTCTTCCTCGGTTCCGGCCTCTTTCCGCTGCGCGCGCTCAGCAGGCGTGATAGGCCGGTGCGCACCTCGGTCGCCTCCGACATCGGCGGCGGCACCAGCTATTCGATGCTGAAGACGCTCGACGAGGCCTACAAGATCCTGCAGTTGCAGGGCGAGCGGCTGAACCCCTTCGACAGCTTCTTCATGATGACCCGCGGCAATGCCGAGGCGCTGTCGCTCGTTGACCGGATCGGCACGCTCGAAGCCGGCACCGACGCCGACTTCATCGTGCTCGACATGACGGCGACGCCGGCGATGGCGCTTCGGGCCGAAGTGGTCAATTCGCTCGCCGACGAACTCTTCCTGCTGCAGACCATGGGCGACGACCGGTCGATCGTCGAAACCTATGTCGCCGGCAAGCCGGCGAAATCGACGCTCGCCGCCGTTTGACGCGCCAGACGCAGAGAGGTCAAGAAAATTGACCTCTCTGCGTTCTGGCTATTAACAAGCCTCCGGCAAACATGGTAATGGCTCGTTCAATCCCTGTTGGACGAAGGCTATTTCCATGACGCAAATCCTCGAAATCAGCGATCTCAAGGCGCTCGCCAAGCGCCGGGTGCCGAAACTCTTCTTCGACTACGCCGACAGCGGCGCCTGGACCGAAGGCACCTATCGCGCCAACGAGGAGGATTTCGCCAAGGTGAAGCTGCGCCAGCGGGTCCTGGTCGACATGACCAACCGGTCGCTGGAAACGACGATGATCGGCCAGAAGGTGTCGATGCCGGTGGCGCTGGCGCCGACCGGCCTCACCGGCATGCAGCACGCCGACGGCGAGATGCTGGCCGCCCAGGCGGCGGAAGCCTTCGGCGTGCCCTTCACGCTCTCGACCATGAGCATCTGCTCGATCGAGGACGTCGCCTCGGTGACGACGAAACCCTTCTGGTTCCAGCTCTACGTCATGCGCGAACGCGAATTCGTGCTCAACCTCATCGATCGCGCCAAGGCGGCGAAATGCTCGGCACTGGTTTTGACGCTCGACCTGCAGATCCTCGGCCAGCGTCACAAGGACCTGAGGAACGGCCTGTCCGCGCCGCCGAAGATGACACCGAAACATCTCTGGCAGATGGCCACACGTCCCGGCTGGTGCATGAAGATGCTCGGCACCAAGCGCCGCACCTTCCGCAACATTGTCGGCCACGCCAAGAGCGTCACCGACCTTTCCTCGCTCGGCGCCTGGACGACGGAACAGTTCGACCCGCAGCTGTCGTGGAAGGATGTCGCCTGGATCAAGGAGCGCTGGGGCGGGCCGCTGATCCTCAAGGGCATTCTCGACCCGGAGGACGCCAAGATGGCAGCCGCCACCGGCGCCGACGCGATCATCGTCTCCAACCATGGCGGCCGGCAGCTCGACGGCGCCCATTCCTCGATCAGCATGCTGCCACGCATCGTCGATGCCGTCGGCCACCAAATCGAGGTGCATATCGATGGCGGCATCCGCTCCGGCCAGGACGTGCTCAAAGCCGTAGCTATGGGCGCCAAGGGCACCTATATCGGCCGCCCGTTCCTCTATGGCCTCGGCGCCATGGGCAAGGACGGTGTCACCAAGGCGCTCGAAATCATCCGCAAGGAGATGGACATCACCATGGCCCTCTGCGGCAAGCGCGACATCAACGACGTCGATCGCAGCATCCTGGCGGAGTGAGACGGCGCACCTCCCACTCTCTTGTCATGCTCGGGCTCGACCCGAGCATCCAAAGCCGCAGGCGACATATGGATCCTCGGGTCAAGCCCGAGGATGACCCTTTGAGAGGTCCGGCGCCTTAAGGCATGTGGCGTCTGGTGGACGCCTCAGCTCCCCCGGTAGGTCGAGTACCCATAGGGCGATAGCAGCAGCGGCACATGATAGTGGCTCGCCGGATCGGCGATGCCGAAGCGCAAGGGGATGCGGTCGAGGAAGGCCGGCTCCGGCAGTGTCACGCCTGACCGGCGCAAATAGTCGCCGGCATGGAACACCAGCTCGTAATTGCCAGCCATGAAGCCGATGCCTTCAACCATCGGCCCGTCGACGCGGCCGTCGCTGTTGGTGTGTACGGTGCGGATCAGCTGCCGCTCTTCACCCTCCAGCCAGTAGAGGTCGATGCGCAGGCCCTCGGCCGGTTTGCCGAGAGCGGTATCGAGAACATGGGTGGTCAGGCGGCCGGTGCTGCTCATGGCTTCTCTCTTCTCACACATTGGCGCGGGATGCTGTCAGAAGCCGCGCACGTCCTGCTAGATCGCGCTCTCTATGACGAAGGGTTCCTCATAGAAGAACTCCTCGAGATTGTTGCCCGGCCCTTCGCGGTCGACGATGAGGAAATCGCTGACGGCGCCGATGGACATCAGCGGGTGATGCCAGACATTACGGCCGTAGTTGACGCCCTGCCGGCCGTTCGCCTGGAAAACGCGTGGCGTGCCCGGGCGCCCGTCTTCGTCGTCCGCTACGACGACGAGCCAGGGACGGTCGTCGAGCGGCGAAAAGCTCTGGCTGCCAAGCGGGTGCCGTTCCATCATCGTCACCGAATAGGGGAAAGCACGCGGTTGGCCGCGAAAAATGTTGATGATGACGTTGGCGCCCTCGCCGACGACATCGGCGCGCGCCAACCCGTGGAAGCGTTCGGTATTGCCGCCGTTGATGTAGCGCATCGTTGCCGGATCGGCTTCGATGACGGTTCCGAACGGGGCGAAGGCGTCGCGTGTCAGCGGTTCGATCGTAAGCAGACGCGACATTATGCGGAGACCTCGCAAGAAGACTTGGCGCTTGCGGATGTCCGGTCCAGTTCGAGGGCCCTCCTCATGAGCGGGGACAGGCATCGAACGGTTTTGTCAGGCATTTTCGTCTCCAGGAAGCATCGACTGCAGGCGCAGGCGGGCGATTTTCTCGACCTGTGCGCAAGCGGTTTCAAATTCCTCTTCGGGCGAATTGTCAATGCGGCTTTCGAAGGAGGCAAGAATTTGCGCCTTGGTGAGCCCCTTCACCGCGATGATGAAGGGGAAGCCGAATTTCTTCGTGTAGACGTCGTTGAGCCCGGTGAAGCGCTGATGCTCCTCTGGCGTCAACCGGTCGAGGCCAGCGGATGCCTGTTCCGCCGTCGAGTCCGCCGTCAGCTTGCCGGCGATCGCCAGCTTGCCGGCAAGATCGGGGTGCGCGCGCAGCACCTGCATCTTCTCGCGCGGCAGCGCCGTGCGAAAGGCCTGGCAGAGCGCCGAGTGCACCGTGCCCGCCGTCAGCCCCGTCGCCGCGGCTCGGTCGTAGGCGCGTTCGGCAACCCAGGGCGAGTGCTCGAACACGCCACCGAAACGGGCAACAAAGGCATCACGGTCGGTCATCAGAGCGCCCCTTCCGGCTTGTGGTGCTGGTACCAGTGGTTGGCGATGTCGATGCGACGCGGCACCCAGACCTTGTCGTGCGACATCACGTAGTCGATGAAGCGGGCAAGAGCGGCGGCGCGGCCCGGGCGGCCTACGAGCCGGCAGTGAAGCCCGATGTTCATCATCTTGGCGTCGCCCTGGCGGCCTTCCTCGTAGAGCACGTCGAAGGTGTCCTTGAGGTAGCTGAAGAACTGGTCGCCGCTGTTGAAGCCTTGTGGCGTCGCAAAGCGCATGTCGTTGGCGTCGAGCGTATAGGGGATGATCAGGTGCGGCTTGTCGGGCGAAAGACCCGGCACCCAGTAGGGTAGCTCGTCGGCATAGCTGTCGCAGGAGTAGAGGAAGCCGCCTTCCTCCAGCACCAGCTTCAGCGTATTGGCCGAAGGCTTGCCCTGGTAGATACCGAGCGGGCGCTCGCCGGTGAGTTCCGTGTGCAGGCGGACGACCTCGCGGATATGCTCGCGCTCGACCTCTTCCGGCACGTCCTTGTATTCGAGCCAGCGCAGACCGTGGCTGGCGATTTCCCAGCCGGCTTCCTTCATCGCCTCAACCGCTTCCGGATTGCGCGCCATGGCCTGCGTCACGCCATAGACGGTCAGCGGCACGTTGCGGCTGGTGAACATGCGCCACAGCCGCCAGAAGCCGGAACGGGCGCCATATTCGTAGATCGATTCCATGTTGAGGTTGCGCTGGCCAGCCCAGGGCTGTGCGCCGACGATTTCCGACAGCAGGCATTCGGACGCCGGGTCACCATCGAGAATGCAGCTTTCACCGCCCTCTTCGTAGTTCAGCACGAACTGCACGGCGATGCGCGCATCGCCCGGCCAGTTTGCCTTCGGCGGATTGCGGCCGTAGCCAACGAGGTCGCGCGGATACTTAGTCTCAGACATCAAATCACCCTTCGAATTTTTAGGAACGGTATCACCGCCGACCGGATTGTCGATACCGAAATGACGGGAAGCGGGGCAGCGGCAGCACCGTGGCCCTGACGGAAATCACCAGAAAAATTCCGTTCAGGCCGAGGTTGAGAGATTTTCGGAAACGGCGTTGAATGGATCGGCAAGGACAACGGCCCGCATCGAGATGAAATCCTACATTCAAGCGCTTCGCGAAAAAGTCGGTTCCGGCCTGCTTCTCTGCCCGTCGGTGGCGGCCTCCATTCTCGATCCCGATGGCCGGATCCTGTTGCAGGAAAAAGCAAGCGGCGAAGGCTGGAGCCTGCCGGCCGGCGCCATCGAGCCGGGCGAAACGCCTGTCGACGCGATCCTTCGCGAGGTCATGGAGGAAACCGGCTATCCGGTCTCGGTCGAGCGGATACTGGGCGTCTTCGGCGGAGAAGCGTTTCGCTACACCTACCCGAACGGCAACCGCGTCGAATATGTGGTTACCCTCTATCGATGCCGGATCGTCGGTTCCCAGCAGCCGATCAGCGACGGCGAAACGAAGTCGCTGCGCTACTTCGCGCTCTCGGACATGCCGCCCCTCGGCCTGCCCTATCCGAAAGCGCTGCTGTTTGCAGATCAGCCCGCGTGCGTTTCCGCTTAGCGCTGCGCCATCAGCGCGGCGACGATCAGCGGCAGCGGCCGAACTGCGCCTTGCGGCGCCAGCGACGGATCGGCGGCGGCGCGCTTTGCCCGCTCGGCGCGCGTGTTCGTCGAGATCTTGCCGAGCGGGTGCTGCGAATGCACCCGCATGGGTGCGCCCGTCTCCTGCTCGACAAACAGCGCAAGGCTGCCGATCGAAAGCGGTTTTGATAGGCAGGGCTCGAAGAGGTCGCGCAGTGGTGCCTCGACCCGGCGCATCGCGTCGGGCGCAAGCGGGCCGGTCAGCATCATGTGGAAGCGGTACTCGTCCATCACATGCGGATCGCCCCAACGGTACAGGTTGGAAAACTGCGGCGCGGTCAGCCGGTCCGGATCGGAACGCTCGATCTCGTCTTCGCTGAGCGGCGCGCGGAAGGCGTCGAACTCCTGGACGACGTTGGCCGCAAGCAGATGCATGGCCGTACTCGGCACCTGCGGCATCAGCCCGAAGCATCTACCGATACGAGCAACCTCCAGGCGATCGATTTCGAACGGGGTCTGGGCGCCGGCAAAATGCATCAGCGCCTTCAGAAGCTTCGATTCCGTCATGTCCGGATGCAGGCGGAACGGCGACATCATCACCGCGTGAAAGCCGAAGCGGCGGGGTACCGCCGTGTGATAGGCGACATCGGCGGCGCTCAAGCCCGCGACCGACGGCAATTCCGTAGGATCGCCGGAATAGACGTTGCGTCCCAGCCAGCTTGCTGCGGTCGCGGAAAGCGTGTCGGCCATCGGCGGCGTAAAACAAATGGCATAGCGCATCGGCTGGCTCCGGGTATCCCTCAGCGCGGGATGAGCAAAAGCATGCGGTTTTCCGCCCTCACCCCGACTTGTCCAATGGCCGCGTCTTAGGTGATTTGCGTGACAGATTGACGAAGTCGACCGGGGATGAGCGCAGCGCCGGCCCGAACGTCGCCGTTGGTTTTTCGGAACCATCCGGCCGATCGCTCGTTCCCCAATGGTAGGAAAACAAGGATGGAGACGAAACGTGACCTATCACAATGCGAACCTTCAGGACGCCCGGATCAAGGAGACCCACGACCTGATCGCGAGCGACAAGGTTGAAGGCACGAGGGTCTACGGCCCCGACGACAAACACATCGGCTCGATCGAGCGCGTGATCATCGAGAAGCGCAGCGGGCGCGTCGCCTATGCGGTGCTTGGCTTTGGCGGCTTTCTCGGCCTCGGCGAAGACCACTATCCGCTACCCTGGGCAAAGCTGACCTATGACGAGAAGCTCGGCGGCTATCGCACTGATGTGACTCGCGATCAGGTCGAAAACGCGCCGAAATATCACGGCACCGACGAGTACGACTGGAACGCGGAAAACGGCCGCCGTGTCTATGACTACTACGGCGTGCCGCCCTACTGGATGTAATGCCTGACTTTCGATCTTTCGGGTCCCGCCGCCGGCGGGGCCTTTCGCATGTCCGGGGCTAAAGGCTTTTGTCGCGAAGTGCGGCTATGTGATTCCGGCAGAAGAAGGAATCGGGAATACCGATCGTTGGAGAACCGGCGATCTCGTCCATGACGAAACGCGCCAGTCGATGCGCAATGCCGAAGCTCACCTTGAAGCCGCCGGTCAGGACCGAGACGTTCGAATGGTCCGGATGCCGGCCGACCATCGGCTCGCGCCCCGTCGCCTTCGGACGCAACCCCGCCCATCGCTCCACTACCTCGGCCTCTGCCAGGCGCGGCGCAAGCGCCACGGCGCGCCGAAGCAGTTCATCGAGCTGCGCGTCCGTCGACAGGGGATCGACAAAACTGTTTTCGCTGGTGCTGCCGACCGCCACATGTCCGTCGTCATGCGCGATGATATAGACGCCATCGGCGAAGATCACCGGAAGCGCCGGGTCGATCTCCGCCCGCAGCAGTGCCGCCTGGCCCTTGACCGCCGTGCCGCTCGTTTCCGCCAGCGGCGCTGACACGTCGTCGATCAATTGAAAACTGCCGACACCGGCGGCGATGATACAGTGCTCGAAACCGATCCGGGTGCCGTCGTCGAGTTCGGCCCAACCGTGTGCCGGCTCGATCCGGCGCACGCCCCGGCGTTCGTCCACATGGGCGTTCGGTGCCCGCAGGAGCGCCGTGCGGAGGGCCGCAAGCATGCGACGCGGCGAGACGCGCGCGGCGAGCGTATCGAAGACCATGCCGTGCGCTGCTGCCTCGGCGCCTGGCCAGCCCTCAGGCCCCTCGTCCTTCACGTGCCAGTGGAACTGCCTGTCGGCCGCCCGCCAGTGGCTCAGTGCATCCTGCTCGTGCCGAAGGGCGATGTCGCGCAGGTGAGGCTTGGCGAGCGGGATCAAGCGGCCCGTCCGCCGATAGCCGGTCGAAACCCCCGTCTCCGCCTCGAGCGCCGCGATCTCTTCTTCGATCGCCACGAGTGCGTCGAACTGGAACTGCTTCTTGTCGTTCCAGCGATCGGGCATATGCGGCATGAGCGCGCCCAAAAGGCCACCGCTGGCGCCAGCGCCGATCGCCTGCTGCTCGACGAGCCGCACGGTCATGCCCCTGCGCGCGGCGCCAAGCGCGGCCGACAGCCCCATGATGCCGCCGCCGACGACCAAAAGCTCGCTCATCGATTGACCTTCTCCGGCCGGCGGATTATCGCCTTGGCCATGACAGGATCCGCAGACCCGATCGAGCCCCCGGCGCACCAGAACCTTGATTGGCACGAGGGCGATATGCCCTATTCCCGGGAGTTTGGCGATCACTTTTATTGCCGCACCGACGGGCGGCTGGAGTGCGGCCACGTCTTCCTATCGGGCAACGGCCTGCCCGATCGCTGGGTCGGTGCAGGCACCTTCCGCATCGGCGAACTCGGCTTCGGCACCGGCCTCAATTTCTGCGAAACCTGGCGTCAGTGGAAGATGACCGCTGCCGCCGGCGACGGGCTGCAGTTCGTGTCCTTCGAGCGTTTCCCGATGGCGGCAGAAGAGATTTCGCGCGCGCTTAGCCATTGGCCGGAGATCGACACGGAGCGCCAGGCGCTGGCCTCGCGCTGGCCGGCCGAGCCCGATGGCGACGTCCGGCTCGACTTCGGCGACGGCGTCAGCCTCACGGTCGTCTGCGGTCCGGCACTCGAGGGCGTCGCACGCGCGGAACAACCGTTCGACGCCTGGTATCTCGATGGCTTTGCGCCGTCGCGCAATCCCGACATGTGGTCGGAGGAGCTGATGCGGCTGGTCTTCGAAAAGACCACGCCCGGCGGCAGTTTCGCCACCTATGCCGCCGCCGGTTTCGTCCGCCGCAATTTGCAGGCCGCGGGCTTTGCCGTCGAAAAACGCAAGGGGTTTGCCGGCAAGCGCGAGATGCTGCGGGGCGACCGAGCCTAGCGCTCGTCGCGATTGCGGCCTGTCTTGAGCGGTTGCGCCATCCGGCTGCAGAAATGCGTCAGGGTAAGCGATTTACTCCACAAGAGAACTGAACTGTCGCAAATGGCGGGCCATCGCCGCTTCGAATCTGCGACACACTCCCCATCGGCAACACGGTGGGTCTTTCATGAACGACGATCAGTTTCCCGATGCGGCAACCGGCGACGCAGCCTCGACGCCGCTGGAGCGCCGACGCCGCCCGGGCGGGCGCAGTGCCGAGCGTGTGCGCAGATCCCCCGGCGGAAAATATCTCAATCTTGTCAATACGCTGGCGAAATCCACCGTCCTTTCGGATGATGCGCTTGAATCGGTGCATGAGGCGTCGCTGACGATCCTCGAAGAGATCGGCATGGACGTCATCCTGCCGGAGGCGCGCGAGCGGATGAAGGCGGCCGGCGCCGACGTGACACCCGGCACCGACAGGGTGCGCTTCGACCGCGGGCTGATCATGGACATGATCGCCTCGGTACCGCCAACCTTCACCATGCATGCCCGCAACCCGGCCCGCAATGTCGCCATCGGCGGCAACAATCTCGTCTTCGCCCAGATCGCCAGCGCGCCCTTCGTCGCCGACCGGGACGGCGGCCGGCGCACCGGCAACCAGGAGGATTACCGCAAGCTGGTGAAGCTCGCGCAATCCTATGACATCGTCCACACGACCGGCGGCTATCCGGTCGAGCCGGTCGACATCCATGCCTCGGTGCGCCACCTCGATTGCCTCTCCGACATGGTGAAACTTACCGACAAGGTGTTCCACGTCTATTCGCTCGGCCAGCAGCGCAACACCGACGGCATCGAGATCGCCCGCATCGGCCGCGGCATCTCGATGGAGCAGATGGAACGCGAGCCCTCGCTCTTCACCATCATCAACACCTCCTCGCCGCTCCGGCTCGACGGGCCGATGCTGCAGGGCATCATCGAGATGTCCTCGCGCAACCAGGTGGTCGTGGTCACGCCCTTTACGCTCGCCGGCGCCATGGCGCCGGTGACGATCGCCGGTGCACTGGTGCAGCAGAACGCCGAGGCGCTCTGCGGCATCGCCTTTACCCAGATGGTTAGGCGCGGCGCGCCGGTCATGTATGGCGGCTTCACCTCCAATGTCGACATGAAGACGGGCGCACCCGCCTTCGGCACGCCGGAATACATGAAGGCGGTGGTCGCCGGCGGCCAGCTCGCCCGCCGCTACAACATCCCCTACCGCACCTCGAACACCAACGCCGCCAATACGCTGGACGCTCAAGCGGCTTACGAATCCGCCATGTCGCTCTGGGCGCTGACGCAAGGGGGCGGCAACTTCGTCATGCACGCCGCCGGCTGGACCGAGGGGGGGCTTACGGCCTCGTTCGAGAAGTTCATCCTCGATGTCGACATGTTGCAGATGGTGGCGGAATATCTGACCCCGCTCGATGTCAGCGAGGATGCCCTTGGCCTCGATGCCGTGCGCGACGTCGGCCCCGGCGGTCATTACTTCGGCACGCTGCACACGCTGCAGCGCTACGAGACCGCCTTCTATTCGCCGATCCTGTCGGACTGGCGCAACTTCGAGACCTGGACCGAAGCCGGGCGGCCGACGACCTACGACCATGCCAACCGGATCTTCAAACAGAAGCTCAACGACTATGAGCGCCCGCCGCTCGATCCCGCGATCGAGGAGGAACTCGACGCCTTCGTCGCCAAGCGCAAGGCGGAAGGCGGCGTCCCGACCGATTTCTGACGGGACGCCCTGGATATACCGGAAAGCGCTACGAAGCCCGGCTGCGGCCAAGCCTTAAGGGAACACTGCGGCCCGTGCCGTTGCGATCAGTTGCTCGGTGGTTGCAGCCACGCAATTGCGGTCGATCTCGGCGACTGTCCGCTCGCGGACATGGGCGGAAAGCTGCTTGCGGAGATCGCCAAGCGTCCGGGGTGCCGCACAGATCACCAGGCTGTCGAAGGCCTGGTTGGCGGCATAGCTTTCGAGCCTTCCGGCCACATCAGCAACAAAGCGCTGCTGCTCCTCGCGAACAGGATCGCTCTTGTATTCCATGGCCGAGCGGCCGTGTCCGACGGACGAATGCGAGCGGCCCGGCTTGTCGGCCATGATGTCCTGAACGCGCTTCGGTTCGGTGTGAAAGGTCTCCTCCTCCGGCCGCTGGCGCTCTTCCTTCAACAGGTTCACGCCCTTGACGATGCGCGCGGTGTTACCATCCGCGGCCAGTATCCAAGTCCGGTTCTGCACGATTGTCTCCCAGTGAAAGGTGTGGATCGCGAAGGGTCATGAAGACCCTGTAAAGGAAACGAACGAGCGGCGATCCGGTTCCATCGGAAGGTAGCGACGATGCTGATTGTTTCGCCGCATGCACCGGTCACATCCGCGCGATATAGGCTTCGAAGCTGCGCTCCGGCATCACCTCGTAGCGTTCGCGCTGGACGTGAAGCGCGCTGATCCTGTCGACCCGGAAATCGCGGAAATCCGACCTCAGTTCGCACCAGCCCGTCAGCAGCCAGAAGTGCCCGAAGACGCTCAAGCCCAGCGGCCAGATGATGCGCTCGGAATGTTCGTCCTTGAGGCTGTCATAGGCCAGGCGAAGCTTGCGACGCCCGGCGATCGCCAGGCGGATCTCGCCGAGCAGCGCCGGCGGTTCTGGCTGGAGCGACGAGCGGAAGGCGCGAAGCGGTGCTGCCGTCAGCCGCTGCCGATGTTCGGGCGGCAGGCCATGGGCAATCTTCTCCATCGCCTCGCGCGCCGCCTGGGCGAGCCTGCCGTCGCCGAGCATCTGCACCGCCCGCGCGCCGAAGGCGAGCGCTTCCAGCTGCTCGAAGGTAAAGGCAAGCGGCGGCGCATCGAACGCGCCGCGCAGGAGATAGCCGACGCCGCGCTCGCCGTCGATCGGCGCGCCTGAGGCGATCAGGTGCTCCATGTCGCGATAGATGGTGCGCTGGGCGACCTCCATCTTCTCGGCGATCTCGCGCGCCGTCATCACCCGGCCGCTCGCGCGCAGGAGCTGAATGATGCGAAACAGCCGGTCGGCGGGTCTCATGTCTGGCCTCCCAACGGCAAGGCGTCGTTGACGTATCAAAGGGCTACCGCGCGCCTGGCTTGTCCACAAGCACGCCGCCGTCGGCAATGGCCATAAGGCTGTCAGTTGCCCTGTGTTAAATCAAGCGACAACTCACAGGGAGCATCCTCATGACCAGCGATCACATCCTCGAACTTGCCGTCTGCATCGTCACCGACAGGCCGGCCGCGACGGCCACGCGCCAGCGCGCCATGCAGGCGGTTTCACGCTATCCGGGCTTCGTCTCCTGGCGCGCTGTCGATTCCTGCGAGACTTCGGGCATGTTCGCCGACCTGGTCGAATGGGAAACGCTGGAGGCTGCGAAATCGGCCGGCGAGCGCGTCCGGGTCGACCCTGAGTTCGCACCTTACGCAGCCACCATCAGCGCGGTAATGCTGGTGCAGCATTTTAGTGGCGGCCAGCGGATCTGACCGACCCGGAATTAGACGAACAAAGGATTGCCTGAGCGATGGCCGAACCACTGAAGAACCTGCTGCACCCCGGTGTCGTCGTCGCCATCGCCGATGCGCTCGGGCGTAACGCGGGAACCTTCGATCGCAGGAAGTTCATGGTGCTTGCGGGTGAAGGCCTGGAGGCGCTGGAGCTGATGCAGCGGTCGCTGCAGATCCGCGACGCGCTGGTCGAGACGCTGCCGCAGGCATTTCCGGAGGCGGCCGCCATCCTCGGCGCCTGCCTTCCCCGCGACGGCGCCGAGGGCATCAGCGGCTGGTCGCTGCTGCCCGTCAGCCAGTACGTCGCCTTGCGCGGCCTCGACGACTTCGACCTTTCGCTGTCGCTGCTGCGCGCGCTGACGCCGCATTTCACAGCCGAGTTCGGCATCCGCGTCTTCATCGATCGTGATCAGGAGCGCGCCCTTGCGACGATCCGCGGCTGGACGAAGGACCCCAACCATCACGTCCGTCGATTGGCGAGCGAAGGCACCCGCCCGCGCCTGCCCTGGGCGATGCGGCTGCCGCAGCTCATTCGCGATCCGCAGCCGATCCTGCCGATCCTGACGGCCCTCCTCGACGACCCCGAGGACTATGTGCGCCGCTCGGTTGCCAACAGCCTCAACGACATCGCCAAGGACCATCCCGACCTGGTGGCCGCTTTCGTCGCCGAGCATATCGGCGACGCATCGCCGGAGCGCCGCCAGCTTCTACGCCACGCCTCGCGCACGCTTTTGAAGCAGGGCCACGCGGACGCACTCGGCAATTTCGGTTTTGCGCCCCTGGCCGGCATCAATGCCCGCTTTTCGCTCGATCGTTCGGACATCGTGCTGGGCGAAAGTCTCGGCCTGCGCCTCGCCGTCAGCCATGACGCCGAGACGAGCCAGAAGGTGATGATCGACTACGCCGTGCACCACCGCAAGGCAAACGGCGCAACCTCGCCGAAAGTGTTCAAGTGGACGTCGGCGACGCTTGCCCCCGGCGCCTCGATCGAGATCGAGAAACGCCATGCGATCCGGCCAATCACCACCCGCAAATACTACCCCGGCACCCACCGCATCGTCATCCTCGTCAACGGCCAGGAAGCAGCCGAAGCGGGCTTCGATCTCGCGCTTGAGTAGATCTCATTTCGCACCTGCGAAAAGATGGACCTTGACTTTTTCGTCCAAACCAACGACATGGTGCCCAGCGTCACCTTCCGGCCGCCGCGTGAGCGCGCCCTCGGCAGACATAGAAAGCCGTGAAGAAGGATAGCGCACATATCACCGCAATAGGCGGCACAGCACAGGCGCTTGACGACTTAATTCAACCCACAAGTTCCCAATTCACGCGGGGTTCTTGACGCCGAACGACACCGGAACAGCAACAACGCGGTTCCGGCGAATGCGTTTGGCGCCCCCAAAAGGTATATGCATTTGTCCACCTTTAAAGATCTCGGCCTCTCCGAGCACATTCTGGAAACCCTGTCTGCCAACGGCTTCGAAAAGCCGACCCCGATCCAGGCACAGGCCATTCCGCTGGTGCTGAAGGGCAACGATCTCATCGGCCTCGCCCAGACCGGCACCGGCAAGACCGCTGCCTTCGGCCTGCCGATGATCGAAAAGCTGGTCGCCGAAAGCCGGCGTCCCGATCCGCGCAACATCCGCGCGCTGGTGCTGGCACCGACCCGTGAACTGGTCAACCAGATCGCCGCCAACCTCAAGCTGTTCGTGAAGAAGTCGCCGATCAAGGTCGGCGTCGTCGTCGGCGGCGTTTCGATCAACAAGCAGACCGAGCAGCTTGCCCGCGGCGTCGACATCCTGGTCGCCACGCCCGGCCGCCTGCTCGACCTCGTCGCCCGCAAGGCCGTGACGCTGACGCAGGGCCGTTACCTGGTGCTTGACGAAGCCGACCAGATGCTCGACCTCGGCTTCATCCACGACCTTCGCAAGATCTCCAAGCTGGTGCCAAAGAACCGCCAGACGCTGCTCTTCTCGGCCACCATGCCGAAGCAGATCGCCGAGCTCGCCGGCGAGTACCTGACCAACCCGGTCAAGGTCGAAGTCACGCCTCCGGGCAAGGCTGCCGACAAGGTCGAACAGTACGTGCACTTCGTGCCCGGCAAGGACCTGAAGACGCAGATCCTCAAGAAGTCGCTGACCGACAACCCGGACGGCCTGTCGCTGATCTTCAGCCGCACCAAGCACGGCGCCGAGAAGCTGATGAAGCATCTCGACCACGTCGGCTTCAAGGCCGCCTCGATCCACGGCAACAAGAGCCAGGGCCAGCGCGAGCGCGCGCTCAAGGCCTTCCGTGACGGCGAGATCCGCGTGCTGGTCGCAACCGACGTCGCTGCCCGCGGCATCGACATTCCCGGCGTTACTCACGTCTACAACTACGACCTGCCGGAAGTGCCGGATGCCTATGTTCACCGCATCGGCCGCACCGCGCGCGCCGGCCGCGACGGCATCGCCATCGCCTTCTGCGCGCCGGACGAAATCCGCCTGCTGCGCGACATCGAGAAGCTGATGGGCATCAACATTGCCGTTGCCAGCGGCGAGGCTCCGGCCGACCAGGCGCGTCCGGCCAAGGGCCGCGGCGGCCGCGGCAACAACGGCGCCGGCCACCGCAAGGGCAATGGCGGCGGTCATCACCAGAACGGCGGCCGTCCGCCGCGTCGTGAGCGCCCGGCCGGCGAGCCGGTTGCAGCCACCAGTGGCTTTACCGGCGACGACCTGCTGCGCGACGAGCGCCGCCCGCAGCGCCAGGAGCGCCGCGATCACGGCCACCCGCAGACTGACGGCCGTGGCGAAGGCAACCGCAACCACGAAGGCAAGAAGCACCACGGACGTCCCGGCCAGAAGCAGGGCGACCGTCGTGACCGCAACCAGGGCGGCCGCAACGAAAACCGTGGCGGTGGCGAGCGTCGCGAAGGCGGCCAGGGCCAGCGTCGGGGCAATGGCGGCAATCGCGGCCACCAGGGCTGACCGAGGCGCTGCGCGTCGATCAGGCGCGCAAAGCCATCGTAGTACTTAGAAATATGAACGGCGGGTCGCTTCGGCCCGCCGTTTTCGTTTTGGACTGTTCGCCTATCGCCATAGCAAAACCGCTACACGCCCTCGCACGTCGTGGGTCAAGCCTGCTTGCGGTTGGTCAGATAGACGCCGGCAACGGCAATGATGGTGCCGATGACCATCGGCAGCGTCAGCGCTTCGCCGAAGAAGAGCCACGCCTGCACGGCGGCGAGCGGCGGCACGAGATAGATCAGCGACGCTGCGCGCGACACCTGCCCGCGACGGATCAGATAAAGCAGCAGCGCGATCGCCCCCATCGAGAGCCCGAGAACCGACCAGGCAAGCGCCAGAACCACCTGGAGGTTCCAGGTCACGTGCAGGTCTTCCAGCATCAGCGCCAGCGGAATCGTCACGATCAGCGCGCCGAGATATTGCAGCGCTGCGATGGTGCGGATGTCGCCGCTCTGCAGATGGCGCTTCTGGTAGAGCGTGCCATAGGTGACGGCGCCCATGCCGAGCACGTTGATGATCACGGGCAGAAAGTGGATCGGCGTCGCACCCGTGTCGATCGCCAGCACCTTCGGCAGGACGGCAAGAGCAATGCCGAAGAAGCCGAGCACCAGCCCAAGCTTCTGCTGCACGCTCAGCCGTTCGTCGATGACGAAGGCCGCGGCGACCGCGGTCATCAGCGGCTGAAGGCCGGCGATGATGCCGGAGATGCCGGCCGGCACGCCTTCGCCGATCGCCCACCAGACCGACCCGAGATAGAGCCCGTGCAGGAACATGCCGGACAGGATCGCATGACCGGCCATTTTCCAGGACTTCGGCCACTGCGCGCCGGTGACGACGCAGAAGAGGATGAAGAGCGCGATCGCCAGCGTGTAGCGCAACACGAGAAAGGTCAGTGGATCTGCGTAGACCGCAGCATATTTCGCCACGACCCAGCCGGTGGACCAGAGCAGAACGAAGATGGCGGGAGCCAGACGGGCGAGCATGGTGAGCCTATCGGAATGACGGCGGCAGGCGGAAAGCATGAGCCGCCCTCGCTGAAGCGCGCCTGGCCGCTGTAACGCTTTGATCTGCCGCTGATTTCGCGCTCAAATCCTCTGATTTAAGCACTCATGCAAGTATCCGCGCCGGTATTGATGGTCAAAGCAATTTTTCTGATGGGAAGCATCAGCCAATCGGAACCATCAGCCTGAGCGAGGATAGCGACAGCGAGACGAAACCGGGATCGTACTCCTCGCGATAGTGCAGCAAGGCGGTATCGATCGCGAGGCCTTCGGCCGCGATCCAGTCGAACATTTTCTGGTAATGGGCAAAGACGTCGCCGGCGTCAGGGTGATGCAGGGCCGTTACGAAGCGCATGGCCGGCAGGTCGACATGGCCAGGGTGCACGGTCGTCTCGGCCTTGTCGGAGACATAGCCGACGAGATAGCGAAAGCCATCCGGACGATCGTTCCAGGAGATGCCGACCAATGCCGTATGGTCGCCGGGATGAAGATGCTGGTGGTGCCCCTGCATTTCGGCGATCAGCCGGCGCACGGCGCCATCGGCCGCCTCGACAAAGGTTCCCTCCCAGAACGATCCGGAAATGCGCTGTGCGGGTCTCTCCACGATTTCGAACGCCATGGTCACCTCTTTGAACGGGCAATCCCGCAAACATTGGCAGGCTTTCGCCGCCATCGCAGGAGAGAAACGGACCTGCTCTCAAAGCAGTTCCACGAAGGCGCGTGCCGCGCGGCTGAACTGCCTCTCGCGATGGGTCAAAAGTTCGAAGCTGCGCTCGGCCAGTTCGAACGGCAGTTCCACCAGCCGGCCGCTGTCGACGAAGGGTTGTGCGGCAAGCCGGGAAACGGCCGTCACGAACGGACCGCTTTCGACCGCCGTCAGCACCGCCTCGTTCGAGGGCAGCTCAAGCTCGACCCTGAGCCGATCGACGTCTGCACCATGATCGTCCATCGATTGCAGGAACATTGCCCGCGTGCCGGAGCCTTCCTCGCGCAGCACCCAACGCGCAGAAAGCAGCATTTCCAGATTGACCGAGGCGCCGACGAACGCATGGCCAGGCGCGGCATAGACGGCGATGCGATCGACGGCGACGCGGCGATGGTCGAGCTTGGCGCCATCCACGCGCCCCTCGACGAAGCCGAGCTGCGCGGTCCCCTCCTCCACCGCCTCGGCGACGACGGCCGTGTTGCGCACGGTGAGCTTCACGTCGACCTGGGGATAGTCGTGGGTGAAGCGGGCAAGCCGCGACGGCAGCCAATAGCTCGCAACCGTCTGGCTCGCTGCAATCGACAGTTCGCCACGGCGAAGCTCGGAGAGATCGCGAAGACAGGCGGTGGCCGCGGCTGCCCGGGCAAGTACCGCTTTTGCCTCCGGCAGGAAGATCTTGCCGGCATCGGTCAGCGTCAGGCCGCGGCCAACGCGATCGAACAACCGGACATCGTGCTGGGTTTCAAGCGCTGCGATCGCCGCACTTGCGGCTGACTGCGTGACGTTCATCGCCTCGGCGGCTTTGGTCATGTGCAGCCGCTCGGCGACCGCGACGAAGATTTTAAGCTGATCGAGTGTCATGGTAGATCAATCTCAAAAATCGATCAGAATGACAAGAATAATCCGTTAGACTGATTCATGGATGAGCGTAGGTTGCGCCCATGTCCAGATCGCATTCCCCATTTCGTTCCCATTTTTCCTCAGCCGCCTCCCGCCTGACGCGCATTCTTCCGGGCCTTTTCCTCTGCTGTCTCGTCGCCCTTGCGGCCATCGGGCTCGAATGGATCGAGCGGCGCTGGACCGGCCGAGCCTGGCTGGAAGCCCTCGTTCTCGCGATCCTTCTCGGCGCTATCGTCCGCACCCTCTGGACGCCCGGCTCGCGCTTCCTTTCCGGTATTCACTTCTCGGCGAAGATCCTGCTGGAGACGGCGATCGTGCTCATCGGCGCGATGCTGAGCTTCGACGCGATCGCCAAGAGCGGGCCGACCTTGCTCGTCACCATCGTCGTGATGGTCCTCCTGTCGATTACCACCGGTTACGTGATCGCGCGATTGCTCGGCCTGCCGAAGCGCCTGGCGACGCTGATTGCCTGCGGCAACGCCATCTGCGGCAACTCCGCGATCGCGGCCGTCGCACCGGCGATCGGTGCCCGCGGCGAGGAAGTCGCAGCCGCAATCTCCTTTACCGCCATCCTCGGCATCGCCGTCGTCCTGTCGCTGCCCTTCATCGGCGGCTGGCTCGGCATGACGCCCCAGGGCTACGGCGTCTTTGCCGGCATGACCGTCTATGCCGTGCCACAAGTCCTGGCCGCCGCCAGCCCCTTCAGCCCGCTCTCGGTCCAGGTCGGCACGCTCGTCAAGCTGGTGCGCGTCCTGATGCTTGGCCCCGTCGTCTTCTGCTTCTCGCTGATCGGCAGCCGCGATGAGGAGCCGGAATGCAAAGCGCCCGGACAACGCAAGTCGCCGCTCGCCACGATCCTCCACTTCGTTCCCTGGTTCATCCTGGGTTTCGTGGCCGTTGCCATTGCCCGCAACAGCGGCGCAATCTCCGACACGCTCGCGACTGACGCCGTGACGGTCTCCACCTGGCTGACCGTCATCGCCATGGCCGCCCTTGGCCTTGAGGTCGACATCCGCGCGCTTGCCCATTGCGGGCCGCGTGCAAGCGCTGCCGCCACGCTGTCGCTGCTGGTGCTCTGTGTTCTTGCGGTGCTCGCCATCGTCTGCCTGGGCCTCGGCTAGCTTCGGCGCCTGCGTCCAAATTTAGAGCACGTGCATATTTCTTGCCCACCCGGTCGCAACCGCTTTCGGCGACCGGATGCGGCTGCCTTGCCGTTGGGCAGATTTTCCCGCGAACGGGCGCTTCTGGCGGGGCCAACTTTCTTTTCGGGCGACTGAGCACGCTTCTTGCATTGCAACCAGCCTTGTACTCAAATGGTCAAAAATAAGGGGACCACGCCTTTGGCATTTGACGAAATGATGAATGCGGACAGCAGTCCGCGCCAGCCATATTCGACCTATCATGATTGGTATGCCAGCCAGGACAGAAATCGGCTCATAGCGAAATCCAAGGACGCCGAGAACATCTTCCGGAAAACCGGCATCACCTTCGCGGTCTACGGACACGCAGACAGCTCCGAAAAACTCATCCCCTTCGACCTCATCCCCCGCATCATCTCCGGCCGCGAATGGCGCAAGCTCGCGCAAGGCATCGAACAGCGGGTCATCGCACTCAACGCCTTCCTCGACGACATCTACCACAAGCAGGAAATCATCCGCGCCGGCCGCATCCCGCGCGAACTGATCGAGAAGAACGAAGCCTTCCTGCCGCAGATGATCGGCTTCCGGCCGCCGGGCGGCGTCTACACCCACATCGTCGGCACCGACATCGTCAGAACCGGCGAAGACCAGTTCTACGTTCTCGAAGACAATGCGCGCACCCCGTCCGGCGTCAGCTACATGCTGGAAAACCGCGAAACAATGATGCAGATGTTCCCGGAACTCTTCCATCAGAACCGCGTGCGCCCGGTCGAGAACTACCCCAATCTGCTGCGCCAGAGCCTTTCGTCGCTCGCCCCTCCCGGCTGCAGCGGCAAGCCGCGCGTGGCGGTGCTGACGCCCGGCATCTACAATTCCGCCTACTATGAGCACGCCTTCCTCGCCGACCAGATGGGCGTCGAGCTCGTCGAAGGCTCGGACCTGCGGGTGATCGACGGCAAGGTGAAGATGCGCACCACCCGCGGCTACGAGGCGATCGACGTGCTCTACCGCCGCGTCGATGACGACTTCCTCGATCCGCTCACCTTCCGACCGGATTCCGCTCTCGGTATTCCCGGCATCATGGACGTCTACCGCGCCGGCAACATCACGATTGCCAACGCGCCGGGCACCGGGATTTCCGACGACAAGGCGATCTATTCCTATATGCCCGAAATCGTCGAGTTCTACACCGGCCGCAAACCGCTGCTCGAAAACGTGCCGACCTGGCGCTGTTCCGAGCCGCAGAGCCTGAAATACGTGCTCGAGCATCTCGAAGAGCTGGTGGTCAAGGAGGTCCACGGCTCCGGCGGCTACGGCATGCTGGTGGGCCCGACGGCGACCAGGAAGGAACGCGCCGTCTTCGCCGAAAAACTGAAGGCCCGCCCGACCAACTACATCGCCCAGCCGACGCTTTCGCTTTCCACCGTGCCGATCCTCGTCAACAAGGGTATCGCGCCCCGGCACGTCGATCTTCGCCCCTATGTTCTCGTCTCAGACAAGGTCCAGATCATCCCCGGCGGCCTGACGCGCGTGGCGCTGAAAGCCGGTTCGCTCGTCGTGAATTCCAGCCAGGGTGGCGGGACCAAGGACACCTGGGTGCTGGAGGACTGAGAGATGCTGGGAAGAACCGCAAACGGCCTCTACTGGATGTTCCGCTACATCGAGCGGGCGGAAAACAGCGCCCGGCTGATTGATGCCGGCCTGCGCATGTCGCTGACCCGAAGCGAGGCGAGCGAGGACGATTGGGACGGCGTGCTGCAAAGCGCTGGTGTGCGCGAACTCTATGATGAAGCGCACGAAAAGCTGACGAGCATCGACGCGATCGACTTCCTCTTGCGCGACCGCGCCAACCCGTCGAGCGTCATGTCCTGCATCGAAGCAGGCCGTCACAACGCCCGCATGGTGCGCACGGCCCTTACCCGCGAGACCTGGGAAGCGACCAACGAGTGCTATCTCGAGATGAAGGCGATGCTGTCGAAGAAGGCGCGCCCGACCGACATGCCGGAGATCATCGATGCGATCAAGCATCGCGCCGGCCTCATCCGCGGCGCCTTCCACGGCACGATGCTCAGGAACGAGATCTTCAATTTCTCGCGCATCGGCACCTTCATCGAGCGGGCCGACAACACCGCCCGCATCCTCGACGTGAAGTACTATGTGCTTCTACCGGCGGTCGCCGCCGTCGGCTCGTCGATGGACAACGTGCAGTGGGAATCGATCCTGCGTTCGGTCTCGGCGCATCGCGCCTATGGCTGGGTCTACGACGCCGAGCTTCGTCCCGCCAACATCGCCGACTTCCTGATATCGAACGGTCGCATGCCGCGCTCGCTTGCCTATTGCTACGAGAAGATCGCCAGCAATCTCGGCTACCTCGAACGGGAATATGGTGAGCGCCATGCGGCGCACGACACAGCTGACCGCACGCTCGCGTCACTGCGCAGCCAGTCGATCAAGGACATCATGGACCAGGGGCTGCATGAGTATCTCGAAGACTTCATCAGCCACAACAACCGTCTGGGACAGGAAATCTCCGACGGCTACCGGTTCTACTAGTGCAATTCCAGCGAAAGCGTGGCGCGGCTTCGCGTTCAAAATTGCGTAAAAACAAGGAGATAGAGCGCTTTCACAACTCTGTTTTGACCGGAAGCGCTCTAGATCGGAGGATGGCATGCACCTGAAGATCAGCCACACGACCGAATATCACTATGACGAGCCCGTGCAGTATGCCCTGCAGCGCCTGCGACTGACGCCCCTGACACAGGTGGGCCAGACCGTGCTCGGCTGGGAGACCTTGGTCGATGGCGCTGCGATCGAAGTGAGCTACGACGACCACTTCGGCAACCGCGTTCATCTCGTCAGCGTCGACGGCGACCGCGATACGATCCACATTACGGCCTCCGGCGAGGTCCACACGGAGGATCGTGCTGGCGTCTTCGGGCCGCACCAGTCCTACGTGCCGCTCTGGCTCTACGCCCGCGAAACGCCGCTCACCAAGGCCGGCAAGCTGATCCGTGATCTCTCGAAATCCGCCGAGGGCGACACCGACCTTGCCCGCATGCATGCGCTGATGGCGGCCATCCATGAAGCCGTGGAATACAAGCCCGGTGAGACCCACGCGGAGACGACGGCCGAAGACGCACTCGAAAGCGGCCACGGCGTCTGCCAGGATCATGCGCATATCCTGATTGCGGCGGCGCGCTCCCTCGATCTGCCGGCACGCTATGTCTCGGGTTACCTGATGATGGAGGGGCATCCCGAGCAGACCGCCAGCCATGCCTGGGCCGAAGTGCACCTCAACGGGCTTGGCTGGGTGGGCTTCGACGCCGCCAACAAGATCTGCCCGGATGATCGCTATGTCCGCATCGCCTCCGGCCTTTGCTACCGCGACGCCGCTCCCATCTCCGGGCTGATCCACGGCGAAGCCAAGGAGACGCTGAAGGTATCGGTGACGGTCGAACAGCAGCAGCAAAGCCAGAGCCAGTCGCAAAGCCAGTAGGTGACCCGACGGGGCGCAGCGTGCGTCCCGTCGGTGCAGGCCCAAGTCTCAGGCCTTACCGCGAAGCGCTCGCCTGCAGGATGCGGCAGAGCGAAACCAGCCCGCTGTCATAACCGCCGCCAACGACATCGCGACAGCGTTTGATCAGCTTGACCCGCTCGCCGGCGGGCAGTGCATTGAACGCGGCCATCGAAGCGCCCGGCGAAACCGCACCGCCGGAACCGCCTCCGGTTCCACCGCCAACGCTGCCGCCACCCCCGGGGCTCCCGCCGCCGGACCCTGTTCCAACGCCCACGCCGAGCCCAAGCCCGACGCCATTGCCACCGCCGGCATTGGCCTTGAGACCGGCAGTCAGCCCATTCCGTCCACCGACCGTGGCATTGACCGACGTGTTGAGCCCCTTGCCACCACCAAGGCCGACATCGGCGTCGGCGTTGATGCCATTGGCGCCGCCGGCGCTCGCCCGCACATCGGCATTGACGCCTTGCGATCCGCCGACAGAGGCGTTGGCGTTGGCATTGACGCCGTTTGCGCCACCGAGCGACGCATCGACATCGGCCTTAAGGCCGTTCGAGCCGCCGAGGCCCACATTGGCGTTCAGCCCATTCGCACCGCCGACGGACACGCCGACGCCAAGACCGTTTGCACTCTGTGAAAATGCCGGCTGAGACAGCGCCACCGTCGCAAGAAGACCGAGCGACAACGCAAGTACATTCCTCCGCATGATCGTCCTCCTTTTCAGGCTCGGGACCGGAATGGCCCCGGCAAAAGGGATACGTTCTGGGGTTGCCGCCGGTTGCCGCGGATCAGCCGAAAACGGAGGGTTTTGTGCTGTGTGGATAACACAAGGCAAAGATGCCGCCGGATACGTGTCTTTTCGAGACGATGACCTTGGCACTCACATAGGTTCACCGCACCGAAACCGATGCGGTGATCGTGTCTGAGGCTCCGCTCAATGGTAGCCGATCAAAGGAGGCCTGCTCAGACGCGCGACGCCGTCAGGCTGACCAACGGCCCGAAAAAGCCGATGATGCGCGTAATGCGCGTCTGGCCGGGATCGAGGAATGCGATATCCAGACCCTCGGGAAAGGATGATCCGTCGGGCATCACAAACCGCCAGGCGAAGCGTGCGATGCCATGATGAACATCCAGGTCGCTTGTCCGCGCAATGCGCGCGCCCGGATGCCTGGCCTGAATGCCGGCGATATGCGCGAGCAGTTCTTCTGCGCCGACGGCATGAACCGTTGGATCCGTATACGTTGCGCCATCGGCCCAGATCCGTACCAGCAACGCCCGCCTCTGCTCGGCGTCCTCCGACGACCAGGCGGCGCAATAGGTATCGATGAGTTCTGTCAACGGCACGCTTCTTCACTCCTTCGGATCATAGTTCCAGCACTGCCGCGGCCGCCCCGTCTGCAGGCCCGCACCGTCGCGGGGATAAACTATGATGTCGACGCTGCGACGCCGATACGCACCCAGTGGTAAGTGCTTACCCAGAAGTAAGGGAAGAGGAACAGGCCTGCGGACGAAGGCGGATTGCAGGCGTGAAAACAATCGCAGCGTAAAGGTCCGCCCGCGGCGTTGCTTGCGGGTGCGCCAGGCCTGTTCAGCGCGCAGTGCAATTGCCGTGCGACGGCGGCCTTTGCACATCTGATATGACGCAAGCTGTGGTGCACGCCGAAGTCGCACGAGCGGACCCGTCCGCTCGTGCGCCGACAGCGTCAGTGGCTGTCGCGGTTCATCGGGATTTCAGCACCGCGCGGGCCGACGAGGAAGTCGAGATCCGCGCCCGTGTCGGCCTGCATCACGCTCTTGACGTAAAGGCCGGCATAACCACCCTTGAGCGGCATCACCGGCGACACCCAGGCCGCACGGCGACGGGCCAGTTCTTCGTCGGAGACGTCGAGATGGATGGTGCGGGCCGGCACGTCGACGGCGATCATGTCGCCGTTTTGAACGAGCGCCAGCGGGCCACCGTCGGCCGCTTCCGGTGCCGTATGCAGGATCACGGTGCCGTAGGCCGTGCCGGACATGCGCGCATCCGAGATGCGGATCATGTCGGTGATGCCCTTCTTCAGCACCTTCGGCGGCAGGCCCATGTTGCCGACTTCGGCCATGCCCGGATAACCCTTCGGGCCGCAATATTTCAGCACCATCACGCAGGTTTCATCGATGTCGAGATCTTCGCGGTTGATGCGGGCGTGATAGTCCTCGATGCTCTCGAACACGACGGCGCGGCCCTTGTGCTGCATCAGGTGCGGCGAGGCGGCCGACGGCTTCAGCACACAGCCCTTCGGCGCGAGATTGCCGCGCAGCACCGCGATGCCGCCGGACTTGGTCAGCGCCTTGTCGCGCGGCACGATCACGTCGTCGTTGTAGTTGACGACATCCTTGACGTCGTTCCAGATCGTATCGCCGGTGACGGTCACAGCATCCTTGTGAAGCAGGCCCATCTCGCCCAAGGCCTTGATCACGACCGGAAGGCCGCCGGCGTAATAGAACTCCTCCATCAGGTACTTGCCCGACGGCTGCAGGTTGACGATCGTCGGCACGTCGCGGCCAAGGCGATCCCAGTCGTCGAGGCTGAGATCGACACCGACGCGGCCGGCAAGCGCCAGCAGGTGCAGCACGGCATTGGTCGAGCCGCCGACGGCGCCGTTGACGCGAATGGCGTTCTCGAAGGCTTCCTTCGTCAGGATGTCCGAGGGCTTCAGGTCTTCCTTGACCATGTCGACGATGCGGCGGCCGGAGAGCTGCGAAATCACCCGACGGCGGGCGTCGACGGCGGGGATCGCCGCATTGCCGGGAAGCGTCATGCCGAGCGCTTCGGCCATCGAGGCCATCGTCGAGGCCGTGCCCATGGTCATGCAGCTGCCGGCCGAGCGGGCCATGCCCTGCTCCGCGTCCATGAATTCGGCGAGCGACATCTCGCCGGACTTCACCATTTCCGAGAATTGCCAGATCGCCGTGCCGGAGCCGACATCCTTGCCGCGCCACTTGCCGTTCAGCATTGGGCCGCCGGAGACGAGGATAACCGGGATATCGACGCTGGCAGCGCCCATCAACAGGCTCGGCGTGGTCTTGTCGCAGCCGCCAAGCAGCACGACGCCATCGACCGGATTGCCACGGATCGCTTCTTCGACGTCCATCGCCGCGAGGTTGCGGAACATCATCGCGGTCGGGCGCAGCGTGCTTTCGCCGACGGAAAACACCGGAAACTCGACCGGGAAGCCGCCGGCCTCGTAGACGCCGCGCTTCACCCGCTCGGCAAGGTCACGCAGATGCGCATTGCAGGGCGTCAGCTCCGACCAGGTGTTGCAGATGCCGATGATCGGCCGGCCATCGAAGGTGTCGGCAGGCAGGCCCTGGTTCTTCATCCAGGAGCGGTGCATGATGGCATTCTTGCCGGTGCCGCCGAACCAATCCTGCGACCGCAGCTTGCGCGGCCATTCAGCTTTCTTCTTCATCTCTTCCTTCCTTATGCGGCCCGCGCCGTTCACGCGGGCCCAATGACGGCGCGCTTCAGGCGAGCGTGTAGGCCGTCTTGACGGTTGTGTAGAACTCGGCGGCGTAGCGTCCCTGCTCGCGCGAGCCGTGGGACGAGCCCTTGCGGCCGCCGAAGGGCACGTGGAAGTCGACGCCTGCCGTCGGCAGGTTGACCATCACCATGCCGGCCTCGGCATTGCGCTTGAAATGGGTCGCGTGCTTGAGGCTGGTGGTGGCAATGCCCGACGACAGACCGAAGGGCGTGTCGTTGGCAACGGCAAGCGCCTCGTCGTAGTCCTTGACCCGAATGACGGACGCGACCGGGCCGAAGATCTCTTCCCGGCTGATGCGCATCTGGTTGGTCGCTTCGGTAAACAGCGCCGGCTGCAGGTAGAAGCCGGGGGTGTCGCGCTTCAGAAGCTCGCCGCCGAAGGCGAGCTTGGCGCCCTCCTGGCGGCCGATGGCGATATAGTCGGTATCCTGGTTGAGCTGGCTCTCATCGACCACCGGACCGATCTGGGTGCCGGCCTTCAAGGCGTCGTCAATAACAAGCCCCTTCATGCGTTCGCCCATGGCCGCGACGAAGCGATCGTGAATACCCTCGGTGACGATGAGGCGCGACGACGCAGTGCAGCGCTGGCCAGTCGAGAAGAAGGCGGAATTGACCGCTGCCTCGACCGCGACATTGAGGTCGGCGTCGTCGAGCACGACGAAGGGGTTCTTGCCGCCCATCTCCAGCTGGTATTTGCGATTGTGTTCGACCGAGGCCAGCGCCACGCGTTTGCCCGTGCCGGTCGAGCCGGTGAAGGTGATCGCGTGCACATCCGGGCTGTCGAGCATCGCCTGGCCGACGACCGAGCCCTTGCCCATGACGAGGTTCAGGACGCCTTTCGGCAGGCCGGCGCGGTGAAGAATGTCGACGATCGCCCAGGAACTGCCGGGAACCAGCTCGGCCGGCTTGAAGACGACGGTGTTGCCGTAACAAAGCGCCGGCGCGATCTTCCAGGCAGGAATGGCGATCGGGAAGTTCCAGGGCGTGATGATGCCGACGACGCCGATCGGCTCGCGGGTGATCTCGACGCCGATATTGGGTCTTGCCGACGGCAGCACTTCGCCTGCCAACCGCAGGCATTCGCCGGCGAAGAAGTCGAAGATCTGGCTGGCGCGCACGGTCTCGCCGATGCCTTCGGCCAATGTCTTGCCTTCCTCGCGCGACAACAGCTTTCCGAGTTCGTCCTTGCGGGCAAGGATCTCGTCGGCGGTCTTCCTGAGGATCGCGTGGCGCTCGAGGATGCCCGAGCGCGACCAGGCCGGAAACGCCGCCTTCGCAGCGGCAATCGCCGCACGTGCATCGTCCGCAGACGCGCGGGCATATTCGCCAACCACGTCGTTGGTGTCGGACGGGTTGATGTTGGCAACCCCGTCACCGCCGACCCATTCGCCGGCAATCAGGTTCTGGTGCAATGTCATGGAGGCTCCTTCCTTCTCGCGCAATCCGGCGTTACGCGCCGGCGCTGCGGTCAGAGTTGCTGGATGGCGACCGGCTCGTCGGCGGCGATGGCAAGCGCGTTGCGAAGCGGCAGGCCGAAGCCCGAAGCCTCGATCTCGAACACGTCGCCTTCCTCGGTGCGGATGCCGTCACCGAAGGACAGCGTTGCCGTGCCGAACATGTGCACGTGCACGTCGCCCGGCTGGCGGAACAGGCCGTACTTGAAATGGTGATGCTCAAGATTGGCGAAACTGTGCGACATGTTGGCTTCGCCCGACAGGAACGGCTTTTCCCAGAGCACTTTGCCGCCGCGCAGGATGCGCGACATGCCGCGGATATCCTCCGGCGCCACGCCGATGCGGATTTCCGGACCGAAGCTCGCCTGACGCAGCTTCGAATGCGCCAGCCAGAGGTAGTTGACCCGCTCGGTCTTGTGGTCGGAGAACTCGTTGGCAACGGCAAAGCCAATCCGGAACGGCACGCCCGTCTCGGAGATCACGTAGATGCCGGCCATTTCCGGCTCTTCGCCGCCGTCTTCGGCAAAGGCAGGCGAGGTGAGCGCCGCGCCCGGCGCCACGGCAGACGTGCCGTTGCCCTTGTAGAACCATTCGGGCTGCACGCCGGTCTCGCCTGATTTCGGCTTGCCGCCTTCGAGGCCCATGCGGAACATCTTCATCGAGTCCGTCAACGTTTCCTCGGCTGCCTCGCTTGTCTTCTTGTGCATGGCGTCGCGGGTCGCAGCCGAGCCCAAGTGCGTGAGCCCCGTGCCGGTCAGGTGCAGGTGAGCCGGATCCGGATGGGTGATCGGCGGCAGGAAGCGTCCCTCCGCATAGGCCTTGTCGAGGTCGACGGCAGCACCGAGACCCTTGGCCTCGATCGTCTCCTTCAGGCTGCGCCCGGCATTGGCCGCTTCCATCGCCAGCGCATAAACGCTCGCCGCACCGTTGACCGCATGCGCCGCCTCGCCGGGCTGCCGCACCGCCACCGTGATCGATCCGTCTTCGTTCCTGATCTGCGAAATCAGCACGATGCTATCCTTCCTATCGTCTCGGGTCGCTGTGTTCGCCTTCTCGAGGCAAAAGCATCCCCGTGGGTGGCTCTCGCCACCCAATTCCGGCGGACCAATCCGCCGATCCTGGCAGCCGCAGCCGCCGGTGAATGTTACTGGTTTACGCCGGGTCTTATGGCTTTGCGCTCAACCCTTGTTCTTGTTGTAGACATCGAAGAACACGGCAGCCAGCAGCACGAGGCCCTTGATCAGCTGCTGGTAATCGATGCCGATGCCCATGATCGACATGCCGTTGTTCATCACGCCCATAATGAAGGCGCCGATGACAGCCCCGATGATCTTGCCGACGCCGCCCGACGCCGAGGCGCCGCCGATGAAGCAGGCCGCGATGACGTCGAGTTCGAAGCCGACGCCGGCCTTCGGCGTGGCCGAGTTGAGGCGAGCGGTGATGATCATGCCGGCGAGTGCGGCAAGCACGCCCATGTTGACGAAGGTGTAGAAGGTAAGCCGTTCGGTATTGATACCCGACAGCTTGGTCGCCTTGACGTTGCCGCCCATCGCATAGATGCGGCGACCGATCGTCGAACGGGTGGTGATGAAGGTGTAGAGCGCAATCAGCACGGCCATGGCGATCAGCACGTTCGGCAGGCCGCGATAGGTCGCAAGCTGGAACCCGATGAACAGCGCCACGGCGGCAATGACCGCCATCTGCACGGCGAAGAAGATGAACGGCTCGTTTTCCGTGCCGTGCTGCTCGTTGATCTTGCGGTCGCGAATGCCCGCATAGATCGCGTAGCCGACGAGCGCGATGACGGCGACGAGCGCCACCATGTTCTGGATGGTCTCGGGCGCCGGGTTGAGGAAATAGAGGAAGTCCGGAACGAAGCCCGTCGACAGCAGCTGGAATTCCTTCGGGAACGGACCGATCGGGCGGCCGCCGAGCACCACATAGGTGAGCCCGCGGAAAACTAGCATGCCGGCCAGCGTCACGATGAAGGACGGGATCTTCTGGTAGGCAACCCAATAGCCCTGTGCCGCCCCCATGATGCCGCCAACGATCAGACAGGCGGGGATGACGACGATGGCCGGCAGCCCCCACTTGACCAGCATGATCGCCGAGATCGCGCCGATGAAGGCGACGATCGAGCCGACCGACAGGTCGATATGCCCGGCAACGATGATCAGCAGCATGCCGAGCGCCATGATGACGATGAACGAGTTCTGCAGCACCAGGTTGGTAATGTTGACCGGCTTGAACAGCACGCCATTGGTGACGAACTGGAAGAACAGCATGATCACGACGAGCGCGACCAGCAGGCCGTATTCGCGGATGTTGTTCTTGAGGTAGTCCCCGATCGAGGGCTTGTTGTTTTGGGTGCTCGTATCGGCGACCATTAGTGTTTCTCCCCTGAACGCATGATGGCACGCATGATGGATTCCTGGCTCGCTTCCGCCTTCGAAAGCTCCGCGACGATGCGGCCCTCGTTCATGACGTAGATGCGATCGCAGGTTCCAAGCAGCTCCGGCATTTCCGATGAAATCATCAGGATGCCCTTACCCTCGGCGGCAAGCTGGTTGATGATGGTGTAGATCTCATACTTCGCGCCGATATCGATGCCGCGTGTCGGCTCGTCGAGAATGAGAACTTCCGGATTGGTGAACAACCACTTCGACAAGACGACCTTCTGCTGGTTGCCACCCGAAAGGTTGACCGTTTCCTGATAGATCGAGTGCGAACGGATGCGCAGCTTCGAGCGATAGTCGGAAGCGACCTTCGCTTCCTTGCGATCGTCGATGACGCCGTTCGCGGCCACCGCCTTCAGGTTGGAGAGCGTCGTGTTCTCCTTGATGTTGTTGATCAGCACGAGGCCGAGCTGCTTGCGGTCCTCGGTGACATAGGCAAGCCCCGCATCGATCGCCCGCGGAATGGTGCTGACGTCGACGGGTTTGCCGCGCATCTTCACGTCGCCGGTGATCTTGTGGCCCCAGGACTTGCCGAAGAGGCTCATCGCCGTTTCAGTGCGCCCTGCCCCCATCAACCCGGCGATGCCGACGACCTCGCCGGCGCGCACCGTGAAATTGACGTCGTGCAGGAACTGCCGATCGCGGTGCTGCTGGTGGAAGACGTTCCAGTTCTTCACTTCGAGCAGCGTCTCGCCAATCTTCGGTTCGCGCGGCGGATAGCGGTCTTCCATGGCGCGGCCGACCATGCCCTTGATGATCCGGTCTTCGCCGATGTCTTCGCTGTGACAGTCGAGCGTCTCGACCGTGCCGCCGTCGCGCAGGATGGTGATCTGGTCGGCGACCTTCCGGATCTCGTTCAGCTTGTGCGAGATGATGATCGAGGTCATGCCCTGCGTGCGAAACTCCATCAGCAGCTTCAAAAGCGCGTCGGAGTCCGTTTCGTTGAGCGAGGCGGTCGGCTCGTCGAGGATCAAGAGCCGCACCTTCTTCGACAGCGCCTTGGCGATCTCGACCAGCTGCTGCTTGCCGACGCCGATGTCGGTGATCAGCGTCGCCGGGCTCTCGCTGAGGCCAACCTTCTTCAAGAGTTCCTGTGTGCGGGCGAAGGTCTGCGGCCAGTGGATCACGCCGTTGCTGGCGATCTCGTTGCCGAGGAAAATGTTCTCGGCGATCGACAGCAGCGGCACCAGTGCCAGTTCCTGGTGAATGATGATGATGCCGAGGTCTTCGCTGTCGGAAATCGTCGAGAAGCGGCGGGCTTCGCCGCCATAGTGGATCTCGCCGTCATAGGTGCCGGCGGGATAGACGCCGCTCAGCACCTTCATCAGCGTCGACTTGCCGGCGCCGTTTTCGCCGACGAGTGCGTGGATCTCGCCTTCGCGGACCTTGAAGCTGACATTGTCCAGCGCCTTGACGCCCGGAAACGTCTTGGTGATGCCCCGCATTTCAAGAATGATATTGTCCATGTTCAGTCATTCCAGCGGCAGTCTTTGAAGAGAGTACCGGCTCCGTCATCTGGATAAAAGGGCCCGCGCGCATGCACGGGCCCTCACGCTCAAAAAGATCAGTTGTTGATCTGGTCTTCGGTGTAGTAACCGGAGGAAACCAGCACGTCCTTGATGTTGGACTTGTCGACGGCAACCGGCTTCAAGAGGTAGGACGGTACGACCTTGACGCCGTTGTCGTAGGTCTTGGTGTCGTTCACTTCCGGCTCCTTGCCTTCCATGATCGCGTTGACCATGCCGACGGTGACCTTGGCGAGTTCGCGGGTGTCCTTGAAGATCGACGAATACTGTTCGCCGGCAAGGATCGACTTGACCGACGGCAGTTCGGCGTCCTGACCGGTGACGGCAGGCATCGCCATGTCGCCCGAGCCATAACCGACGCCCTTCAGCGCCGAGATGATGCCGATCGACAGGCCGTCATAGGGCGACAGAACGCCATCGACCTTGGCGTCGGTGTAGTTCGACGACAGCAGGTTTTCCATGCGGGCCTGGGCAACCGCACCGTCCCAACGCAGCGTGCCGACCTGGTCCATGCCCTTCTGGCCGGACTTGACGACGATCTTCTTGCTGTCGATCAGCGGCTGCAGGACCGACATCGCGCCATCGTAGAAGAAGAAGGCGTTGTTATCGTCAGGCGAGCCACCGAAGAGCTCGATGTTCTTCGGCTCGGTTGCGCCGTCGAGCTTGAGGCCCTGAACGAGCGAGGTTGCCTGCTGCACGCCGACCTGGAAGTTGTCGAAGGTGGCGTAGTAGTCGACATTGCCCGAGTCGCGGATCAGGCGGTCATAGGCGATGACCTTGACGCCGGCGTCGTGCGCCTTCTGCAGGATGTCGGAGAGCGTCGTGCCGTCGATGGCGCCGATGACGAGAACCTTGGCACCCTTGGTCACCATGTTTTCGATCTGGGCAAGCTGGTTCGGGATGTCGTCATCAGCAAACTGCAGGTCCGGCGTGTAGCCCGCTTCCTTGAACAGCTTCTCCATGGTCTCGCCGTCGGAAATCCAGCGGGTCGACGTCTTCGTCGGCATGGAAATGCCGACCGTGCCCTTGTCCTGCGCAAATGCCGGTGCAGCGAAGGACGCGATCGAAATCGCGGCGGCTGCGAGAAGCGAAGTCATCAATTTCATCAGTTCTCTCCCAAAAAAGTTGAAGCCGGCAGGCGAGAGCCTTTCCGTCTATGCGCAGCAATCCGCCGCCCGAGATCTTCGTCTCCGGCTGCGGTCAAGGTGAAGGAGAGGCCTCCCCGCCTCGCATGCTCCTACATGCGCTGGCACATAAGCAAAAACTGGAATGAAACCATATAACTGTCAAATACAATATTGCTTTGAATACATACCAAAAATGATATATCGAGCGTAAACAGTGTGATTTTTGAAAATCCCTGAAAACCAAATAAAAAAACGCAGAGGTTGAAATGCGCGATCAGAAACCGAGCACCGCCGGCGAACTCGTCGATTCGACGCTTTTCCGCTCGGGCCTGAAGATCAGCCACCTCCGCCTGATTCTCGCGATCGACGATCACCGCCGTATCAGCGCCGCCGCCGACGCCCTCGGCATCTCGCAACCGGCAGCATCGCGCATGCTCTCGGAAATCGAGACCATGCTGAAGGCGCCGGTCTGCGAACGCGTGGCGCGCGGCGTCCTGTTGACGCCCTATGGCGAAGCGCTGGCGCGGCGTGCGCGCAGCATCTTTCTGGAGCTGCGGGAGGCATCGCGCGAGATCAACGAGCTGAAGACCGGCAGCGGCGGTTCGGTCTCGCTCGGCTCTGTCACAGGCCCGGCGCTCAATCTCGCGGTGCCCGCCATCCGCCAGGTGATGACCGCCTATCCCGGCATCGAGATCAACGTCCAGATCGAAAACAGCAACGTGCTGGCAAGGGAACTGCTCGCCGCCCGCCACGATTTCATCATCGGCCGCATCCCCGACGACCAGCCGCCGCGGCTCTTCAACATGGTAGAGATCGGCTACGAGGAGGTTTGCCTGATCGTGCGCGACGGCCATCCGCTGCTCGACAAGCCCATGGTCGTCGCCGAGGACCTGCCCTCCTATGACTGGGTATTCCAGCCGCCCGGCACCCTTCTGAGACGCGCGGTCGAAGACAGTTTCGTGGCGGCCGGGGTGAGACTGCCGGCGACGGTGATCAACACCTCCTCGATCATCCTGACGCTGTCGATGGTGCGCAACACCAACGCAATTGCACCTGTGGCGCTCGACGTCGCCAACCTGATTGCCGGCAACGGCACGCCGGCCGGCGAAATCCGCATCCTGAAGACCGAAATCCCGATCCGAATCAAACCCTATGGGCTGATCACTGCCGAGGGACGCGCGCTGCCGCCGAGCGCCAAGCTGCTCTACGACCTGATCCTCAAGCAGGGCCGCGCCTGATCAGCCCGGGCATGATCACGCTGATCAGCCCGGGATAATATCCGCCTGTCATTTTGCACGGTGATCGGAGACGTCATGTTTGGAATGTCAGTCTTTCAGTCGGTGCTCGAGCGGCTGAAATCGGAAGAGGATATCGAACCGGCACCGGCCGAAGCGACGCGTGTCGCCACGCCTTATGCCCCGGCATTCGACAACACCTTTGCGGCCGAAAGCGCCCACTCGGCTGCCTTCGGCGCCGTCGAGCGCGCCTATCTCGATGCGTCCTTCGTGGAGCCACCGCCTCCACCGGTCATGCCGGATTATCTTAGCCGTACGACGCTTGCAGACGTGGCCGAGGAACTGGCGCTTGTCGACGGCGAAACGCAGATGACCCTTGCGGCAAAACGGCGGGCCTTCGCGGCCCTGAACCATCCGGACCGTCTGCCGGCCGCTTTCCGCGCCAATGCCACCGTGCGCATGAAGCTCGCCAACATGCTGATCGACGAAGCCGCAAAGCAGATGCGCGCCATCAACCCGGCGCCGTGAACCTCAGCCGGCAGTGTCGCTCCCGTCGCCCTTGCCTTGCCCCTCGTCCCCAGCTTTCTCGACGCCCTTCTCACTCGGCTTGTAGAAAACCAAGAGCGCCGCCGAGGCATAGGCGGTGACCGCGAGGAAAATCATCCCCCACATCGTTTGCTCGCCCAGGAACTCGACCACTGTCCAGACGCCGCAGAAGCCCACGATCAGCAGACGGATCCACAGTGGGCGGTAGAAGGGATGGTCCGGGTCGATGAATTTGAGCATTCTGTCCTCTGGTGGCCTTGTCGCGTGCGTCCCATTTAGGGGAAATTCGTCGCGGACGGCAAGGCCATGGCCTCCGACTCCCCTTGACGGACACAATAAAAATGGAATAAAAATTCCGAAATAATCTACATCGGCGACTTCATTCCAAATAAAGAAGTGACCGAGTGGAAATGGAGGTATCAAGGGAGAGGTGCTGAGCGCAGCGTTCCAACGCGCGGTCTTTCGTGGCAATTCTCCAAACCATTCGCGGAAGCAGCGTTCCGCGGCGCCTTTGCGCGATGAGCGCCGATCATCACGCCCCTTCCCGGTCGCGAACCGGAATTCGAGAGAAACAGAGATGACAGTCAGATTTGGTCTTCTGGGCGCCGGCCGCATCGGCAAGGTTCATGCGAAAGCCGTCAGCGGCAATCCCGACGCTGTGCTTGTTGCCGTCGCCGATGCCTTCCCCGCCGCCGCCGATGCCATCGCCAAGCAGTATGGCTGCGAGGTCCGCACCATCGAAGCGATCGAAGCGGCGAAGGACATCGACGCCGTCGTCATCTGCACGCCGACCGATACCCATGCCGACCTGATCGAACGCTTCGCCCGCGCCGGCAAGGCGATCTTCTGCGAGAAGCCCGTCGATCTCGACGCCGAGCGCGTGAAGGCCTGCCTCAAGGTCGTGAGCGAGACCAAGGCCAAGCTGATGGTCGGCTTCAACCGCCGCTTCGACCCGCATTTCATGGCCGTGAAGAAGGCGATCGACGCCGGCAAGATCGGCGATGTCGAAATGGTGACGATCACCTCGCGCGATCCGGGCGCCCCGCCGGTCGACTATATCAAGCGTTCGGGCGGCATCTTCCGCGACATGACCATCCACGACTTCGACATGGCCCGCTTCCTGCTCGGCGAAGAGCCGGTCTCAGTGACGGCAACCGCCGCCGTTCTCGTCGACAAGGCGATCGGCGAAGCCGGCGACTATGACAGCGTCTCGGTTATCCTGCAGACGGCGTCCGGCAAGCAGGCGATCATCTCCAATTCCCGTCGCGCCACCTACGGCTACGACCAGCGCATCGAAGTGCACGGTTCGAAGGGCGTGGCTTCGGCCGAGAACCAGCGCCCGGTCTCGATCGAGATCGCCAATGGCGACGGTTACACCCGCCCGCCGCTGCACGATTTCTTCATGACCCGCTACACCGAAGCCTATGCCAACGAGATCGAGAGCTTCATCGCCGCAATCGAAAAGGGCGCGGAAATCACGCCATCGGGCAAGGACGGCCTCGCGGCCCTCGCACTTGCCGATGCGGCTGTGAAGTCGGTCGTCGAGAAGCGCCAGATCAGCGTCGCCTGAGCCTTCGTCACGATTAACTGAAAAGGCCGGGCACCCTATGCCCGGCCTTTTTTTTCGTGGCCATGCTGCCCGGTCGTAGCCGCTTCAGCCGTCGGCGCGCGCCGGTACCTTCTCCCAGCGCGCGGTTTCCTGGCCGGTACTGGGGGCAGCCCCCGGCCTGCCGGAGAGGAAGCCCTGTATCTGCAGGCAGCCCTCCTCCGCAAGGATCTGTCTTTGCCGTTCGGTTTCGACGCCCTCGGTGACCACCGCAAGCCTGAGGCTGTGGCCAAGCGCGATGATCGCCCGGACGATCGCCTGTGCCGAAGGGTCCTTTTCCAGCGCCGCGGTGAAGCTGCAATCGATCTTCAGCTTGTCGAAGGGGAAGGTCTGCAGGTTGCTGAGCGACGAATGGCCGGTGCCGAAATCGTCCATGACGATCCGCACGCCAAGCACCCGCAGGCGCACCAGAACCGCCAGCACATCCTCGCGATTGTGCATCAGCGCCGCCTCGGTGATCTCGAGCTCGAGCCGCCAGGGATCAAGGCCGGTGCGGCGCAGGATGTTCGCAACCTGGTCAAAAAGATTGGGCAACAGGAACTGCACGGGCGAAATGTTGACGGAAATCGGCAGGGGTTCGTTCCACTTCGCCGCTTCCGTGCAGGCCTGCTCCAGCACCCATTCGCCGATCTGGATGATCGAACCGCTCTCCTCGGCGATCGGGATGAAGACATCCGGGCCAATCAACCCGCGCTGCGGGTGCTCCCAGCGCAGAAGCGCCTCATAGCCGATGACCCTGTCGCTCTGGACCTCGACCAGCGGCTGGTATTCGAGGAAGAACTGCCGGCGAAGCACCGCATGGCGCAGGTCGTTTTCGATCTGGCGGCGGGTGCGGACTGCCTCGTCCATCTCCCGGTCGAAAAAGCAGGCGATGCCCTTGCCGCTCTGCTTGGCGCGGTAGAGCGCCGTGTCGGCATTGTTGCGCAACTGGTCCGCCGTTTGCCCGTCGGCCGGAAAGATCGCAGCCCCGATGCTGACGCCGACGGCGGTCGGGTCGCGATTGGTGTCCATCTCGGCGGCAAACAGCGCCAGGATCCGGTCCGTCAGCTGCCGCGCCGCTTCCGGCTCCCTGCCGCCCACCTGGATGATCGCAAACTCGTCGCCGCCGAGCCGGGCGATCGTATCCTGCTCGCCGACGGCCGCCCGCAGGATATCGGCGACCTTCTTCAGGATGCGGTCGCCCTCGCCGTGGCCGAAGATGTCGTTGACCGCCTTGAAGCGGTCGAGGTCGAGGCAGAGGATCGCCAGTTCCTCGTTTCTCGCAGCCGCCGCCGCCAGCGTCTGGGCCAGCCTGCGGTCGAAGAAGGCGCGGTTCGGCAGATCCGTCAGCGCGTCATGATGGGCGAGATGTTCGATCGTGCGCTCGGCTTCTTTGCGCGCCCTAAGGTCGCGCACGAAGATAACGTCGCATTCCCGGCCGCGATATTCGATCGTCCGGCACATGAACTCCACCGGAATGGTGCGGCCTTCCGCGTTCAGAAGATCGATTTCGCCCGGACCATCGCCGTGCCTGTGGGCGTCCAATCCCTCTTCGCCGAAAACGAAGATATCCGCCGGAGACCGCCTGGAGAGTTCCGACAGCTTGCGGCCCGTCAGCCCTGCGAAGCGTTCGTTGGCGTCCACGATCACGCCATCGAAGACGATCGCCATCCCTTCAAGCGATGCATTGGCGAGCCCGCGCAGATCCGTCAGGTGCCGGTCGAGAAAGAGCGCGCCGAAGGCGAGCACGATCAAGGTGGTCGAAGCGGCAATGACGCCGCCCGCAAGCCAGGCGGGATGGATGGTCTCGGCAACGGCGACATTGGCCTCGGGCACCAGCGTGATGCCGCTCATCGAGGTGAAATGCAGCGCACAGATGCCGACGACCAGAAGCAGCGACGCGACGACCATGCGCCGCACGCCACGCAAGAGCTGAAAGGCGTAGAGCGCGGCCCCGGCCAGCATCGTCCCGGCGAGCACGGCGGAGACCGTCATTTCGGGATCGTAAGAAATATGCCCCTGGATCTCGATCGCCCGCATGCCGGTAAAGTGCATCGCCGCAATGCCGGCGCCGAGCAGCAGGCCGCCGCAGGTCATCGAAAGATGCGAGCGCCCGCCGAGGCCGATCGCAAAGGCGAGCCAGGACGCTGCGATCGCCACGGCCACCGAGAGGAGCGTGCCCCAGGCGCCATAGGCGACGGGAACGCCGCCATCATAGGCGAGCATGGCGATGAAATGGGTGGACCAGACGCCGATACCGCAGGCAAAGCCGCTGGCCGCGATCCACAAACCGCGTTGGCTGCCTTCGCTTCGCTGCGCGCGCAACAGGAGCAGCATCGTCGCGACGCTGCCTGCCAGGCAGACGATCGCGGCAGCCAGGGTGAGGCGCCAGTCATGATCGTCGCGTATGCATGCAATCACTGAAAACATAATCGTCTCCCGCGTCAGGCTCACCTTGACAAGGAGTCGCTAAATAACTGTAAATTGCATCGCTGGAATTGTTCACCTTCGACACAACCCCAAAAATGGTTGCGCCGAAAATTCGCCTCACCCGTGCATCGCGGATGCGCCGACGCTGGCGGTATCGCCATCGATCGCGCCGAGCGCCCGTGCCAGGTGCCCCTCGAAAACCAGGCGCTGCTCGTCGGCAACGACCGTGATTTCCGGCGCCCCCTGAAGCCGGATCTGCATCGATTGGGCGAGGCCCTCCTCGATCCCCGGCAGCATCAAATCGAAGTAGCGGAGGCCCGGTCCGGTGACATGGACGGGCATGCGCTCATAGAGGCTCAACATGCGCGAAATGCCGTTGCCGAGCGCGATGCCCGCCTGGCGAAAGGCATAGCCGGCCATGCGGTGGCCCTGCCGTGCGCTGGCGGCAATCTTGTCGAGTTCCGTTACCGGTACGAACTTGGCGGGAATGGTATCGGCCGGCACTTCGAAGGCCGCGCGCAGGATGCCGTAGAAGCCGGCGGCCGCCTCGATGCAACCATAGGCGCCGCAGCGGCAAAGGCCCGCCGACGGCATGTGCAGCATGTGGCCGAAATTCGGCGCGCTGACATCCATCTCGCCGCTCTGGCTCTTGCGCGCGACCCCGAGCCCGATGCTGTGCCCGAGCGAGATCGCCGCAAGCGCCCTAAAGCCGCTCTCCGGCTTGCGCTCGGCCTGGGCGGCGAGTGCCTGCGCGACCAGAAGGGTTTCGTTGCTGAGCATAACCTTCGCCCGCCAGTCCGGCGCGAGCAGCGCGGCGAAATCGAGCTCCTCCCGTCCGAACACCGGCGACCACAGGAGCCGCGCGGACGCGCCGTCCACCAGGCCCTTGCTGCTGATCGAGACAGCCAGCACCTGGCTGCGCTCCAGTCTCGACCGTTGCAACAGGCGCTCGAGCGCATCGACGAATGCCCGGGCGAAAGGGGCGGTACCGCGCTCATCGTGGTTTCGGGTTTCGTCGAAGCGGTCGAGCAACGTACCGCCGTAATCGACCAGCGAATATTGCACGATGTCGGACGAGATCCGGACGACGATCAGGTGGCCGTGATCGCGGCGTGGCGTGAACAGCACCCGTGGCCGCCCGCGCCCGCCCTGGACCTGCTGCTCCGCCTTGGCGAGCACGCCCGCCTTCTCCAGTTCGGCCGTGATCGCCGACACAGTCGCCGAGGCAAGCCCGGTCTCGGAAGAGATTTCCGTATGGGAAAGATTGCCGGCGCGCCGGAGCGCTGCAAGGACCAACGCGCTGTTTTGCTGACGCACGAGCTCAGTGCTGGACTTGGTCAGCATGAGACGTCCCTGTCAGTGGCGGATCCTTCGAACACATGCCCCTCCCAAAGCATCTGTTGACCGGCAAGACAAGGCGCCGAACACCTTGTCGACAGCCTTGTGGCACCGATTTTCGGGACGGTCGAGAAACATCGGACACGACCGCTCGCGGAGCACCTTGTTGATGCCGCAACCGACGCTTTCACGCCGTGTTGACAGCCTCAAAAATCCATGACATTCATTTTCTCGACTGTCGAGAAAATAATTCCGCACGGTGTAGCGGCACGATCTACGACAGCGTCTAAGGCTGGCAGAGGATGGTGCGGGAGGTTCGCACGCTCGGCCGGCCCTCACTCGGGAGGATGAAATGAAATCCGTTTTGAAGCTGATGGCAGGCGTTGCCGTCATCGTTTCCCTGCATTCCGTTGCCCAGGCAAAGGACCTGGTCGTCGGCGTTTCCTGGTCCAACTTCCAGGAAGAGCGCTGGAAAACCGACGAAGCCGCCATCAAGGCAGCCCTCGAAGCCTCGGGCGACAAGTACATCTCCGCTGACGCACAGTCGTCCGCCGCCAAGCAGCTGACCGACATCGAATCGCTGATCGCCCAGGGCGCCAACGCACTGATCGTGCTTGCCCAGGACAGCGACGCCATCGGCCCGGCAATCGAAAAGGCCGCTGCCGAAGGCATTCCGGTCGTCGGCTACGACCGCCTGATCGAAAACCCGGCGGCCTTCTACATCACCTTCGACAACAAGGAAGTGGGTCGCATGCAGGCCCGCGAAGTGTTCAAGGTGAAGCCGGAAGGCAACTACGTCTTCATCAAGGGCTCGTCTTCCGACCCGAACGCCGACTTCCTCTTCTCCGGACAGATGGAAGTGCTGAAGGAAGCCGTCGACGCCGGCAAGATCAAGAATGTCGGCGAAGCCTATACCGACGGCTGGAAGCCTGAAAACGCCCAGAAGAACATGGAGCAGTTCCTGACCGCCAACGACAACAAGGTCGATGCGGTCGTCGCCTCCAACGACGGCACCGCGGGCGGCGCAATCGCTGCCCTCGACGCTCAAGGGTTGGCCGGCTCCGTTCCGGTCTCCGGCCAGGACGCAGACAAGGCGGCTCTGAACCGCGTTGCGCTCGGCACGCAGACCGTTTCGGTCTGGAAGGACAGCCGTGAACTCGGCAAGCGCGCCGCAGAAGTCGCCGTCGAACTTGCCGGCGGCAAGAAGATGGAAGAAGTCTCTGGCGTCACCACCTTCAACGGCGGCCCGAAGGGCGTCGCCATGCAGTCGGTCTTCCTGGCTCCCCTGCCGATCACCAAGGACAACCTGAACGTCGTCATCGACGCGGGCTGGATCTCCAAGGCTGAAGCCTGCCAGGGCGTCAAGGGCGACGTCGCGGCCTGCAAATAAGCCGCACCAGCAGAACTGAGCGCTGACAAAAGACAAGCGCCGCAACGCAACCCGTTGCGGCGCTTGCGCAAGGTGCGGACGCGGCGGACAATACCGCTTCCGCGACCGCAACAATCAGCACGCAGGCTCGGTTTCTGCCGTCGCACCGGACTTGTCGCGTCCATTTGGGGCTCTTGGTGCCTCTGACGCGATGACATCAACAACATAAGTGGGGGGAAGGCACGTCCATGGCCGACATCACACAAGGCAACACAAAGGGCGCACAGACAAATCGCGCCCGTACAGCGGACGAGAACCCGGTAAAACGTTTCTTCCGCGCCACCGAGATCGACACCCGGCTGCTCGGCATGGTCGGCGCACTCGTCATCATCTGGGTCGGCTTCCAGATCATGACCGGCGGGCTGTTCCTGACGCCACGCAACCTTTGGAACCTGACGGTTCAGACCTCTTCTGTCGCCGTGATGGCGACCGGCATGGTGCTGATCATCGTCACCCGCAACATCGACCTCTCCGTCGGCTCCGTGCTCGGCTTCTGCGGCATGGTCATGGGGGTCATGCAGGCGAAGTTCCTGCCGCAATATCTCGGCCTCGAACACCCGGCCATCTGGATCATCACCCTTCTGAGCGGCATCGCCGTCGGTGCCGCCATCGGCGCGCTGCAGGGCTCGATCGTCGCCTTCCTCAATGTGCCCGCCTTCATCGTCACGCTCGGCGGCCTGCTCGTCTGGCGCGGCGCCACCTGGTTCGTCACCAGCGGCCAGACGGTCGCACCAATGAACGCCACCTTCCGCCTGATGGGCGGCGGCACAGAAGGCTCGATCGGCGCAACGGCCAGCTGGATCGTCGGCATCCTCGCCTGCATCGCCATCGTTGCCGCCATCCTCAATTCGCGCAAGCAGCGCAAGCGCTTCCGCTTCCCGCTGCGCCCGGTCTGGGCGGAGTACTTCCTGGCGATCCTCGGCTGTATCCTGGTGCTCGGCGCGATCACTGTCGCCAACAGCTACTACTGGCCGACCAACATCGCCCGCAAATATGCCGACGCCAACGGCATCGCCTGGCCGGACGGCGGCCTCATGATCTCGCACGGCATTGCCATTCCGGTGCTGATGGCGATCGCCGTCGGCATCGTCATGACCTTCATCGCCACCCGCCTGCGTTTCGGCCGCTATGTCTTTGCACTCGGCGGCAACCCCGAGGCGGCCGAACTCGCCGGCATCAAGACCCGCTGGGTTACCGTCAAGATCTTCACGCTGATGGGCATCCTCTGCGCCATCGCCGCGGCGATCTCGACCGCTCGCCTCAATGCGGCGACCAACGCGCAGGGCGAACTCGACGAGCTCTATACGATCGCCGCAGCCGTCATCGGCGGCACCTCGCTTGCCGGCGGCGTCGGCACGATCGCCGGCGCCATGATCGGTGCGCTCGTCATGCAATCCCTGCAGTCGGGCATGGTGCTCCTGGGGATCGACAGTCCGTTCCAGCGCATCGTCGTCGGCGTGGTCCTCGTCGTCGCCGTCTGGCTCGACACCGTCTACCGCGCCCGCGCCAAGTAAGGAGTACGATCCATGAAAGACCAACGCACTCCGCTTGTGGAAATGAAGAACATTTCCATCTCCTTCGGCGGCATCCACGCGGTGGACAACGCCTCCGTCGATCTCTACCCCGGCGAAGTCGTGGCCCTGCTTGGCCACAACGGCGCCGGCAAGTCGACCCTGATCAAGATCCTCTCGGGCGCCTACAAGCGCGATGCCGGCGAGATCCTGATCAACGGCGAGGCCGCCGACATCAACAACCCGCGCGACGCCAAGAAATACGGCATCGAGACGATCTACCAGACGCTCGCCGTCGCCGACAACGTCGACGCCGCCGCCAACCTCTACCTCGGCCGTGAACTGCGCACGCCGTGGGGCACGCTCGACGACGTGGCGATGGAGGCCAAGGCCCGCGAAGTCATGGGGCGCCTCAACCCCAACTTCCAGCGCTTCAAGGAGCCGGTGAAGGCGCTTTCGGGCGGCCAGCGGCAATCGGTGGCGATCGCCCGCGCGATCCTCTTCGACGCCCGCATCCTGATCATGGACGAGCCGACGGCAGCCCTTGGGCCGCAGGAGACCGCCCAGGTCGGCGATCTCATCAAGCAGCTGAAGCGCGAAGGCATCGGCATCTTCCTAATCAGCCACGACATCCACGACGTCTTCGACCTCGCCGACCGCGTGTCGGTCATGAAGAACGGCCAGGTCGTCGGCCAGGCCCGCACCGAGGACGTCACCAAGGACGAGGTGCTCGGCATGATCATCATGGGCAAGGTACCGCCCAAGGCCATCCCCGGCCCCGGCGCCATGCAGGTGGCGTAGGCCAAGCGGTCGGCTTCATCGCGCAAGACCACACTCTCAACGACGCCGCGCCCCCGGGCGCGGCGTTTCTATTTGCCCGATGAGGCTCGCCCCGCCGCACGGGCCGGCTCCGTGCCGCCCGCTTCGCCAGCACTGCGAGTGCGAAAAATCAGCGTCCGGCTCAGCGCATAGTTCACCGAAAAGACCAGGAGCAGCGCCAGCGCCTGGGCAACGACATAGTGCATGACGGCCGATAGCAGCAGGAAGGCAACTGCGTTTATTCCGGCGCCAAAGGTCGATACCGCCAAGAACTTCGGCAGCGCCTTCAGGTGCGGTTCGTCAGATCGGAAGGTAAAGCGCCGCTGCAGGCAATAGTTGACGACGACGGCAAAGTAGAAGGCGATGGTGGACGCATAGACCGGTTCGAGCCGCGCCGTCTCGACCAGCACGGCCAGCGTGGCCACCTGCAGGCTCGCCGCGATGCAGCCGCAGGCGAAATAGCGAACAAAACTCATATCCAGAAGGCGTCTCATCCCGTGCCTTTCGCATAGAGCGACGTCCGGCGACTGGCGCACAGACGGTCGTCGTCTGGCCGAAAACAACGTTTTAGTAGCTTTTGCTTATAAGAGCAGCTAGAAATACAGGCAGTAAAGAGCAGACAACCGTATTCATCAAAACAGCGTCAGGCTCCTTACGAGGGGTCGGCTTGATAACGGGGCTCGGGCAATGTCGCAGCACTTTCAGCAGGCCATCCTGGCGCTCGGCGAGACGATCGCCCATGAACGCGGCGCGACCGATGACAGCCGCGGCGCCCTGGGCGTCCGTGCGGCAGAGTTCCTGCTGAAAGTTCATCGTCAGATGCCCGACTATCTGCGCCCGCCCTTCCATAGTCTCGTGCTTCTTTTCAATGCCTGGCCGCTGCTGCGCAGAGGCAAGTTCTTTCATCAGCTTTCGCTCGACGATCGGCTGACCGAACTCGACAAATGGCGGCAATCCCGCCTCGAGTTCCGGCGGCGTTTCGTCGAGTTCCATATGTCATTGGCATTATTCTGTATTTACTCAGACCTTTACGGCCAGGACTACCAGCATGAACCTGTCGCAACCGGAGCGCCGGCTGGCCCCTGAGAGGCTCGCCCCCGACATCATTGTCATCGGCTCCGGCCCGGGCGGCGCGGTGACCGCCACCCGCTGTGCGGAAGCGGGCAAGTCCGTGCTGATGATCGAGGAAGGTCCGCATCTGGCGCTTGAGTCCGCGCCGCATTTCTCCCGCGAGGAAATCCTTCAGAAGTACCGCAACGCCGGCATCAACATCGGCTTCGGCGCTACCAAGATCGCCTATGTCGAAGGCTGCTGCGTCGGCGGTGGCAGCGAGATCAACCGCGGCCTCTACCACCGCACGCCGCAGGCGGTGCTCGACCGCTGGATAAGCGACTATCGGGTCGATGCGCTGACACTCGAAGATCTGACCCCGCATTTCGACGCCTGCGAGGCGGTCGCCAGGGTCGAATACCTGCCCGGCCCTGCGCCGCAGCTGTCGACGCGGCTCGACGAGGGTGCGCAGCGGCTCGGCTGGTCTTCCCTCGAAGTGCCGCGCCTCTATGCCTACGCCGCCGCCGGGGCCGGCGGATCTCCGGGCCGCAAGCAATCGATGTCGGCAACCTTCGTGCCGCGCTTTCTTGATGCCGGCGGCATGCTGCTGGCCGATACCTGCGCAACCAGGCTTACCCATGCGAACGGGCAGTGGACGGTGCATGCGCGCAGCAAGGGGGCGGGAGGCACACGCCAGATCGAGCTGAAGGCAAAAACCGTCTTCGTTGCCGGCGGCGCGGTGCAGACCCCGTGGCTGCTGCGCCGCTCCGGCATCACCCGCCACGTCGGCGACAGCCTGCGCTTCCATCCGATGCTGAAGGTGGTGGCGGTCTTCCCCGACGAGCTCAACACCCCTGGCGAACTCGAGCCCGTCCACCAGATCAAGGAATTCGACCCACGCTTCAGCATGGGCTGCTCGATGAGCAAGCGGCCGGCACTGGCGCTTGCCATGGCGGCGCATCCGGAGATGATCGACGCGGTCGACCAGGACTGGCGGCGCATGGCGATCTACTACGTGCAAAGCACCGGCGGATCCGGCAAGGTGAGATCCCTGCCCGGCTTTCGCGATCCCCTGGTGCGGATCGGCCTTCAGCCCTCGGATCTGAAGGAGCTGGCCGTCGGCCTCGCACGCCTCGCGGAGGTTCTCTTTGCCGCCGGCGCCCTTGCGGTCTATCCGAGCATTCCGGGCTATCCCGTGCTGAAATCGCTGGCCGATATCGCCAAGCTTCCCGAAACGCTTCCTCCCAAGCAGGCAAACGCCACCGCACTTCACCTCTTCTCCTCCTGCCCGATGGGCGAGGATGCCGAAAAATGCGCGGCGAGTTCGTTCGGGCGCGTGCATGGCGCCAACAATCTCTACATCGCCGACGCTTCGCTTCTGTGCGGCCCGACGGTCGTCAATCCGCAAGGAACGGTGATGGCCGTCGCGCATCGCAACATCACACGCGCGCTCGAGGATCGGGCGATCTGATCGGACTATTCCCGCAGACAGGGGCTGGAGGGACACATGCGACATTTGATTACCGGCGGATCGGGTTTCATCGGCAACCTCGCAGCACGACGGTTGCGCGAACACGGCGACGAGGTGCGGGTGCTCGACCTCTGGGAGGATCGCTCCCGCCCGGCCGATATCGAGTTCGTCAATTGCTCCGTGCTCGACCGCGACGGCGTGCGCGCCGCCATGCGCGACGTCGACGTCGTTCACCACAATGCGGCGCTGGTGGCGCAGACGGATGCGGGGCGCGACTACTGGAACGTCAATGTCGAGGGGACCCGCATCGTCTGCGAGGAAGCCGCAAGCGCGGGCGTCCGATCGCTGATCCATGTCAGCTCGACCGCCGCCTACGGCATCCCGCCGTCCGGCCCGATTACCGCGGCGACCCCGCTTCGTCCGGTGGAGCCCTATGGCAAATCGAAGCGCGCCGGCGAAGAGGTCGCCGAAGCCATCTGCGCGGCCGCCGATATGACCCTGATCACCATCCGCCCCCGGGCGACCCTTGGCGGCGGCCGGCTCGGCATCTTCCAGATCCTCTTCGAGTGGATCAGCGAAAACCGCGCCGTCTATGTCATCGGATCCGGCAACATCAAGTTCCAGTTCGTCCACGCCCATGATCTCATGGATTTCTACATGCTGGCGCTGAAGGCCGGCCGGAGCGGCACCTACAATGTCGGCACCGACCGCTTCGGCACGTTGCGTCACGACCTGGAGGCCCTGATCCGCTATGCCGGCAGCACTTCGAAGGTCCGGAGCCTGCCGACTGCCGCCACCATCAACACGCTCCGGGCGCTGCATTGGCTGAGGGTCTCGCCGCTGGTGCCGTGGCACTATCTTACCTACCACAAGGAATGCTACTTCGACGTCGAGCCTCTGCTTGCCATGGGCTGGCGGCCGAAATACTCCAACGAAGCCATGCTGCAGGAGAGCTACGACTGGTATCGGCAGAGCGCGAAGGTCGCCTCCGCCATCACCGCAAAGAGCCCGCACCGCGCCCCACTCAAACAGGGCGCGCTCTGGCTGCTCAAGATGATATCGTGAGCGAGCGGGGCGCTGGAGCCGGCGCGCCCATCGGCAGCGGCTCCGTCACCGGCCAGAAGATCTCGTCGTCATAACTGCGAAACGTATCGACGCCGGCGATCGGCCTTGCGCTGCGGATGAGCGCCCGCATGCCGTGGCTCTGCGCCACGGCCCAATCGCGCTCCACCCGGTCGCCGATCATGATCGCCTGCTCCGCCGGCACCTGCGCACAGGCAAGCACATGGGCAAGACCGGCCGGATGCGGCTTCAGAACGCCGACTTCGGGATCCATGGCGGAGACGACAATGCTGGCGCCAAGGCCAAGCGCCTTCAGTTTCTCCGAAGCCGGATAGTCAGACAAAACGGCAATCGTCTTTCCCTGGGCTGCAAGGCCGGCAAAGACCCGCTCGATACCGTAGCACCGGCAAGCCGGAAGGAGATCGAGCGGACGCCGTTCGATCCATTCCTCGACGGTTTTCCTGACGGTCTCCGGCGACCGCCCGCACCGATCCGCGGTCAGTTCGTATTGCCGCTCGGCCACATCGGTCGCCAACGCATCGCCCAGTTCCTCCCGGCAGTCGCGAAAGGCGCGCAGGATGCGGATGGTGCCAAGGCTGCACCTGCGCGCCGCGTCTGCAACAAGCCGTATCAACATGCGTGCCCGCAGCCGCCGCTGGTCGTATAGCGTCCCGTCGAGATCGAACACGACGAGGCGTAACCGATCCCAATGCAAAGCTCCGTTGGGCAACTCCGATCCCGTCATTGCAGCGACGAGATCGGTACGAGGAACGGGGCGGCCATGAAGTCCAGCATCGGCACGTTGACGAAACTCGCGAACAGGAAGACGACGACAGTCAAGGTCAGCATGACGTCCAGCCGGCGCGAATGAAACAGCCTTTCCGGCCGCTGCACCACCGATCCGGGGCGCGTGGCAAGCCAGAGATAGACGGCGAAGAGGCCGCTGATGAACGGAAAGACGAGGATGTATTCCACCCGGTACTTCACCAGGAAAACGCCGAGCAGAAAAGCCGTCATCATCGCGTAGACGAAACAGGAAACGGTCAGGCTCTCCTCGGTGTAGTACTCGAACGACCGCCTGTATTTCTTCAGGACCGCGACCCCGGCATTCGCCGCGATGTCGCGATATTCCCCGAGCCGCTTGGCCGCCATCAGGAAGGCGCCGGCCATCCAGTAGGCCGCAAGCACGCTGACCGGCGGCAAGGTCACCTGATCGACGATCGCCCAGCCGAGCAGGAAGCGGATCGGGTTGTTGAGGCACTCCGTCAGCACATCGAGATAGGGCTTGTCCTTCGCCCGGATCGGCTCGACGTTGTAGAGAATGCCGGACAGCAGGAAGAGCAGCGACGTGGCGAAGAACACCTTGCCGATCACCGACGCAAGCAGCAGTCCGATAGCGGCAAGCAGCAGATATTCGCCGTAGACGATGCGCGGCTGCATCTCGACGACGACGGCACGACGCTGCGACTTGGTCGGATGGGCCGCGTCGCGCTCCCGGTCGAGCCACTCGTTGATGACGTAATTGGCCGATGCGATCGAGACCGCGCTCAGAAGCCCCACGGGAATGTTGATGACCAGAGCCGCCGGATCGGGCTCGCTGAGGGCACAGGCGAGGATCAGCCCCGGCAGGATGAAGACATGCTTGGTGACATGGTCGAACCGGGCCAGCGACAGGTAGTCGCTCGCCCTCCCCTGCGGCTGGGCGCCCAACGCCTCGATGCGCGTCGTCTCTTCAGGGTTCACTGGCATGTCTCTCTCCTTGTCTAGAGACCACGCACGCCTGTCTCGGGCGCCTACGGCGCCCCGGTATTTGCCGTCTGGTAGATGCGACCATCGCTCTCGGAGCGCACGAGCTTCAGCTTGGCGAGCTTGACGAGTTCTTTCTCCGTCACCAGGTAGAACCGCCAGTCGATCGCATCGACAAAGACGACATAGGCATTCTTCTGCGCCATATCCTCGCGAAACCGCTCGAGCTGCAGGTCGAGCGGACCGGCATCGCTTTCAAGGCCGGTGCGCCGCTCGCTATGGGACGGTATCCAGTCCGTCGAGCGGCGCGTCAGGAAATTGAGCGGGTCGCAGGCATTGGTGAAGATGACCGCATCGGCCGGCAACGCCCTGACGGCGCGAACGATCGGCGACGACTTCCAGGCCGTGCTCTGAAAGCCCACCCCTTCGCGAAAGGCTTCCGCCGTCTGGGCGGTGCTGCGCAGTCCGTGGATGGCAAGAAGGCAGAGCAGGATCAGCGCCAGCGAACGGCGAACGACCGGTGCGGCATCGACGCGACCGCAATAGTCTGCCGCTGCAATCACCAGGACGAAGATGATGGCGACATAGAAGGGAAGCGAGTAGCGCGTGTTGAGCTGCAGGTTCGCCTCCACATGCACGGCAAGCACGACGAACAGCAGGTAGAAATATCCAAACAGGCCGAAGATGAGCGTCATCAGATCGCGGTCGTCCGGCCGGCGTTCGGGCCAGTTTCGCTTCAGCGTCTGCACCAGGACAACCGTCGCCGCGACGAGCGCGAGAAGCAGCACCGGGATGCGGATCACCTGCGGCACCTGGCTCGGCAGCAGAAAGCTCGCCAGAAGCGACAGTCCGCCCAGCCAGCGGTCGGCATCGGCATTGCCATAGAACCAGAGCGCGCGGCCGACCGACCGGCCGACCAGCAGCTTGCTGACGATCACCCAAGAAAGAAAGATACCGGCGCTACCGACGAACAGGAGGGCGACGTCGAGGAGCCTTTGGCGAAGAGACCGCGCCGAATTGTAGAAGAGCGCGATGGTGGCAAAGGCTGCCCCCACCGGAGGCGCCACGAAGCGAGCGAGCATGGCAAACCCGACGCAGGTGGATGAGGCAAGCAAGGGTCTGCGCCCCTCGCCGCGCATGTAGCGAATGAAGAAACGGATGCCGAGAAACGTCAGCGCCAGGAACAGCGCCTCCGACATCGCGATCGTGCTCGTCCAGAGGAAAGTCGGATTGACGATGATCAAAAGCGTTCCGACGGTCACGAAGAAAGGCTGGTCCGGCAGCGCCGTCCTGAACAGCGAAACGACGAGCCAGGTATTGAGAAGATAAAGCAGAAAGGCGATGCCGAGCGCGACATGCTCGAGCGCAAACCCAAGGGATCCCCCGGCACCCAGCATCCACGCGTAAAGCGGCGCGTCATAGGGCGTGCTGACGATCTGCATGTAACGCGTCGAATCCGGAAGGATGCCGATACCGTTCCAGGTGTTCAGCACGAAAAGCACGGCCGCGAGCGCAACCAGACACATCAATACGGGATCGGAGCGCAGCCTCTCCAACGCCGGTTCGCCGGTCGTGAGATATCGGTTGACCAAAATCTGCCCCCTCGCCTGAAGCAATTACGCGAGCACTGGGTACTGGAGCACTTGGTTACTGGAACGCTTGCCTACTCGAGCACTGGGTATATTAATTTAGAATTATCTATAACGACGAATTTATAACGCACAGCGCCTCGTCGCAAGGCGGTTTGCCTGACCAATTCTAGCTACATCGGGTGGGTGATCCGGTCATTTGGGTTGGCTATCGCCCGGCGCCATTGCCCGAAGCGATGCGCCGCGATCACAACGCGGGCACAGGATGGCTGTTTCTACCACAATCTCTTGCAATGACCATTGAAGCGACGCGCAAGCTAGGCTAAGAACCGCTCACAGCCTGCTTCGGCGGCCCTGCCGCCAAACGGATGCACCCGTAGCTCAGCTGGATAGAGTGTTGGATTCCGATTCCAAAGGTCACAGGTTCGAATCCTGTCGGGTGCGCCATTTAAGTTTCAGCCAGACTGTCCGCCTTTAAGCGAACTGACCCGCAAAAGCGCTCGTCCGCCTGCGCACAATGATTCTCGCGATCGAGTTCTGCTTTTGCGAACAGAGCCCGCTCAAGTCGCGTCGCGTTCCATCCTGAGATTGGAGACAACGCGGCGGTTTTGGACCTTGCAGGAGCGCTCGGTGCAGTCGCGCACTTCGCGGTCGTTGCCGTAGCCCTTGGCCCAGAGGCGGTTGGGGTCGACGCCCTTGGACACCAGATAGGCCATCACCGCGTCGGCGCGTTTCTGCGACAGGGTTTCCATCTTGGAGGCGGAACCGCTGTCGTCGGAGAAGCCCTGCAGTTTCACCAGCCAGCGCGGGTTGCTGTTGAGCCAGATCGCCTGCTTGTCGAGCGTCGCCTTGGCGACGCTGTCGAGTGTGGAAGAATCCTGGGTGAAGTAGGTCCGGCGGCCGACATTGAGGATAAAGTCCTCCTCGGTGCCGACGGAAACGGTCTCGAAGCCAGGCGCCGGGTCGTCGGTTTTTCCGGTCATCGGCACGGCTGCTGGCTCTTCGACCGCGGCGATTTCGGTAGTGTTGCAGGAAGCAAGCGTCAAGAGAATGGCGGCCGCCGACAGCAGCCTCGTCAATCCGGTCATAGCAGGCATCGGGTGATATTCCTCATTCGACCGGAGTTGCGACCGGGGTTGCTTGGCTGACCTCGGGGGCCTTGTCGGCGATATGCGGCAGCACCTGCACCGCCGTGCCGATCGGACAACGCTGGTAGAGGTCGATCGCATCCTCGTTGAACATGCGGATGCAGCCGCTGGAGGCATCCTTGCCGATGCTGCCGGGCTCCAGCGTGCCGTGGAAGCGGTAGCCGGTATCGACGCCGTCGCGCAGCAGGTACATGGCGCGGGGTCCAAGCGGATTTTTCGGCGAGCCGCCCTCGACGAACTCAGGCAGTTCGGGGTGGCGCTCGCGCATCTCCGGCGGCGGCGTCCAGCGCGGCCAGAGCGACTTGCGGTCGATCGTCGCGCGGCCGTACCACTTGAAGCCTTCTTTCCCGACGCCGACGCCATAGCGGATGGCCGTCTTGTTCTCCATGATCAGGTAGAGAAAGTGGTGCCTGGTATCGACGACGACGGTGCCGATCGGCTCGCTGCTGAAGTATTTGACGACCTGGCGTTGCCATTTCCTGTCGATATTGGCGAAATTGGTGCTCCGGTACGTGACGCCGTTATCGACGGCCGGGCCGGAAAAATAGGATGTCGCCTTTGCGAGTGCCGGGCTCTGAAGCGCGTTGGCGCCAAGCAGCGCCAAACCACCAAGCATAGTTTCCCTGCGGGTCCACACCATCGGCAATATCCCCCGAAAGCCAATTAGCGAGGCTGCAGTAAATCAGATTTTTGAACTGCTACAACAGAAAATTCTCAAGCATCGATTCTTTCATGACGGCCGCCCAATAGATTGGCTCTTCTCACTGTGGACGCCAACAGGGCAGGTAGGAGACACCATCAAAGCTCACAACAGATGAGCTTCCCTTTGCCTCACCGCCACAAAGCGACGCTGCGCCGGGCGCATCTCAAGCACCGGGCGAGCATCGGCCGCGATCGCCGACAACACAAGGCAGATTACTTGATATCGCGGGCCTGCCCTGAGGCTCGCAGCTCCGCGAGCGTCTTTCCAAGGCAGCTTCCGCCGGCATCGGAGCCAACCGCCTTGGCCTCGCCATGCAGCGTGATCGTGCCGGCGAAGTTGTCCGAGGCCATGTAGGTCGCGGTGCCGTCCTCCGTCACCTTGGACAGATAGAAGGCGTGCTGCGTGCCCTTGTATTCGCAGGCGACGGCAAACGGAAATTGATCAAACAGGACGCCTTCGGCATGTGCCGAAGAGCCGAAGGCCTGAACGCTGGCCGCAACCAGCAGTACTGCCAGAGACTTGGACATATTCGCAGAGCGTATGTGCACCATCGATCCCCCAACCCAGCTAGATAAAGGTGTCCGTCGAGCGCGATGGTGCCGCCAAGCGTGCGCTTTGACAAGCCCGACGGGCCAAAATCGGGTACAGCAACTCTCGACCACCGGTTGGCGGTCCCTTCCCGCTTCAAGCGGATGGTGCCACCGAATGGCGGCCAGCGGCACGCCGGCGCAAGTGAGCACGTTCTGACCGGCCCGTCACGCCGGATGGCTGAAGCGGGCGATCTGTGCGCCCCGCATCAGGTTGCGGAAATTCGCGCCGCTCATATGCACCAGCGTCCGATGATCGCCGCCCTCGAAATAGACGTCACTTACATCGCCGAGGCTTTCGTCGAGCAGAACCGGAACGTCATAGGCCGAACCGACCGGCGGCACGGCGCCGATGTCGCAATCGGCGAAGAGATTGCAGACTTCCTCTTCCGAGGCGAGGCCGAGGCGGCGGTCCATCACGTCCTGCAGGGTCGAGAGTTCGACCCGGTGCGTGCTCGGCACGACGGCGAGCACGTAGCCCATTTCGTGGTGAACGACCACGGACTTGGCAAGCCGGCTGCCCGGCACATGCGCGGCTCGTGCCGTCTGGCTGGTGGTCGCGGTGCGGTGATGGTCAACGGTGTCGTAAGCGACACCCGAACCGTCGATATAGTCCTGAAGTTTTCTGGCGATCGTCATCGTCGACACCCCTTCTCTCTCGTGGTGGCGCGGAGAAGTCATTGTCCTCCCATCCCTCACGAAGTCAACGACGGGCGGCGGCGATCCTGTTCGGCAGCAAGGGGAGCGCCTGGTCGCGCGGCGACATCTGCGAGACCGCCAGGGGCCAGTCGATCGCGAGCCTTGGATCGAGCGGGTTGAGCCCGCCTTCGGCCTCGGGCGCATAGGGCTTGTCGTGCAGATAGATCAGCTCGCAGTCCTCGGTCAGCGTCTGGAACCCATGGGCAAAACCGCCGGGGATCATCATCGAGCGGCCGTTGTCCGCGCTCAGCACTTCGCCATGCCATTGCAGATAGGTCGGAGAATCCGGCCGCAGGTCGACCGCCACATCGAAGACCGCGCCGGAAAGGCAAGAGACGAATTTCGCCTCGTCGTGCGGCGCCTGCTGGAAGTGCAGGCCACGGATCGTGCCTGCTGCCTGCGTCAGGGTGTGGTTGATCTGCGCGATCTTTCCATCGCCACCGAAATCGGCCAGCGCCTCGCGACAGAAGAAGCGCGAGAAGAAACCGCGATCATCGCCCCTGCGTTGCCGCTCGACGACGATGAGACCCGCTATGGGTGTAGAAATTCGATCGAATCGCGACATGGTTCCTTCCGCCAGAACCAAGCTCTACCCGTCTTTTCGCCCTTAAGAAACCGGCCTTGACCGTATTTGCAATTGCCGACATGAAAGCGTTCACAGGAAAGCGTTACGAATCGGTGAAAGCGCCATTTATCGCGATTCGCGGTCGAGGCGTATCCGTAGGTTGTATCCAAAAAAGGGTGTCAGGCAGCAATGGCAGTGGAAGACGATCGTCTCGCATTCGAAGCCCACAAGACGGAAATGGCGCTCGCGCTCGGCAAGGACGAGGACGCCTTCCAGCAGTCGCTCGACACCCTGGTAACGCTCGACAAGTACGACTACTCCTATCTTTGGTCCTTCATGGGCGTGCCGATCATCCAGATGCCGGCCGATGTGATGGCGACCCAGGAAGTCATCTGGAACACCAAGCCCGACATTATCATCGAAACGGGCGTCGCGCGCGGCGGCTCGGTGATCTTCATGGCGGCGATGCTGCAGCTGATCGGCAAGGGCAAGGTCATTGGCGTCGATATCGACATCCGCGCCCATAATCGCGACTCCATCGAAAATCACCCGATGTCCCCCCGCATCAAGCTGATCGAGGGCCCGTCGACTGCGGCCGAGACGCTTGAGAAGGTGAAGGCCGAGATTCCGCCGGGCGCTTCGGTGATGATCGTGCTCGACAGCGACCACAGCCGCGACCACGTACTGGATGAATTGCGCACCTATGGTCCGCTGGTGACCGAGGGGCAGTATGCGGTCGTTGCCGACACGCTGCTTGGCTGGGGCGAAGCATCCCAGACACCGACGAAGCGCTCAAAAGTCTGGCATCCCGGCGACGAGCCGTATGCTGCGCTCAACGCCTATCTCAAGGAAACAGATCGCTTCGCGGTCGATGAGGTACTGAACGGTAAGCTCGTCCTTTCCAGTTCGCCAGGAGGCTACCTGCGTTGCGTCAAGAAGTAGGATCGGACGTAGGCCGCGTTGCCTTTCGCGATGTTATCGAGGACGATCTCCCCCTCCTTTTCGAACTGCGCCGGGATCTGCCGCTGCAATCGCTGCTGTTGACCGTTCCGGACGCGCTGGACGACGCCTCGTTGCGGGCCTGGGTCGAGCGCCGACGCCAGGATCCGGGCGGCATGTTCCGGATGATCGTCGACACCGCAGCGGACGAGCCCGTCGGATACACCCAGGTCAGCCAGGTTCACCGAAAGAACCGCACCGGTTTCGGTGGCATTTCGCTGGCCGCGAAGGCGCGCGGGCGAGGCCTCGGCCAGGCCACGCTGAGAGAACTCGTGCGCGTCGCCCGCGAAGAGCTTGGCCTGATCAAGCTGCTCTCGGAAGTCCGGGTCGACAATTTTGCCGCGCTGCGACTCAACCTCTCGGTCGGCTACCATGTTGTCGGCACGCTGGAAGATCACTTCACCGACAGTCTCGGCGAGACCCATAATGTTCTCCTCCTCGAGCGAAAGCTGAAACTGACCTGACATGACAGCCGTCGTCATTTCCCAGCCGATGCTTTTTCCCTGGCCGGGCTTCTTCGAGCAGCTGATGCTCGCCGATAGCTACATCTATCTCGATGATGCGCAATTTTCGAAAGGCAGCTTCACCAATCGTATCCAGCTCCTGAACGGTGACGACCGAAGCTGGATGACGATTCCTCTTGCCGGCAAGGGCAGCTTCCAGAAGATCCAGAACCTGTCGGCAACCGGCGACACCTGGCGGACCAGCCATCGCTCGCTCCTGCGCCAGTCGCTGAGCGCCGCGCCCTACATCGATGATGCGCTGGCAATCTTCGACGAGGTTTATGCCCACGACGCGATCTGCGATCTTCTGATTGCCAGCATCGACCTCCCTGCCCGCTATCTCGGCATCGGCGCCGAACGGGCCTCACGCCGATCGAGCGAAATGGCGATCGATGGCACCTCGTGGCAACGGGTGCTCGACCTGGTGCTTTCGGCGGGAGGCACGCGCTATTTGACCGGGCATGGTGCGGCCAATTACCTCGATCATCACGCTTTCGAGGCGGCCGGCGTCAACGTCGAATACATGAATTACAGCTGCACGCCGTGGCCACAGCCTCGCGAAACCTTCACGCCCTATGTTTCCGTGCTGGACCTTATCGCGCGCACCGGCCCGGACGCACGCAAGCATTTGTTACCAACTACCACCCCATGGCAGGAATTCCTGAAGGAGGAAACAGGCGTATCATGAAAAAGGGCACCATCATCTCCGAAAGCGCGCGCCAGGAATTCAACGCCAATGGCTATCACGTCGTTCCCGGCTTCTACGACATCCAGTCGGAGGTCGCCCCAATCCAGGAGGGCGTGCGCCAGGTTCTCGAACTGATCTGCAAGAAGTACGGTGTTGATGCGCCGACCGGTACTGCGCATGAGGCGATGACCATCGCCTACCGCAAGCTGATTGCGGTCAACCGCTCCTGGGGCGGCGAGGTCTACGATGCAGTCAAGCAGATACCCGCCTTCATGCGCCTGGTGAGTTCTGCCGCCAACGACGATGTCTTCAAGGCGCTGCGCCCCGGCAGCATGCCGGGCATTGCCGCCGGCGGCTATGGCATGCGCATCGACAATCCCGGGGAAGAGAAGTTCCGCGCACAGTGGCACCAGGAATTCCCATCGCAACTGCGCAGCCTCGACGGAATCGTCTTCTGGACCCCGCTGCTGCCGGTGACGGCCGATATGGGCCCGGTTCAGATCGCCGAAGGATCGCAGGCCGAAGGGCTGGTCCCCGTCTATGAGGACGATGCCGGTGTCGGCAAGACTGGCGCCTACGCGCTGCACCTGCACAAGGGCGAGGAGCGCCTGGCGCGCTACAAGCACGTTGCCCCGCTCAGCAAGCCCGGCGACCTGATCCTGATGGATTTCCTGACACTGCATCAGTCCGGCCACAACGTTTCGCAGACGCCGCGCTGGAGCATTCAGTTCCGCTATTTCAACTTCGCCGAACCCGTCGGCGTCCGCATCGGCTGGAAGGGCTCGTTCGCCGCCGGCGTCAAGTTCGCTGAAGTGCTGCCGGAGCTGGTGGCACCGGAAGGAGAGCTTGCATGACGGCCTGCCGGGTTTGTGGCGGCCATATCGGGAGTGCGACCTATGAGGTGCCCGCCCCCGCATTGACGTCGATCATGACATTGCTCGACGTCGCGACGCGCGTCTTCGTCTGCGAGACCTGCGGCCACGCGCAGAGCGACGATATTCCCGACATCCAGGCTTTTTACGACACCGGCTATCGGATCTCCCTGAACAGCGAGAACCACGACCAGATCTTTTCGGTCGCGGCCGACGGAACCATCACCTATCGCACCGACCATCAGGCGGCGCTGGCGCTGCGATTGCTCGACCTGCCGGAAGGCGCCAACATCCTCGACTATGGCGCCGCCAAGGCCGATACGTTGCGCAAGATGACGGCGGTTCGCGACGATCTCCGCCCCCATGTCTTTGATGTCAGTGCCGACTATGTGGCCGCATGGCAAGGCTGGGTGCCGGAAGCGGCACAGACCGTCTATTCCGTGCCGGAAACCTGGCATGGTCGTTTTGACGCCGTCATGAGCCATTTCGTGATCGAGCACGTGGCGGATCCCGTCGGCTTCATGCGCGACGTGCGCGACCTCCTGCGGCTGAACGGCGCCTTCCTGTTTTCCGTGCCTGACGTCGCCGGCAATCCGGGTGACATGGCGGTGGCCGACCATCTCAACCACTTCAGCGGCGCATCGATCGCCCACGCGCTGGCGGCGGCCGGCTTCCAGGTTGAGGCGATCGACAACGCCTCGTTCCCCGGCGCCTTCTTCGTCGTAGCGCGCCGCACGGAGGGGCCTGTCGAGATGTCCGGCACATCGGCTGAGCCCGCCGATGCAGCCAAGGAGGCTCGCGACATCTGCTCCTTCTGGGATCGTGCATCCGAAACGCTTCAGGGCGGTAGCGAGCGTTACGCCAAGCGTAAGGTCGCGATCTACGGCGCCGGTTTCTACGGAAGCTGGATCTATTGCCGGATCGGTCAGGCCGTCGACGTCGTGGCGTTCCTCGACCGCAACGAGAACATGAAGGGCGCCACCCATTTCGGCATCCCGGTGCTTTCGCCCGAGGAACTGCCGCAGGAGGCCGAAGCGCTGTTCATCGGCCTCAACCCGCTCAAGGCCCGTGCTGCGATTGCCGCGCAACCCTGGCTGCAGCGGGATGGGCTTGACCACGTCTGGCTCTGACGAGCGCACTAGCAAGAGGCCGGAGCGGGACGAAACATCGTGAAATCCCGCCCGGCACCCCTCGCCCCGTACGACCTCCCGATTCACCAAGTGCTCCCGATGAAACCCCGCATCCTCTACACCAAACCCTCGATCACCGACCGTGAAGTGGCCTATGCGACCGATGCGGCGGCCAATGGCTGGGGCGAGCGCTGCTACGACTATATCAACCGCTTCGAGGCGGCCTTTGCCGCGCATCTCGGCTCGACGCACGCGATTTCGACGTCGAGCTGCACCGGCGCGCTGCACATGGGGCTCGCCGCGCACGGCGTCGGCCCCGGCGACGAAGTGATCCTTGCGGACACCAACTGGACGGCATCGGCTGCGCCTATCGTTCACCTCGGGGCAAAACCGGTTTTCGTTGACGTCCTTGCAGACAGCTGGTGCGTCGATCCGGAAAAGGCGGAAGCAGCGATTACGCCGAAAACCAAGGCGATCATCGCCGTCCATATCTACGGCAATCTCTGTGACATGGACCGCCTGCTTGAGATCGGTGCCCGGCACAACATCCCCGTCGTCGAGGATGCCGCAGAGGCGCTCGGATCCGAGTGGCATGGCCGCAAGGCCGGATCGCTCGGCGCTTTTGGCGCTTTCTCCTTCCACGGCACTAAGACCGTGACGACGGGCGAAGGCGGCATGTTCGTCACCAGCGACGAGACGCTCTACGAAAAGGTGCTGACGCTTTCCAATCACGGCCGCGCGCGGGGGCAGAAAAAGCAGTTCTGGCCGGACGAGATCGGCTTCAAATACAAGATGTCGAACCTGCAGGCCGCCATCGGCCTCGCACAGATCGAGCGCGTCGGCGAGCTCGTCGATCGCAAGCGCGAGATCTTCTACGCCTATCGCGAGCAACTTTCTGGCGTGAACGCCATTGCCATGAATCCAGAGCCCGAGGGAACGAAGAACGGCTTCTGGATGCCGACCGTCGTCTTTGCACCGGAAACCGGCGTCACCCGAGAGGCTCTGCAGGGTGCCTTTGCGGCCGAGAACATCGACGCCCGCGTCTTCTTCTGGCCGCTGAGTTCGTTGCCGCCCTTTGACGAGGCGCCTGCGAACGCCATGGCCTATGACCTGCCGGGGCGCGCGATCAACCTGCCGAGCTATCACGACATGACATCCGACGAGATCGGCCGCGTGGTCGAGGTCCTGCGCGGCTGCCTCGCCGCCTGACCACAGCGTTTCGGAGACCACCCACGCGCAAGCTCGCCCGGATATTAGAAGTCAGGAATGCGTCGTGCCGGGGGCGGACGCAAGCACGGGACTGGGTCGCATGAAAATCGTCATTCTCGCCGGTGGTTATGGCACGCGTATCTCGGAGGAGAGCCATCTCAGGCCAAAGCCGATGATCGAAATCGGCGGACGGCCGATCCTGTGGCACATCATGAAGATCTACAGCCACTACGGCTTCTCGGATTTCGTGATCTGCCTCGGCTATCGCGGCTACATGATCAAGGAATACTTCGCCAACTACGTGCTGCATTCCTCCGACGTCACCTATTGCATGGCGACGGGCGAGACCCTGTTTCATTCCAACAAGGCCGAGCCCTGGCGCGTGACGCTCGTCGATACCGGAACGGACTCCATGACCGGGGGACGCCTGAAGCGCGTGGCCGACCATCTCGGCGATACGTTCTGCCTTACCTATGGTGACGGCGTCGCCGACATCAACATCAAGGCGCTCACCGAATTCCACCGCCATCATGGCCGCCAGGCGACGGTCACGAGCGTGGTTCCGCCCGGCCGCTATGGCGCGCTCGCCGTCAGCGACGGACGGGTCAGAAGTTTCATCGAAAAGCCGGCAGGCGACAACGGCCACATCAATGGCGGCTTCTTCGTCCTCAACCGCTCGGTGCTCGATCGCATCGAAGGCGATCAGACGCCGTTCGAAGCGGGGCCTCTGGAAGGGCTCGCCGCAGACGGCCAGTTGATGGCCTTCGAGCACACCGGCTTCTGGCGGCCGATGGATACTCTGCGCGACAAGAACCAGCTCGAAGACCTCTGGCAGAGCGGAGCGGCCCCCTGGAAAGTCTGGGCATGAGCAGACTTGCAGACCCGTCCTTCTGGGCCGGAAAGCGGGTGATGCTGACTGGTCACTCCGGCTTCAAGGGAAGCTGGGCCCGCCTGTGGCTGACGCAGATGGGCGCAGAGGTGACCGGCTACGGCCTGTCGCCGGCGGCCACACCCTCGCTGCACGCACTGCTCGGATCTGAAACGGCCACGGACGAACATTTCGCCGACATCCGCGACGGCGACACGCTCGCATCTGCCGTGCGCGCCTGCGACCCGCAGATCGTCCTTCACATGGCGGCCCAGCCTTTGGTTCGCGAGAGCTACCGGACGCCGGTCGAAACCTTCGACGTCAACGTCATGGGCACGGTGCGCCTGCTGGAGGCGGCACGCGCGGCCCCTTCCCTCAAGACCGTTCTGGTCGTCACCACGGACAAGGTCTACCGCAACGACGAAAGCGGCCGGCATTTTCCGGAAGACGCCGTGCTCGGCGGCCATGATCCCTATTCCGGTTCGAAGGCCGCCTGCGAGTTGGTCGTCTCGACCTGGCGGGATTCCTATCTGCGTGAACGCGGCATAGCGGTGGCGACCGCCCGTGGCGGCAATGTGCTCGGCGGCGGCGATTTTTCCACCGACCGGCTGGTTCCGGATATCGTTCGAGCTGCCCTTTCGGGCGAGACACTGGACATCCGCAGCCCGATGGCGACACGGCCCTGGCAGCACGTTCTCGACTGCCTGAACGGATACTTCGTCTATGCCGAGGCGCTTCATGGCGGCGAGACCGATGTGGCCGCGCTGAATTTCGGCCCGGCTCCCGAAGAGCGACAGATCCCCGTCCGCGACGTTGCCGCCGCGATCCAGACAGCAATGGGCTTGCCCGCGCAATGGCGCGACACCTCATCCGAGGACCAGCCGCACGAGATGAAGACGCTCGGGCTCGACCCGGCGCTCGCCGCACGCACGCTGCCATGGGCAACACGCCTATCCCAAGACGAGGCCATCGCTTGGACCGCGCGCTGGTACGACGGCTGGCGCCGCGGCGCCGACGCCCGTGACCTGACACTCAGCCAAATCGACGCATTCATGAGAGGCTAACGACTTCGATGTCCCACAACTGCCGTTTCTGCTCGACACCGCTCAAGACCGTCGTTGCCGACCTGGGTTCCACACCTTGGTCCAATTCCTTTCTCGAACCGACGCAGGAAGCCATCGCCCGCGAGCGCTCGTTCCCGCTGAAAGCGATGGTCTGCTCCGAGTGCCTGCTGGTGCAGACGACGGAAAACGTGCCGGCCGACGAGATTTTCACCGACGGCTATGCCTACCTCTCCTCCTTCTCGACAAGCTGGCTCGAACACGCGCGCCGCTATGCCGAGAGCATGACCGAGCGCTTCGCGCTCGACGACAATTCGCAGGTGGTCGAGATCGCCTCGAATGATGGCTATCTGCTGCAGTATTTCGTCGCCAAGGGCATCCCGGCACTCGGCATCGAGCCGGCCGCCAATGCCGCCCGGCTGGCCGAGGAGCGCCAGGTGCCGACCGAGGTCGCCTTCTTTGGACGGGGGACGGCAACGGAACTCGTCAAGCGCGGCATTCGCGCCGACCTCACGGCGGCCAACAACGTGCTCGCCCATGTTCCCGATATCGCCGACTTCGTCGGCGGCTTCGCCATCCTGCTGAAGCCCGATGGCGTTGCGACGTTCGAGTTCCCCCACCTGCTGCGCCTGATGGAAGGCGTGCAGTTCGACACGATCTACCACGAGCACTATTCCTATCTGTCGCTGGCGGCCGTCGAACGCATCTTCGAAAGCTCCGGCCTCAAGGTCTTCGACGTCGAGGAACTGCCGACCCATGGCGGCTCGCTGCGCGTCTATGCGCAGCTGAGATCCGGCGTACGCGAGACGACGCTGGAGCTCGAGCGGTTGCGGGCGACCGAGGCGCTTGCCGGGCTGATGCGGATGGAGACCTACACGGCGTTCGACGACCGCATTGCCGCCGTCTGCAAGGATTTTCAGAACTTCCTGGCAAACGCCAAGGCCGAGGGAAAAACCGTAGCCGCCTATGGCGCTGCGGCGAAGGGCAACACCTTCCTCAATGTCTGCGGCCTGTCGCCCAGCGAGATTGCCTTCGCCGTCGATCGCAACGACCTGAAGCAGGGCAAGCTCCTGCCCGGCACCCATATTCCGGTGCACGCGCCGACGGTGATCGAGGATGCGAAGCCCGACTATCTGGTCATCCTGCCCTGGAACCTGAAGACCGAAATCGTCGCAGACAACGAGGCAATTCGCGACTGGGGCGGCCGCTTCGTCGTCGCCATTCCGAAGCTGAGCGTCTTCTAATACGAGCGACCGGGACGTGTGGACAGTTCTCAACCAGACCGCGTTGAGCCACCCAAAATCGACTTTATTGATCGCCTTAGGTCGCTTTGCCGTAAATTCGGTGACTTTGCCGTAAATTCGGCACGATCTAAGTGAACGTCAGGGGTGGCGTGGGTATTGACGGTTGAAAAAAATGCACCCAAGGAGGTGCTATGTCCACGATTGACCTATGCCTTGTCGCCACCCGGCGCCCGGACCTGCTTGCCCAGACGCTGGCGAGTTTCCGGGACAAAATCTTTTCCAGGCTCGACCTGCGCGGCGCCTATCTCAATCTCGATCCGGTTTTCGGGTCGGAAGAGGATCATTGCGCCTGCGTCGAGATTTTCCGCAACCATTTCCCCGACGGAACCGTTTTCCAGCCCGAGAGCCCGGGCTTTTGCGCGGCCGTCGCGAAGCTCTGGTCGGCCACCAGCGCCGACTACGTCTTCCATCTGGAGGACGACTGGATCTCGCTGCGGGACATAGGTGAGGAACTGCTGACGCCGTTCGCCGATCCGGCGATCAGCCAGGTCTCGTTCCATACGGCGGACCAGAACTGGGATATCCGCCGCAAGGGCCATTTCCACCGGCGCAACGAATACGCGTATCTGTTCGGGATCAAGATCCCGCTGTTTCGCACGTTCCCGAAATTCACGACGTCGCCGTCGATCCTTCGCGGCGACTTCGCGCGCCAATGCGCCGGTCTGATGGACCTCTCGCGCGATCCGGAGAAGCAGTTCTATTCGGGCGTCAACCCGGCGATGGAGGCCTATGTCGCCAGCCGCCGCAACTATATCTTCTCGCCCGAGTCGCAGCCGGTCATCAAGGATATGGGTCGGGAATGGCGCGAGCAGCGCCGCATCCAGAAGGTGATCACCGACTCGACCTCGGTCTGGCGGCAAAGCGCTTAACGCGCCGGGCTTGGGCACCGGATGCTTCGAAATGAAGCGATACAAGCGGGACAATGGCCCCGCTTGTATCCATACCGTCACGCGGTGACAGCAGCGTCCTTGCGCTGAAAGCCCTTGCTCGCGACCATGAGGCTGCGCGTGTAATCCTCACCGATACGCCCGGCGACGAGATCCGCTGAGGACAGGCGCTCGACCACGCGTCCACCCTGCATCACAGCCAGCCGGTCACACATATGGGTGACGACGCCGAGGTCATGGCTGACCATGATGAAGGTCAGCTTATGGTCGCGCCGGACCTGTTCGAGCAGGTTCAACACTTCCGCCTGCACCGAAGCGTCAAGCGCCGAGGTCGGTTCGTCGAGCAGCAGGATCGAGGGTTCTAGGATCAACGCGCGAGCGATCGCAACGCGCTGGCGCTGACCGCCCGAAAGCTGGTGCGGATAACGGAAACGGAAACCCGACCCGAGACCGACCTCGTCCAGCGCCTTCAGGATGCGTCGCTCGCCGTCGGCAACGCCGTGGACCGCCAGCGGTTCCAGCAATTGCCGGTCGATCGTCTGACGCGGGTGCAGCGAGCCGTAAGGATCCTGAAACACCATCTGCACGGCGCGGTAGAAGGCCTTGTCGCGTTTTGCCCCCTGCAGGACACGATCGTGCACGCGAATGGCGCCGCCCGTGACCGGCGCGAGACCGGCGATCGCCCGAAGCAAGGTCGACTTGCCCGATCCGGACTCGCCGACCAGCCCGAAGGATTCGCCGGGTGCGATCTCGACGCTGACGTCGTTCAGCGCCTTGAACTCGTCATAGGTGACGGAAAGGTTCGAAACGGAAACGGCAGAGGTCATTGGGCCCACTCCGGCTTGCGGTCGAGAACCGGCAGCGGATGACGATCGGATCCGATCGCCGGCATGCAGTTCAGCAAACCTTGGGTATAGGGATGCTTGGCATTGGCAAGCTCGGATGCGGCCAGTTCCTCGACGATCCGGCCGGCATACATGACGATCACCCGGTCGCAGAAGGAGGAGACCAGGCGCAAGTCGTGCGACACGAAGATCAGGCCCATGCCACGCTCGGCCACCAGCTTGTCGAGGATGCCGAGCACTTCGAGCTGCACCGTCACGTCGAGCGCCGAGGTCGGCTCGTCGGCGATCAGCAGTTCCGGCCCGGCAACAAGCATCATCGCGATCATCGCGCGCTGGCCCATGCCGCCCGAAACCTCGTGCGGATAGAGATCGTAGACACGCTTCGGATCGCGGATCTGCACCGCCGAGAGCATGTCGAGCGCCCGCTCCCGGGCCTCGCTGCGGCCGACATTCTCGTGCTGCCTTAGCGTCTCGACGATCTGCCGGCCGATGCTCATCACCGGGTTCAGCGAGTACTTCGGATCCTGCAGGATCATGGCAATGCGCTTGCCCCTCAGGTCCCTTCGAACCTTCGGCGATGCGGCAAGCAGGTCGATACCGTCAAAGTTCAACTGCTTTGCCGTCACCTGCGCATGACCCGGCGTCAGCCCCATGATCGCCCGGCCGGTCTGCGACTTGCCGGAGCCGCTTTCGCCGACGATGCCGAGGCGTTCGCGGCCGAGCGTGAAGGAGACGCCGCGCACGGCCTCTACGAGGCCGGTGCGGGTCGGGAACGAGACCTTGAGGTCTTCAACGGTCAGAAGCGCACTCATTGGCCGCTCTCCCGCGGATCGAGCGCATCGCGCAGACCGTCACCGAGCAGGTTGAAGCCGAGGCTGACGATCAGGATCGCGATGCCGGGCATGGTTGCCACCCACCACTGGTCGAGGATGAAGCGGCGGCCAGACGCGATCATCGCACCCCATTCCGGCAACGGCGGCTGAGCGCCGAGGCCGAGGAAGCCCAAGCCGGCAGCCGTCAGGATGATGCCGGCCATGTCGAGCGTGACGCGCACGATCAGCGACGACATGCACATCGGCATCACATGGCGGAAGACGATGCGGATCGGCGACGCGCCCATGAGCTGAACAGCGGCGATGTAGTCGGAGTTACGCACCGTCAGCGTCTCGGCGCGGGCGATACGCGCATAGGGCGGCCAGGAGGTGATGGCGATCGCGATGACGGCGTTCTCGATGCCCGGTCCGAGCGCTGCCACGAAGGCGAGCGCCAGCACCAGCTTCGGGAAGGCGAGAAAGATATCGGTGATGCGCATCAGCACGGCATCGACCCAGCCGCCAGCATAGCCGGCGACCGCGCCGACGATGAGCCCGACAGGTGCAGCGATGATCGCAACGAGAAGCACGACGGCCAGCGTCAGCCGCGAGCCGTGGATCAGCCGCGAGAGAATATCGCGGCCGAGATCGTCGGTGCCAAGCAGGTAGCCAGGGGTTCCCGGCGGCAGCAGACGGGCGTTGGCGAGATCGCCGATATAGGGCGAATGCGGCGCCAGGAGATCGGCGAAGGCGGCAACGAAGACCAGCGCCAGCAGGATGAGCAAGCCGAGAACGGCAAGCTTGTTGGCGGCAAAGCGCTGCCACGTCATGTAGGCGCGGCCGAGCCGCGCCTGGGTGCGCGACTGCGGGCGATCGGACAGCAGCCATTCGCGACGCGTCATCGGACGGGTTTCGGTAACGGTGCTCATCGCTGGCGCGTCCTCGGGTCGAGCGTCCGGTAGAGAAGATCGGACAGGAGATTGATGCCGATGAAGACCGAACCGATGATGATGGTGCCACCAAGCACGGCGTTCATGTCGGCATTCTGCAGCGAATTGGTGATGTAGAGACCGAGGCCCGGCCAGGCGAAGACGGTTTCGGTCAAGACCGAACCTTCGAGCAGGCCTGCGTAGGAAAGTGCAATCACGGTGACGAGCGGCACGGCCGCGTTCCGGAGCGCATGGCCCCAGATGATCCGGGTCTCCGACAGGCCCTTGGCGCGCGCCGCGACGATATACTCCTGCTGCAACTCGTTGAGCATGAAGCTGCGCGTCATGCGGCTGATATAGGCCAGAGAGAAATAGCCGAGCAGCGAGGCCGGCAGGATGATGTGGCGGAACACGTCCCAGAGCACATCCCACTGCCGCTGCCAGAGCGCATCGAACAGATAGAAGCCTGTGATCGGCGTGAACGTGTATTCGAACACGATATCGATACGGCCGGGATAGGCAACCCACTTCAGCCGCGCGTAGAACACCAGCAACGACAGAAGCGCCAGCCAGAAGATCGGCACGGAATAGCCGACGAGGCCGATGACGCGCACGATCTGGTCGGCAATGCTGCCGCGCTTGACGGCGGCAAGCACGCCGAGCGGAACGCCGAACAGGGCGCCTATGAGCGTGCCGAGCGTCGCGAGTTCCATGGTCGCCGGGAAGACGCGACGAATGTCGGTCATGACCGGATTGGTCGTCAGCACCGAAATGCCGAAGTCACCGGTCAGCGCCTGGCGGACATAGATGAAGAATTGTTGGTAGAGGGGCAGATTGAGCCCCATCGCCTCGCGCGTCCTTTCGACGACATGCGTCGGCGCCCGGTCGCCGAGAACGGCCAGAACCGGGTCGATCGGAATGACCCGACCGATAAAAAAGGTGACGGCCAGAAGGCCGAGATAGGTGGTGATGACAACGACAAGAAAGCGCAGCACCGCTGCCACGATCTTACCGGGACGGGCGCGTTTGCGCCCGTCCACTGTCCCTGTTCCGCTCATGCTCAAGGGAACGATCCTTTCGGTTTATTCCTTCGAGACGGCTTATTCTTTGGTGATGCCGGCGACGAAGTTGGTGTCGAAGCTCGGACCGAGCTTCAGGCCCTTGACGTTGCCGCGGTAGCCGGCGACTTCGGTCTGCTGGAAGATGATGACGAACGGGCTTTCGCCCAGCACCGTCTTCTGCAGTTCCTTGTAGGTCTCCGCACGCTTGGCGCTGTCGCGCTCGAGCAGAGCGTCCTTGGTCTTCTTCGTCAGCTCCGGAACGTCCCAGGCATTGCGCCAGGCAAGGGTCTTGTTCTTGCCTTCGTCGGAGTTGTCAGGGTTGCTGGTGAAGGTTTCGGCGTTCGAGTTCGGGTCGAAATAGTCCATGCCCCACTGACCGATATACATGTCGTGGTTACGGGCACGATACTTCGTCAGCGTCTGCTTGCCGTCGCCCGGGATGATCTCGAGCTTCACGCCGGCCTGGCCGAGGGTCTGCTGGAAGGACTCGGCAATGCCGGTGACCGGCTGACCGTTGCGAACGTCCATGGTGACGGTGAAGCCGTCAGCGAGACCAGCCTTGGCCAGCAGTTCCTTCGCCTTGGCGACGTCGAGCTTGTAGGGGTTCTCGTCGATCGCGCCCAGAACGCCCTTCGGCAGGAAGCTCTGGTGGATCTCGCCGATGCCCTTGATCAGGGTCGAGCCGATCGCATCGTAGTCGACCAGGTACTTGAACGCTTCGCGCACTTCGGGCTTGGCGAGGTTCGCATTCTTCTGGTTGAGGCTGATGTAGTAGACCGTGCCCTTCGGCGCGTTCGTCGTGGCAAGGTCGCCATTCTTCGAAACGGCGTCGAAATCGCCAGGCTCGAGGTTGCGCGCCACGTCGATATCGCCCGCTTCCAGCGCCAGGCGCTGGCCCGAGCTTTCCTTCATGTGGCGATAGATGACGCGGGCGAGCTTGGCCTGTTCGCCATAGAAGTTGTCATTGCGCTCGAGCACGATGACTTCGTTGGCGCGCCATTCGCGCAGCTTGAACGGGCCGGAACCGGCATAGCCGGTCTTCAGCCATTCGTTGCCGAAGTCGTTGTCGTACTTGTACTCGTCCGTCGGCGTGACCGGCTTGACGTTTTCGAGAACGAGCTTCTTGTCGAGCACGGCGCCCACGGTTGCCGTCAGGCAGTTGAGCACGAAGCTCGGCGCATAGGCCTGATCGACGGTGAAGACGAAGGTCTGCTCATCCGTTGCCTTGGCCTTTTCCGTCACGTTGTCGCCGGTGAGGCCAAACTGGGTGAGGATGAAGGCCGGGCTCTTGTCGAGCTTCACGGCGCGCTCGAACGACCAGGCGACGTCTTCAGCGGTCACCGGGTTGCCGGAAGCGAACTTCAGGCCGGGCTTCAGCTTGAACGTATAGGTCAGGCCGTCGTCGGACACGGTCCAGCTGTCGGCGAGGTCGCCGACGACCTTGGTCGTGTCGTTGATGTCGAGGCGCACCAGCATGCTGTAGGTGTTGCCGGTGATTTCGGCCGCGGTCAGCTCGAAGGCTTCGCCCGGATCCATGGTAATGACGTCGTCGATCGCAAAGGCTTCGACCAGCGTGTCCTTCGGCGTTTCCGCGAAGGCCGGTGCGGTTGCAGCCATCACCATGGCCAGCGCCGCAGAAGCCGTCAGAAGACGAAGACGTCCATTGAGCTTGTGCATCATGTTTGCAGTTCCCTCGTTTGCGCCCTTTTGGGCCCCTTCTTCATGGATTCAGGCGGCCTCGTGCCAAGCCTGCCCCAGAACTCTCCACCAGTTCTCCCGGCATATCTTTGCCAGTTCGGCATCACCATATCCGGCGCTTCTGAGCGCTGCAACGAGCGCCTGGCTACCGGCAGCATCAGCGATCCCCTCTGGGATCGTCGCCCCGTCGAAGTCCGAACCGAGTGCGACACACTCGACGCCCATGCGTTCGACGAGATAATCGACATGGCGCACCATGTCGGAAAGTGGCGTTGCGGCATTCTCCTGCCCGTCGGCGCGCAGCATCGTCGTCGCGTAGTTGAGCCCCACAAGGCCCTTGCTTTCGCGGATCGCGTCGAGCTGCTTGTCTGTCAGGTTGCGCGCAACCGGGGTCAGCGCATGCACATTGGAATGGCTGGCGACCAACGGCTGGTCGGTGGTCTTCGCCACGTCCCAGAAGCCCTTCTCGGTGATGTGTGCAAGATCGATCAGGATGCCCAGACGGTTGCAGGCCCGCACGAGTTCGAAGCCCGCATCCGTCAGCCCGGGTGCGGTGTCCGGAGACATCGGATAGGAGAACGGCACGCCATGGCCGAAGACGTTGTGGCGGCTCCAGACAGGCCCAAGCGAACGCAGGCCCGCGGCATAGAAGGTTTCAAGCGCGGAAAGGTCCGCGCCGATCGCCTCGCAGCCTTCCATGTGCAGAACCGAGGCGAAGACGCCGGCTTCGACCGCCCCGCGGATTTCGGCGGTCGACCGGCAGAGCTTCCACGCCCCTGCCCGGTCGAGGCGCACGGCGATATCGGCGAGCTCCATGGCGATCGCCAGCGATGGCAAATGTTCGAGCGGTGCCGAAAGCGGTGTTTCGTAGTGACCGCTCTCGTTCGGCGGTTGCAGGACGAGATCACCCGAGGGCACGTAGATTGCCGAGAGGCCACCGACGAGGCCGCCCGCCTTGGCGCGCGGCGCATCGATATGGCCCTGGTCGATGCCGTCGACGAATTCGCGTACCGGGTCCTGGCCCTTCCGGGCGTTCTGCCACAGACGCAGAAGCACGTCGTTATGGCCATCGAAAACCGCCTGCATTCCTGAATTTCCTTATCATTTCAGGGAGATCGGACGGGCCGTTCGGGTCACGTCCAGGAGAAAGTCGAAGCGATGCTAGTGAAAGCCCAAAGCCTTTTCAATGAATATAAGGGGGTTTTACCCAGGCCTGCCTGTAGCGAAATGTTGCATGATTGCCGCATCGCCGCCGGCAAACGCAGCCCTCACAGGCGCTTGGGGTCGGTCGAGGGGTGAAAATCGGCCGTTTCTCATGCATGGAGACAACCGGTCCGGATGTTTCGGGTCGGTTGCGCCGCATGATGCGGCACTGGGGGGTTGGTTGCTGCGTCCGTTTTCTACCTCGAAGGGGCACTGGAGCCGCATCGCCGCAACACTTCTGCTGGCCGCAACGCTTGCGGCGTGCGCCGGCCGCCCGGTTGGGGTGCTCGTGCCTTCGGGCACGACGGGCGGCGCCTCGCAGGTCGACCTGATGGTGGCGACGACACGCGCGCCGACCGCAGAGCCGGGCGTGCTTTTCAGCGGCGAACGGTCGGTACAGCTTTCTCTAACGGAGATCGTCGTCTCCATTCCGCCCGAGAAGAACCGCGAAGTCGGCCAGGTGCAGTGGCCGAAGAAACTGCCGGCCAATCCGGAGCGCGATTTCTCGACCGTCAGCGTAACCCCGCTCAACGAGGGCAACGACGTTCAGAGTTGGCTGAAGGGCAATCTGCCGAAGACGCGACGCGTACTGATCTTCGTGCACGGCTTCAACAACCGCTACGAGGACGCCGTCTACCGTTTTGCCCAGATCGTGCATGACAGCGGCACCGACGTCGCGCCGGTGATCTTCACCTGGCCCTCGCGCGCCAGCATCTTCGACTACAATTACGACAAGGAAAGCACCAACTATTCGCGCGACGCGCTGGAGGAACTTCTCAAGCGCGCCGCGAGCAATCCCTCGGTTGGTGAGATCACCGTGATGGCCCACTCCATGGGCTCGTGGCTGACAGTCGAGGCGCTGCGCCAGATGGCGATCCGTGACGGACGCATCGCCCCCAAGATCACCGACGTCATTCTCGCATCACCCGATCTCGACGTCGACGTCTTCGGTCAACAGCTCCGCGCCATGGGCGAAAAGCGGCCGAAGTTCACGCTGTTCGTGTCGCGCGACGATCGGGCGCTGAACCTGTCGCGGCGTATTTCCGGCAATGTCGACCGTCTCGGACAGATCGATCCGACCGCCGAGCCCTACCGCACGCAGCTGGAGCAGGCAGGCATCAGCGTCATCGACCTGACGGCGCTGAAGGGCGGCGACAAGCTGAACCACGGCAAGTTCGCCGAAAGCCCGGAAGTCGTGCGGCTGCTTGGCAACCGCCTGATCGCCGGTCAGACCGTAACCGATTCCGATGTCGGGCTCGGCGAGCGTCTTGGGGCCGTCACGCTCGGCGCCACCCAGACGGTCGGCAGTGCGGCAAGCCTTGCGGTCTCGACACCGATCATGATTTTCGACCCCAACACCCGCAGAAACTACGACGCGCAGGTGCGGCGGCTCGGCCAGTCGATGGAAAACACCGTCGGTTCGGCGGTGACGCCTTGGACCGGGCCGCAAAGCGGGGGAGTTGCCAAAAGCACCACCCCCGATCGTCACTCGCGCTAGAGCGCCCCGCGTTCATACGAACGCGCAAAGGGCGCTTTAGACGGGAAGCTCGCGCCGCCCGGCTTCCGTCTCCATGGCCAGGTCGAGGACCTTCTGCAGGTTTGCGGCATGGCGGAACCCGGGCTCTTCGGTCTTGCCCTTGCGGACGGCAGCCACGAAGCGCTCGTAGTTCGTCGCAACGGTGCCCGCATCGACATCGCGCCAGGTCGCGGTTTCCACGTCCGCGCCGAGGCAGGCGCGCAGCGTCGACCCATCGGGCGTGTGCACCACTTCAAGCGCACCCTTGTCACCGTGCAGCCTCAGCCGCAGCTCGTTCAGATGCCCGGTCGCCCAGCGGCTGGCATGGACGACGCCCATGGCGCCGTTGCCGAACTCGGCCGTCATGACGAAGCTGTCATTGGCGTCGAGGTCATACTCGCCGATGCGGTTGCCGGGCGCCTTGTCGAAGGTCTTCAGCCGCGCGAAGATCCGGGCGGCATCCGTGCCCGCGCCATAGCCGGCAAAATCGAGGATATGAATGCCGACATCGCCGAGCACGCCGTTCGAACCGTGCTTGGTCGAGAGCCGCCACAGCCATTGCGATTCCGTCGCCCAGTCACCCCAGGCCTTGGAAACGAGCCAGCTCTGCAGGTAGGAAGCCTCGAGATGACGCAGCTTGCCGACCTCGCCGGCAAGCACCATGGCGCGTGCCTTCTGTAGCGGTGCGACGTTGCGGTAGGTGAGATTGACCATCGTCACCAGACCGGAACGCTCGGCCGCTTCGGCCATCTCCGCCGCCTTGGCATAGTTCTCGGCAAGCGGCTTTTCGCAGAGCACATGCCTGCCGGCAGCGATCAGCGCCAGCGTTGTCGGGTGATGCGCCTTGTCCGGCGTCACGTTCGTCGCTGCATCGAACTTGCCCCAGGCGATCGCCTCGTCGAGCGAGGTGAAGGTCTCGGCAATGCCGTGCTTGTCGGCAAAAGCCTTGGCCCGTGCGGGATCGACGTCGACAGCGCCGACCATCTCGACGCCTTCGATCTTGGCAAAGGCCTGGGCATGGCTGTTCGCCATGCCACCGGTTCCTACAATGAGAAGACGCATGATGCTCACCTGTATCCCGCTTCGCCGGCCTGGTGCAGCCGTGGACCGCGCTCGACGATCGGCTCCAGCGCCTTTTCGACCGGCACGTTCGGCGCATCGTGGATCGCCGTGTAGCGGTTGTCGGCGTTGTAGGCCCACTTCACCGAATTGCGCAGCACCTTCTGAACATTGGCGTCGTGATAGGTCGGGTAGGTCTCATGTCCCGGACGGAAATAGAAGATGTTGCCGGCACCGCGGCGCCAGGTGAGCCCCGAGCGGAACACTTCGCCGCCGGCAAACCACGAGATGAACACGGTTTCGAGCGGCTCCGGCACCGAGAACTGCTCGCCGTACATCTCTTCGTTTTCAAGCACGAAGTTTTCGTCGAGACCTTCGGCAATCGGGTGACGCGGATTGATCGCCCAGACGCGCTCGCGCTCGCCGGCCTCGCGCCACTTCAGCGCGCAAGGCGTGCCCATCAGCCGCTTGAAGATCTTGGAGAAATGGCCGGAATGCAGCACGATCAGGCCCATGCCTTCCCAGACGCGCTTGGCAACCCGCTCGACGATCTCGTCGCTGACGGCGCCGTGGTCCTTGTGGCCCCACCACAAAAGCACGTCGGTATTGGCAAGGCGCTCGACGCTCAGGCCATGTTCCGGCTCCTGCAGCGTCGCCGTCGTCGCCTCGATCGCAGCTTCCGTATTCAGCGCCGCCGCGATCGTGTTGTGCATCCCGTTTGGATAGATGCTGCGGACGATTTCGTTGGTCTGCTCGTGAATATTCTCGCCCCAAACGACTGTTCTGATAGGCACGGTCATTCTCCTTGCGTGTTCGCCCGTTGTGGGCATGTCGTCTTACGATAGATGGGGCCGCCAGGAATTGGCGACCCCGAAGCTCTGGGTGTCTTCGAGCTTGATCGGGTCCTCGTCAGGCAGCCCCTTTCATGGGTGCGCGGCCGAGTGCCTGCCCCGATGCATCGAAGCGGTGGATGTTGCCGCCGAGCGGCGAGATGTGAATTGTCTCGCCCGGCCGGTGATGCGAGGTGCCGCCTTCCCGGACGATGACCGGTTCGCCAGCGCCGATGTCGAGATAGATGTAGCTGTCGGACCCCAGCATTTCGGAATGCACGACCGTTCCAGACCATTGACCCCCACTCACCTTGATCTCCAGATGCTCCGCTCGGATGCCGATCGTATGGGCATCGTACGGCGCAGCCAGTGCGCCGGACAGAAAGTTCATCTTCGGCGAACCGATGAAACCGGCGACGAAGACGGAGTTCGGGCTTTCATAGAGTTCGAGCGGTGTGCCGATCTGTTCGACCCGGCCATCCCGTAGCACGCAAATGCGATCCGCCAATGTCATCGCCTCGACCTGGTCGTGGGTGACATAGATCATCGTCGTCTTGTGCATGCTGCGATGCAGCTTGGCGATCTCGATGCGGGTGGCAACGCGTAGCGCCGCATCGAGATTGGAGAGCGGCTCGTCGAAGAGAAAGACCTTGGGATCGCGCACGATCGCCCGGCCGATCGCCACGCGCTGGCGCTGACCGCCGGAGAGCTGCCGCGGCAGCCGCTGCAGATAGGGCGTCAGCTGCAGCATTTCGGCGGCCGCCTCGACTCGCTTCTTGCACTGGTCCTTGTCCTTCCCCGCAAGCTGCATGCCGAAGGACATGTTCTCGAACACCGTCATATGCGGATAGAGCGCATAGGACTGGAACACCATCGCGATACCGCGCTTCGACGGCGTCAGCTGGTTGACCACCTGCCCGTCGAAGGACAGCGTGCCGGACGAGATGTCCTCGAGCCCGGCGATCAGCCGCAGCAGCGTGGACTTGCCGCAGCCGGACGGCCCGACAAAGACCATGAACTCGCCGGCCCGGATATCCATGCTGACGCCCTTGATCACCTCGAAGGCGCCGAAGGACTTGCGGATGTTGCGCAATTGAAGTTCTGCCATGGGTTCCTCCCCTTATCCTTTGACGCCGCCGGCCGTGAGTCCGGAGATGATCCGCCGCTGGAAGATCAGCACGAGGACGACCAGAGGCACGGTGACGATGATCGATGCGGCCATGATGTTGCCCCATGGAATTTCGTACTGGCTGTTGCCCGAGAGCAGCGCGATCGCGACCGGCACGGTGCGCTGGCTGTCGGATGACGTGAAGGTCAGCGCGAACAGGAACTCGTTCCAGGCGGCGATGAAGGCGAGCAGCCCCGTCGTCACCAGCGCCGGCCACATCAGCGGCATGAACACGCGGGTGATGATCACCCACGGCGTAGCGCCATCGACGATCGCCGCTTCCTCGATCTCGACCGGCAGGTCACGCATGAAGGTGGTGAGCACCCACACCGTGAAGGGCAGCGTAAAGATCATGTAGGAAAAGATCAGAGCCAACGGCGTGTTGAAGATCCCGACCGCTCGGATCAGTTCGAAGAGGCCCGCAAGCACCGCGATCTGCGGGAACATCGACACCGACAGGATCGTCAGAAGCAGCAGCGCGCGTCCACGAAACCGCACCCGCGCCAAGGCGTAAGCGGCGGTGACCGCAAGCAGCAGCGAGACGCAGACCACGATCGTTGCGACCATGAGCGAGTTGGCAAGGTTGCGCAGGAAGCCGCTGCTGGTGACGATGCCGGCATAGTTGTCAAAAGAGATCTCGGTCGGCCAGTAGTCGACCCGGAACAGCGCCGTTCCGGATTTGAAGCTCGTCAGCACCGCATAGTAGAACGGGAAGACGGCCATGATGATGATGGCGGCAACAAGGGCGTAGAACGCCGTGCGCTTGGCGAGGGTGGCAACCATCAGCGTTCTCCCTCCAGATTGACGCGGCCGAACCACATATAGGCAACGGTAATCGCCGCAATGATCAGGAACAGCATCGTCGAGGCCGCGGCGCCATAGGCGAACTTGTCGAAGTCGAACAGGTTTTCGCGGGCCAGTACCGACATCGTCTTGGTCTGGGCGTTGTTGGGCGTCAGCACATAGATCAGATCGAAGATGCGCAGCGCATCGAGCATACGGAAGATCACCGCCACCATCAGCGCCGGACGGATCAAGGGCAGCGTCAGCCGCCAGAAGACCTTGAGCGGATGCACGCCATCGATTTTCGCCGCTTCGTAGATATCGGAAGGCACCATCTGCAGTCCGGCGAGAATGAGCAGCGCCATGAAGGGCGTCGTCTTCCAGACGTCGACGATCAAGACGGCGACCATCGCGGTCTCGGGATTGGCGGTCCAGGCGATCTTCTGGCTGATCAGGCCGAGGCCGAGCAGAAGATCGTTGAGGATGCCGAACTGGTCGTTGAGCATCCAGGCCCACATCTTGGCGGACACGATCGTGGGGATCGCCCAGGGGATCAGGATCGCCGCGCGCACCAGTCCACGGCCCGGGAAGTTTGCGTTCAGCACCAGCGCAACGGCAAGACCGAGCACCGTCTCGATGGTGACCGAGAGCGCCGAGAACTTCAGCGTGTTCCAGACGGCGTTCCACCAGGCGGGATCGGCAAGCAGGCCGTTGTAGACCGTGCGCCCGCTCTTCAGCGTGATCCAGGAAAGGTAATTCTTGAAGCCGACGAACTCGGCGCCTTCGAGATTGGTCAGAGACGCATTGGTGAAGCTGAAATAGACAGTGCGGATGAGCGGCCAGCCGGCAACGAGGGCCAGCACCAGAAGCGTCGGTGCGAGAAAGATCCAGGCGGAGCGGATGCGCTCGGCATTAAGGTCGGAGCGGATGCCCGCCTGCTGCCCGAGAGCGGAAGGCGGGTCTGCGACGGAAAGGTCGGTCATGTCTGTACTCACCTTTGCCATTCGGCGCGCGGCCGAGCGATTGGTCGGAGAGGAATGGCGGTGGCTCGGTGGAGCGAAGGGAGGCTTGAGAAGCACTCCCCTCGCCCCCGGGAGGATCACCAGTTGTCGCCCTTCATCTCGGTGAGTTCGACTTCGAGCAGTTCGAGATTTTCCGCGGCCGTGCCGTTGCCGGAAAGCGAGTTATGGACCGCGTTCCAGAACTTGGCGGAAACCTCGTTGTATTTGACCTTGGTGACGGCGGACGGGCGCGGCACCGCGCTTTCGAAGATTGGCTTCCAGGCCGGCATGAACGGCTGGGCCTTGGCGACGTCCGCATCGTCGTAGAGTGCTGCAACCGTCGGCAGGTTGGAAAGCTCGATCGCCCGGCGCTTCTGCACCTCGGCCGACGAGAGGAACTTGGCCAGCGCAATCGCCGCTTCCTGATCGTCGGAATATTTGGAGACGGCGACGTTCCAGCCGCCAAGCGTCGACGACGGCTGGTCGCCATCGGTGGCCGTCGGCAGCGGTGCGACGGCGAACTTGCCCTTCACCGCGCTGTCGTCGCCATTGCCGAGCGCATAGGCATAGGGCCAGTTGCGCATGAAGACGGAGTTGCCGGTCTGCCAGACCCCGCGAGATTCCTCCTCCTGGTAGGCAAGCACACCCTGCGGCGAGATCGTGCCGACCCATCCCTTGATGCGGTCGATCGCGGCGGCCGCCTTCTCGTTGTTGATCGAGATCGTGCCATCCGGCTCGACGATCTGGCCACCACCCGACGATTTGACCCATTCGAGTGCGTTGCAGGTCAGGCCCTCATAGGCATTGCCCTGGAAGACATAGCCCCAGAGATCGGCCTGGCCAGCGGCCCGCTCCTTTTCCTGGATTTCCTTGGCGGTCGCCGCCAGCTCGTCCCAGGTCTTCGGCGGCGTCTTGCCGTATTTTTCGAGCAGGTCCTTGCGATAGAACAGTGCCGGCGCGTCGGTGAAAACCGGCAAGGCCACGAGGCGACCGTTCACCGTCTGCGAAGCGATGATCGACGGGAAGTGCTGGCCGACAACGTCCTTTGCCGCTTCCGTCAGATCGACGAACTGGTCGGCCAGCTGCGGCGCCCAGACGACGTCGGTCTGGTAGACGTCGACATCCTTGTTTCCGGCGGCAAGCCACAGCCGGTACTGGCTGAACTGCTCGCTGCTCGACGGCGGCATGGTGACCAGGCTCACCTTGTGCCCGGTCTGCTTCTCGAAAATGTCCAGCTGTTCGCGAATGAAATGGACGTTCTTGCCGGTCGTGTTGGCGGCGAGCGAAAGCTCGGCGGCGCCAGCCGTCCCGGCTACAACGATTGCGGCACAAAAACTCAGCACATTGAGCGTGGTTGTCATTGGGTCGACTCCTCCTGTTCCCCCTCCACCGCACGAAAGCTCCTCGGCAAATTCGAAAGCGGTTTGGATGAGAAAAAGTTGGCAGAAGATGGAAAAACTGTCAATCCACACACTTAGAAAAGTCGCTCAAGCGTGGACAAACCTTAAATACACGTTATTTTTCATATAAATAACGGAGGAAGGCAAAATTCTTCTGCCTCTCGCAGCACCCCGTAAAATCAAAGGGGATCTGCGTTAATTGAAAACGCTTTGGTAAAACTGGCATCCTTTGACGGCACCCGACGTCGCCGACAAACCGATTGTTACGGGCAGCGAAGGTGTATACTTCTGGGACCGGGCTAGGCTGAGGAAACGCATATCGAATGAAACTGAGGGAGTTCGCACAACAACTGGGCCTTTCGCCGACAACGGTCAGCCGAGCGCTGAGCGGTTACCCCGAAGTCAGCGAAAAGACGCGCAAGCGCGTGGCCGAAGAGGCAACCCGCCTCGGCTATCGTCCGAACATCAATGCCGTGCGGCTCGCCACCGGCCGCGCTGGCGCGATCGGCGTCGTCATGGGCCGCTCCGGCGAGTTCCATTTCTCCGAATTCATGGGCGGCCTTGCCGAACGGCTCGGCACCGAGGATATCGACATTCTCGTCAGCCCGATGGACGACAAGAACCCCACGGGTGAAATCCAGCTCTATAGTCGGCTTGCCGTCAGCGGCCGCGTCGATGCCGTGATCGTGCACTCGCCCGAACCGAACGACGAGCGCATCGCCCTCCTCCACAAGCTCGGCATGCCCTTCCTGGTGCACGGCCGCTCCGATATCGACGTGCCGCACGCTTGGCTCGACATCGACAACGAGGGCGCGATCCGCCGCGCGACCTCGCACCTCATCGATCTCGGCCATCGCCGCATCGCCATGATCAACGGCCGGCAGGGCCGCACCTTCTCGCTTCACCGCGACAAGGGATATCGAGACGCGCTGCAGGCGCGCGGTATCCCCTTCGATCCGCGCCTCGTCGCCCACGGTAACTTCACCGACGAACTCGGTTTCCGCTTCGCGCGCTCGTTCCTGGAACAGACGCCCCGCCCGACTGCCTTCGTCGCCGGCTCGATGATGACGGCACTCGGCATCTACCGGGCAGCACGGTCGATGGGTCTGGAGATCGGCCGCGAGGTCTCGGTCATCGCCCATGACGACGTCTTCCCCTACCTCACGGCGGACAACATGGTGCCGTCGCTTTCGGCGACGCGCTCTTCGATGCGCGCGGCCGGCGCCCGCTCGGCCGACCTCGTGCTGCAGCTTCTCTCAGGCCGGCCAACCGAAGAGGTTCACGAGCTCTGGCCGGTCGAACTGATCCTCAGGGAATCGACTGCGCCCCCTCCGCCGGACAAATGACCTCAGGCGGCTGGCCACGTCAGTGGAAAGTCGACTTGGAAAAGAGGTTGAGGACAAGCACGCCGGCGATGATCAGGCCGAGGCCGAGGATGGCCGCCAGATCGAGCTTCTGCCCGAAGGCGAAATAGCCGACGAGCGAAATCAGGACGATGCCAAGGCCGCTCCAGACCGCGTAGGCGATGCCGACGGGGATGAAGCGCAGTGTGTAGGACAGGAAGAAGAAGGCGATCGCGTAGCAGACCACCATCATCACGGTCGGCCCCAGGCGGCTAAAATGCTGCGCTGCCTGCATCGCCGAGGTGCCGAGCACCTCGAAAACGATCGCTGCAACCAGGACGGTATAGAGCATAGCGGGGTTCATGGGAGACTCCATTCCGGATCAGAGCAGTTCCAGGAAAAGTGCAAAGCGGTTTTCCGTCCGGAGCTGCGTGATTTCAAAGACTTAGATCACTTCAATGTTTCGATAAAACGATGAAGTGATCTATTGCGCCGAAAGCGCCTTGAGATTTTCAACAAGACCGATCCGTGCCTCGGCATCGAGATCGTGGCTCTGCATCAGATCCGCGAGCCACACACCGTCGCAGGCAAAGCGCGCAAGAACGCAGCCGGTCGAGCCATCCGTCTCCGCAAACTCCGCCGATCGCCGGCTGACCCAGTCGCGCCAGCGGCTCTTCAGATGCGGCTCGGCAATCAGCGCGATCGTCAGCATGCGCCAGCCGGGCACGTCGGTCGCGGGATCGAGCGCGAAGCAGACGTCGATGTAGGCGCGGGTAAAGCGCCCCTTCGCTGCCGGGTCGCGCGCCATCGCCGCCTCGATCTCACGATCGAACCGCGTCACCAGATCGTCGAACAGCCCGTCGAGAAGCGCGAGCTTGTTCGGGAAGTGATGCAGCAGCCCGCCCTTGCTGACCCCGGCCGCCTGCGACACGGCATCGAGCGTGATGCCGGCCACCCCCTGCTCGTGCGAAAGGCGTGCGGCAACCTCCAGCAATTGCTGGCGCACCTGTTCCGGCTGTTTTTTGCGGCGATGAGCTTCGGTCATATCCTCATAAAGATACCGTCTAGACGGTTTGTCAAGAGAAGCGATGTTCGACCGCGATGAAACGCCGCAAATCCGCGGCCTGAAAAATCGTTGTTCGCCCGGTCGCCGCGCGCTAGGACCGACAGAACGAAGGACGCAGACCATGGCGGAACCGGAAACCACGACCCTCTATGAAGCCATCGGCGGCGACCCGACGGTTCGCGCGCTGACGCGTCGCTTCTACGAGTTGATGGACACGCTGCCGGAGGCGGCGCGCTGCCGCGCCGTGCATCCGCCCGACCTCTCCGGCAGCGAAGAGAAGTTCTACGAATACCTGACCGGCTGGCTCGGCGGACCGCCGATCTACGTCGAAAAGCGTGGCCACCCGATGCTGCGCCGCCGCCATTTCGTCGCCGAGATCGGGCCGCAAGAGCGGGACGAGTGGCTGCTCTGCTTCACCCGGGCGCTTGAGGAAACCATCGAGCATCCGAAACTCAGGCAGATCATCCTCGACCCGATCACCCGTCTCGCCCTTCACATGCAAAACAAGGAATGACCATGTCGCACAGCGGATTTCGCGCAACGACGCTATTTGTTGCCGGCTTGATGGGCCTGACCGGCGTTGTCAGCGCGGCCGCCGCTTCGCATGGCGAAGACCCGCGGCTGCTTGCCGGCATTTCGGCGATGTGCCTCGCCCACGCCCCGGCACTGGTGGCGCTTTACGCGGCGTGGCCGCACTTTCGAACGGCAGCCATTGCCGCACTCCTGATCGCGGCCGGCACGGCGCTGTTCTCCGCCGATCTAGCCATGCGCCATATCGCGGGCCACGGCCTCTTCCCGATGTCCGCTCCCCTTGGTGGCACGACGATCATGGCAGGCTGGCTCGCCGTTTCGCTCGGCGCCTTCCTGCCGAAGAAGACGGCCTGACACAAAAACAATTTGCCTCCCGGGAGAGATCCATCCGGGAGGCGAATAACACGCGAAATCAGGATCATATCTCAGCGCTAGCGCGCGGATCAGGCGCCTTCGACGGCCGAAAAACCCTCGAACTTCGGCGGACCGAGATACATCGCCTTGTTCTCACCGGCATTCTTGTGCGCCGCGCGGAAGTTGTCCGACTTCGTCCAGGCGGAAAACGAATCCCTGTCCTTCCAGACCGAGTTCGAGACGAAGAGCGTGTAGCCCTCCTCCGGCACGCTGTCGCCGCGCAAGAGGTGGAAGGAAACGAAGCCGGGCATTTCCGAAAGGCTGGAATCCCGCCCCTTCCATACGGCCTCGAAAGCCTCTTCGTGGCCGACGGCAATACGGAAACGGTTCATGGCAACAAACATCAGGAACTCCTAGGCGCTTTCTTTTTTTCGGGCGGCGTCGTTGGCGGCACGCGGAAAGGCGAGGATAGTTCCTTCCTTCGGCTCCACAAGCCCGAGCGGGTCGCGCACCGGCGGGCGGGCCTGCCAGGTGGGGAACTCCGCGACATTGGCATTCTCTTCCACCATGCGCGCCCGTCGCGTCAGGATCTCGTAGAGTTCAGGCACCAGGCCGTCGCCCTGCTGGGCGGCCAGCTTGTGCAAGCCGATCATCATGGCAAGGTCGGGACGTTCTTCGTTCATTGCAAATTCTCGTCTGGTCTTGGGAGGATTACCGCTCGTTGCGGCTGGTGGTCAGGTCCTGAAGCGCGCGCTCCAGGCTCGACTTCGAGCCGTTGCGCAGCGGCACGAAGGCCTTGCCCCACTTCTTGCAGCCAGTCTTCACGCGAAGACATGCGTCGTGGCTGATGCAGTCGATGGGGCAGAAGACACAGTCGACGGACGGCAACACCCGGTCGATGCGCGATACGGCCTCGCGCAGGCCCCCATCGTGGTGCAGCAGTTCGGCGCCGAAGGAGCTGGCGATTTCGCGCAAGTGCGCCACCTGGCAATCACGGCCGCCGACATAGAGGAAGCTGCGCCCTTCGAGCGTCGCCTTGCCGGCCTCCTGGCGGGGCTCGACCGGTTCCGAACCGGAGCGACCCTTGCCGTTCTTCGCCGCATTCTGGTGACGCTTGCCGCGCATGCAATCTTCTCCGCCTGGTCGCGCGACAAGGGCCTTCGTCAGGCAGCCGGTCGCATCGGGAAATCCTCTCGACACACACCCTTCGGCTGCGTGACGAGGGCAACCTATTAAACTTGATAAACAGAGTAAAGTATAAACATGAGTTTTCTAATCATATTTTTTTCTTGCAGCTTCTGCGCGAATTCTGCCGCAAGAGGAGAAGATCAGCGGACGCTCGCAACCATCGGCACGATGAAGGATTCGGAGCTTGGCGCTCCGGCCGGAAACGCCGGGAATGGCGCAGCGCGGCGAACCGCATCGATGGCAGCCTCATCGATCGCCGGCGAGCCGGAACTGCTCGCGAGGCTGACACGCGTCAGGTTTCCATTCGATGTCAGCGTGAAACGAACGGTCGCCGTGCCGGATACACCGTCGCGCCGTGCGGCGGCCGGAACCTTGAACCGGCGCGTGATCCGCTTGCGGATCTTGCCGCCGTAATTCTCCATGTTGGCGTTGCCGACCTCGGACGCGCGGCTGTTGCCATTTGCTGCGGATGAACTGCCATTCTCCTGGCCGTCCTGCTTACCCTTGACCTGGTTCTGCGCCTGCTCACCCTGGTCGCCCGCTTTCTTGCGGGTCACCTTCTTCTTTTTCACCGGCTCCTTCTTCGGCTCCGGTTTTTCGACCTTTTCCTTCTTCGGCTCCTCGGGCTTTTCTTCCGGCACGACGGTCTCGACCGGCGCGACGCTCGCCGTCACCACCGCCTCGGCAACCTGCAGGGTAGGCATTTCCTCGGCCGGCAGGATCACGTCCGCCTCGGTCGCCGTCAGATCGTGGGGCTGCTCTGCAGCGATCTCCTGCGTGGGGGCGACATCCTCGACCGGCTGGATCTCGGCGGGCTGAACCTCCTCGGGCAGATCGTCCGTGGGCTCGACGACATCGGACACTTCGCCCGATTGCAGCGTTTCCTCGAAAGCATCGCCAAGGAGCGCCACTTCGACGCTTTCGCCGCCCTGGATCAGATCCAGTTGCGTCTCGGGCGGGTTGCCGCCGAACAGCGTCGCGAGCACGACGCCATGTGTTGCAAGCGATAAGACGGCGGCCCCGGTCCAGATGACGATACGCTTCATTGCAGCCTTACCTTCGTCGCACCAGGGCGACGCAAACCTCATGCTCGGATTGCCGGACGCGCTCAGCCCCCGTCCCGCTCACCCCTTGAGTTCGACCGACGACTTGGAGCCGGTCTTGATCCCACTCATGCACGCACCCGGCTGAACGCCGTCGCCGACACAGGCCGGCGCATCGTTGATCAGCAGGCTCTTCACCGCATCACAATTGGTGCCGGGCAGATCGAACTGGCGAACCTTGGTCTTGCCGGCGGGAAGATCACGGAAATCGAGCACGGCCATGCGCTCGACCAGCCCCTTCTGATCGAAGATCACAAACTCGAAGGAAACCTTGCTCAACGACTGCGCAAATTCGTTGCCGGCAACGAAGGTGAGCTTGCAACCCTTCTGCGACGGCGCCACCTCGTTGAGCTCGATCGTCAGCCCCCCGGCCGCTGCGGTCTCCTGCGCCTTGGCGGCGGTTGCGGCAACGAGAGCCGCAAGAGCAACGGAAACAATCGGAAGGCTGGGAAACTTCATGACGACACCACTCCAAAGGATCGAGCACACCACCGAACGCCGGCCGCACGCCCTTGTCCACAAGCCGGCAGCAACTAACTTGAGTTTATAAGTCCGGTATTGCGTCCATAAATAAATATGAGTAATGAAGTCAAGATAGTAATCGAATTGCACGGCGGGAAATGCGGGGAAATCAGCGCGGCCTGCCCACTCGAAACGGCCGAAACACAGTGACCAACGACAACAATCTCGCACGCCCCTCGGAGCTTCCGGTGCTGACCGGACGGGCGCAAAGGATCATCGAAAGTCGCGAGCTCTTCGGCACCGAAAACGAGATTCTCATTTCCCACGACGGCGCGATCTACCGCATGAAGATCACCCGTCAAGGCAAGCTGATCCTGAACAAATAGGCAGATGAAAATGACCGAGAGCCTTCGCCCCACTCCTTCCGAAATCCGCGCCTACCGCGCCGAAAACCCGAAGATGCGCGAGCGTGATATCGCAGCCCAGCTCGGCGTTTCCGAAGCCGCGCTGGTTGCTGCCGAATGTGGGCTGACGGCCGTGCGCATCGATGCCGACGCCAACCGCTTCCTGTCGCGCGTCGAGGAACTCGGCGAAGTCATGGCGCTGACCCGAAACGAGAGCGCCGTTCACGAAAAGATCGGTGTCTACGAGAAGATCACCACCGGCGAGATGGCGAGCATCGTGCTTGGCGAGCAAATCGACCTTCGCGTTTTCCCGAGCGCCTGGGCACACGCCTTTGCCGTGACGAAGAAGGACGACAAGGGCGAAGTGCGCAAGAGCCTGCAGTTCTTCGACAAGTGGGGCAACGCCGTACACAAGGTGCACCTGCGCGCCGCATCGAACGACGCGGCCTATGAAAAGATCGTCGCGGACTTCCGCCTGGACGACCAAACGCAGGCGTTTGTCGCCGACACCAGCGTTCAGCCGACGGACGACAAGCCTGAAACCGTCGTCGACGTCGTCGAATTGCGTGACCGCTGGACGAAAATGACGGACACCCACCAGTTCCACGGCATTCTGCGCAAGCTGAAGATCGGTCGCCGCCAGGCGCTGAGCAACATCGGCGACGATTTCGCCTGGCAGCTCGATCCGCAGAGCGTCGAAGCGATGATGCAGGCGAGCGCCGAAGTCGAACTGCCGATCATGTGTTTTGTCGGCAACCGCGGCATGATCCAGATCCATTCCGGCCCGATCGAAAAGATCGCGACGATGGGCCCCTGGCTCAACATCATGGATCCGACCTTCCACCTGCACCTGCGCACCGACCACATCGCCGAGCTTTGGGCCGTGCGCAAGCCGACGGCCGACGGCCATGTCACCTCGATCGAGGCGCTCGACGCCAAGGGCGAGATGATCATCCAGTTCTTCGGCAAGCGCAAAGAGGGTCTGGCCGAGCGTCCGGAATGGCGCTCGATCGCCGAGGGCCTGCCGCGCCTCGATACGACGGTCGCCGCCTGAGCGAGAGAATAGGATACGCAAGATGATCAACGGTCTCGACTTCCGTCGCCTTCGCCGCTCGGGCCTGGCGCTCGGCGCCTTCGCCCTTTCGGCGACATTCCTGCTGCCGGCGGTGGCACCCGATGCCCCCGCCTTCATCCGGGCGGCCATGGCCGAGGATGCGCAGAAGGCCGACGTCTCGCGTGTCGTTTCGGTCGGCGGCGCCGTCACCGAGATCATCTATGCGCTCGGCGAAGAGGGCCGTCTCGTCGGGCGTGATTCCACCAGCACCTATCCGGAAGCGGCAAAGACGCTTCCGGACGTCGGCTATATGCGCCAGCTCGCGCCCGAAGGCATCATCGCCGTCAACCCGAGCGCCATCGTCGCCGTCGAAGGCAGCGGCCCGCCGGAGGCGCTGGCCGTGCTGAAGGGGGCCAACATTGCCTTCACCAGCGTGCCGGAGACCTTCGACAAGGGTGGCATTCCCGCCAAGATCCGTGCCGTTGGCGCCTTCCTCGGCGTCGAGGACAAGGCCGAAACGCTCGCCAAGAGCGTCGAAGCCGATCTCGATGCGGCCGTGGCCGAGGGTTCCGCGCGTGCAGACAGCGAGCGCAAGCGCGTGCTCTTCATCTTGAGCACCCAGGGCGGCAAGGTCATGGCCTCCGGTCAGGGTACCGCCGCCAACGGCATCATCGAACTCGCCGGCGCGGTGAACGCCGTTGGCACCTTCCCCGGCTACAAGGCGCTCAGCGACGAAGCGATCGTCGAAGCCAAGCCCGACGTCATCCTGATGATGGATCGCGGCGGCGAACACTCCGCCAAGGCGGAAGAACTCTTCGCCATGCCGGCGTTGAGCCTGACCCCTGCGGCCAAGAACAAGGCGCTCGTGCGCATGGACGGGCTGCACCTGCTCGGCTTCGGCCCGCGCACGGCAAGCGCCGTTCGCGAACTGAATGCCGCCATCTACGGGAAGAAGGCCAATGCCTCGCAGTGAGGCATTGGACCGCGGCATGCGCCTGACCGGATTGGCCGCCGACATCCGCGACGAATGGCGTGCGGGCAATCGCTCGCGGCTCGCCCGGCTTCTCGTCGTCGCCCTAGCGGTCATCGCCATCGCCACCTTCGTCGGCTCGATCATGACCGGTGCGGCCGACGCGTCGCTCGCCAATGTCTGGCGCTGGCTGATCGGCGAGGCCGACCAGGCCTTGAGCATCCGCGACCGCATCATCATTCTCGATATTCGGCTGCCGCGCGCCGTGCTCGGCATGCTCGTCGGCGCGTCGCTCGCGGTTTCCGGCGTGGTCATGCAGGGGCTGTTCCGCAATCCTCTGGCCGATCCCGGCCTCGTCGGCGTTTCCTCGGGCGCAAGCCTAGGCGCCGTGCTGCTGATCGTGCTTGGCACCACCACCTTCGGGCCGTTGTTTGCCCTGTTCGGTTTCTATGCGCTGCCGGTCGCCGCCTTCTTCGGCGGCCTCGTCACGACGCTTTTGCTCTACCGCATTGCCACGCGCGGCGGACAGACCTCGATCGCCACCCTGCTTCTGGCCGGCATCGCGCTTGGTGCGCTGACCGGCGCCGTCACCGGCGTGCTGGTGTTCATGGCCGACGACAAGCAGTTGCGCGACCTCACCTTCTGGGGCCTCGGGTCGCTGGCCGGCGCCAACTGGACGAAGATCCTGGCATCGGCGCCGATCATCCTGCTTTCCCTCGCCGTCACGCCGTTCCTTGCCCGCGGCCTCAACGCGATCACGCTTGGCGAGGCGGCAGCCTTCCATATGGGCATTCCTGTCCAGCGGCTGAAGAACGTCGCGATCGTCAGTGTTGCTGCGGCGACCGGCGCGTCGGTTGCCGTCAGCGGCGGCATTGGCTTCGTCGGCATCGTCGTGCCGCACCTGCTGCGCCTCGTCATCGGCCCCGATCACCGCTACCTTCTGCCGGCCTCGGCTCTGCTCGGCGGGACGCTTCTGATCCTTGCCGACATGATCGCCCGCACCATCGTTACCCCGGCGGAGCTGCCGATCGGCATCGTCACCGCTTTTATCGGCGCACCGTTCTTCCTCTGGATCCTGCTGCGCGGCCGTTCGAACATGGGATTGTGAGCAAAGCCATGATCAACGTTTCCAATCTCTCCGTCCGCCTCGGCGGGCGACCGGTCCTCCACGGCGTTTCGCTTGACGCACGACCTGGCGCGCTGACGGCGATCGTGGGCCCGAACGGCTGCGGCAAGACCACGACGCTGAAGGCCATTTCCGGAGAGCTTGCGCCAGCGGGCGGGACGATCCGCATCAACGGCCGTGACCTGCGCGGCCTGAAGCCCTGGGAGCTCGCGTCGATGCGTGGCGTGCTGCCGCAATCGACCGTCATCTCCTTCCCGTTCACGGTGCGCGAAGTGGTTCGGCTCGGACTTGCCGCAGGCGCAAACGCCGACGCAGCGCTGCACGACCGGATCGCTGCGGAAGCGCTCGAAGCGGTCGATCTCGGTGGTTTTGCCGGGCGCTTCTACCAGGAACTGTCCGGTGGCGAGCAACAGCGCGTGCAGCTTGCCCGCGTGCTTTGCCAGATCTCGGAACCCGTTGCCGATGGCGAGCCGCGGTATCTCTTGCTCGACGAGCCCGTTTCCAGCCTCGATATCCGCCACCAGCTCGGCATCATGCAGCTTGCGCGCAACTTTTGCGAACGCGGCGGCGGTGTGGTCGCCGTCATGCATGACCTCAATCTCACCGCCATGTTCGCCGACCATATGGTCATGATGAAGGCCGGCAAGGTCCGCGCCAGCGGCGCGCCTGCCGAGGTGCTGACGGACGAGACGATGGAAGCGGTCTTCGGCTGCCGCATGCGGGTGGGCGTCGCGCCGCCCGCACCCGTGCCCTTCGTGCTGCCGCAAACCGCATCGCTCTGACGCGAGCGCACGCCCGGATTCTTCCGAGAGCCAACACCAAGATTTATCGAAACAATTTCCGCACTTGCGCGTTGTCTTCCCGAAGCGCCGGCGCAGGCCTGCAGTTGTGCCCGCCGGTTTGATCAGGAAGCGCCGACCGTTCGCGGCCGGCGCATGTGTGAAAGGGAGTATTCGTCATGGCGTCAGGCCTCTTCTCCGGTTCGAGCTCGCGTTCGACAAAAAGCAACGGCAAGCTCGCCGACATCTCCATCGAGGAACAACTGGGCGAACTGCGCAATGATGTGGCGACGCTCGTCGCCCTCCTGGCCGATCGCGGATCGACGGCTTCGCAACAGGCCCGCAGCAAGGCGCAGGACGCCCGCGAGCAGGCCGAAGCGGGCCTCAGCGAGCTGTTGGCAAGCGGTGAAGATCTGCTGGCCGAGCTTCGCGATCGCTACGCCGGCACGGAAAAGCAGGTTCGGCACGCCGTGCGCGAGCATCCCGTTGCCACCCTCGGTGCCGCCGCCCTGATCGGTCTGGCGATCGCCGCTCTTCTTCGTCGCTGACGACGATGCGAGCCGTTAAGGCGGATGGGTGCAACCCATCCGCTGAGATCGAGGGGCAGATGACCGGGGGCAATTCATGGGACCATTGACTGCAGCCCTGACCGCGCTGATGAGCGCCGATATCGGCGCGGCCACTGCGCGCGTGAAACGCAACGCGATCCTGTGGGGCATCATGGGATTGCTGCTTGCCACAGCTTATGTCTTCGGCCTCGCGGCCACATTCCTCTATCTCAGCGAAGTGTACAGTCCGGTCACGGCCTCCGTCGCGATCGCGATCGCGTTTTTCGTGACCGCGCTGGTGCTGTTCGGCATCATGGCGATGCTGCAAGGTCGCGACCGCCGCCTGGCCGAAGAACGTCGCCGACGCAGACAAGTGCAAACCAACCTGACACTGCTTGCCGCCGCGGGCATTCTGCGCAAACAACCGCTGCTGGCTGTCGCTACCGCACTTGCGATCGGAGCACTGGTCGGAACCGGCAAACGGCGCGAGCGCCGGCGCGACGACTGACGATCAAGCACGGGCTTCCCAGCCCGTTTTCGAACTTTCCCCGCTCCGAAGACCGTTGGTGTCTGGCCGGAGAAGCTTGCGCGCTTGCGTCGGTTGCGATCAACGCCTTAAAGCGGCAGGCGGATAAGCGCGGTAACGCCGGCTGGCAGATACTCCACCTTGACCGAGCTGCCCAAGACCTTATCGAGGCTCCGCTCGATCAGGATCGAGCCGAAGCCGCGCCGCTTCGGCTCGCGCACCGGCGGCCCGCCGACTTCGGTCCAGGTGAGATGCAGAACGCTTTCGCCATCCTCGATCATGTTGCGCGCCGTCAGAACGACCTTCCCCTTCGGCACCGACAGCGACCCGTATTTGACGGCATTGGTGGCAAGCTCGTGCAGAACCAGACCGAGGCCGACCGCCTGGTCAGGCCCGAGCGATATCTCGTCCTTGTGGATCTCGATCTGCTCGGCATAGCAATTGACATGCGGCAGCAGCTGCTTGGCGATGAGGTCGGCAAGCCGGATCGTGCCCCATTCATGGTCGGAAAGCAGCCCGTGCGCTTCGGAGATCGCCTGCAAACGGCCGGCAAAGGCGGTCATGAATTCCGCCGGATCGCTCGTCTGGCGCAATGTCTGGCGGGCAAGCGACTGCAGCATCGCGAGCGTATTCTTGACCCTATGGTTGAGCTCCTTCAGCAACAGCCGGGTGCGCTGCACCGACGCCTGCTGGTCGGTGACATCGATGGTGACGCCGATGAACGTCAACGGATTGCCCTTGCTGTCACGATCATGCACGCGGCCGCGCCCGAGCAGCCAGCGGCCGGTGTCGCCGACACGGAACATGCCGTCGTACTCATCATCGGCCTTCATCGCCTGGCGCAGCTTTGAAAAGGTCGCGCCGCGATCGTCGATATGAATCGCTCCGAAGATCTCGCGGGCGCCGACGAAACTGTCGGCCGGCAAGCCGAACATGCGTTTCATCGCGCTGTTGCCGGCAATGGCCCCGGAGCGGATGTCCCACAGCCAGCTGCCGATGTTCGCCGCTTCGAGCGCCATGGCGTGGCGCTGCTCCTCGCGTGACAGCGCCGCCTCTTTCAGCGCGCGCCGGCGCGCTTCGTCCTTGATCTTGAAGAGGGAAGCAGCAAGCCCGGCGAGCCGCCCCAGCTGGTCCATCAGCGCCTGCGGCACGTCGGCGCGCGGCTTGTCGTCGAGAACGCAGACCGTGCCGACTGCCTGCCCCTCGAGCATGATCGGCGCGCCGGCATAAAACCGCAGGAACGGCGGGCCGACCACCCGCGAGCGCCGCATGAACCGCGGATCAGTCGATGCGTCGAGCACGACAAGGCTGGCACCCGCCTCGGCCGCCACCTGCACGCAAAAGGACTCCTCCGACGACGCCCGGCTCTCCGTGGTTCCGACCGCCGCCTTGAACCACTGCCATTCGCGATCGATCAAGGTTACCAGCGCAATCGGCGCCTCGAAGAGGCCGGCCGCAATTTCAACGATGCCATCGAAATCCCGGTCCGGCACCGCCATGTCGGGCACGGTCGCGTGCAGGACGCTCAGACGCTCGGGCGCGTCGAGCAGCCTCGTGACGGGCGGGTCTGTCCTTTCAGTCCTCATGCGCATTCGGTCTCAATTCCCAATCTGAGCGGGCTGGGGAGCCCCTTGAGAGCTGCACCCGCATCTCGCTCGGTTCTGGGCATATCGACCCAAAATCGTCATGATTGCGCTCTGCCTCCACCAACCGCCTGTCCCTCTCGGGCGCAAGCGTCAGTGAAAGCAGGACACCGTCGCTTTTGCAACGGTGTCCAGTTCGAAACTTCCTCAGGAAACGAAGGCGCGCGACGTGATCGGGGCCGACGTCTCGTCGGGGCCGTAGTCGTTTTCGCCCTTCACCTGAAGAATATCCTGCAAGCGCTGGCGCGCGCGGTTGACGCGGCTCTTGATCGTTCCGAGCGCGCAGCCGCAGATCGTGGCCGCTTCCTCGTAGGAAAAGCCGGAGGCGCCCACGAGGATGATGGCTTCGCGCTGGTCGGGCGGCAGCATCTCGAGCGCCTTGCGGAAATCCTGCAGGTCCAGCGAACCATATTGCTCGGGATGATGGGCAAGCGACTCGGTGAAATGCCCGTCGCTGTCCTGAACCTCGCGTCCGCGCTTGCGCATTTGGCTATAGAGCTCGTTGCGCAGGATGGTGAAGAGCCAGGCCTTCATGTTGGTGCCCATCTCGAAGTGATCCTGCTTCGCCCAGGCCTTCATGATGGTATCCTGGACCAGGTCGTCGGCGCGATCGTGACGGCCGATCAACGACATGGCGAAGGCACGAAGGCTCGGCAACGCGGCCAGCATCTCACGTTTGAAATCATTATTTTCGGATGACATTCCGGTACTCACTCCCTGCCCTGCAGCGCCGATTGCTGCTCGGCCGCGTCGAGTTTTTCCAGAAGATCGAGAAAACGCGCGGGTATCGCCTCTTCCTGCACGGACTGATAGAGCGCCTTCAGCTTCGCTGCAATTTGCGCATTTGGATCTTCTGTCCATAAGGTCGTGCCGGTGGTCCGCCCTGCCCCTGTTTTATGTTTCATTTTCAAACTGTCGCCTTCAACTGTCCGTAATCGCCAAAACTGTCCTTAGCCGCCATAACGCCGCTGAAAATTGAAATGTTCCCTCGCGGAACCTTTTTTTACGAAGAGCGTTCTCGCAACGTCACCGTAAAACGATTTTCGAGGGAGTTCCTCTATGACATTGTCCACGCGGATCGCACCGCTCCTGCCGTACCTGCGCCGCTATTCACGCGCGCTGACCGGCTCGCAGACATCAGGCGACGCCTATGTGGCCGCCGTTCTCGAAGCGCTGATCGCCGACACGTCGATTTTCCCCGAAGCAAGCAATGACCGCGTTGGCCTGTTCCGCCTGTTCACCTCGCTCTTCGGATCTTCGTCCGTGCTCGTCCCGGAACCGGTCTCACCCTTTGCCTGGGAGCAGCGCGCATCGATCAATCTGGCAACCGTCTCGCCTCTTGCCCGCCAGGCATTCCTTCTGGTCTCGGTCGAAGGCTTCCGGCCCGAGGAAGCGGCCGAAGTTCTCGACGTCAGCACCGACAAGGTCGGCGGCCTGCTCGATCGCGCCTCGCAGGAAATCTCGCGCCAGGTTGCAACCGACATCATGATCATCGAGGATGAACCGCTGATCGCCATCGACATCGAACAGATGGTCGAAAGCCTCGGCCATCGCGTCACCGGCATCGCCCGCACGCGCGACGAAGCAATCGCACTCTACAAGAAGACACGGCCCAGCATGGTGCTTGCCGATATCCAGCTTGCCGACGGCAGCTCCGGCATCGACGCGGTCAACGACATCCTGAAGACGAGCGCCATTCCGGTGATCTTCATCACCGCCTTCCCGGAGCGGCTCCTGACCGGCGAACGGCCGGAACCGACCTTCCTGGTCACCAAGCCGTTCAATCCGGACATGGTCAAGGCGCTGATCAGCCAGGCTCTGTTCTTCAACGAATCCACCAAGGCGGCGGCCTGAGCGCGACTGCATGTTTCCCTCGACTGTAAAGGTCGAGGGGGCATGCAGCCAATCAAGATCCTGCAGCGGCTCCGCGTCTTCCGGCGTGTGGCCGCTGCAGGTCGTTTTGGGAGCTGGTTCGGCAAGATTGCCGGAACGTCCCGACGAGAAATCTCTGACCTGACATCGGCAATTTCATCACTCGCCCTGCGCGGTGACCGGCGGCTTGTTCCCGTCGCGCGTCACCAGATGCTGTCAGATTTCTCGCAAGAGACAGCCACCTGAAAACACAACAGCCAGTGCCGAGGGAAGGCACTGGCTGGTATGTGCAACTCACTCGGGGAGTGTGAGTTGTAGGCCGGCGGTCTGCCTCCGGCGCCGCATTGGGGGCTATGCGCGCCACCGTCCGGTCAACAACAAAATGCGCGACACGGAAAAAGGTTCCACGGCCCCGCAACAAGCTTTTCGGCTGCAGCCGTCACTCCATTTTGTCGAGCTCGTCACGGTGGCGATAGAGCGCCAGGAAGCGGCGATAGTCGCGATCATAGGCGTCGCGAACCGCCGCGTTCGGCAGGCGCTCGTGCCCACCCGACGCCATTTCGGCGCCGGCTGCGGCGAGATCCGCATGCATGCCGCCGGCAACTGCTGCCGCCATCGCCGTACCGAGCAGGACGGCATCCGGCGCCTCCGGCGCCACAACCCGGCAGCCGGTGACGTCGCAATAGAGTTCCATGAGCAGCGCGTTGCGGACATGGCCGCCGGTGACGTGCAGCGTGTCGAGCTGGTAGCCGACCTCCCGCATCATCTCCAGGATGTGGCGGATGCCGAGCGCGATCGCGACGCAAGTGCGCCAGTAGAGACGGCAGAGCGCGTCGAAGGAGGAATCGAGCGGCAGACCGCTGATGACGCCGAGGCCGTGCGGGTCGGCGAGCGGCGAGCGGTTGCCGTGAAAATCGGGCAGCACATGCAGCCGCTCGGCAAAGGTCACGCCCTGCTCGGCGCGCAGTTCCTGCACCCGCGCGATGATCCGGCCATGGGTTTCGGCGGTTGGCTCAAGGCCTCCGCCATGCAGCCGCACGATATGATCGAGCAGCGCGCCGGTCGCCGACTGTCCGCCCTCGATCAGCCAAGCGCCGGGCAGCACCGCTTCGTAGTACGGCCCCCACATGCCGAAGCCCGGCTTCATGTCCTTGGAAAAGGCGACGATGCAACTCGACGTGCCGGCAATCAGCGCCAGCTGTCTTTCGAGCTTCTCCGGCTTGCCGATGAAGCCGCCGACAACACCGAGCGCGCCGGCATAGGCGTCAATCATGCCGGGCGCCACCTGGCAGGCCTCGTCGAGGCCAAGCTCGGCAGCGGCTGCAGCGCTCAGGTGGCCGACGGAGCTTCCGATCGGCAGGGTTTCTTCCGGCAGGCCGCCGCGCTCGATGAGATCCTCGAGCCCGATCTTTGCGAGATAGTCCGGCTGCCAGCCGCGCTTCTCATGCGCCAGGTAATTCCATTTGGCCGTCAGCGTGCAGCGCGAGCGCGCAGCACTGCCGGTCGCCCGCCAGGAAAGATAGTCGGCAAGATCGAAGAAGAAGCCGGCCTTCTGCCATTGCTGCGGCAGGTTCCGCTTCAGCCACATGAGCTTCGGCATTTCCATTTCCGGCGACATCACGCGGCCGGAGAAGTCGAGTACCGGATGACCGGTCGCCGTGCAGAAATCCGCCTCGGCGAGCGCCCGGTGGTCGAGCCAGACGATCGTGTCCCAGCGCGCCTCGCCCTTGCGGTTGACCGAAAGCGGCTTGCCCTCACGGTCGCGCACCACCAGCGAGCAGGTGGCGTCGAAGCCGATCGCCGCAATATCCTCCGCAGCGATCCCGGCCTTTTCCTTCGCCGCTTTGACGGCGCCGCAGACGGCGCGCCAGATATCTTCGGAATCGTGCTCGGCGTGGTTTTCTTCCGGCCGGTTCATGGCGATCGGCAGGTCGGCGCGCGCAAGCAACCTGCCCTTGCCGTCAAAAATACCGGCGCGCGCACTGCCGGTACCGACATCGACCGCAACGACGAATTCACGCATCAAAGAAAGTCCCCGCCCCCAAGATCACGCTGATTTAGGATCTGCCAGACCCCGTCACAACCGTGATCGATTGTCATGAAGGAGAGCGGACGTGCAGGCGGAAAACCGCGCACATGTTCCTCGTCCCGCTCCCGTTTCGTCCCTGCTGCTACCGGCCGACAAACTGTAACAATTCGCCCATGTCGTCAAACAGCACATCGGGACTGAGGGCGGCAAGACTCTGCCGATGCTTGTCGGTACGCGCATGGCTGCCGCCGGCAAAGGCGAAGACCCGCATGCCCGCCGCCTTCGCCGCCTCTATCCCGGCCGGGCTGTCCTCGATGACGACACAGTCGTGAGGTTCGAAGCCCATCTGGCGGCTCGCGTGGAGAAAGAGATCCGGCGCCGGCTTGCCGTGTTTCACCATGGTGGCGGAGAAGATGTTGGGCTCGAAGAGATCGATGAGCCCGGTGACGGTCAGCGACAGGCGGATGCGCTCGGGTTGGCTGGACGAAGCGACGCAGCAGGCGCCCTTCAGGCCTTCGACGGCGCCCCGGATGCCGGCGATCGGCTGCAGCTCGGTGCGAAAACGGTCGTAAAGGCGAAGGCGCATGCCTTCGAGAAACGCATCGTCGGTCGCAAGCCCGTATTCGTCATGCAGGGTCGCCGACATGCTTTTGAGACTGCGTCCGAGAAAGCGTTCGGTCGCCTCCTCGGTGGTCATGGAAACTCCGGCGGCCGAAAGCACGTCCACCAGCACCTCCAGCGAGATCGGCTCGCTATCGACAAGCACCCCGTCGCAATCGAAGATCACTAACCCCGACGCCGCATCCGCCATCGCACTTCATCCCTCAAGCTTGCCGTCCAGATAAAGCTGGAGCGTAGCGCGCGTACCCTTTTCCCAGAGGGTTTTCAATGCATGGGCGAAACGACGGCGGAAGAGATCGGAGCGGGCGACGTCGCCGAAGATGTCGCCAAGCGCCAGGAAGGCCATGGGATCGTCCTTGGCGGCAAGCGCCGCCCTGTTCAGCCGGTCGGCGCTTTGGTCGTTAAAGACGATCGTCTTGCCGCTGTCCGACGTGCCGGCGAAGTATCGGCACCAGAGCGCAGAGACGAGCGACAGCCCGACGACATCCTCGCCGCGCGCCAGCCGATCGGCGGTCGAGGGCAGTATGAATTTCGGCTGCCGGTTGGAGCCGTCCTGCGCCAGCCGTGGGATCGTGTCGCCGATCTTCGGATTGGAAAAACGCGTCTCGATCAGCTTGTAGTAATCGCCGAGATCGGTGTTCGGCACTGGCGGAATGACCGGGATAATTTCGTCATGCTCAAGCTTGGCAAGGAAGGCGCGGATCAGCGGCTCCTCCATCGCCTCGTGGACGAAATGAATGTCGAGAAGAGCGGCGGGGTAAGCGATCGCCGCATGGCCGCCATTGAGGATGCGGATCTTCATGTGCTCGTAGGGCGCGACATCAGGCACGAACTGGACGTCGACCTTCTCCAGGGCCGGGCGACCGAGCGGGAAATGATCCTCGAGCACCCACTGCTTGAACTCCTCACAGAACACCGGCCAGGCGTCCTCGATGCCGTAGTCGTCGGCAACGATGCCGATCTCGCGCGCGCCGGTCGCCGGCGTGATGCGGTCGACCATGCCGTTCGGGAAAGCGACGTTGGCGTCGATCCAGTCGGCGAAGGCCGGATCATGGAGGCGGGCAAGCCCCGAAACCGCCGCATGGGTAACCTCGCCATTGCCCGGAATGTTGTCGCAGGACATCACGGTGAACGGCGGCACGTTCCTGTCGCGACGCGCCTTCAGGCCGGCAACGATCAGTCCGAACACGGTCTTCGGAGCGGCCGGGTTCTGCGCGTCGGCGACGATGTCCGGATGGGTCGGGTTGAACACGCCCGAGGCCGGATCGATGAAGTAGCCGCCTTCGGTGATCGTCAAGGAGACGATGCGGATCGAGGGATCGGCGAGCCTGGCAACGATCCCGGCGACGTCACCCGGTTCCAGATAATCGATCATGGCGCCGGTCACATGGGCGCCTGTGCGGTTGTTGTCCTGCTCGACGACGGTCGTCAGGAAATCCTGCGCGGCCAGCTTGGCGCGCATTGTCGCGTCGGAGGGAAGCACACCGGCGCCGATGATCGCCCAGTCCCTGTCGAAGCCGGCGTTGAAGAGATCATCGAGATAGACGGCCTGGTGCGCCCGGTGGAAGTTGCCGACGCCGAAATGCACGATGCCCGCCGTCAGTTGCGACCGGTCGTAGGCAGGCACGCCGGCTTTGGCCTTGATCGTGTCGAGGGCGGCAGTTGAGAGTTTGGTCGTCATGATCCCGTATCCTTTCGAGGCTTCACCGGCTGACGCCGGTTCAGCTCATCCAGTTGCCGCCGTCGACGTTGTAGGTCTGCGAGACGACGTAGTCGCTCTCGGCTGACGCGAGGAAGATCGCCATGCCCGTCAGGTCCTCGGCCGTTCCCATCCGGCCGAAGGGCACCTCTGCGCCGACGAGCTTCTTCTTTTCGCCGCGCGGACGGTTCTCGTATTTTGCGAACAGCGCATCGACGCCGTCCCAGTGTTCGCCATCGACCACACCGGGCGCGATCGCGTTGACGTTGATGCCGTGATTGATGAGGTTGAGGCCGGCCGACTGGGTGAGGCTGATGACCGCCGCCTTGGTGGCGCAATAGATCGCGACCAGCGCTTCGCCGCGGCGTCCGGCCTGGCTCGCCATGTTGATGATCTTGCCGCCGCGCCCTTGCACGATCATCTGCTTTGCGGCCGCCTGCATGGTGAACAGCGTTCCAGCGACATTGATCGAAAACAGCCGGTCGTAGCTATCGCGGGTGATCTCGACGATCGGCGCCAGGTCGAAGAGCGCGGCATTGTTGACGAGAATGTCGAGCCCGCCCGTTTCCTTGACGACCGCGGCGATCGCCGCATCAATGGACGCCTGGCTAGTGACGTCCATCTCGACCGCATAGGCGCCGGCACCGATTTCGGAGGCCGTCTGCCGCGCCCGCTCGATGTTGATGTCGGCGATCGCGACCGTGGCGCCCTCGCGGATATAGGCCTCCGCAAAGGCACGACCGATCCCCCGCGCGGACCCGGTGATCAGCGCGCTCTTTCCTTCAAGACGTTTCATCGAACTGCCAGCCCCTTTTCATCGAACCTGTGGACGCGCTGCGGATCGGGCGTCAGGAAGACGCGGTCGCCGTGGGTCACCGCGAAGTCACCGCTGACGCGTGCCGTCACCGTGCCGACATTGTCGACATTGACATGCAGGAAGGTGTCGGAGCCGAGATGTTCGGCGACACCGACCGTGCCCTGCCAGGTTCCGCTTTCCTTTGAAAGCGCCAGGTGTTCGGGACGAATGCCCATCGTATGCGCCTGATAGGCGGAAGCCGCCGCACCGCTGACGATGTTCATGCGCGGCGAGCCGATGAAGCCGGCAACGAACAGATTGTCAGGCTTGTGGTAGAGGTCGAGCGGCGAGCCGACCTGCTCTATGCGGCCGCGGTTCAGCACCACGATCTTGTCGGCCATGGTCATGGCCTCCACCTGGTCGTGGGTGACGTAGATCATCGTCGTCTTCAGGTCCTGGTGCAGCTGGCTGATTTCCAGCCGCATGTTGACGCGCAGCGCCGCGTCGAGGTTCGACAGTGGCTCGTCAAAGAGAAACGCCTTCGGCTGGCGAACGATCGCCCGGCCGATCGCCACGCGCTGGCGCTGGCCGCCGGAAAGTTGCCGTGGCTTGCGGTCGAGATAGTCGGTGAGGTTCAGCACGCGGGCTGCATCCGACACCTTCTTGTCGATGACGGCCTTGTCTTCGCCCGCCATCTTCAGCGGAAAGGCGATGTTGGAACGCACGCTCATATGCGGATAGAGCGCGTAGGACTGGAACACCATCGAGAGACCGCGCTGGGCCGGCGGCAGTTCGGTGGCGTTCTTGCCGTCGATGACGATATCGCCGTCACTGACGTCTTCCAGGCCGGCGATCAGCCGGAGCAGCGTCGACTTCCCGCAACCGGACGGGCCGACGAAGACGACGAACTCGCCATTGTTGATGTCGAGGTCGATCGAGGGGATGACGGCATGGGCGCCGAAGACCTTCGAAACCTTGCTGAGTGTAATGCTTCCCATTGTCGTATCCCTTATTTGACCGCGCCGAAGGTAAGGCCGCGCACGAGCTGCTTCTGCGAGAACCAGCCGAGTATGAGGATGGGGGCGATCGCCATGGTCGAGGCGGCCGAAAGCTTGGCGTAGAACAGGCCTTCGGGGCTCGAATAGGAGGCGATGAAGGCTGTCAGCGGCGCCGCCTTGGCGGCACTGAGGTTCAGCGTCCAGAACGCCTCGTTCCAGGCGAGGATGATGTTCAAGAGCAGCGTCGAGGCAATGCCGGGGATCGCCATCGGCGTCAGCACATAGATGATCTCCTTGGAGAGCGAGGCGCCATCCATGCGGGCCGCTTCGAGGATCTCGCCCGGGATCTCCTTGAAGTAGGTGTAGAGCATCCAGATGATGATCGGCAGGTTGATCAGCGTCAGCACGATCACCAGGCCGGTGCGGGTGTCGAGCAGGCCGGTGTTGCGGAACAACAGGTACATCGGCACCAGTACGCCGACCGACGGCATCATCTTGGTGGACAGCATCCACATGAGCACGTCCTTGGTGCGCTTGGTCGGCGAGAACGCCATCGCCCAGGCGGACGGGATGGCGATGATCAGGCCGATCAGCGTCGAGCCGAAGGAGACGACGACCGAGTTCATGAAGTGCAGGAAGTAGTTCGAGCGGCTCTGCACCTCGTGATAGTTCTCCGTCGTCCAGTCGAAGAAGAACAGCGACGGCGGCGAAGCGATCGCCTCGGCCTCGGTCTTGAAGCTCGTCAGGAACGTCCAGAGGATCGGGAAGAAGATCAGGATGCCGATCGTCCAGGCGACGACGGTGACGACGATCTTTCTTTGGGTGGAGACGTTGCGTGCCATGGTTCTCAAGCCTCCAGCGTCTTGCCGATCATGCGCATCAGGAAGAATGCGACGATGTTGGCGAGGATGACCGCGATGATGCCGCCGGCCGAAGCACCGCCCACGTCGAACTGCAGCAGGGCCTGCGCATAGACGAGGAAGGTCAGGTTGGTGCTCTGCGTGCCCGGGCCGCCATTGGTGGTGACCAGGATTTCGGCAAAGACCGAGAGCAGGAAGATCGTCTGGATGAGAATGACGACCGTGATCGCGCGGGAAAGATGCGGCAGCACCAGGTAGATGAAGCGGCTCCAGGCGCCGGCGCCGTCCATCTGGGCTGCTTCCTTCTGCTCCTCGTCGAGCGACTGCAGTGCCGTCAGAAGGATGAGCGTCGCAAAGGGCAGCCATTGCCAGGCGACGATCAGGATAACCGACATCAACGGCGCGTTGGCGAGGAAGTCGAAGGGTTGAAGCCCGAATAGCTTGGCGATCCACGCAAAGAGCCCGTTGACCGGGTTCATGAACATGTTCTTCCAGACGAGCGCTGCCACCGTCGGCATGATCAGGAAGGGAGCAATGACGAGGATGCGCACGATCCCCTGCCCGAACATCGGCTGGTCGAGCAGAAGCGCCAGCGCGATGCCGCCGACGACGGTGATGAACAGCACGCCGAGCACGATCGCCAGCGTGTTGAAAATCGCCTGAAAGAAAGCGGGATCGGTCAGGAAGTATTTGTAGTTCGTGAAGCCGGCGAACTCTTCCATGCCCGGCATCAACAGATTGTAGCGCAGGAACGAGAAATAGATCGTCATGGCCAGGGGAACGATCATCCAGGCCAGAAGCAGAAGCACCGAAGGCGCGATCATCAGCCGCGCGGCGGAGCGTGTGTGCAAGGTCGCCATGGCGTCCCCCAAATGATGGAATTCAACGCGTGTTCGAGAGCTCGGACCGGGCGCGCGTGGGCTGACCGCGCGCGCCGCGGAAAATCCTCCAGGAGAGCTGCCCGGAGGAGAATTACCGGGGCGCCGGCCATTTGCGGCCAGCACCCCGGGCCCTTGGGAGCCTCACTTGATGTAGCCAGCCTTGGTCATCTCACGCTCGGTGAGCTGTTGGGCGCTGGCAAGCGCCTGGTCGACGCTCATCTGTCCGGCAAGCGCTGCCGAGAACTGCTGGCCGACCGCCGTGCCGAGACCCTGGAATTCCGGGATCGCCACGAACTGCACGCCGACATAGGGAACCGGCTTGACCGCCGGGTTCTTGGGATCGGCCGCGTTGATCGAGTCGAGCGTCATCTTCGCAAACGGTGCCGCCTTCTGATACTCGGGGTTGGCGTAGAGCGAGGTGCGCGTGCCCGGAGGAACGTTGGCCCAGCCTTCCTTGTCGGCGACGAGCTTCAGATAGTCCTTACCGGTTGCCCAGGAGATAAACTTCTCGGCCGAGGCGACCTTCTGTGAGCCCGCGGGGATGGCGAGGTTCCAGGCCCAGAGCCAGTTGCCGCGCTTGCCGAGACCGGTGTCGGGGGCCAGCGCAAAGCCGACCTTGTCGGCAACGGTCGATTCCTTCGGGTTGGTAACGAAGGACGCAGCCACCGTCGCGTCGATCCACATGCCGCACTTGCCGGTCTGGAACAGCGACAGGTTCTCGTTGAAGCCGTTCGAGGATGCGCCGGGCGGTCCGGCGTCGTTCATCAGCTTGACGTAGAAGTCGAGCGCGTTCTTCCATTCGGGCTGGTCGAACTGCGGCTTCCAGTTTTCGTCGAACCAGCGGGCGCCGAAGGCGTTCGCGGTCGCCGTCAGGAAGGCCATGTTCTCGCCCCAGCCGGCCTTGCCGCGTAGGCAGATGCCGTAGACTTCGGCGTTCTTGTCGGTGATCTTGCGCGCCGCGTCGGCGATGAAGTCCCAGGTCGGTGCGTCGGGCATCGTCAGCCCCGCCTTCTCGAACAGGTCCTTGCGATACATCACCATCGAGCTTTCGCCGTAGAAGGGTGCTGCATAGAGCTTGCCGTCGATGGTGAGGCCCGAGCGGATCGCCGGCAACAGGTCGTCGACATCGTAGTCCGCGCCGAGATTGTCGAGCGGCAACAGCCAGCCCTGCTTCGCCCAGATCGGCACTTCATAGGTGCCGATCGTCATGATGTCGTACTGGCCGCCCTTGGTGGCGATATCGGTCGTCACGCGCTGGCGCAGCACGTTTTCCTCAAGCGTTACCCACTCGAGCTGAATGTCCGGATTCTTGGACGTGAAATCCTCCGTCAGCTTCTGCATCCGGATCATGTCGCCGTTGTTCACGGTCGCGATCGTCAGGGTTTCTGCTTGGGCCAGACCCGACAGTGCGACTGCCGAGCACGTGCCCAGCAGGAAAGTTCTCAAGTTCATCGACTTCCTCCCAGAAGAAATTGAGCATTTGCCTCGCTCATGGGCAATTACTCACTTCTCGTGACAAAATGTCAATGTGCAATCGTTGCTGCGCTGCACACGGGAACATTAGAAGATTGTTTTGACTGCCGATTTTTTCGTTACGCAAATGCGAAAGGCCGGCGCATTGGCCGGCCTTTTCAAACGTTTCGCATTACGCTCAAGCGTTGAGCAGATAGCTCGCAGTCGCCTCATCGGTGATAAGGCCGTTGATAATTCCGCCCTTTACCGCCGCCCTCAGCGCCTCATATTTGCGCCGGCCCTTGGCAAGCCCGATCACCGAGGCCTTGTCGCGCGGCGGCAAGGGAACGGACGCGACGCGCTCGTTGAAGCTGCCCGAGAGCAACGCGCCGTCATGATCGAACATCCAGCCGCAGATCTCGCCCGCAGCACCCGCCTTGGTCAGGCCGGCCATCTCCTCTTGCGCCAGAAACCCGTCCTGGCAGAGCGGCGCATCGGGCCCGAGTTCGCCGACGCCGACGAAGGCGACATTGGCCTCGGCGCCGAGCTTGAGCGCCACCTGCACCAGGCTCTGGCTGTGCAACACCTCGCGCTCCTCGGCCGAAGCGGCGAGCACCGGCAGCGGCATCGGAAAATGCCGCGCCTTGACCGCATCGGCCATGCTGAAGATGACGTTGTAATAGGCGGCCGAGCCGTCGAGGCCGATATTGCCGGTGAGCGACACGATGCGGTGTTGCGGACATTCCATCGGCGGCAACTGGTCGACCGCCGCCTTCAGCGTGCGGCCGGTACCGATCGCCAGCACCTGCGGCTCCGGCGATTTCAGCCAGCGCTCGATCTCGGCAGCACCCGCCTCCGCGATGCCGACGGTCGTCGAGGTCGAGCCCGGATCGCTCGGCACCACCTCCACATGTTTCAGCCCGTATTTGTCGCGAAGACCTGCCGCGGCTTCAAGGCAGGCCGCGATCGGATGATCGAGCCGGACCTTGATCAGCCGCTCGGACATGGCGAGCGAAACCAGCCGCTGCGCCGACTGGCGCGAGATCCCCATGACGGTGGCGATCTCGTCCTGGGTTCGGCCGGCGACATAGTATAGCCAGCCAGCCCGGGCAGCATCGTCAAGCCTGTTGTTCGCCTCGCCCCTGCGCGCCATCGCTGTTCTCCGTTCCCCCCCCCGATCACGATACTTTTGGATCCTGTCGATCCAAAAGTATCGTGATCGATCCTCATAAGCAGAGCGGGGTGCGGGCGGAAAACCGCGCACACTTTTCCTCACCCCGCTCTGATCTGCTGCCACTATTGCCCCTCCCTGTCAAACATCGGCCAAGAACAAGGGCTTGGCAGGTCTGCTCCAAAGCCCGGGAGCACAACGCTTTTTGCCCGTTTCGGCCCCAAATTTTTACCGTTTGATAAAAAAATAAAGCGTGTTACCGTTCCATCATCCTGAGAAAACATTGGGAGCCAAAAATGGGAACGACACAATCTGGGATCCTCGGCGGCCGCCTGCCGCTCGGGGAGTACGAGAGCAATTTCTCCGACCTGCATCCGCCGCTCGACAAGCACGAGGCCCTCGTCGCTTCCGACCGCTGTTATTTCTGTCATGACGCGCCGTGCATGACGGCCTGTCCCACCTCCATCGATATCCCGCTGTTCATTCGGCAGATATCGACGGGCAACCCGATCGGATCGGCCAAGACGATCTTTGATCAGAACATCCTGGGCGGCATGTGCGCCCGCGTCTGTCCCACCGAAACGCTCTGCGAACAGGCCTGCGTTCGCAACACCGCCGAGGAGCGCCCGGTCGAGATCGGCCGCCTGCAGCGCTATGCGACCGACGTGGCGATGAAGGAAAACAAGCAGTTCTACACCCGCGCGGAAAGCTCCGGCCGCAAGGTGGCCGTCGTCGGCGCCGGCCCGGCCGGCCTTGCTGCCGCCCATCGGCTCGCCGTCAAGGGCCACGACGTCGTGATCTACGATGCCCGTCCGAAGTCCGGCGGCCTCAACGAATACGGCATTGCCGCCTACAAGTCGGTCGATGACTTCGCCCAGAAGGAAGTCGACTACGTGCTGGCGATCGGCGGCATCGAAGTGCGCCATGGGCAGGCACTCGGCCGCGACTTCACCCTTGCCGACCTTTCGGAGCAATATGACGGCGTCTTCCTCGGCCTCGGCCTTGCCGGCGTAAACGCGTTGCGCCTCGAAGGTGAAAATGCCGAAGGCGTTGACGACGCCGTCGACTTCATCGCAGCGCTTCGCCAGTCGAAGACCAAGGCCGACATTGCGGTCGGGCGCCGCGTCGTCGTTCTCGGCGGCGGCATGACCGCCATCGACGCGGCGGTGCAGGCCAAGCTGCTCGGCGCCGAAGAGGTGACGATCTGCTATCGCCGCGGCAAGGAGCACATGAACGCCTCCGAGTTCGAGCAGGACCTGGCGGCCTCCAAGGGCGTCACCATCCGCCATTGGCTGCAGCCCAAGCGCATCGCCGAGAAGGACGGCAAGGTCGCCGGCATCGAGCTGGAATACACCACGCTCGAAGACGGAAAGCTGACGGCAACCGGCGAAACCGGTATCATTGCCGCCGACCAGATCTTCAAGGCGATCGGCCAGAGCTTCCTCGGCGCAGGCCTCGGCGCGCTGCAACTCGAAGGCGGCCGGATCGTTGCCGACGCCGAAGGCCGCACGTCGCTCCCCAACGTCTGGGCCGGCGGCGACTGCGTGCTCGGCGGTGAAGACCTCACGGTCTCCGCCGTCGCCATGGGCCGCGACGCGGCTGAATTGATCAATCGGGCCTTCGCCGCGGCTCAGCCGCGCGCGAGCGCAGTTGCCTAAGGGATCGGGAGGAGAAACCAATGGCTGATCTTCGCAACAATTTCGTCGGCATCAAATCCCCGAACCCGTTCTGGCTGGCATCCGCGCCGCCGACGGACAAGGCCTACAACGTCGAGCGCGCCTTCAAGGCGGGCTGGGGCGGCGTCGTCTGGAAGACGCTCGGCGAGGAAGGACCGCCGGTCGTCAACGTCAACGGACCGCGCTACGGCGCGATCTGGGGCGCCGACCGCCGCCTGCTGGGCTTGAACAACATCGAGCTCATCACCGACCGCGACCTCTATGTGAACCTGCGCGAAATGAAGCAGGTGAAGATGAACTGGCCGGATCGCGCCCTGATCGCTTCGATCATGGTGCCCTGCGAGGAAGAGGCGTGGAAGGCGATCCTGCCGCTGGTCGAGGAAACCGGCGCTGACGGTATCGAACTCAACTTCGGCTGTCCGCACGGCATGTCCGAGCGCGGCATGGGTGCTGCGGTCGGCCAGGTGCCGGAATACATCGAGATGGTCGTGCGCTGGTGCAAGCAGTACACGCGCATGCCCGTCATCACCAAGCTGACGCCCAACATCACCGACATCCGCAAGCCGGCGCGTGCCGCCAAGGCCGGCGGCACCGACGCCGTGTCGCTGATCAACACGATCAACTCGATCGTTTCCGTCGATCTCGACAACTTCGCCCCCAACCCGACGGTTGGCGGCAAGGGCACCCATGGTGGCTATTGCGGCCCTGCGGTCAAACCGATCGCCCTCAACATGGTCGCCGAGATCGCCCGCGATCCGGAAACCTATGGGCTGCCGATCTCCGGCATCGGCGGCATCACCACCTGGCGCGACGCGGCCGAGTTCCTGGCGCTTGGCGCCGGCAACGTCCAGGTCTGCACCGCGGCGATGACCTACGGCTTCAAGATCGTTCAGGAAATGATCTCGGGCCTTTCCGACTGGATGGATGCCAAGGGTCACCGCAATCTCGACGACATCACCGGGCGCGCGGTGCCGAACGTCACCGACTGGCAGTACCTGAACCTCAACTACATCGCCAAGGCGAAGATCGACCAGGATGCCTGCATCAAGTGCGGTCGCTGCCACATCGCCTGTGAGGACACCTCGCACCAGGCGATCACGCAGTTCGTCAACGGCGTACGGCACTTCGAGGTGATGGAAGACGAGTGCGTCGGCTGCAATCTCTGCGTCAACGTCTGTCCCGTCGAAAACTGCATCACCATGGAAGAGCTGCCGGTCGGCACGATCGATCAGCGTACCGGCAAGCCGGTCGATCCGAACTACGCCAACTGGACCACACACCCGAACAACCCGATGGCCCGCCAGGCCGCGGAATAACGATACCCGAGCGGGTTTGCCCGCACCGCATCGAACGAAGCCGCCGGACCTCCAGCCGGCGGCTTCGTCGTTCAACTCAAACCTCGACGACCACCTTGCCGAACGGACCGCGATCGAGATGCGCGAGCGCGTCCGGCAATTCGGAGAACCGGTAGCGCGCGTCGATCACCGGTTTGATCCCTGTCCGATCGATGGCGCCGACAAGATCTTCCAATGCCCGGCGATGGGCGACGCCGATGCCCTGGATGACTGGCGATTTCAGAAGAACGGGCGTCACCGGCGCAGAGATCTCGGCGCCCTCGAATACCCCGATGACCGAAATCCGCCCTTGCACGGCCACAGCTTGCAGCGACTTGCCGAGATTGGCGCCACCGGCGATCTCCAGGATATGGTCCGCGCCGCGATCGCCGGTGATCTCAAGAACGCGCTCCGCCCAATCCTCGCTCACGCGGTTGATGCCATGGTCGGCGCCCAGAGCAAGCGCGCGCTCGAGCTTTTCCTGGCTCGCCGACGTGACGATAACCTCGGCGCCATGTGCCTTTGCGATCTGCAGGCCGAACAGCGATACGCCGCCGGTGCCCTGCACGACGACGCGGTCGCCGGCCTTCGGATGCCCCTTCTCGACCAGTGCGAACCAGGCCGTCACCCCGGCACAGGGCAAGGTGCTCGCCTCAGCGTCGTCAAGGCTTTCAGGCGCCTTCACGAACCAGCCCTCCGGAAAGGCGACATATTGCGAAGCGACACCCGGATTGAGACCGCCGAGCGCGAAGGAGGTGGGGTGACGGGCCGTGCCCGGCTTCTGGCCGTCGATCCAGGTGGGATCGAAGACGGAGATGACCCGATCGCCCGGCTGGAAGCGGGTGACGCCCCGGCCGACCGCTTCGACCACGCCGGCCATGTCGGAGCCCGGCACGAAAGGGAAGGAAAGCGGCATGCCCATGCCGTTTTCCAAGACCAGCTTGTCGCGGAAATTGAGCGACAGGGCAGTCGTGCGTACCAGCACCTCGCCCGGACCGGCCTCAGGAACGCGTCGTTCGGTAATTTTGAGGTTTTCGGCTCCAAGCGCGCCGACCGTCCATTCCTTCATCAGTCTTGCCATGGTCCGTTCCTTTCACTGGATTGATCTGATGGAGGAAGCATAGCGTTGAATTTATCTCTCCAGTTGCGATAAGAATTCGCCATATTGGTTCTTAAGGGGAGACAATCATGGAGCGGTTGGGAGGCATTTCGATCTTCGTCGAGGCGGTCGACGCCGGTGGATTTTCAGCGGCGGCCGAACGGCTGAACCTCTCGCGCTCCGCTGTCGGCAAGACGATTGCCAAGCTTGAACAAAGACTTGGCGTCCGGCTCTTCCATCGCACGACCCGCACACAGAGCCTGACGGCCGAAGGCCAGCTCTATTATGAAAGTTGCCTCAGAGCCGTTGGTGAGATTCGTGCCGGCGAAGCACTGCTGGAGTCGGGCAAGCAGGAGATCAGAGGTCGGCTGCGCATGTCCCTGCCCGTGGTTTTCGGACGGCAATGCGTCATGCCGCTCTTGTCGGAACTGCTGGGTCAGCACCCGCTCCTGGAACTCGACGTCAATTTCAGCGACCGCAGGGTCGATCTTGTCGAGGACGGATTCGATCTCGCCATTCGCACAGGTCCGCTGCCCGATGAACCCGACTTGATGGCGCGCAAGGTTGCCGACCAGCCCATGACGGTCTGCGCCTCCCCCGCCTACCTGCAGCGGCACGGCACGCCGCGCAGCATCGATGACCTTCCTGGCCATCAAGCGATCCTTTATCGGCGCAGCAGCGATGCGCTTTCCTGGTCCTTCCCGATCAAGGGAGCGGCACCCCGGCAGGTGACGCCGCCGGCGCGGCTGAAACTCGACGACCTGACCTCGATCGCGGATGCGGCGGCAGACGGCTTCGGCCTTGCCTGGCTGCCGTGCTGGCTGGTGCGCAGTCACATCGACTCAGGACGGCTCGTCCGCATTCTTGCTGATGTGCCCGCCCTCTCCTTCGCAGCCCATGTCGTGTGGCCGCGCACGCAATACATGCCGCCGAAATTGCGGCTGATGATCGACACGCTGGCCGATCGACTGGCCCCCATGATGCAATGATCCGCGGAGCATTCCTGCTTCCGAAGGCGGCGGCGTGCGGAGAGTGGCCGGCATTGGCGGCCGCTTCGCCCGGCTCTGCGGATCGCGCCCGCACCCGAGCGCGGACCGACGGCCGAATTCCGTTGAATAGCCTTCCCAGCCGATAACGAACAGGACACGAAAACGAAACAGATTGTGTAAAAATGGTAAGTTGTCGGCTCGCACGATCTGGATAATAAGGGAGAACTCATACGGGGTGCGCCGCGGGCTCGATCAGGGCCGTAGCGCTGTCTCCGACGGTTTTGACACTGCAGCCGGACGACGCTCCGGCAGAGCCGGACTTGTTGCTTGACGATCATTTCGGCCAACCGACGCAAGCGAATTCACCTCGTCTCCGGGGCCATCCTCGGTACGTTCGTCCTGGCGCATTTCTTCAATCATTCGCTCGGCCTGATCTCCATCGAGGCGATGGAAACCGCCCGCAGGGGCTTCAATCTCATCTGGCACAGCCTGCCCGGCACGGTGCTGCTCTATGGCGCCCTGCTTTTGCACTTCGTCATGGCGCTCGAAAGCATCTACCGCCGGCAGACACTCAGAATGCCGGCGCGCGAGGCGCTGAAGATCGTCTTCGGTCTGAGCCTGCCCTTCCTGCTGATCGGCCATGTCACCGCCGCGCGCGTCGAGCCTCTCCTCACCGGGATCGACGCCGACTATCCGGACATGCTCCGCACGCTCTGGTCGAATTCGTTCAACGCCATCAGGCAGTCCGTCGCCCTGCTGCTCGTCTGGGGCCACGGCTGCCTCGGAGCCTGGTTCTGGATGCGTGGCCGGGCCTGGTTCCCGCGCTACGAAATCCTGCTCTACACGGTCGCGATCCTGGTGCCGATCTTCGCGTTGCTCGGCTTCGTCAGCGGCGCCCGCTCGATGGAGGACGGTTACGCCGAACATGGCGGCTACGGCGACCGTTCTTATTCGAAGCCTCAGTTCGACCTGACGCTCCTGGAGGATATTCGGCTCGGCCTCTATTTCGGCTTCGGCGGCCTGATCGCCGGCACCTTCCTGCTGCGGGCCATGCCGAAGGGTGGGCGTATTCGCGTCCGCTACCCCGACGGCCGGGTCGCCACCGTCAATCTCGGCTTCAGCGTGCTCGAAGCAAGCCGCGCGGCCGGCATTGCACATGTCTCGGTCTGCGGCGGCCGCGGCCGATGCTCGACCTGCCGCGTGCGCATCATCCAGGGCCTTGAAGACCAGCCGCCACCCGAGGATGCGGAGCTTGCGACCCTCACGCGGATCGGCGCGCCCGACAATGTCCGCCTCGCCTGCCAGTTCCGCCCGGTGCACAATGTGACGGTCGTGCCGATCCTCGACAGCGACAGCCTCGGCATCAAGAAGCAGATCGGACGCGAAGGCGGCGAAGGCCGCGAGCGGCGCATCGCCGTGCTCTTCTGCGACCTGCGCGGCTTCACCAGTATTGCCGAACACAAGCTGCCTTTCGACACCGTGTTCCTGCTCAACCGCTACTTCGAGATGGTCGGCGAAGCCGTCGAGGATTCCGGTGGCGTCATCGACAAGTTCATCGGCGACGGCGCTTTGGCGATCTTCGGCCTGAAGAGCACCTATACCGAGGCCTGCCGCCAGTCGCTTGCCGCCGCCGTGCGCATATCCAAAGGCCTCGAAACGCTGAACCAGACCTTCCGCGGCGAGCTCGACGAACCGCTGCGCATCGCCATGGGTCTGCACGCAGGCCCGGCGATCATCGGCGAGATCGGCTACGGCCAGGCGACATCGCTGACGGCGGTCGGCGATACCATCAACACCGCGAGCCGGCTCGAGGGCCTCGCCAAGGAACATGACGTGCAACTGGCCGTCTCGGCCGAGCTCGTCAACCGCGCGGGCCTGGTGATCGAAGGGCACGAGCGACTGGACATCGGCCTGCGCGGCCGGCAGGCGACGCTCGAAACCTGGATCGTCGAGGACGCCGCACGCATCTCCGAGGCCTTGCAGCCAGCCCCGTCAAACGCGTAAGGCAACGCTTGAATGCGTGAAACAGTTTCACGCCCGACGTTGCATACGTTCAAGCCGTTGGATCTTTTCACGGTTTCAATGAGGCGCTGAAATGATCTAGTAGTAGAGATCCTTCCCGCCCTCGCCGCCGATCCAATCCGGAAGCCCGCATGAAACAGGACGTCTCCCCGAAAACCGCGCACCAGGTTCATGCGAAAGGCGCCGAGAAGCTGAAGGCGCACCTGGCGATGATGACCTTCGCCGTCCTGATCGCCGGCTCCTTTTCCTTCGGCGGCCTTGCCACCCAACATATGGGCGCCGGGCCGCTGACGCTCTGGCGCTATCTGTTGACCGTCGTGGTCCTTGGCCTTCTCACCTTCGGCTATGCCCGCGTGCCGTTTCATTTCCCCAGGCAAGCATGGCGCTTCGTGATCCTCGGCGGGCTGATCGCTGTCTACATGCTGACGATGTTCAAGGCGCTGGAGTTCACCAGCCCGGTTTCGACAGGCGCGGTCTTCACGCTGATGCCGCTCTTGAGCGCCGGATTCGCGTTCGTGTTGCTCGGTCAGCATACCCGCCCGGGCGTGCTCGCCGGGCTCATTATCGCCGCCCTTGGCGCCGTCTGGGTGATCTTTCGCGCCGATGTCGGCGCGATCCTTGCCTTCGACGTCGGCCAGGGCGAATTGATCTTCTTCGTCGGCGTCGTCTGCCACGCGGTCTATGTGCCTCTGATCCGCAAGTTCGGCCGAGAGGAAAGTCCCTTCGCCTTCGGATTCTGGGTGGCGGTCTTCACCGTGCCCTGGCTGCTGGTGCCCGGCGGCGTCGGCCTCGTCACCGCCGATTTTGCCGCACTTCCGGCAATCGTCTGGATGGCCGTGCTCTATCTTGCCGTGGTTACGACCGCGATCACCTTCCTGCTTTTGCAGTACGCTTCGATGCGGCTGCCGGCATCGAAGGTGCTCGGCTACGGCTACCTGACGCCAAGCTTCATCATCCTGCTCGAAGGTCTGCTCGGTCACGGCTGGACCAGCCTGCCGGTGCTTGCCGGCGCGCTCACCACCGCCTGCGGCCTGCTCTTGATGGCGCTGCTGCCCGATTGAAAATCAGAAAGAGCGGCTCAGACCACCGGCTGCTCGCTCACCTGCAGCCCGTCGACGAAGAGCCGCTCGAGAAAGCGTGCCGCATCCTCGAAACGTCCATCCCCGGCATTGCCCTGGCCGAGCACGGCGCGCACCTGCACATCGAAGTCGGCATAGTGCTGGGTGGTGGACCAGATCGCAAAGATCAGGTGATAGGGATCGCATTTGGCGATCTTGCCGGCCTTGGCCCAGGCGCGGATCACCTCCGCCTTCTCGTCGACCAGCGACTTCAGCGGTCCTTTTAGCTCGTCCTCGATATGCGGCGCGCCCTGCAGCACCTCGTTGGCGAAGAGCCGGCTTTCGCGCGGATAGTCACGCGCCATTTCGAGCTTGCGCCGGATATAGCTGCGGATTTCGGCGACCGGGTTCCCCTCGGCGTTGAACTCCCGCAAGGGGTCAAGCCAGGTGTCGAGCACGCGGTCGATCAGCGCCCGGTGCATCGCCTCCTTGGTGCGGAAATAATAGAGCAGATTGGGCTTCGACATGCCCGCCACTTCGGCGATCTGGTCGACGGTCGAGCCGCGAAAACCGTTGGCGGAAAAGACTTCGAGCGCCGCCTCGAGAATGCGCTCTTCCTTCTCCCCCTGTATCCGGGTCCGCCTCTGGGTCCTGGCAGCTCTCGGTAATACCATCTGTCCCCCTGGCGATGCCCGCGCCTCGTCGCGCAGGAACCGGCTGCCCAATTTCTGGCCTCGCCATCTTCTTGGGCAACAACTTCGTTTTTTTGTTTTTCCGGCTTGAGTGCCGCAACGGAAGTTGTAATGTTTACCAACCGGTCAAATTATCAGCCAGTTCACCGCCAAAGGCAACGGCTGATCGAAGGGCACCAGAAAAAACCAAGCCTGGATTTGACCACGGGAACATAAGGGCGCGCCGATCAAGGCAAAGCCCTGAAAAGATGAGGAGACCGCCGTGGCTGCACCTGGCGAGAACATGCGCGTCAATGCCGACCGCCTGTGGGATTCACTTATGGAAATGGCAAAGATCGGCCCTGGTGTCGCGGGCGGCAACAACCGCCAGACGCTGACCGACGAGGACGCCGAAGGGCGCCGGCTGTTCCAGTCCTGGTGCGAAAAGGCCGGCCTTACCATGGGCGTCGACACCATGGGCAATATGTTCTTCACCCGCCCCGGCACCGACCCGGATGCCCTGCCCGTCTATATCGGCTCACACCTCGACACCCAGCCGACCGGCGGCAAATATGACGGCGTGCTCGGCGTGCTCTCGGGCCTTGAGGTCGTTCGCTCGATGAACGATCTCGGCATCAAGACCAAGCACCCCATCGTCGTCACCAACTGGACCAACGAGGAAGGCGCGCGCTTTGCGCCCGCCATGCTTGCGTCCGGCGTCTTTGCCGGCGTGCTCACCCAGGACTTCGCCTATGGCCGCAAGGACCCGGAAGGCAAGACCTTCGGTGACGAGTTGAAGCGCATCGGCTGGCTAGGCGACGAAGAAGTCGGCGCCCGCAAGATGCACGCCTATTTCGAATATCACATCGAGCAGGGCCCGATCCTCGAGGCCGAGGGCAAGGACATCGGCGTCGTTACGCACTGTCAGGGCCTGTGGTGGCTGGAGTTCACGCTGACCGGCCGCGAAGCCCATACGGGTTCGACCCCGATGAACATGCGCGTCAACGCCGGCCTTGCCATGGCCCGCATCCTGGAAATGGTCCAGGGCGTCGCCATGGAGAACCAGCCGGGCGCCGTCGGCGGCGTCGGCCAGGTGTTTTTCTCGCCCAATTCCCGCAACGTGCTGCCGGGCAAGGTGGTCTTCACCGTCGACATCCGCTCGCCCGACAAGGCCAAGCTCGACCGCATGCGCGCCAAGATCGAGGCCGAAGCGCCAAAAATCACCGACGCGCTCGGCGTCGGCTGTTCCATCGAGGCGATCGGCCACTTCGAGCCGGTCACCTTCGACCCGAAACTGGTCAGTGCCGTGCGCAACGCCGCCGAGCACCTCGGCTACAGCCACATGAACCTCATCTCAGGCGCCGGGCATGACGCCTGCTGGGCCGCGAAGGTCGCGCCGACGACGATGATCATGTGCCCCTGCGTCGGAGGCCTCAGCCACAACGAGGCGGAGGACATCTCCAGGGAGTGGGCCAGCGCCGGAGCCGACGTCCTCTTCCACGCCGTCGTCGAAACGGCCGAAATCGTCGAATGAGTTTTGCGGGCGGGACGAAAGTTCCGCCCTTTTTCGTGGCGGCCATGCGGCTGCCGGAAGCGCAATCGCGAGGATCAAGAACCATGAGCACTGTCATCAAGGGTGGAACCATCGTCACGGCCGACCTGACCTACAAGGCGGACGTCAAGATCGAGGGCGGAAAGATCGTCGAGATCGGCCCGAACCTCTCCGGAACGGAAACGCTGGATGCCAGCGGCTGTTACATCATGCCCGGCGGCATCGACCCGCACACCCATCTCGAAATGCCCTTCATGGGCACCTATTCCTCGGACGATTTCGAAAGCGGCACGCGCGCAGCGCTCGCCGGCGGCACGACCATGGTCGTCGATTTCGCGCTGCCCTCGCCCAACCAGTCGCTGCTCGAAGCGCTCACCATGTGGGACAACAAGTCCACCCGCGCGAACTGCGACTATTCCTTCCACATGGCGATCACCTGGTGGAGCGAGCAGGTCTTCAACGAGATGGAGACGATCGTCAAGGACAAGGGCATCAACACCTTCAAGCACTTTATGGCCTACAAGGGTGCTTTGATGGTGGACGACGACGAGATGTTCTCGTCTTTCCAGCGCTGCGCCGCCCTTGGCGCGCTGCCCTTGGTCCATGCCGAAAACGGCGACGTCGTCGCCCAGTTGCAGGCAAAGCTTCTTGCCGAAGGCAACAACGGGCCGGAAGCCCATGCCTATTCACGTCCCGCCGAAGTCGAGGGCGAAGCGACCAACCGCGCGATCATGATCGCCGACATGGCCGGCTGCCCGGTCTATATCGTCCACACATCCTGCGAACAGGCGCATGAAGCGATCCGCCGTGCCCGCGCCAAGGGCATGCGCGTCTTCGGCGAGCCGCTGATCCAGCACCTGACGCTCGACGAAACCGAGTATTTCAACAAGGACTGGGACCATGCGGCCCGCCGCGTGATGTCGCCGCCCTTCCGCAACAAGCTGCATCAGGACTCGCTTTGGGCGGGCCTCGCCTCCGGCTCGCTGCAGGTGGTGGCGACGGACCATTGCGCCTTTACCTCCGAGCAGAAGCGCTTCGGCGTCGGCGATTTCACCAAGATCCCGAACGGCACCGGTGGTCTCGAAGACCGCATGCCGATGCTGTGGACCCATGGCGTCAACACCGGCCGCATCACCATGAACGAGTTCGTGGCCGTGACCTCGACCAATATCGCCAAGATCCTCAACATCTACCCGAAGAAGGGCGCGATCCTCGTCGGCGCCGATGCCGACCTCGTCGTCTGGGATCCGAAGCGCTCAAAGACGATCTCCGCCAAAAGCCAGCAGTCGGCGATCGACTACAACGTCTTCGAGGGCAAGGAAGTGAAAGGCCTGCCGCGCTTCACCCTCACCCGCGGCGTCGTCGCGATCGAGGAAAGCACGATCAAGACCCGCGAGGGCCACGGCGAGTTCGTCCGACGCGACCCCTTCCCGGCCGTCAGCTCCGCCCTTTCGACCTGGAAGGAAGTCACCGCCCCCCGCGCCGTCCAGCGCACCGGCATTCCGGCCACGGGCGTTTGAGGCCTCATGTTTCGCGGCTTGCACGTCTTCGCGCCGCTCTGTCCCATCGGACATGTCCCGCCACCATGGCGGGGCGCTTCGGCCTGGGAGCCGTCAGCCGGGCACGAGGTGATCGAGCTCGGGAAGCAGCACGAGGCTTTCGCGCTGGTTCGGGTCCGTGCGCGCGATGACGGCCGAACAGGGCGCGTTCGAGCGGTTCTCCGGCAGATGCGGCATGCCGGCGGGGATGTAGACCATCTCACCGGCCCGAGCGACGACGTGCTCCTCAAGCCTCGCGCCAAACCAGGTCCAGGCCTCTCCGGAAAGCACGTAGATCGCCGTCTCGTGGCTCTCGTGCAGATGCGCCTTGGCGCGCGCGCCGGGCGGGATCGTCACGATATGCATGCAGAGCCCTGTCGCCCCGACGGTCTCCGCCGCAATGCCCTCGAAATAGTTGAGCCCCTGCTGGCCGGCCACGGCGCCTTCAGGACGAACCACGCGACAGCCCGGATTGGATGATCGAGACATGAGCGTTCTCCAGAATTCCCTGAAAAACCAGCAACAAACGGCTTCGCACCCAAATCCGCGATTGCATGTTGCCGGTCCGGATAGCAGTCTGACACAGACCAGCCAGAATGAGTATTCGCCGATGACGTCCAATACCGCATCCGTGGTTTCGGCCCGGGACCTCTGCCTGACTTTCGAAACCGCCGATGGACCGGTGCATGCGCTGACCGGTGTCAATCTCGACGTCGCCAAAGGAGACTTTGTGTCCTTCATCGGACCGTCCGGCTGCGGCAAGACGACCTTTCTGCGCGTGATCGCCGATCTTGAAAAAGCGACGTCCGGCAAGATCAGCGTCAACGGCATGACGCCCGAGGAAGCGCGCAAGGAGCGCGCCTATGGCTATGTCTTCCAGGCGGCCGCGCTCTATCCCTGGCGCACGATCGAAAACAACATCGCCCTGCCGCTGGAGATCATGGGCTATTCGAAGGAGGAGAAGAAGGCGCGCATCGAGCGCACGCTCGACCTCGTCAACCTCACGGGCTTCGGCAAGAAGTACCCGTGGCAGCTCTCCGGTGGCATGCAGCAGCGCGCCTCCATCGCCCGCGCACTCGCCTTCGATGCCGACCTGCTTCTGATGGACGAGCCCTTTGGCGCGCTTGACGAGATCGTGCGTGACCACCTCAACGAACAGCTGCTGAAGCTCTGGGCGCGCACCAACAAGACGATCTGCTTCGTCACCCATTCGATCCCTGAAGCTGTCTACCTCTCAACCAAGATCGTGGTGATGAGCCCTCGCCCCGGCCGTGTCACCGACGTGATCGAATCGCCGCTGCCGCGCGAACGGCCGCTCGGCATTCGCGAAACGCCCGAGTTCCTCGAAATCGCCCATCGCGTTCGCGAAGGCCTGCGCGCGGGACACAGCTATGACGAATAGCATCGGCATCCGCCGGGCCGAACAGACCGACATGGCCGCCTGCGCCGGCATTCTCAACCGCTGGATCGACGCGACGGCCTGGATGCCGCGGGTGCACGAGCATGCCGATGTCGAACGCTATTACGCCGAGACCGTCTTTGCCGAACGCACCGTGTTCCTGGCCGAGGACGATGGCGAGATCGCCGGCTTCCTTTCCCTCTCCGACGACCACCACGTCACCGCGCTCTATATCGACGAGCGGCACCGTGGCGCCGGCATTGGCGCTCGGCTGATCGACACCGCCAAGGCGATGTCACCGGACGAGTTGAGCCTTTGGACCTTCGAAAACAACCGTGATGCCCAGCGCTTCTACGAGCACCAGGGCTTTAAGGCTGTGCGGCGGACCGACGGCGACAACGAGGAACAGCTGCCGGATATCCTCTATCGCTGGCGCGGCAGGGAGGTGCGGGCATGAACCTTGCCTTTGGCCTCTGGATGCTGCTCGCAACGACGATCTTCCTCGGCGGCGCCACGGCCTCGCGCGCCTATGTCTCCAACAACCACCTCGGCACGCTCTTCCTGGCACTCGGGCTCTACGTGGTCGGCAACATCATCATGGTGAAGCTCATGCGCGAGGGCGGCCTCGGCCTTGCCATCTCGTTGTCGGCGATCGTGCAGCTCGTGATGGTCAATGTCATCGCCTTCACGGTGTTCGGCGAACGACTGAGCCTCACACAGGCCGCCGGCGTGCTTCTTGGCATCGTCGCCATGGGCCTGATGTTGTTGCCCGCAAGCGGAAAGGCGTGACGATGCAGGAACCAAGTTTCATCAGGGACAAGTTGGTGCCGGTCGGCACAGTCGTCCTGCTGCTGATCGCCATCTGGTATGTCGCGGTCGTCTTCCTCAACGCGCCCTTCGAGCGTGATACGGCAGCTCGCGCCGGCACCGAGATCAGCTTTTCCGACATCGTGCGCAACACCATGGCGCAGGAACGTCCGGTCCTGCCGGCACCGCACCAGGTGGTCGCCGAGATCTGGGACACCACCTTCAACAAGGCGATCACCTCCAAGCGCAGCCTCGTCTACCACGCCTGGATCACGCTCTCGGCGACCCTGCTCGGCTTCGGCATCGGTGCAGCACTCGGCATCCTCCTGGCAGTCGGCATCGTGCACAACCGCGCGATGGACCGCTCGCTGATGCCCTGGGTGATCGCCAGCCAAACGATCCCGATCCTCGCCATCGCGCCGATGATCATCGTTGTCCTCAACGCCATCGGCATTTCCGGGCTGTTGCCGAAGGCGCTGATCTCGACCTATCTCTCCTTCTTCCCTGTCGTCGTCGGCATGGTGAAGGGCTTGCGCAGCCCCGAGACGATCCAGCTCGACCTGATGCACACCTACAATGCCTCCTCGGCCCAGACCTTCTGGAAGCTGCGCTGGCCGTCGTCGATGCCCTATCTCTTCACTTCGCTGAAGGTCGCCGTCGCCATTTCGCTGGTCGGCGCCATCGTCGGCGAATTGCCGACCGGTGCTGTCGCCGGCCTCGGCGCGCGGCTGCTTGCCGGCTCCTACTATGGCCAGACGGTCCAGATCTGGGCAGCGCTGTTCATGGCGGCGGCTCTTGCAGCCGTTCTCGTCATGATCGTCGGCTTCGCCCACACCGCCGTCCTCAAGCGCATGGGAGCCAAGCCATGAACCTCCCCGTCCTTGCTGCTGCGATCATCTTCTGGCTCGCCGCCTGGGCCTTCAACGAATGGCTGGTACGCCAGAAATTTGAAAGCGATATCGCCAACAGCGCCGCCCGCTTTGCCGTGCCCCTGCTTTTCGGCATCACCATCCTCGTCCTCTGGGAAGGCGTCGTGCGCGGTTTCCAGGTTCCGTCCGTGCTTTTGCCGGCGCCCTCGATGATCTGGCAGAGGCTGATCAACTCGCTGCCGACGCTTGGCGCCGATTTCCGCCAGACCTTCCTGAAGGCGGTGCTGATCGGATATGCGCTCGGCTGCGGCCTCGGCTTTGCCGTCGCGATCCTGATCGACCGGTCGCCCTTCCTGCAGAAGGGCCTCCTGCCGCTCGGCAATTTCGTCTCGGCCCTTCCCGTCATCGGCGTCGCCCCGATCATGGTCATGTGGTTCGGCTTCGACTGGCAGTCGAAGGTTGCCGTCGTCGTTATCATGACCTTCTTCCCAATGCTGGTGAACACGGTTGCCGGCCTTGCCGCCGCCAGCCACATGGAACGCGACCTGATGCGCACCTACGCTGCCTCCTGGTGGCAGACGCTGGTCAAATTGCGCCTGCCGGCCGCCTGGCCGTTCATCTTCACCGCGCTCAAGATCAACTCGACGCTGGCGCTGATCGGCGCCATCGTCGCCGAGTTCTTCGGGACCCCCATCGTCGGCATGGGGTTCCGGATTTCCACGGAAGTGGGACGCATGAATGTCGACATGGTCTGGGCCGAGATTGCCGTTGCGGCGGTCGCCGGTTCCGCCTTCTACGGGGTGGTCGCACTCATCGAGCGCGCCGTCACCTTCTGGCATCCCTCCATCCGCGGAGGGCGCGCCTGAGCCTGCTTGAAGAACTTAAATAAAACGAAGTAAAAACAAGAGGGAACTGACATGAACAAAAGACTTGCATCGCTTCTCGCCGCAGGCGTCTTTTCGCTCGCAGCGTTCCAGGCTGAAGCCGCCGAAAAGGTGACGCTGCAGCTGAAGTGGGTGACCCAGGCGCAGTTTGCCGGCTACTACGTCGCAAAGGACAAGGGCTTCTACGAAGAAGAAGGCCTCGACGTCGACATCAAGCCCGGCGGTCCGGACATCGCACCGGCCCAGGTGATCGCTGGCGGCGGCGCCGACGTCATCGTCGACTGGATGCCGTCGGCCCTTGCGACCCGCGAAAAGGGCGTGGCCCTCGTCAACATCGCCCAGCCATTCAAGAAGTCGGGCATGATGCTGACCTGCCTGAAGGAAACCGGCGTCACCAGCCCCGACAAATTCAAGGGCCAGACGCTGGGTGTCTGGTTCTTCGGCAACGAATATCCGTTCCTCTCCTGGATGTCGCACCTGAAGATCCCGACCGACGGCGGGCCGAACGGCGTTACCGTGCTGAAGCAGGGCTTCAACGTCGACCCGCTGATCCAGAAGCAGGCCGCCTGCATCTCGACCATGACCTACAACGAGTACTGGCAGGTCATCGACGCCGGCATCAAGCCGGACGACCTGGTGACCTTCAAGTATGAAGACCAGGGCGTGGCGACGCTTGAAGACGGCCTTTACGTGCTTGAGGACAAGCTCAAGGATCCGGCTTTCAAGGACAAGATGGTCAAGTTCGTCCGTGCCTCGATGAAGGGCTGGAAATACGCAGAGCAGAACCCGGACGAGGCCGCCGATATCGTTCTTGAGAACGACTCCACCGGCGCCCAGACGGAGAAGCACCAGAAGCGCATGATGAGCGAAGTGGCGAAGCTCACCGCCGGTTCCAACGGTTCGCTCGACGAGGCAGACTACAAGCGCACCGTCCAGTCGCTGCTTTCGGGCGGTTCCGATCCCGTGATTTCCAAGGAGCCTGAGGGCGCCTGGACCCACGAGATCACCGACGCCGCGCTGAAATAGGACCTGTTTCCACAAAGCAAAAGAGGGTCGCACGGCTCAGTATCGTGCGGCCCTCTTCCGTTTTCTTAGCGGTCGTTCGCATCCGCCAAGCTGCTGCCGGTACCGGGCGTGGGGGTGGTAACGCGGCAAGCAACGGCGCTACCTTTGCTTGCCACTGTCAAGATCGTGTCAAGATCGCAACCATAACCGCAGAACGAACTGAATATTGAGGCACCATCGCTTCGAGCACTCTTGTAAGCGTGCAAGGCCGAGATTACATAGGCGACGATGTTTGTTGGAGGCAGGCATGATGGAGGACGTCTTTTTTCCAGTGCCATGCCTGCGGTAACCGGTCCCAGTTCCGCCCGCGTCTACGGTCTGATACCGTGCACGCGGAGCGCGAAGTGAGGAGAAGCGCAGTCCTCTGTCCCCGTGCAATCGACGGGGCGCGATGTCGGCGCGATAAAATCGCCTGATTGCCCGTGGATCCTGCCTTGAGCGGTGATCCGCTCGATGTTGTTTCCATTGCCGGGACTGTAAAGCCGATGGCTCAAAAAGTATTGCCTGTTCTCAGCGTGTGCGCTGCGATGACACTTGGTTCGCTTTCCTTCGCCCGGGCGGAGGAAGCAGCGCAACCGAAACCAGCGCCGACCCTTCCCTCCATCGTCGTGACGGCGGCGGTCGACAAGCCGATCAGCGACCGGGTGGTTGCAACCGGCACCATACAGGCGGTCGAGCAGGTCTATGTTGCGCCGATGGTCGACGGCCTCTCCATTCGTTCGCTCAATGTCGACGTCGGCGACAAGGTCGAGGCCGGCAGCGTCCTGGTGGTTCTCAACGACGACGCGCTTCGCCTGCAAAAAAGTGAGCTCGAGGCGGCGCTCGCCAAGGCCGAGGCCGGACTGGCGCAATTGAACGCCCAGCTCACCGAAACCAGGGCCAACAACGACGAAGCCAAGCGGGTCAGCGATCGCGCCGCCGGGCTCTCCAAGAACGGAACGGTTTCGACCGCCGAAGCGGATCGGGTCCGGGCGCTCTACATCGCCATGCAGGCCCGCGTTCGTTCCGCCGAGCAGGCAGTCGCTGTCGCAACCGCAGACATCAAGGTGGCTGAGGCGCAGATCGAAGACATCGACCTTCGCTTGACGCGCTCGGAAGTGAAAGCCCCGGTCGCCGGCGTGATTTCTGCCAAGAACGCCAAGATCGGCGCCATTGCCAATGGCAGCGGCGAGCCGCTGTTTGCGATGATCCGCGACGGGGCGATCGAAATGAAGGCAGACGTTGCCGAGGCCGATATCATCAAGCTCGCGGTCGGCCAGCCTGCAACCGTGACCCTTGCGGGCGGCAACACCAAGGTCGAAGGATCGATCCGACTGATCGCTCCGACGGTCGATCCGGTGAGCCGCCTCGGCACCGTCTTCATCAGCCTCAACGACACCACGAAGGCACGCGCGGGCATGTATGCAAGCGCGCTGATTACCGCCGAGCAGAAGCGGGCGGTGGTCCTGCCGCAGACAGCCGTTACCAACGAGGATGGCCGCACCATCGTTCGCAAGGTCGAAAACGGCGTCATCCGTATTCTGCCGGTCAAGACAGGGATCTCGGACGGCAAGTTCGTCGAGGTGCTCGAAGGCCTGACGGCGGGAGAGGAAGTCGTGGCAAGAGCCGGCGCCTATGTCCGCGACGGCGACCACATCAACCCCGTCAAGTCTGCTGAACCAGCGACAAACTGACAGGAACCGTGACCATGAATTTCTCAGCCTGGTCCATACGCAATCCGATCGCACCGATCCTTGCCTTTTTCGTGCTGATGGTGCTCGGCTATCAGTCGTTCAATAGCCTGCCTATCACCCGCTTCCCCAACATCGACGTGCCGATCGTCTCGATCAGCGTGGCCCAGAGCGGTGCCTCGCCTGCCGAGCTTGAAACGCAGGTCACCAAGGAAATCGAGGACGCGGTCGCCAGCGTCACCGGTGTCGATCATATCCAGTCGACGATCAACGACGGCACATCGACCACCGCCGTGATCTTCCGCATGGAAGTGCCGACAACCCAGGCGGTGCAGGACGTGAAGGATGCGATCGACCGCATCCGCAGCGACCTGCCGACCTCGATCGAAGAGCCGATCGTCTCCAAGGTCGATGTCGAAGGCCAGGCGATCCAGACCTTTTCCGTCTCGGCGCCCGGCATGTCGCTGGAAGAGCTTTCCTGGTTCGTCGATGACGTCATCAAGCGCGAGATCCAGGGCAAGAGCGGCATCGGCCGCGTCGACCGCTACGGCGGCGCCGACCGGGAAGTGCGCGTCGAACTCAACGAAGACAAACTGAATTCGCTCGGCATCACCGCCGCAGACGTCAATGGCCAGCTGCGCCGCATGAACATGGACCTCGGCTCCGGCCGCGGCCAGGTGGGCGGCAGCGAGCAGGCGATCCGCACGCTCGGCGACGCCCGCAATGTCGACCAGCTCGCCAACACGATGATCTCGGTCCCGAGCGGCCGTTTCGTGCGCCTGTCCGATCTGGGCACGGTCACCGACACCTATGAGGAGCCACGCTCCTTCTCGCGCTTTAACGGCACCCCCGGCGTGACCTTCGCAGTTTTCCGCGCCAAGGGCGCCTCGGAAGTCAGCGTCGCCGAGACGGTCGCCAAATCGCTCGAGAAGATCCGCGCGGCGAACCCGGACGTCACCATCGAGATGGTCGACGATTCCGTCTACTTCACCTACGGCAACTACGAAGCGGCGCTGCACACGCTGATGGAAGGCGCGCTGCTCGCCGTCATCGTCGTCATGCTGTTCCTGCGCAACTGGCGCGCCACGCTGATCTGCGCCGTCGCCCTGCCGTTGTCGGCCGTTCCAACCTTCTGGGTCATGGAACTGCTCGGCTTCTCGCTCAATCTCGTCAGCTTCCTCGCACTGACGCTCGCAACCGGCATCCTTGTCGACGACGCCATCGTCGAGATCGAGAATATCGAGCGGCATATCCATATGGGCAAGTCGCCCTACAGGGCGGCGATCGAAGCGGCGGATGAAATCGGCCTCGCGGTGATCGCAACCACGTTCACGATCATCGCGGTTTTCATCCCGGTGTCGTTCATGCCGGGGATTGTTGGCCAGTACTTCATCCAGTTTGGCCTGACCGTCGCCGTCTCGGTCTTCTTCTCGCTGCTCGTTGCACGCCTGATTACGCCGGTCATGGCCGCCTATATGATGCGTCCGTCCAAACTTGACGGGCATCATGCCGAAGACGGCACCCTGATGCGCGGCTACACGCGTCTGGTTCATGCGACGACGAAACGCTGGTACATGCGCTACCTGACGGTGCTCATCGCGATCGGGGTGACCGTGGCGTCCGTGGCCGCCTTGTTCATGTTCGTGCCCGGCGGGTTCCTGCCTCCGGACGACACGTCGCGAGTCAGCCTGTCGGTCGAACTGGCGCCTGACGCTATGCTGGAAGACACCGACCGGACGACCGCGCAAATCTACGAAAGGGTCAAGGACCTGGACGGCGTGGAAAGCGTGTTCGTGCTTGGCGGTGCCTCGCCCAAGGGTGACCTGGAACTGCGCCGGGCCACCGTGACGGTGCTGCTCGAAAAGCGCGACCACTCGCTCCTCAACAAGGTGGTCAACGACGTCTTCGGCAAACTGCCGGTCGTCGGCCAGTACCTGCCGAAGTTGCCGCCATCGGGCCGCATCATTCCGCAGTCGCAGATCGAGAAGGAGATCTTTGCCCGCGTTCGCGATTTGCCGGATGTCCGGGTGATCAAGCTCAACGACCGAGGCGAGCGGGAACTGTCGTTCAATCTGCTCTCCAACAACGAGGCCGATCTCGACAAAGCCGTCGGCATTCTGGAAGGAAAGCTGCGCAGCGATCCGTTGCTGGCCAATGTCAGCCCGGACGGCGCCCTTCCGCGTCCCGAGTTGCAGATCCGTCCGCGCGACGAGCAGATGTCGCGCCTCGGCATCACCACGGCACAGATCTCCGAAGTGATCCGCGTCGCCACCATCGGCGATATCGACGCTGCATTGACGAAGATCGCCCTTGACGGCCGGCTGATCCCGATCCGCGTGCAGATCAACCGCGACTTCCGCACGGATATCGCCGCGATCCGCAATCTGAAGATCCAGACCGCTTCTGGCTTGACGGTGCCGTTGTCGAGCGTCGCCGACATCAACTATTCCGAAGGCCCGAGCTCGATCAAACGCTACGACCGCAACCGCGTCGTGGCGCTCGGCGCGGATCTTCCGATCGGCGTGGCGCTCAATACCGCCTCGGCGCGCTTCCTGCAGATTGCCGACGAAGCGAAGATGCCGTCGACGGTTCAGCTGCTGAAGAGCGGTGACGCGGAGGTCGAAGAGGAAATGCAGCAGAGCTTCGTCAATGCGATGCTGCTCGGCCTGATGCTGGTGCTGGTGGTGCTGATCCTCCTGTTCAAGGACGTGATCCAGCCGTTCACCATCCTGTTCTCGCTGCCGCTTGCGATGGGCGGTGTCGCAGCCGGCTTGATCCTGACCCAGAACTCGCTGTCGATGCCGGTGCTGATCGGCATCCTGATGCTGATGGGCATCGTCACCAAGAACGCCATCCTGCTCGTCGACTTCGGTATCGAGATGATGCATCACGGCATGGACCGGACGCAGGCGATGATCGAAGCGGGCCGCAAGCGCGCCCGCCCGATCATCATGACATCGATCGCCATGTCGGCGGGCATGCTGCCCTCCGCGCTTGGCGTCGGCGAAGGCGGCTCGTTCCGCGCCCCGATGGCGATCGCCGTGATCGGCGGCATCATCGTCTCGACGGTTCTCAGCCTCGTCGTGGTACCATCGTTCTTCCTGATCATGGACGACCTGTCGCGCCTGCTCGCCTGGGCTTTCGGACGCTTCGTCGGCAAGAAGGACGAGGAGAACCTGCCGCTCGACCGCGAAGCCCTCACGGGCCTCGTGCACGAACAAGGCAAGACGATCGAGAGCCTGGAAGACCGGCTGAAGACCCTGGAAACGGACCAGACCAAGGCACGGTCCGGCGGCAAGGTGATCAATCATCCGGCGCTCGCAGCCGAGTAAATCGTCACCGGCGTGGCCCTCCAACCTGGGCTGCCACAATTCCAAAGCAAGCCCGCGCCCTGCAAGCGCGGGCTTTTTGTTGTTTCTATTTGATCGAGGTCAAACCACGATCCGCAAAGCCCACTACCCTGACGCCGGATTTTACTCAGGACGGGTACGATGAAGACGTTGCGATTGAACTCGAACGACAGAGCGGTGCTGCTCGGCTCCTGCTTTTTCGAAAAGCTGCCGGCGGCGGCATCGAGCGCCATTCTCGATGATGTCGTGGTTTCCACCCACGAGGAGCACGACATACTGTTTGGCCAGGGCGAGGCGCTGGACCATGTCTTCTTCGTGCTTTCCGGCCTGGTGCGGCTTTATCGGCTGGGCAAGGACGGGCGCGAAGCGGATATCGCCGTCTTCCCGAAGGGCGAGCTTTTCGGCGAAAGCGCCATGTTCCTTGGCAACCGCGCCACCGCCAACGCCCAGGCGATCGAGACGACGATGCTCGCGCGCATCGACAGCCGCAGGCTTCGCAAGTTGGCCGAACAGTCACCCGAGATCGCCGACGCGCTGATGCAGCTTCTGTGCCGGCACGCGCAAATGGCCGAGGATTGCCTGGCCGAAGACCGGCTGCTGACGGCGCCGCAGCGGGTCGCAAGCTACATTCTCGGCAATTGCCCCGACGGCATCACCAACTTTTCCTTCCGCCTGCCCTTCCAGAAGAATGTGCTGGCCGGCAAGCTGGGCCTGGCGCCCGAGGCACTGTCGCGCGCCTTCTCGGCCCTTCGCCGCTCCGGCGTCACCGTCAAGGGCCGCGTCATCGAGATCCACGACCGGCAGGCGCTGGAGCGCTTCTGACGCACTGACAAGCTCAGGCGCCAGAAGCAACAAAAGCGGAAAGCGTCAAAGCCCACCGTGCAGCGTCAGGAAATCGACGATCCGGTTGATGCCGTCGCCGCGCTTCATGTCGGTAAAGACGAAGGGCTTTTCCGCCCGCATGCGCGTCGCGTCCCGCTGCATCACGTCGAGATCGGCGCCGACGTAAGGGGCGAGATCCTTCTTGTTGATGACCAGAAGGTCCGATTTGGTGATGCCCGGCCCGCCCTTGCGCGGTATCTCTTCGCCCTGGCAGACCGAAATGACATAGATCGTCAGGTCGGCGAGATCGGGCGAAAAGGTCGCCGCGAGATTGTCACCGCCGGATTCGATGAAGACGACATCGAGATCGGGAATGCGGCGGTTGAGATCGGCGATCGCCTGAAGATTGATCGTGGCGTCCTCGCGGATCGCCGTGTGTGGGCACCCGCCGGTCTCCACCCCGACGATGCGATCGGACGGCAGCGCCTGCATACGCACCAACGCCTCGGCATCTTCCTTGGTGTAGATGTCGTTGGTGACGACGGCGACGGAGTACTTCTCCCGCATCGCCTTGCAGAGCTTGTCGGTCAGCGCCGTCTTGCCCGAGCCCACCGGCCCGCCGATGCCGACGCGAAGGGGACCGTTCTTCGATGCCATCTGGATGTCCTTTCAAGGTGGAAGCAATTGCAGGGAAAGTGTGAAGCAGCGTTCCGTCTGAAATCGCGCAGTTCTATAGATTACGAACGGAAGAGCCGCGAATGCAGGCTCTCGTGCCTGAGCGCCGAAATATCCGCTGTCATCGTGGCCGAGCCGAGATCGTCGAGCGAGGCGCCGGCGGCCTTGACGGCTGTCGCCGCGATGACCGGTTCGAGCGCTGCGATGACACCGACGCCATCGCGCTGGCCGGTCACGCCGCAACGGATCGCCACCGAGACGGCGTTCGAGACGGAGGCGTTGAGATAGGCGGCAAGCGCCGGCTCGAGGCCCGTTTTATGAGCGCCGGCGACGGCACCGACTGCGACCGGATAGGCGACACTTTCAGGCAGCGCATCGAGAACCGGATGCGGCCACGAGCGCGCCGCTGCCAGAAACGCCTGGCCCTGCAGCATGGTTTCCATATGGCGCTCGCGGCCTCCGGCCAGGGCTTCGGCAAGCTCTGCCGCCGCAGACAGCCGGGCATGGTCGTTCACGGCACGATAGCTCTCGGCCAGAAGCAGCGCATCGTTCCAGCCGGAACCCAGAGAGACGACCGTCTCAAGCCAGTTGCGAAGCTCGCCGGCGTCGCTCACCAGACGATCGTGAACCGCCTGCTCGAGCCCGCTGGAATAGGAAAAGGCGCCGACCGGAAAGGCCGGCGACATCCATGTCGCGAGGCGAAGCAGCGCTTGCGTGCCGACCCGCTCAGCCATGGTGGTGGTGGCTGTGGCCATGGTTGTGACCGCCAGCATGGTAGGCGCCGCGCAACGGATGGAAAGGCAGCGAAACCTCGCTCACCGCCGCGCCCAGGCCTTCGAGCATCTGGCGGATCACCGGATCGCGGGCAATCAGGATGCGGCCTTCTTCGAACTGCGCCGGCAAATGGCGATTGCCGAGATGCCAGGCAAGCTCGATCAGATACATCGCGTCGCGCGGGCGGATTTCGTAGAGCGCTTCCGGTGCCGCGACGATACGGATATGGCCGCCGCCCTCAAGCACCAGGAGGTCGCCATCGGCAAGCATCACCGCTTCCTTGAGATCCAGCATCACCACATCGTCGTTTTCGAGATGCAGCAACTTGCGGCGCAGATGCCGCGCGTCGTGCGTCAATGTCACACTATGAAGCGGTGCAATATCGGCCGGTCCCGGTGAAAGAACCTCTGTCGAACGATAAGGCATCGTCAGAGAACCTCGACCTTTTCCGGCGTCACGAGCTCGATGCGCGCCTCGACCAGCAGGTCGGCCATCGCCGCCTGAAAGGCCTTCAGATGGGGTTCCTCGAAATGCGCGTCGACGGCGGCCTTGTCCTTCCAGGTCTCGACAAACACCATCACATCGGGTTCGGCCGGCTTGCGATAGAGGTCATAGGTGATGCAGCCGGCCTCGCGCCGCGTGGCCTCGATCAGCGGTGCTGCAAGCGACACCACTTCCTCCCCCTTGCCCGGGTGTGCGGTCAGGTAGGCGATAATGTAAACCATTGAACCCTCGATATCTTTTCTGTCGGCTACTTTAGCAAGAAAAAGCACTGGCGCCAGCGGGGAGCACGGCTTTTCACACGCCTGCGGCGACTGGGACCGCGCAAGAAAAAGCCCGAAGACCGGATCCGATCTTCGGGCTCTTTCCAATCAGGAACGGTAGACCGCTGCCATCAGGCGGCGAGCTTCTGGGACTTCAGCGTCTCCAGAATGTTCTGCGGCGAGGACACGCCATAGGGGTCGCTGTCGCAGTTGTCGGAATAGCCTTCTTCCTCGAACCACTGCTCGACAACGCCGTTGTTGACGACGGCAGCGTAGCGCCAGGAGCGCATGCCGAAGCCGAGATTGTCCTTGGCGACGAGCATGCCCATCTTGCGGGTGAACTCGCCCGAACCGTCCGGGATCAGCTTGACGTTTTCAAGGCTCTGAGACTTGCCCCAGGCGTTCATGACGAAAGCGTCGTTGACCGAGATGCAGTAGATTTCGTCGACGCCTTCGGCGCGGAAATCGGCCGTCAGCTTTTCGAAATCGGGCAGCTGGAAGGTCGAGCAGGTCGGCGTGAACGCGCCCGGCAGCGAGAACAGCACGACGCGCTTGCCTGCGAAGTAATCGTCGGAGGACACGTCCTCCCAGCGGAACGGGTTCGAGCCGCCAACGGCCTCGTCGCGAACGCGGGTGCGGAACGTTACAGCGGGTACTTTTCTGCCAAGCATCGTCATCTCCTTTGGACCACGATGATCTGGGTCGGCTCGACCAAAATCATCAACGTGATCGTCTCTTGTAAGTTAGAGCGGGATACATGCGGGAAACCGCAAACCGCTCTGGCGCAGCTCTCGGTCGGCAGGTCTTGGGAGGATTGCTGGCAACCGAGGAAGGTCAGCCGTCTTCCTATCGGATCTTGCGCTGCGGCGCAGCACGAAAGGCCCCAATTCACATGCAAGCATGGCAGCCATGCGGTGGCCGCATGGCTGCCAGCTGCCCGTCATTGCTCAGTTATGGAGCCGCAGCGACAACCCAAGACTTGGCGGAACCGGGTTCCACAGGCCGGTTCGCAAGCCCGCCTCTCGCAACGCCCGCGCCGTCCATGTGTTGCAGCCGAAGAGCGCGTTGAAGCTGCCACCAGCCTCGAAGAAGCGGTCGTTGCCATTGTAGGAAAAGCCCTCGACCGGAACGACGGCTCCGGCCTCGCGGGTGAAGCTCTCAGCCACAAAGTCGAGCAGCCGATCGTATCCCGCTTCGTTCAGCTCGAAGCCGGCGACGGCCGCCTGCGGCTCGACGATCCGGCCGGCGATATCCACATGCATGACCGAGCGGTCGAGCGTGAGCGCCTTGAACACCGGCCCGGCCTTCAGCTCCGACCAGGTCGGCGTTTCCAGATAGAAGGAGCGCCCGCCCCAACCGAAGATCAGCCATTCGGCCTGCGGATGCGCAAGCGGTACGCCGGCCGCCTCGACAAACCCGAACCGCGCCCGGGTCTCGTCCGTCAGGGGTATGGCGATGTCCGTGTGGATCGGGCCGGAAAGCAGAAGGATGCGGGTGCCCCCGGTTGCGGTCGCAGAGGCGGAAACCGGCAGGAGCGGCCGCGGCAGCAGGGTTCCGACGACAACGGCAAGCACCGCCGCCAGCAGGCCGAAGAAAACCCATTTCAGGCCACGCTTCATTCCCTGTCCCTGCCTGCTCTAGAACAGGAAGTAGCGCTGTGCCATCGGCACGACCGTCGCCGGCTCGCAGGTCAGAAGTTCGCCGTCGGCGCGCACCTCGTAGGTCTCCGGGTCCACCTCGATATGCGGCAGCAGGTTGTTGTGGACCATCGACGCCTTGCCGATGCCGCCGCGGGTGTTGCGGACAGCCACGAGCTGCTTGGCGACGCCGAGCTTGGCGGCAAGGCCGGCATCGAGCGAGGCCTGCGACACGAAGGTGACGGAGGAGCTGGTGCGGTTCTTGCCATAGGCGGCAAACATCGGCCGGTAGTGCACCGGTTGCGGCGTCGGAATGGAGGCGTTCGGATCGCCCATCGGCGCCATCGCGATCGAGCCGCCCAGCAGCACGAAGTCGGGCTTCACGCCGAAGAAGGCCGGGTTCCAGAGGACGAGATCGGCACGCTTGCCGACCTCGATCGAGCCGATCTCGTGGCTGAGGCCGTGGGCGATCGCCGGATTGATCGTGTATTTGGCGATGTAGCGCTTCACTCGGAAATTGTCGTTGTCGCCGGTTTCCTGCGGCAGGGGCCCGCGCTGGCGCTTCATCTTGTCGGCGGTCTGCCAGGTGCGGATCGCCACCTCGCCGACGCGGCCCATCGCCTGGCTGTCCGACGAGATGATCGAGAAGGCGCCGATGTCGTGCAGGATGTCCTCGGCCGCGATCGTTTCCTTGCGGATGCGGCTCTCGGCAAAGGCGATGTCCTCGGGGATCGACGGCGACAGGTGGTGGCAGACCATCAGCATGTCCAGATGCTCGGCCAGCGTATTCTTGGTGTAGGGTCGCGTCGGGTTGGTCGAGGACGGGATGACGTTCGGCTGGCCGCAGATCTTGATGATATCAGGCGCGTGGCCGCCACCCGCCCCTTCCGTATGGAAGGCATGGATGGTGCGGCCCTTGATCGCCGCGATCGTGTCTTCGACGAAGCCGCTTTCGTTCAGCGTGTCCGTGTGGATCATCACCTGAACGTCGTATTCGTCGGCGACGCCGAGGCAGCAGTCGATCGCCGCCGGCGTCGAGCCCCAGTCCTCGTGCAGCTTCAGCGAGGTGGCGCCGGCAAGCACCATTTCCACCAGAGCACCCGGCCGCGAAGCATTGCCCTTGCCGGCAAAGGCGATGTTCATCGGGAAGCCATCGGCCGCCTCGATCATGCGGGCGAGATGCCAGGGACCGGAGGTGCAGGTGGTTGCAAGCGTGCCATGCCCCGGCCCGGCGCCGCCGCCGAGCATGGTGGTCAGCCCGCTCACCAGCGCTTCTTCGATCTGTTGCGGGCAGATGTAGTGGATGTGGCTGTCCATGCCGCCGGCGGTGATGATCTTGCCTTCGCCCGCGATGACCTCCGTGCCGGGACCGACGATGACGGTGACGCCCGGTTGCGTGTCCGGGTTGCCGGCCTTGCCGATGCCGGCGATGCGTCCGTCCTTGAGGCCGATATCCGCCTTGACGATGCCCCAGTGGTCGATGATCAGCGCGTTGGTGATAACAGTGTCGACGGCGCCCTCGGCGCGCGTCATCTGGCTTTGCCCCATGCCGTCGCGAATGACCTTGCCGCCACCGAACTTCACCTCCTCGCCATAGGTGGTGAAATCCTTTTCCACCTCGACGAAGAGTTCGGTATCGGCGAGCCGCACCTTGTCGCCGACCGTCGGGCCGAACATGTTGGCATAGGCCGCACGCGACATCTTGTAGGGCATGGTTCAGGCTCCTTGGGACGAAGAAGAAACGGGATGGAGGCGGCGAAGACGGCCGCCAGCCGCAAGCGCGTCGACATGGCGGCGCTCGGCGGCAAAGGGATGCCATTCCCAGCCGACATGACCAAAGCCGGCAAGAACGACATCGTCGTCAGGCGTCGCGAGATGCGCGAGGATATCGGCAATCACGATCATCCCGCTCGACGGAACGACGTAAGGATCTGGCGAAAAGCCGGCGAGATCCTGCTCCACCTGCTCGTGCACATCGACCGGAACGACGCGAAAGCCGCGGTTGGTCGAGCGGGCGAAGCTCTCGAAACCGACAGTGTAATCGTCGCAGAAGTCGTCGAGGTCCGGATGCGTTTCCGCAAGCCCGGCGCGCATCGCGGCAAACTTCGCGCCGGAGCGAACGCACCAGATCTCCCGCGCCTGGCGCACCGTGGCGTTCGTCTTCCAGCGGCCACCGCCGAGCATGGAAATCCCCGGTCGCCCGGTGTTGCAGACGGCGACGATATCGGTCCTGTGGCCGCCGGAGCCGACAGAGCGGCAATCGTTGAAGCGCACGACGAGATCGGCACCATCGATCGTCGCGCCGGCGCCGTCAGGCACCTCGCCATTGCCCACGATCATGATGACGCGGCCAGCCTGCAATGATCAGTTCCCTTGGGTTTCGAGAAATTCGTTGAGTTCGGCGGTGCGCTTCTGCGTAAGCTGGGCAAGGCAGCCCGAAACCAGCATCGGCTCCGCCTGGCCGCCACGGGCCTGGAAGCCGGCAAACTCGCATTGACCGTCGCGATAGCCGATCCAGGCGCGCTGCGCCGTCTTCAGCGCCTCGACCGCGCCGATATCGGCGCCTTCCAGCTCCTTGTCGACATTCTGCGCCGCCGTCATCGCCTGCCGGTAGACTGCATTCAACTCCGCGTCGGCCGCTTCATATTCCTGGTAGGCGCAGTCATTCAGATCCGGCTGAGTGATCGCATTCGCACAATCCGCGTCCGGCTCGTCCTCGGCGAGCGCCGGCGCAGCAAGCAGCAGAAGCAGCCCGAGAACCGGCAGCGCCCTCATAGCTTGCCCATCACCTGCTGGCGGAAGCCATAGACCTCGCGCTTGCCGGAAAGCGGTATCAGCGTCACCTGGCGTGTCTGGCCCGGCTCGAACCGCACGGCCGTGCCGGCGGGAATGTCGAGCCGGCGACCGTAGGCGGCCTTGCGATCGAACTTAAGTCCCGCATTGGTTTCGGCGAAGTGATAGTGGCTGCCGACCTGGATCGGGCGGTCGCCGGTATTGGCGACCTCGATCGTCGTCGTGTCGAGGCCGACATTGAGCTCGATCTCTCCGGCCGCCGCGATGATTTCTCCTGGGATCATGGTCTTCTCCTCAAGCCGCCCTCGGCCGGCCGCATACTTTTATCCCGCATTCAGGCTTCAGGCGCCCTGCGCCTAGCGGATGGGCTCGTGCACGGTGACGAGCTTGGTTCCGTCAGGAAAGGTCGCCTCGATCTGGATGTCATGGATCATCTCGGCGATGCCCTCCATCACCTGCTCGCGCGTCAGCACCTGCGCACCCGCCTCCATGAGTTCGGCGACCGAGCGCCCGTCGCGCGCGCCCTCGACGACAAAATCGGTGATCAGCGCGATCGCTTCCGGGTGGTTGAGTTTCACGCCGCGCTCCAGGCGCCTACGGGCAACCATGGCCGCCATCGAAATCAGCAGTTTGTCTTTCTCGCGCGGGGTAAGATTCATGCGTCGCCACCGGTTGTTCGTGAAGCAATTCCCTGGGAAATCTGCGAAGCGGTCTTCCGCCAGGAATTACAAAGTTTCAATGCGTTAGATCGTTTCACTGTTTCAAATAAAAATGTGAAACGCGCTAGAGTACCCAGACTTTCGGCACAGTCTTCTGCTTGCGCAAGTGCGAAATAACCGGGATGAGGATTTTTCTGAGCGCGAAGCCATCCGGCGCCACGAAACGGGCAACCAGCTTGTCGCGGCCATGGACCTGAAAATGGCTGATGCCGACGCCCGCTGCGCCATCGACGAGCGACCGAAGACGCGGCAGTTGGAGTTCGCAGTCCGGACCGACATAGAGCAGCGTGGCAAAGGCAGCCGCACCATCGAGCACCGCCTTGCGTTGGGCGAGACTGGCGACTTCTCCTGATAGGGCGAGATTGTCCGCATGCAGCAGTTTGCCCTCGCTACGGATGCGCCAGCGATCGCGGAAGAGCCCGGTTTCAACTGCCTCACCCATTGCCTTGCGGCCGAGCAGCACCGCTTCGACCGCGAGAAACGTCGAGTCTGAGGCAAGTTCCACCTCCAGCGAGCGCGCGAGCGAGGCCCGGTCGAAGAGGATCGTCTCCTGCGGCAGCCAGTCGACGCGCGCGCCGGCGGCAACCTCGATACGGGTCGCCACTTCGACGGTATCGGCGCTCGCCTTATAGATCTTCTCGCAGGCCTGCGTCGTCACCGTCACCTCGGTTTCGGCCCCTGCCGCGACCTCCCAGATCATCCGATCGCCGCCGGTAAGCCCGCCGGAAGAATTGATGAGCACTGCCTCCATCGAGGTATCGAAGGTCTTCGGCAGGCGGATCTTGGCGCAGCCTTCCTGGTAGAGTTCGGCAATGCGGCTGTGGCCGAGCGCCGCCTTGGCGACCAGCCGTCCCTTGCCCCAGGCCCGCTGCGGGGCGATGCGTGCTGCCTTGTCCATCTCAGACCGCTAAGCGGCGTCCTTCATTCGAGGCACAGTGCCCATTGAGCCCACCGCCTTATCTTGGCGCTATCGTCCGCATCGCGGCACGACAAGTCAAGTTATTGTTTTGCAAAGAAAATCGTCAACATGCTGCATTTCCATGCAGGCTCTGCGCAGAAAACGGGCAGCCTTCTACACGACGCGATCCGGCGGTTCGCGACCATCGAAGAAGGCGGTGACATTGTCGACTACCTTCATGCCCATGGCGACGCGCGTCTCCTCCGTCGCACTGCCGAGATGTGGAAGCAGAACGACATTTTCGAGCGCGCGCAGACGTTCCGGCACGTTCGGTTCCGCCTCGAAGACATCGAGGCCGGCGCCGCGAATGACACCGTTTTCGAGCGCCGCGATCAGCGCCGGCTCGTCGATCACATCACCCCGCGCCGTGTTGACGAGGTAGGCGCTTTTCTTCATCAGGGCCAGGCGTTCGGCATTGATCAGGTGCCGGTTTTCGCCGCCGCCAGGGCAATGCAGCGACACGAAGTCCGCCACCTTCAGCACGTCCTCGACCGTGTCGAGTTGGCGGGCGCCATAACGGCTGGCCTCGGCCGGGTCGATGCGTGAGCGATTGTAGAAAACGACATCCATGTCGAAGCCGAAGTGGCAGCGCTTGGCCATCGCCTTGCCGATGCGGCCGAAGCCGATGATGCCGAGCGTCTTGCCGGTGACCTTGCCGCCAATCATGTGGGTCGGGCGCCAGCCGGTCCATTCGCCGGCCCTCACCTGCCGCTCGCCCTCGCCTGCCCGCCGCGCGACCGCAAGCAGCAGCGTCATGGCGATGTCGGCGGTGCAGTCGGTCAGCACACCCGGCGTGTTGGTGACGACGATGTCGGCAGCCTTGGCGGCCGCAACGTCGATGTGATTGTAGCCGACGCCATAGTTTCCAAGGATCTTCGCGCGGAGACCGCCGCGGGCAAAGAGGTCGGCCGGAAGCCGGTCAGAGACCGTCGGGAGAACGGCGTCATAGGTCCGCAGTGCTTCGGCCAGTTCTGCGGCTGTCAGCGGCACGTCCCCTTCGTTCAAGGTGACGTCGAAGCGTTCGGCAAGCACCTGCTCCACCGCTGCCGGCCAACGACGGGTGACGAGAATGCGGGGTTTCGAGCTCATGCCTGCCTCCGGATCAGAATCGCTGCGAGATAGTGCACGAAACGGCGCGACGCGACAGCTATCTCGACAAGCGAAACACCTATCACAAAAAGCAAAAAAGAGGCGCCGTTGCCGGCGCCTCTCATCGTGATTTCAACTGCCATCAGGCCTTGGCGAAGGCGAGCAGGTCGGCGTTGAGCTGGTCCTTGTGGGTGTCGGTGATGCCGTGCGGTGCGCCGGCATAGACCTTGAGCTCCGCATGCGGCACCAGCGTCTTCGAGGCCCGTGCCGCCGCATCGATCGGCACGATCTGGTCGTCGTCGCCATGGATGATCAAGGTCGGCACGTCGAACTTCTTCAGGTCCTCGGTAAAGTCGGTCTGCGAGAAGGCGACGATCGAGTCATAGGTGTTCTTGTGGCCGGCCATCATGCCCTGCAGCCAGAAGCTGTCGATCATGCCTTGCGAGGCAACCGCGCCCGGGCGATTGAAGCCGAAGAACGGACCGGACGCGATATCGCGGTAGAGCTTGGAGCGATCCTTGAGGCTTGCCGCCTGCAAACCGTCGAAGACGTCCTTCGGCAGGCCACCGGGGTTCTTGTCGGTCTTGACCATCAGCGGCGGCACCGCCGAGATCAGGCCGGCCTTGGCGACCCGGCTGGTGCCGTGGCGGCCGATATAACGGCTGATCTCGCCGCCGCCGGTCGAAAACCCGGCGAGGAAGATGTCCTTCAGGTCGAGCGCATTGATCAGGTCAGCAAGGTCGTCGGCATAGTGATCCATGTCGTTGCCGTCCCAGGGCTGCGACGAACGGCCGTGGCCGCGGCGGTCATGGGTGACGACGCGGAAACCGTTGGCGGCAAGGTGGAAGGCCTGCGCTTCCCAGCTGTCCGACGACAGCGGCCAGCCGTGGCTGAGCACGACGACCGGGCCATCCTTCGGCCCCCAGTCCTTGTAATAGATCTCGACGCCATCGCGGGTGATGATGCGGCTGCCCATGGTGTTTGCTCCCTTCGTGCCGGACGCGCCGGCGGTTGATACAGTGTTGGATGCGGCCTTGGCCGGCGTGTTCATGGCATGGACCGCGACTGCCGTGGCGGCAGCGCCAAAGGCGGCCGAGAGAACGCTGCGGCGGGAGATGCTGTTGGCTTCGGTCTTGCTGATTGCCTTGCTCATGGAACGCTCCTTCTTCCCTGCGGTCGTGCCGCGCTATAGTTAGATATCTAGCGATTAAATCGTGCACGATTTATATACATTTATATCGCCATCGATTAGATCGTGCACAACATTTATAATGCGACCGCACGACTGTCAATGCCTTGCGATTATATCGTGAACGATTTATTTTGAACGCATGACAGGAGAAAGCGATGACTGACACCAACTCCAAGAACGACGAGGCGATGCTGGCGCTCGACAGCTTCCTCTGTTTTGCGGTCTATTCGGCAAACCACGCCTTCACGCGCATCTACAAGCCGCTGCTGGAGGAACTTGATCTCACCTACCCGCAATATCTGGTGATGGTGCTGTTGTGGGAGAAAGACGACCAGACGGTCGGCAGCCTCGGCGAACGGCTCTTCCTGGAATCGAGCACTTTGACGCCGATGCTGAAGCGCCTGGAGGCCGGCGGCTACATCGCCCGTGTGCGCGACAAGGCGGACGAGCGGCAGGTCCGGGTGCAATTGACCGACATGGGCAAGGCGTTGCGGCAAAAGGCAGTGGAAGTGCCCCGCAACCTTGGCGAAGCGACAAAGCTCGGCCCCGACGATCTCCAGCGACTGCGCGCCGAGGTCTCCTCACTCAGGGACACGCTGCTGAAATAGCCGACCGCTGCGCCGACACCTCACCAAAAAGAAAAGCCCGGCGATCGCTCGCCGGGCCCCAACCAGTCGGACACAAGGTCCGAACTCAGAACTACTCGTTCTGGAAGTAGTTGTACTTGCCGTCGTCACCCTTCTTCCAGGTGTACATGACGTAGTCCGGACGGGTGATGTCGCCCTTTTCGTCATAGCCGAGTTCGCCGATTGCGGTCTTGAACGGACCCTTTGCCTTGATGGCTTCGGCAACTGCCTGCGGGTCGTTGCCGCCGGAAGCCTTGGCAGCTTCTGCGATGACCTGGAGAGCGGCGTAGGCGTAGAGCGTGTAGGCTTCCGGTTCGAAGCCGGCAGCGCGGAACTTCTCGACGAGGTCCTTGGCAGCCGGGTTCTTGCGCGGATCCGGAGCGAACGTCATCAGCGTGCCGTCAACGGCGTCGCCGGCGATCGAAGCCAGTTCGTTCGAAACGATACCATCGCCCGACATCAGGGTAGCCTTGAGGCCCTGGTCCTTCATCTGGCGCATGATCAGGCCGGCTTCGGTGTGCAGACCGCCGTAGTAAACGATCGAAACGCCAGCTTCCTTCATCTTGGCGATGAGCGCCGAGAAGTCCTTGTCGCCGGTGTTGATGCCTTCATAGAGGGCTTCGGTGAGGCCGGCTTCGTTCATCGACTTCTTGGTTTCGTCGGCAAGGCCCTGACCATAGGGGGTCTTGTCGTGAATGACGGCGATCTTTGCGTCCTTGAAGTTGGCGGCGAGGTAGGCACCGGCAACTGCACCCTGCTGGTCGTCACGGCCGCAGGTACGGAACGTGTTCCAGAGACCGCGCTCGGTGAACTGCGGGTTGGTGGAGGCCGGCGTTACCTGCAGGATGCCGTTTTCGGCGTAAACTTCAGAAGCCGGGATGGACACGCCCGAGTTGAAGTGACCGACAACGAACTTCACACCGTCAGCAACGAACTTGTTGGCGACCGAAACGCCCTGCTTGGCGTCCGAAACGTCGTCGCCGAGCACAACCTTGATCTGTTCCCCATTGATACCGCCGGCAGCGTTGATGTCAGCGGCGGCCTGCTCTGCACCTTTCTGGAGCTGTGCACCGAAAGCGGCGTTCGGGCCAGTCAGCGGGCCGGCGACACCAACGAGAATATCAGCCCAGGCGCTGCCGCTGAAGGCAACCATAGCCGTCAGCGCGACCGCCGACAGAAGAGACTTTTTCATCTTGTTACTCCCAATTATTCGAGCGGGTCTCGTTACCAACCTGCGCAATGCCCACCATAGTTGCGCCGGTGTTTCTTTCGCACCGGCCGCGGCGGCCGGCGCGCGCTGTTCCCTTTATTTGGCTTTCCATGAGAAAGGCGAAGCCTTCTCATAGAGCCAATAGTAGTTATTGGTCATTTGCTTGGTCCGGTAGTATCGGAAACCTGCGGTAGCAAACAACAAAAGCACGATCGTGTCCACGATATAGTAGTGCAGGCTGAACATCGTGCCCTCGAAGAGAGCGTGATGCACGAAGCGGATGCCAAGCCCCAGCAACGCAACGTAGAGAAGGAGGCGCGGAAACTCCTCCCAGCTTTCGGCGACGCTCTTGCCGGTACGCCACGCCGTCCAGCCGCCGAGAACGCAGCTGATGAAAAGAAATTGCCAGATCGACACTTCTTCGTAGAGAATTCCCTGCATGTCACTTGCTCCAGATGCAGCCGTTCAATGACGGCCGCCTTCGAGATAGGCCGCGCGCACTTCCGGATTGGCGAGCAGTTCCTTGCCGGAACCGCTCATCGTCACCCGGCCGTTGACCATCACGTAGCCGCGGTCCGAAAGCTTGAGCGCACCGAAGGCGTTCTGCTCGACGAGGAAGACGGTCAGCCCCTCTTCCTTGTTGAGTTTCTTGATCGCTTCGAAGATGCCCTTGACGATCAGCGGTGCGAGACCGAGCGACGGCTCGTCGAGAAGCAGGAGCTTCGGCCGGGCCATCAGTGCGCGGCCGATCGACAGCATCTGCTGCTCGCCGCCCGAAAGCGTGCCGCCGCGCTGCGCCTGGCGCTCCTTCAGGCGCGGGAAAAGCGCAAACACCTTTTCCACGTCCTGGTCGAAGTGCTTCAGGTTGTCGAGGCTGGCGCCCATCTGCAGGTTTTCAAACACCGTCATGCGCGGGAAGATGCGCCGACCTTCGGGCGACTGCGCGATGCGCAGCCGGGCGATCTCGTGCGTCGGCATGCGGGTGATGTCCTGGCCTTCGAAGAAGACTGAACCGGTACGCGCCTGTGGGCTGCCGCAGATGGTCATCATCAGCGTCGACTTGCCGGCGCCGTTGGCACCGATCAGGCAGACGATTTCACCGCGGTGAACTTCGACATCGACCCCGCTGAGCGCGCGGATGTTGCCGTAGTAGGTCTCGACGGCTTTAACTTGGAGAAGAGGCGCCGTCATCAGTTGGTGCCCCCCTGCCCGCCTTCGATTTCCTCGATTTGTTCGATCACCTCTTCAACCTCTTCATCCTCGACACCCAGATAGGCCGCAATGACCCTCGGATCGTTCTTCACGAAATCCGGTGTGCCGTCGGAAATCTTCTGCCCATATTCCAGGACCACCACGTGGTCGGAAATCTCCATGACCACGGACATGTCGTGTTCGATCAACAGGATCGACGTGCCGGTATCGGCGCGAATGCTTTTGAGCAATTCGTTGAGCGCCAGGGACTCGCGCGGATTGAGACCGGCGGCCGGCTCGTCCAGGCAAAGCAGTTCCGGACCCGTGCACATGGCGCGGGCAATCTCGAGACGGCGCTGGGCGCCGTAGGAGAGGTCACCGGCCGGATCGTCCGCACGGTCGATCAGCGACGCCTTTTCCAGCCAGTGCTTGGCAAGGTCGATCGCCTCGCGCGATGCCTGGCGGTAAGCCGGGAAGCCGAGCAGGCCGAGGAAAGTGTAGCCGGATGCCTGCATCAGCTTGTTGTGCTGCGCGACGAGCAGGTTTTCGAGCACCGTCAGACCGGAGAACATCCGGATGTTCTGGAAGGTACGCGCCACCTTGGCGAGCTTGGTGATCTCGAAGTCCGGCAGACGTTCCAGCAGGTATTCCTTGCCGGCCTTCTGCTTCATCGTGATCATGCCCATCGTCGGCTTGTAGAAGCCGGTGATGCAGTTGAACACCGTGGTCTTGCCCGCTCCGTTCGGGCCGATCAGCGCGGTGATGTCACCGCGATAGGCTTCGAAGGAGAAGTCGTTGATGGCCATCAGACCGCCGAAGCGCATCGACAGGTGCTCAACCTTGAGAATGGGGTCTTTTGTCATTGTCGTCGTCTCGCGGGCCATCAACCGTGCCCTTCCTTGGTGAAGCTGCCGGAGACTGCCTTGCGTTCGTGCAGGAAGGCTGTCGGTTCGCGTGATCCGACGAAGCCGCGCGGCTTCCAGACCATGACGACGACCATGGCCAGGCCAAAGATCAGCATACGGTAGAGTTCAGGTGTGAAGTCCGGTCCGAAGACCATCTTCAGGAAGGAAAGCTCGCGCAGGATTTCGGTGCCGCCGATCATCACGGCCGCAGCGACGGCGATACCGGTGAGCGAGCCCATGCCGCCGAGAACCACGATCGCGAGAATGACCGCAGATTCCAGGAAGACGAAGGATTCAGGCGATACGAAGCCCTGGCGCACGGCGAAGAACGAGCCGGCGATACCGCCGAACATGGCGCCCGTCGCAAAGGCCGTGAGCTTGGTCGTCACCGTGTTGATGCCGAGCGAGCGGCAGGCGATCTCGTCCTCGCGCAGCGCTTCCCAGGCGCGGCCGATCGGCATGCGGCGCAGCCGGATCGTCACGTAAGCCGTGAGCAGCGCAAGCGCCAGGATCAGATAGAACAGGAAGATCTTGTAATAGGCCGACGACATCGGCAGGCCCATCAGCGCGGCAAAGCCGTCCTTCGAGGCATCGAACTTGATGCCAAACAGCGTTGCCTTGGCGATGCCGGAGACGCCGAAGGTACCCTTCGTCACTTCCGTCCAGTTGATCAACACCAATCGGATGATTTCACCGAAGGCGAGCGTCACGATCGCCAGATAGTCACCGCGCAGACGCAGAACCGGGAAGCCGAGGATCATGCCCCAGAAGGCGGCAAGGATGCCGGCGACCGGAAGAAGAACCCAGAACGACAGCCCGAAATAGGTCGACAGCAGGGCGTAGGAATAGGCACCGACCGCGTAGAAGGCGACATAACCCAGGTCCAGCAGGCCGGCGAGGCCGACGACGATGTTCAGCCCCCAGGCCAGCATCACGTAGATCAGAATCTGGATGCCGAAATTGTCGACCCACTTGAGCGAGCCCTGGATGCCGAAGATCGCGACGACGAGCGGCGGATAGACGAGCAGGAACGCGATCGCGAGCTTGGAGAAGTGGCGGGTGAAGAAGGTCTCCTCCTTCACCGCATCCTCGGCTTCGGCCTTGGCGGCCTTGCGCCGGGCCATGGCCGGCTGGACATAGGCAACCATCAGGAAGCGGCCGACGGCAGCGACGATCACGAAGATCGCCAGCAGGCCCCAGCGCTGGTTGAGGATCAGTTCGTTGCGGATGTTCTGGTCGGACTTGAGACCGACGAACAGCACGAAAAGACCGAGCGAAATCAGGCCCGCGAAGACAGCCTCGCGCAGGGCCCGCGCCGTCACGTCAGTGCCGGCGCTTGCAGTCGTAGAAGCAATGTTTGCCATGGAATTATACCTTCTCGACTTCCGGTCGTCCGAGAATGCCAGACGGCTTGAAGATCAGGACGATGGCGAGAATGGAGAAGGTCGCGACGTCCTTGTAGTCGATGGTGAAATAGGCTGACCAGAGGGACTCGATGAGCCCGATCAACAGTCCGCCGAGAACGGCGCCTGGCAGCGATCCGATGCCGCCGAGAACGGCCGCGGTGAACGCTTTGACGCCAGGCACGAAACCGTCGGTGAAGACGACGACGCCATAATACATCAGATACATCGTACCGGCGACGGCAGCGAGTGCTGCACCCATGATGAAGGTCACCGAGATGGTGCGGTCGACGTCGACACCGAGCAGCGCCGCCATCTTGCGGTCCTGTTCGGTCGCGCGCTGGGCACGACCAAGCGGGGTCTTGTTGACGATGTACCAGAAGATTGAAAGCAGAGCCGCCGTAATGACGATGATGATGATCTGCTTCAGCGAGATGGTGATGCCGAAGACCTCGTAGACCGAGGAAACGAGCGGCGGGATCGGCTTGTTGCGCGGACCCTGCGTCACCTGGATGAAGTTCGACAGCGCAATCGACATGCCGATCGCGGTGATCAGCGGCGCGAGCCGGAACGAACCGCGCAGCGGCCGATAGGCCACCTTCTCGATCGTCCAGTTCCAGAGACCTGCGGTCAACATGCCGACGACCATCATCAGCAGGAGAGCAAGTACAACCGGGACGCCCCCGATAAATGTTGTGAGAATAAGAAAGACAATCAAAGCAGCAAAGCCGCCGAGCATGAAAATATCGCCGTGGGCGAAGTTGATCATGCCAATGATGCCGTAGACCATGGTATAACCAATAGCGATCATACCATAAATAGACCCAAGAGTCAGCCCGTTGACGAGCTGCTGGACGAAATACTCCATCAATCTTCCCCTGGACCAGATCCATAACGGTCCGGTCTCTTGTTTTTTGAGCTCATTGTTGAGCGCTGTGTTTGCTCGATTCCATACCTCTTTCAAACGAAAAGGAAAGCTAAAAAACGCGACTTCATCAAAAACTTCCTCGATAAAATCGATTTGACGCTTTTACAGCCAGAAAAATCAAAATTTCCGCAGCTTTCGCCCGCGAAATCATCAACTTTAGTCGTAAAAGCGTCGGGTATTCTATGAAGCTTCAAGAGCCCACTACGGCCTGCACTCCACGCCGATTGCTCAGGCGCGCATGCGCTGACCGTTCGAATCGAACAGCGGATGCGGCTGAAGACGGGCCGGCAGGATCTCACCCAGGAGTTCGATCGACCAGCCATCGCTGCGGTCGGCGATCTCCTTCGGCACGTAGCCCATGGCGACCGAAACGCCGCTTGCATGCGCATAGCCGCCCGATGTCACCCAGCCGCGCACGACGCCGTCGAGGTAGATCGGCTCGTCGCCGATGACATCAGCGTCCTTCGCCTCGAGCAGGAAGGTTCTCAGACGTAGTGCGCCACCATCCGCCTTCTCCTTAACGGCCGCCGCCTTGCCGATGAAATCGGCATCCTTGCCGGTCGCAACAAACCGTCCAAGCCCGGCTTCGACCGGGCCATAGAGCGGACGATACTCGCGCGCCCAGCTGCCGAAGGATTTCTCGACGCGCAGCGCATTCAGTGCTCTCAAGCCGAACAGACGGATGCCGGAGGCGGCCCCCCTCTCCATCAGCAGTTCGAAGAGATAGCGCTGGTACTCCGGCTTCATCCAGATCTCGTAGCCGAGATCGCCGGTATAGCTGACCCGGCCGACGATCGCAGGCGCCATGCCGAGGTCCATACGGCGGATATCCATGAATGGGAACGCCGCATCGGAGATGTCGAGATGGGTCAGGCTCGCGAGCACATCGCGGGCCTTTGGCCCGGCGATCGACAGGCCGACCAGCTCCAGCTTCAAAGCCCTTAGCAAAACCGAACCGTCCGCAGGCAGATGCGCCTCGAACCAGCGCATGTGGTAGTCCTCGGCGATACCGGAGCCGACGAGCAGGAAATCCCCCTCGCCGAGCTTGGCCAGGGTGAAGTCGCCGATCAGCTTGCCGTCGTCCTTCAGCATCGGCGCCAGCGTCATGCGCCCCTCGTGGGGGATGCGGCAGGCAAGCATGCGGTCGAGCCAAGATTCGGCGCCCTTGCCGGTGATCGCATATTTGGCAAAGCCCGAGGTCTCCATCAGGCCGACGCCTTCGCGCACGGCCCGCGCCTCCGCGCCCACGGTCTCGAAATCGGTCGAGCGCCGCCAGGAGAAGGTATCCTTTACCCCTTCGGGTGCAAACCACAGCGGCGTTTCGAGCCCGTAGGACGCGCCGAAGACGGCGCCTGCCGCCTCCAGTCGGTCGTAGATCGGCGTCGTCAGCAGCGGCCGCGCGCCCGGCAGTTCCTCGTTCGGATAGCGGATCGAGAAGCGACGGGAATAGTTCTCGCGCACCTTGGCATTGGTATAGGCGAGCGTGGCGAAATCGCCATAGCGGGAGACGTCCATGGCAAAGACGTCAAAGCCGGGGTCGCCATGGATCATCCAGTTGGCGAGTGCCAACCCGACGCCGCCGCCCTGGCTGAAACCGGCCATGACGGCACAGGCCGACCAGTAGTTCCTCAAGCCCCGCACCGGGCCGACCAGTGGGTTGCCGTCCGGCGAAAAGGTGAAGGGGCCGTTGATGATCTTCCTGATGCCGGCCCTGTTGAAGGCCGGGAAGTGCCTGAAGCCGACTTCGAGTTCCGGCGAAATGCGGTCGATGTCCTCGGCCAGGAGTTCGTGGCCGAAATCCCAGGGCGTCGAGATCGGCGACCACGGGCGGCACGCCTTCTCATAGGTGCCCATCAGCATCCCGTTTCGCTCCTGGCGGAGATAAATCTCGCCGTCGAAATCGACGCAGTGCATCAGCTCCTTGCCGCGTGTCTGGTTGAATTCGATGACTTCGGGCATGTCCTCGGTGATGAGATACATGTGCTCCATGGCAAGCACCGGCAGCTCCAGTCCCACCATGCGGCCGACTTCGCGCGCCCAGAGGCCGGCGGCGTTGACAACGTGTTCGGCGATAATCTCGCCCTGGTTGGTGATCACCCGCCAGGAACCGTCTTCCCGCCGCACCAGATCCTCGACCTTGGTATGCAGATAGATCTCCGCACCGTTCTTCTTCGCCGATTTGGCATAGGCGTGCGTCGTGCCATAGGGATCGAGGTGCCCCTCGACCGGATCGAACACCGCACCGACGAACTGGTCGGGATCGAGCAGCGGCATCAGGTCGTGCGCTTCCTTCGGCGTCAAAAGCTCCGCTTCGAGCCCCATGTAGCGGCCCTTGGCAAGGATGGACTTCATCCAGTCGAAGCGTTCCTTGGTGGCGGCCAGCATCATGCCCGAGGTCATGTGAAGGCCGACATCCTGGCCGGAATATTCCTCGATCTCCTTATAGAGCTCGACCGTATATTTCTGCAGCTTGGCGACGTTCGGGTCGCCGTTGATCGTGTGCATGCCGCCGGCCGCATGCCAGGTGGAGCCGGAGGTGAGTTCCGATCGTTCGAGCAGCACGGCGTCGGTCCAGCCGAATTTCGTCAGGTGATAGAGCACCGAACAACCGACGACACCGCCTCCGATAACGACGACCTTGGCATGGCTTTTCATGCGTACACTCCGTCTCCCCATGCTCCTGCCGGAGGCATGGCCAAATTGTCAGGAAGAAACTCAGGCACGGCGACCGCTTGCTTCAGGCACAGAAGCGCAAGCGGCTGACGATGAAAGCCTAGTCAGAAAGACGGCGCCGATAAAGACACGGCTGCGAAGGACGCTTGTCCATTTCCGCCGTTTGCTGGCGGATGGGCGACCCGTTTGCGGCATTTCATGCCGCATTTGATTGCGACCTCTTGAAAGGGCCGGTTCAGTCCGAGAAAGCGGCGGTAAGATCGAAGGCCCGCCCCATCGTCAGCAGGTCATCGAACAGCGATTCCGCGTAGCTCCGCGGCACGATCAGCTCGAACGTGTCCTCGTCCGTCCGGGCGAGATTGACCGGGATGTGACCGCAAAGCGCATTGGCGCTGCCGCCAACCGTGAAGGCTGCCGCATGAAGGTCGAGACCGATGCCTTTGGCGAGGATGCCGCGCACGTTCGGGCCGGCGATCCGGAAGACGACACGCCCATCGCTTTGGTCGACAACATAGGCACTGCCGTCGCAAAGCGCTTCGAGCCGACGTACAAGCCCGCTCGGCGCTTCGACCTCGGAGACGACAAGCCACTCCCCCGGGGCCAAGAATCGCATGGACAAGTCGGACTGTGCGGCAATCGCGTGACGCACGGTCTCCTCGCGGCCGGCGCGTGCGAGAACCGTTGCCATCGTGCGCCAATGCCCGACCATCAGGTGGTCTGCCGCCGGCGACGTCGGTGCCGAGCGCAGTTTCTGCTCCAGTGCGTGGCGGTTGTTGTAGTCACGAACCATCACCGCCTCCTCAGGCCTTCAGCTTTGCATTTTGCGGATCGACGAAGACCGGGTCGCAGACTTCGGCGACGATCTCCTGATCGCGGAGCTTGTCGAACACCACGACCTTCTCGCCATAGCGTTCGCGCCCGGACTTCAGGAAGGCGAGCGCGATGGCGTGGCCTAGGACCGGCGAGAAACCGGCTGAACTCACCCAACCTTGGTCGTTCAGCGTCGAGGGCTTTGTCCCTTCCTTCAGAAGATGCGCTCCAGCCCGCATGTCCTTGTCGGCATCGACGGGTTTCAGGCCGACGAGTTGCATGCGATCCGCCGCCGTCAGCCCGTAGCGGGTCGAAAGGCGCTTGCCGATGAAGTCGGTCTTCTGCATCGAGAGCATACGGCCGAGCCCGGCATCGTCCGGCGTCACGCGACCGTCGAATTCGGCATGCGTCAGCAGACCCTTTTCGAGCCGCATGACATTCAAGGCTTCGACGCCATAGGCACAGATTTCATGCGGCCGGCCGGCCTCCATGATCTGGTCGGCCACCGCCTCGCCATAACCTGCCGGCACCGCCAGTTCGAAAGCCAGCTCCCCGGAGAAGGAAATGCGGAAGAGCCGCGCCGACACGCCGCTTTTCAGGGCGATCTTGCGGGCGGACAGGAACGGAAACGCGCCGTCGGAAATGTCGCCATCGACGATCTGCTGCAGCACCGCGCGCGCCTTTGGACCGGCGATCGCCATCTGCGCCCATTGGTCGGTCGACGAGGTGAAGCGGACTTCGAGTTCCGGCCAGAGCGTCTGGGCGCAATATTCCATATGCGCCATGACGGGACCGGCCATAGCCGTCGTCGTAGTAAGGAAGAAATGCTCGTCGTCGAAGCGGCTGACGGTGCCGTCGTCGAAGACGAAACCGTCTTCGCGCAGCATCAGGCCGTAACGCGCCTTGCCGATCGGCAGCTTCAGGACCGGGTTGCAATAAAGCCGGTTGAGGAACTCCGCAGCGTCGGGACCGAAGACCTCGATCTTGCCGAGGGTCGAGACGTCGCAGAGGCCCACATTGGCCCGCACGTTCAAGACTTCGCGATCGACGCTGTCGCGCCAGGTCTTTTCGCCGGCGCGCGGGAACCAGGCGGACCGGTGCCAGAGCCCCGCCTCGACGAAGGTCGCGCCGTTTTTCACCGCCCAGCCGTGCAGCGGCGACTTGCGCGCCGGTGCCGCATGTTCGTCGCGCGCCGTACCGGCAAGCGCACCGAAGGAGACCGGCGTGTAGAACGGCCTGAAAGTGGTTGTGCCGACCTCGGCCGGGCTGACGCCGCGCATGCCGGCGAGAATGCCGACGGCATTGATGTTGGAAAGCTTGCCCTGATCGGTCGCCATGCCGCTGGTCGTGTAGCGCTTGGCGTGCTCCACATGGCCGAACCCTTCGCGCAGCGCCAGGCCGAGATCCTTCGCATGCACGTCGTTCTGGAAATCGACAAAGGCCTTCGACTTGGCGCCCGGCACGTACCAGAGCGCCGCAAAGGAGGCCGCCTCATCGCCATCGACGACGGGTGCTGCGACCGAACTGGCGCTGAAGCCGAGGTCGGCCGCAATCGCTGCGGCCTTCTCCGCACCATCGGACAGGCAGCCCGAGAGCGTGTAGACACCGTTGGCAGCGCCCACGGCACGCAGCCCGCCACCGACATCAGGTGCGACGAAGGCCTTCAATTCCTCCGACCAGACCGGTCTTGCGGCGCGCTGGCAGGCAAGATGCACGACCGGGCTCCAGCCGCCGGACATGCCAAGCGCATCGCAGGCGATTAGTTCCTCGTAGCCGGAGCGTTCGACGACGATGCCCTTGAGACGTTGCCGGCCCTTGGTGTCGACGATCGAGGCCGAGCGGATGACCCTGATGCCATCGGGCGCCTGATCGGCAGCCTCAGCGCGGGCATCGACGATCGCCGCGATCGCGACGCCCTTGGCCGCAAGCGTCCGCGCCGTCCGGTAGCCGGCGCTGCCGCTGGTAAAGATCGCGACTTGTTTGCCGGCGGCGACGCCGTAGCGCTCGGCATAGGTGGTCATGGCGCCCGCCATCATCACACCCGGGCGATCGTTGCCGCCGAACACCAGCGGCCGTTCCTCGGCACCGGTTGCCAACAGCGCGCGCTTGGCAACGATGCGCCAGACGCGCTCGCTCACAAGCTTCGACGATGGTTCGGCGACGTGTTTCTGCACACGCTCGACCGCGCCGAAGACGTTGTCATCGTACCAGCCGAAGACGGTGGTGCGCGAAAGCAGCGTGACGTTGGGCAGCGCTTGCAGTTCGACGACGATGCGGTCGGCAAAAACCGATGCCGGCGCGCCGTCGATGGTTTCGCTGGCGGAGAGCAACGAACCGCCGAGCCGGAAATCTTCGTCGGCGACGATGACCCGGAGGCCGGCGCGTCCGGCGGTCAACGCCGCCATCAGGCCGGCTGGACCGGCACCGACGACGAGCAGGTCGCAGAACGCCCAGGACTTCTCGTAGCTCTCGGGATCGCGCTCCAGCACCGCCCGCCCGAGGCCCGCAGCGCGGCGGATGATGGGTTCATAGACCCGTTCCCAGGCCTGCTTCGGCCACATGAAGGTCTTGTAGTAGAAGCCGGCACCGAGGAAGGGCGAAAGCACGCCGTTGACGGCCCCGACATCGAAGCCGAGCGACGGCCAGCGGTTCTGGCTTTTGGCAGTCAGCCCACCATAGAGCTCGGCGACGGTCGCCTTGGTATTGGCATCGGTGCGGGCGCCGGAACCGAGGGTTACGAGCGCGTTGGGCTCGGAGGGCCCGGCGCTGACGATGCCGCGCGGCCGGTGATACTTGAAGCTGCGGCCGACAAGCAGCTGGTCGTTGGCAAGCAGTGCGGAGGCCAGCGTATCGCCGGCAAAACCGCGCAGCGGCCGGCCGTCGAAGGTGAAGCTCAGCGTCTTGCTGCGATCGACGAGGCCGCCGGAGGAAAGACGATAGCCGGTCATCGCGCCGCCCTCCGCGCAAACTCGGCCGCATCGACGACGGAATAGACCTCGTGGGTCGCCGTATCGCGCTCGACCACGAGGAAGCGACGACAGCCGGCGATGTGATGCCAATGCTCCAACGTGCGCCCACGGGGGTTGGCGCGCACATAGACGTAATCATGCCAGGCCTCGTCGGAATCCATCGGCTCGGGACGGCCGCGCGAGGCGTCGCCGCGGATCGCGAATTCTTCCTTCGGTCGGACCCCGCAATGCGGGCAGGTAATCAGGCTTGCCATCGTCTTCCGTGTCCTGAAGCCGCGCTCCGGCTTCCTGTTCATTCCATACGGGCCAGCGGGCCGTGTGCTGTCAGTGAAGGTTGGGCTGCGGGCCGGCGCCGGCTTCGTCGACGGCATAGCCGCGGGCGAAGCGATCGAGCCTCAAGGCACGCGCCACCGGATGGGTGTCGTTCTTGGCGATCAGGTGGGCGAAGCAATAGCCGGAAGCCGGCGTTGCCTTGAAGCCGCCGTAGCACCAGCCGCAGTTCAGGTAGAGATTGTCGATCGAGGTGCGGTCGATGATCGGCGAGCCGTCCATGCTCATGTCCATGACACCGCCCCAGGCGCGCAGCACCCGAACGCGCGACAGGCCGGGGATCATTGTCACCCCCTCCTCCATCACGTGCTCGGCCGTCGCCAGGTTGCCGCGCTGGGCATAGGACGAATAGCCGTCGATCTCGGCGCCAAAGACGAGCCCGCCCTTGTCCGACTGCGAGATGTAGAAGTGGCCGCCGCCATAGACGATCACGTGGTCGATGCATGGCTTCAGCCCCTCGGTTACGAAGGCCTGCAAGACGTGGCTTTCGAGCGGCAGCTTCAGGTCCGCCATCTCGCCGACGCGCGAGGTGTTGCCGGCCGCCGCCAGCGCCAGCTTGCCGCAGCCGATGAAGCCCTTGGTGGTTTCGACGCCGGTGACGACACCGTTTTCGCGACGAATGCCGGTCACTTCGCAATGCTCGATGATGTCGACACCATGCTGGTCGGCGCCGCGGGCATAGCCCCAGGCAACGGCATCATGTCGCGCCGTGCCGGCGCGGCGCTGCAGCAGGCCTCCGAGGATCGGATAGCGGGCATGATCGTAGTTGAGGAAGGGGATCATCTTCTTCAACTGTTCGCGCTCGATCAGCTCCGCTGCCACGCCTTCCATCCACATGGCATTGCCGCGGCGCACATAGGCATCGCGCTGGCCGTCGCTGTGATAGAGCATGATGACGCCGCGCTGCGACAGCATCACATTGTAGTTGAGATCCTGCTCCAGCCCTTCCCAGAGCTTCATCGAGAATTCGTAGAACGGCTCGTTGCCGGGCAGCATGTAATTGGAGCGCACGATCGTGGTGTTGCGGCCGACATTGCCGGAGCCGAGGTAGCCCTTCTCCAGCACCGCGACGTTCTTCACGCCGAATTCCTTGGCGAGGTAATAGGCGGTCGAAAGACCGTGCCCGCCGCCACCGACGATGATCACGTCATAGTGGGATTTCGGCTGCGGCTGGCGCCAATGCGGTTTCCAGTTCAGGTTTCCGGAAAGGGCGTTCCTGACAAGCGAGAAGGCGGAATAACGCATGAAGGCATCCAGTTCAGTTGCGCCGGCACATTTGCACAGCCGCAAGGCGGAAGCAAAGATGCAAAGCCTCTCGCAGGTGCAAAAAACCTTGAGACGGCCCGCCCTGCAGATCGGCTGCGGCCACGCGTAAAGAGCCGCCTGCCATGTCAAAAGCATGGCTATATTCTTCCTCTCAATATGCTATGGGCCAGATGACGGACCGAAAGACAGGGCGAATGCTGGAGATACTGCAACAATCGGCGATAGCGGCGGGTCGGGCCATTCTCGACATCTACAATGCCGGGCCGGAGGTCACCCACAAGCCCGACTGCTCGCCGGTCACCGATGCCGATACGACGGCCGAACGCATCATCCTGGCGGATCTCGCCGCGGCCTTTCCGGACATTCCCGTGGTCGCCGAGGAAGCGGTGTCCGCCGGCTTCGTGCCGGAGACGTCCGGCACGTCGTTCTTTCTTGTCGATCCGCTCGACGGCACCAAGGAATTTATCAGCCGCAACGACGACTTCACCGTCAACATCGCCTTGATCGAGAACGGCGCGCCGGTCGCGGGCGTCGTCTACGCCCCGGCGCTTGGCATCCTCTATGCGGCGCACCACGGCAAGGCGGTAAAGTCGGTTATCGACGGGGGCTTTCGCCTGGCCGAGGAAACGATCATCGGCTGCCGCAGCTGCGGCGATCGCATGGTGGGGCTCGCCAGCCGCTGGCACAACAGCGCCGAGACGATCGACTACCTCGAAAAACACGGCATCGCCGACTACCGGACCGTCGGCTCGTCCTTGAAATTCTGCCTGCTTGCCGAAGGTTTGGCCGACGTCTATCCGCGCTTCAGCCGGACGATGGAATGGGACACCGCCGCGGGCGACGCGATCCTTCGAGCGGCCGGCGGCGAAACGCTGACGATGGAAGGCACGCCGCTCACCTATGGCAAGCGCAACCAGAAGGACGACAGCGATTTCGCCAATCCCTGGTTCGTGTCGCGCGGCAAGCCCTGACCGGACTGGATACCTAAACGTTTCTTGGCTGGATCCCGGCGGCGATCAACTGGCCGATCGATTTCTCGTTGAACGGTTTGTCGATCCGCGGAACGTGCCTGAGATAGGTCGGGAAATGCTCGGCATCGCCGTAGCCGCTGGTGAAGCCGAACGGCATGCCGCGGGCGAGCATCGCATCGGCAACCACGAAGCTCGTGTGATCGCCAAGGTTGACGTCGAGGATCGCGAAATCGAAGGCCTGGAGCGTCAGCAGTTCCAAGGCCTGGTTTGCATTTCCGGCGATCGTAACCTGCAGGATCCCGAGTGAAGAGAGGATTTCCTCGACGTCCATGGCGATGATGAAGTTGTCCTCGAGAACGAGGACCGTCCGGACGGACGGCGGAAGCTCGGCCATGTCAATGCACTCCATTTTTCACGTACAGCGACGGCAGTCATCATCGCTGCAGGCGCATTTCCAGGCGGAACGCCGTCCAGAGTCCCGGAACCTCCACTGAGGCAACGGCAACGACTGAGCTTAGGCCCCAATGGCCTGACCTCGCATTTAAAAAAGACATGTGAGCGTCGAGGACGGGATCGGGAACAACCCTTTCGTCGCGGCGTTCAACTCATGCGACGTGGCCCCCGGCCGCAAACCGCTCGACATTTCCGAAGACAGAACTGGAGCAGGAGAATGAAACAGACTGCCGCCGTGCTGAAACCCAAGGTCAGGGACGAAGAATTCGACATCGGCCTGACGAAAGCCTATCGCCAGCAGATGGCGACGGCGCTTTCCGATATCCTCGCCGATACCTACAAGCTGGTCATCAAGAGCCACATCTACCACTGGAACGTGGTCGGTCCCCTGTTCAAGCCGCTGCACGAACTGACCGAAGAGCACTACAACGCGCTGTTCAAGGCAACCGACATCATTGCCGAGCGCATCCGCGCCCTTGGGCACCTCGCGCCGGCAAAGCTTGCCGAAGCAAAAACCTTTGCCCCGAGCGCCACCTCAGTCAACCACACGACGGCGGCGGAGATGGTGGCCGACCTGATCACCAATCACGAAGCCGCGGCGCGGCGCATACGCGACGCCGGCACCAAGGCCGACGAGGACAGCGACCTCGTCACGACGGACATGCTGACCGATCGTCTCGATTTCCACGAAAAGGCGCTGTGGATGCTGCGGGCGATCATCGCCGCCTGACCGGCGCGCACTTTGAAGTCGATGCGGCTCCAGCGCCGCATCGATCGCCTATGACAGGGCGCGTCAGATGAACGGCCGCTTCGGCTCGCGCAGCCCTTCCCAGCCGGAAATCGCCAGCAGCCCATCGATATCGCGGACATTGCAGCCCTTCTCCGCCCAGCGGATCAGGCCGCGTTCGGCAAGCTTCTTCAGCGTCTTGTTGGTGTGAACGATCGAAAGGCCGAGCGTGTCGGCCACGTGCTGCTGGCTGATCGGAATGGCGACGCGGCTGTTGTTGAAGAGATCGAGCACTTCCGCCCGCTGGTAAAGGAAGGCGATGAGATAGGCGGCCCGCTCCAGCGCGGATCGTCGGCCGATGCTCAAGAGGTTTTCGTCCAGAATGCGCTCCTCGCGCGCCGCGATCCAGGTGAGATCATAGGCAAGCTCGGGGTAGTTCTCGAACAGGCGATTGAGCTTGCCGCGCTCGAAGACGCAAAGGGTGACGGGCGACAGCGCTTCGATCGAATGCTGCATCTCCCCCATCAGGCTGCCCTGCAGGCCGATCAGGTCGCCCGGCATCACATAATTGAGGATCTGGCGGCGACCGTCGTCGAGCATCTTGTAGCGAAAGCCCCAGCCGGAAAGCACGGTGAAGAGGTGGGCGCTGTGCGCGCCTTCGACGAGAATGGTCGCGCCGCCATCGACCGCCAGTTCGCCGGTCTTGAACTGCGAAACGAAGGCCAGTTCTTCACCGGTAAAGGCGCGAAAATGATCGAGCTTGCGCAAGGGACAGCTTTCGCAAGGCGTGCGCTTTTCGTTGCGGGCCGTCGTTTCGTTCATCGTTCCATCCACCACATGCGTTCGCTCGGGCTATGGCGCCCAAAACTGCAAGTAGCGCCGGCATCGCAGGTGGCAAGATACAACCCTGAAAACACTTGGTTTTCCGAAGCGTCCCCGCCGACATGCTCATGGACAGCCCGCCCTTGGCGCCCTATCTCTTGGCACTCGACCCCGCCACAGGAGCTTCGCCATGTCCCATCCTGCCTTCGCCCCCGGCAATGTCGCCGTCGTTACCGGTGCTGCGTCCGGCATCGGCCTTGCCGCCGCCCGGCACTTCGCGACGCTCGGCATGCGCGTCGTGCTCACCGACCTCGCAGGCGAGAAACTGGATAAGGCTGCAAGCGACGTTGCAGCCGCCGCCCCGGGCGGGGCACAGCACGTCACGGCGATTGCAACCGACGTGTCGCGGCTCGACGCGCTCGAAGCACTCGAACGGGAGGTGCATCGGCAACTCGGCGACGTGCATGTGCTGATGAACAATGCCGGCATCCAGCCCGGCAGCGCGATCCTTGGCCCCCTGGCGGCCTGGGAGGCCACGCTCGGGGTCAATCTCTGGAGCGTCATCAACGGTTCGCGCGTCTTTGCGTCCCGGATGATTTCTCATGGCAAGGCGGCCGTCATCATCAACACCGGCTCGAAACAGGGCATCACCACGCCGCCCGGTGACCCGGCCTACAACGTCTCCAAGGCGGGCGTGAAGGTCTTTACCGAGGCGCTGGAGCACGAACTGCGCAACACCGCCGGAAGCCAGGTGCACGCGCACCTGCTCATCCCGGGTTTCGTCTATACCGGGTTGACGGCTGGTGGCCGCACGGAAAAGCCCGCCGGCGCCTGGACGTCGGAACAGACGGTAGGCTTCATGATGGAGAGCCTGGCGCGCGGGGATTTCTACATCCTCTGCCCTGATAACGACGTGCCACGCGCGACCGACGAACGGCGTATCCTCTGGGCCGCCGGCGACATCGTCGAGAACCGGCCGCCGCTGTCGCGCTGGCATCCGAAATATGCGGATGCCTTCAAGGCATTCCTCGACAAGGATGGCGATTGATCCTCCTACGTTGACACTGCGTTCTCGGCGACCCTTCTGGTGCTGGCGGGACACATCGTGTTTTGTGGGACGACGATAATGAGGGACTAAAGAATGACGAGCGGCATCCACCACATCACCCTGATTGCCCGGAAGGTCCAGGCCAACGTCGACTTCTATGTCGGCTTTCTCGGCTTGCGCCTCGTCAAGCGGACGGGCGGCTACGAGGATGCCAACCAGCTGCACCTTTTTTACGGCGACGCCGAGGGTTCGCCCGGATCGCTCGTGACCTTCCTGATGTGGGAGGACGGCGGCCGCGGCCGCGTGGGCCATGGCCAGCCGAGCGAGATCGCCTTTGCCATCCGGCCGGAAAGCATCGGCTTCTGGCTGACCCGCGCGCTGCAGTTCAACATCGCCACATCAGGGCCGGCGCAGGAATTCGGCGAGCCGGTGCTGCGGCTCAAGGATCCGGACGGTGTCATCGTCAAGCTCATCGGCACCGAGGCGGTTTCGGGTGCAGCCCCCTGGAGCACGCGCGATATCCCTGCTGAAGACGCGATCCGCCGCCTGCGCGGCGCCACGATCCTGACCGAAAAGCCGGAGGAGTCCGTTCGCTTCCTGACGTCCCATTTCGGCTACACGGAAACCGGCGCAACCGACGCGATCCGGCGGCTCACCTCCGCCTCCGGCGATACCATCGACGTGCGCAATGCGACCGGTTTCTGGACGTCGGCTCCCGGAACCGGAACGATCGATCACATCGCTTTTCGCGCTCCGGACCGCGCGGCCGTGGAGCGGGTGCACGACGACCTGAAGCGCGACGGTGCCGGTGCAATCAACGCGCATGACCGCAAATATTTCTATTCGCTCTACGTCCGTGAACCCGGTGGGTCGCTCTATGAACTGGCCAGCGACGTTCCCGGCTTCACCGTCGACGAACCCAAGGAAACGCTGGGCACCGAGCTCTTCGTCCCCGCGCATTTTAGCGCCGCGCGCGAAGAAATGCTGCTCGCCATGCCGCAGTTCGCGCTGCCGGGAGAGCCACGGCTGACTGAGCGCGACCTGCCCTTCGTGCACCGCTTCTATCACCCTGACGTGCTCGATGACCGCACCTTCATGCTGTTGCACGGCAGCGGCGCCAACGAGACCCAGCTTCTTCATCTCGCCCACCAGGTCGACCGCGAAGCGACACTCGTCGGCATTCGCGGCCGGTCGAACGAGGAGGGAACGCCGCGCTGGTTCCGCCGCTATTCGCCGATCACCTTCGACCAAAAGGATGTGCGCTCGGAAGCCGAAGCCTTCGCTGCCTTCGTCGAAGGCGCGCGCGACGGCTACCGCATCGATCTCGAGAATACTGTCTTCATCGGCTACTCCAACGGCGCTAACCTGCTCGTGGCGCTCATGCTTTTGCATCCGGGGCTCATCCGTAATGTCGTGCTGATGCGCTCGATGCTCGTGCTTGACGACGTGCCGCCGCCGGATCTCTCGGGTACGAAGGTGCTGCTCTTGACCGGCAAGCACGACAGCTATGGAGACTTCGCTCCACGCCTCAAGGAAGAGCTCGCCCGCACTGGTACGGACCTGACCGCGGTCGAACTCGATATGGGTCACGAGATCGGTGCGCCGGATATCGCGGCCATCCAGCAGTGGCTCCAGGACAAGGGGCTCTAAAGGTCCTTCGGGCCGTTTCGGCGAACGCTTTAGGAAAGCGAACAACGCTCGCTCCCTCATGCTCGGGCTTTGCCCGAGCATTCATACCCAGTCGTGCCCGCGATATCCCAGCCGTCTATCGTGCTCCTTCTGTACCGGCAAAATCGGCAAATGCCTTGACGAAGGCGGCGAGCCGGTCGCGGGCGTCTGCATCGGTCAGCGTCCCCGTCTCATCAAAAAGCGTATCCGCCTTGGGCAGCATCAGCCGCTTGCCGGACCAGAGTTCGGCGCCGAGCGTGCGCATGATCGGTAGCCAGGCGTTCTGGCTGAGGATGGTGCCGAAATTGCCGGGCGAGCTGCCGGCAAGCGCGAAGGGCCGGCCGCGAAACACCTTGGCGATATCAGCGGAAGGCCGGCTCATCCAGTCGATGGCGTTCTTGAACACGCCGGGGATGGAGTTGTTGTATTCCGGTGTAAACAGGATGACGCCGTCGGCGGCCATCACCTTCTGCTTCAGCACCGTCACGGCATCAGGAATGCCGCTCTCCTTTTCGACGTCACCGTCATAGAGCGGAATCCCATGCAGCGTCGCGGTGTCGAACGCGACGCCATCGGGCAGATTTTCCGCGGCCGCGCGCATCAGGCCGGTGTTGAACGACGCCTTGCGCAGGCTCCCGGAAATTCCGAGGATTTTCGTCATGGGATCTGATCCTTCCTACTCCAAGTCCGTGCGGGCGCGCCTCGAAGAGCGAGGCGGCATGCGATCGATAGAGATAACGCGACAGCTGTGATGATGGGTCCGCGCGGAACCGATGTCCAACGGGATCAGGGGGATAGAGACAAAAAAGCCGGGGACGAACCCCGGCTTTTCGATCGGATCAGACCGTTAGACGAGCGGCTTCAGCCGTGCCTCGATCTGGGCGCGCTTCGGTTCCAGGAACGGTGGCAGCGACAGGCTTTCGCCAAGCGTTTCCATCGGTTCGTCGACGGCAAAACCGGGACCGTCGGTGGCGATCTCGAAGAGAACGCCATTCGGTTCGCGGAAGTAGAGCGAACGGAAGTAGTAGCGCTCGACCTCACCGCTCGACGGCAGGCGGAAGCCGTTGAGCCGTTCCGTCCACTCCGTCAGCGCCGCATTGTCAGGTGCCCGGAAGGCAACGTGATGCACGGCACCGGCGCCCTGCCGGGCAATCGGCAGACCCGGCTGAACCGCGACATGCAGTTCGGCCGCAGGACCGCCCTCACCCATGGTGAAGACATGAACCTCGCCTTCGCCATCCGGCGACGCATAGGTCCGGCCCTTGCTCATGTTCATCACATGCGTCAGGACAAGCTCGGTGTTGGTGATATCAGGCACGCTGATGGTGATCGGTCCGAGGCCCTTGATCTGATGCTCGGCCGGAACCGGGCTCTTTTCCCAGGGATGCGACGGTTCAAGACCGCCATCGTCGATCAGCCGGAAACGCTGGCCTTCACCATCCTCGAAATCAAGCGAGATGCGACCGTCAATCTCGGTGACGTCTCCGGCCGTGACCTTGAGTTGGTCGAAGCGGTCCTTCCACCAGCGAACGGTTTCGGCGCTACCGACCCGAAGGCCCGTGCGCGAGATGCTGTGCGTGCCGCGCCCTTCCGGCCCGACCGGCCAGTCGAAGAAGGTCAGGTCCGTTCCGGGCGTTGCGCGCCCGTCGGCATAGAAGAGGTGGTAGGCGGTGGTGTCGTCCTGGTTGACGGTCTTCTTGACCAGCCGCAGCCCGAGCACTTCGGTGTAGAAGCGCAGGTTTTCCGGTGCGTTGGCGGTGATCGCCGTCAGGTGATGGATCCCAGTCAGTTGCAAGCTCATGATTGCCTCCAATGCGTTGGCATTGCTGTTGAGCACCATATGGGATGTCCTATCGTTTCCGACAGTGGACCAATAGAGAACAGAACGTTCTCTCAGGTGAACAACAAACGGCCCGTCAGCGCTGTCGTCGCTGAGACGCAACTGCAATCGGCGCGCGCTCAACGGCGATTGAGATCGCCGAGATAGGTGTTTTCAAGGCGGGAGATTGCGTAGGCCTTGGGGTCGATGTCGACGAGGAGCACGGCTTCCTGCGCCGCCCCCGCCTTGGCGAGCAGCTGCCCGTCGGGTGCTGCAATGCGCGACAGCCCGGCGAAGGAGAACAGCGGGTCCGAACCGCAATGGTTGATATAGGCGACGAACACCTGGTTCTCGAAGGCGCGCGTCTGGATCATGTGCTCGGCGATGAAATCGCCGGACCAGCCCGCCGGCAGCGCCGTCGGCACCAGCACGGCTTGCGCCCCGGCGAGCGCCAGCCGCCGGACGTTCTCCGGAAACTCGACATCGTAGCAGATCAGCATGCCGCAGGTGACGCCGCGGTGCACGAAGAGCTTGGTCTCGGGACGGGGAGCCATGAAGATCGAACGTTCATAGTCGCCGTAGAGATGGGACTTGCGATAGACGACCGGTGCGGCATCGCCATCGACATAGACGGCGCTGTTATAGACGTCGCTGCCGTCGCGCTCGGCAAAGCCGGCGATGAGCGCAATGCCGGTTTCCGCCGAAATCGCCTTGAGGCGCTGAACGATCGCACCGTCAGGCGCTTCGGCGAGTGCCGTCAGCGCTTCTCCGGCGCCGTAGCCGGTGACGCCGAGCTCGGGCGTCAAAAGCAGCGTCGCCCCTTGGGCCGCGGCTTCCGCCGCAGCGCGGGCAATGCGGTCGAGATTGGCGGCGACGTCACCCGCCGCCGATTGCATCTGGAGGGCTGCGAGCTTCATCATTTTCCATCCGACGACATAGCGCCGAGCAGCTTCGGCAGGTCGCCGAAACGGGCGACAAGGCTGAAGATCACCGCGGCGGTCGTGACGAAGAGCACCGTCACCGAGGCCATGGTCGGCGTATAGCCGTAGCGCAGCGCATTGAAGATCTTGATCGGCAGCGTTTCTACCGTAAAGCCGACCGTCATGTAGGCAACGATGTACTCGTTGAGCGACAGCACGAAGGCGAAAGCATAGCCCGATACGATATAGGGCAGGATCAGCGGCAGCACGACGGTGCGGAAGATCGTGCGTTCGTCAGCCCCCATGGTCGAGGCGGCCTCGACGAGAGACCGGTCGATCGAGGTAAAGCCGAGCGACAGCGTGACCAGCGGCAGCGTCACGAAGAAGATCGCGTGGCTGACGACGGCCGTCCACGGCTGGCCGTAGAAGCCGACGGTCGCCCAGAAGGTGAGCATGCCGAGCGCGGTGATAACCGGCGGCAGCGTGAAAGGTGCGACACCCAGAAGCTGGAAGATGTTCGCCCACGGCGCGATGCGCCGCCACAGGAACCAGGAGAGCGGCAACGCGATTGCAACGGCAAGCGCTGCCGAAAGCACCGCCAGCGTCACCGAGGCGAAGAGCGCATTGCGCCATTCCGGATTGAGGAAGATCTCGCCGTACCAGGAGAGCGAAAAGCCCTGTGGCGGAAAGGCGAGCGTCTGCTTCTCGTTGACCGAAACGCCGGCAACGACGATCAGCGGCAACGACAGGAACAGGCCGATCAGGAAGAAATAGACCTTGCGGAAAATCGAGGTCATGCCGCTTCTCCCTTGCGTCCGGCAATCACGGTGAGCGCCACCAGCCCGAGCGTGACGAGCACGAGGAACACGGCCATGGCAGCGGCGAACGGCATGTTGGACTGGTAGATCGCCTGGTCCGTGATCAGCACCGAAAGCGTCCAATGCTGCGGCCGGCCGAGAAGCTGCGGCAACAGATAGGAGCCGAGCGCGAAGATGAAGACCATGATCAGCGTCGCGGTGATGGTGTTTCGCAGCGCCGGCACGACCACGGTGAAGAAGGCCCGAAGTGGCGAAGCGCCGAGTGTGCGCGCAGCCTCGGTAAGCGTCGGGTCGAGGCGGACGAGCGCCGGAAAGAGCACCAGCACCGTATAGGGGAAGGCCTGGTAGACCATGCCGGTCAGGACCGCCCCGAAGCTCGGCGTCAACGCCTTGGCTTCCGCCATGATCCCGAGCGCGACGAGGATGTTGGTAATGCCTGCGGTACGCGAAAACAGCGTCGACCAGGCAAAACCGATAATGACTTCCGACAGCGACAGGATCGACAGAAGCGCCACCAGCCAGACGACCTGCACTTTGCGCGCCATGCGCGTCAGCATGTAGGTGAAGGGCAAGGCGAGCACGACGCAGCAGATGGCGACGATGACGGCCAGCATCAGCGAGAAGCCGAGCACCCCACCGAAAAAGACCGAGAGGAAACGGGCGTAGTTGTCGAAGACGAAGGCCGGCGTATAGAAGCCGCCCTGCTGGCGCTGGAAGAAGCTGACGGCAATCATCGTGCCGAACGGCACGACGAAGAAGATCGTCAGCATCGCTGCGGGAAAGAGGAGCGGCAGATAATCGCCAAGGGTCTGGGGCGGTTCGCGTCTCATTTCTTCAGCACCACGCAGACATCGGGAGTGAGCGCGATGCCGACCTCCTGGCCGACCGAAACGTCGGGCCGGGCGCGCGGCGTCGAGACGGCGACGATCTGGTGGCCGGCGATATCGACGAAGGTTTCGATCGTGCCGCCGAGGTCACGCACGAAGGTAACCTTGCCGGTGAGTGCGCCTGCGCCGGGCGCGGTCAGGTGCACGTCTTCCGGGCGAACCGACAGCGTGCCCTTGTTGGCGCCTGCCGGCAGGGCGAGGCCGGGGATCGCCTGGCCGAGCACCACGGCACGGCCGGAACTGTCGCCCTGAACGTCGAGCAGGTTGGTCTGGCCGATGAAGTCGGCGACGAAGCTGTCGGCCGGGCGGCGATAGATTTCGATCGGCGACGCGGCCTGGCGGATCTCGCCGCCGCTCATGACGACGACGGTGTCGGCCATGGTCATCGCCTCGCGCTGGTCGTGGGTGACGACGATGGTGGTGATGCCGAGCTTCTGCTGCAGCTGGCGCAGCTCGACCTGCATCGCCTCGCGCAGCTTTGCGTCGAGCGCCGAAAGCGGCTCGTCGAGCAGGAACAGTTTCGGCGAGATCGACAGAGCGCGGGCGATCGCCACGCGCTGGCGCTGGCCGCCGGAAAGTTTGGCAACCGGCCGGTCGGCATAGCCGGAGAGATGGATCATCGCGAGAAGTTCGTCGACGCGCTTCTTCTGGTCTTCTTTTGCCGCACCGCGGATGCGCAAGGGATAGGCAATGTTTTCGCCGACGGTCAGGTGCGGAAACAGTGCCAGCGACTGGAACACCATGCCGAGATTGCGCTTATGCGTCGGCACGCGGGTGATGTCCTCGCCGTCGAGCCGGATCGCCCCGCCGGTCGGCAGATCGAGACCGGCGATCATACGCAGCAGCGTGGTCTTGCCGCAACCGGATGGTCCGAGCATGCAGACGAAGGTGCCATGCGGCACGGTCAGGTCTACATTGTTGACGGCCCTGAAGGCTCCGAATTCCTTGACGACGTTTTGAAGGGCAAGTCCGGACATTGTTTCTCCGCGGGAAAGGCCCCTCCGCCTCATGGGAGGGGTTCAGGCGGGGAGCGGCTGAAGGCCCCTCCCCGTCGTTACGCTTTGGCGCTCCCCGGCAAGCGGAGAGCAGTCGGGATCAGCCGACGATCAGCTCGGTCCACTTCTGGTTCAGCCAATCCGACTTGGTCTGGTAGAGGTCGTAGCGCGGAATGATCGGCTCGATATCCGACGAGACGGCTGCGAATTCCTTGTCGGTCAGGTCCGTGACCTCGCGCTTGACGGTCGGCGACGTGCCGACTTTCCGTGACAAAGTCGCCTGGATCGAGGGCTGGCACATGTAGTCGATGAAGATATGCGCTTCCTCGGACTTCTGCGAGGCGCGCGACAACGCCCAGCAACCGGAATCCTGGATGCCGCCTTCCTTCGGGAAGGTGGAACGAACCGGATGGCCGTCGGCAGCGGCAAGGCCGGTCACGTCGTGGTAGTATTGGCCCATCGGGATTTCGCCCGACTTCAGCGACTGCTCGAACTGCGCTTCGTCGCGGTACCAGAGGCGCACGTTCGGCTTGACTTCGGCCAGCTTGTCGAACGCCTTCAAGAGGCCCTCTTCCGTGTCGAGCGCGTTGGTGCCGCCCATGAAGGTCTTGGCCGTCACTTCGAGCAGGAACGAGTTGGAAACGAGCGCCAGCAGGCCGAGCTTGTCGGCATTTGCCGGATCCCAGAAGGCGGACCAGGAGGTCGGCGCTTCCTTGTAGACGTCGGTGTTGGTCACCAGCGTGATGTACCAGGAAACGGCACCGATGCCGGCGATGCGGCCATCCGGATACTTATTGACGAAACGGTCGAGCAGGTTCGAAGCGTTCTTCATCTTGGCGGTGTCGAGCGGGGTCCAGAGTTCGGTCGACTGCCCCTTCAGCATCGCCACCTGCGACATCATCGAGACGTCGGCCGGAGCCTGGCCGGCGCGGGCCGCCTGCTCGAGCTGGACGAGCCAGGCCTCGCCGGTCGGCTCGGCGATCGATTCGACGGCAATACCGGTTGCCTTGGTGAATTCCGGGAAGATGTTCTTGTCGAACGAGGTTTTGAAATAGCCGCCATAGACGCCGACCTTCAGCGACTTGTCCTGCGCGCGCAGGACCGACGGCATCGCCAGCATGGAGGCACCGGCAAGGCCGGCGCCGAGCAGCGTGCGGCGCTTGATGGAAGTGGTGATCATTCGCGTTCTCCTTTGTTCCGGCGGTGATCCGCCTTGTTCCCTGTTCTGTTTGATTTCTTGCACATTTTCAGTCTCAGTGCGCGGCTGTTTTGCGCTCCAGCATGCGCGAATATTGTGTCAGCGGATAACACAACACGAAGAAGATCACCGCGACCAGCCCATAGACCGTGAACGGTTCGAAGGTTGCATTATTGATCGCATTCGCGGTTCTGAGAAGCTCCTCGAAGCCGATGATCGAGGTGAGCGCCGTGCTCTTGATCAACTGCACGAGAAAGCCGACGGCCGCCGGCCGGGTGATCGCGAAGGCCTGCGGCAGGATGACGAGCCGCAACTCCTGCAGACGATGGAGCCCGAGGCTCGCACCGGCGTCCCATTGACCGCGCGGCAACGCTTCCACCCCGCCGCGCCAGATTTCGGCGAGATAGGCGCTGGCATAGAAGGTGAGCCCAAGGGCGGCGGCTGTCCAAGGCTCGATGCGGAAACCAAGCATCGGCAGGCCGAAGAACATCAGGAACAGCTGCATCAGGAGCGGTGTGCCCTGGAAGAGCGCGATATAGCCGGAACCGAAGCGCCGAGCCCAGCGGCGTTCCGAAATGCGTGCGGCGAGGATGGCAAGCCCCACGGCCGCGCCGCCGGCAAAAGCGACAGCCGACAGCAGGATCGTCCAACGCGTGGCGAAGATCAGGTTGCGCAGGATGTCCCAGAAGGTGAACTCGATCATGACACGCCCGCTCCAAGCACGCGGCGACCGCCGGCGACGAACAGCCGTCGAAGCGCCATCGACAGGCCGAGATAGATCAGCGTGACGACGAAATAGGTTTCGAATGAGCGGAAAGTGCGCGCCTGCAGAAGGTCCGCCTCATGCGCCAACTCGCGCACCGCGATCTGCGAGACGACGGCCGATTCCAGCATCATGATGATGACTTGGCTGGTGAGCGCCGGGAAAATCACCTTCAGCGCCTGCGGCAGGATGATCTTGACGAAGACCTGACGCGGCTTCAGCCCGAGCGCAAACGCCGCCTCGCTCTGCCCCTTCGGCACCGCATCAAGCCCGGCGCCGACGATCTCGGTCGTATAGGCCGCCATGTTGAGCGCCATGGCGACGATGGCCGCGACGATCGGGTCGAGCCTTATGCCGAGGCTCGGCAGGCCGAAATAGATGAAGAACAGCTGCACCAGGAACGGCGTGTTCCTGACGACTTCGACGTAAACGGCCACCGCCTTGCGCAGGACGCCGTAGCGGCTGCGGCGGGCGGCGGCGAAGAGAATACTGATCAGGATGCCGAGCACCGTGGTGCAGGCGATCAGGAACACGGTCATGGCCGCGCCATGGGCGATTGCGCCCGCGGCGTCCTTGAGCCAACCGAAGCTGAGGCCGTAGCCCATCGTCGCAACCTTTCCTCAAGTGGGCCGCGAGGGGATCGCCCCCGCGGCCACCGAGCTTGTTAGTCCTTGAGGTTGTCGGGGTCGAGCGGCGTCTTCAGCCAGGCCTCCGAGCTCGCGTTCAACTTGCCGTCCGAGAGCATCTTGGCAACGGAGTCGTTGACCGCCTTCTTCAGGCCATCCTCGCTCTTGTTGAGGCCGATGTGCGACGGCGAGGTCAAGAGCTGGAACTTCTGTTCCGGCTTCAACGCCTCCTGACGGGCCAGCACCTGGGCGCCGACGTCGTTGCCGACCACCATCAGCTGGGTCTGGCCGGAGATGAAGGCCTGGATGACAGCATTGTAGTTGTCGAAGCGCTGGATGTCGGCACTGGCCGGCGCCGCCTCGGTGAGCGAGGTGTCTTCGAGCGTCCCGCGGTTAACGGCGATGGTCTTCTCGGCGAGGTCCTCCTTGCCGGCGACCTTCAGCTCTGCCGGGCCGATGACGGCAATGTAGTAAGGCGCGTAGGCCGCGGCAAAATCGATGACCTCGGCGCGTTCCTTGGAGAAGCCGACGCTCATCAGGATGTCGACGCGCTTGTCGTTGAGATAGGGAATGCGGTTCTGGCCGGTGACGCTGACCAGATTGAGCTTGACGCCAAGGTCATCGGCGATCTGCTGCGCCACGTCGACATCGTAGCCCTTGATGCTCATGTCGGCGCTGGCCGAGGAGAAGGGCGGGAAGTCCGAGAAGATGCCGACATTGATCTGGCCGGCGGACTTGATGTCGGCGAGCGCATCGGCCTTGGCGATGCCGGCGGCGGCCCCAAGCATCAGGGCGGCGGCGAAGGCTGTCTTCAGTTTGGTATGGATCGTCATGGTAATTCCCCTACCCGGAAGCTTTGTGATTGTGCAGTCTGGTGGTCGGCCGCCGTTTCCGGTCCGGCAGCCGACGAACCCTTAGTCAGGCCTCAAGCCGCCTTGCCGGTGATCGCCGGGCTGAAGACCATGAGGCTCAGGATTTCGAAGAGCACCTGCGCGCCCGCATGGGCCGTGTTGGTGGTCGAGTCATACTGCGGCGCCACTTCGACGACGTCGCCGCCGACGAGGTTGATGCCCTTGAGGCCACGGATCAATTCCAGCACTTCGCGGGTGGTCAGACCGCCGACTTCCGGCGTGCCGGTACCCGGCGCGAAGGACGGATCGAGACTGTCGATGTCGAAGGACAGATAGGTCGGGCCGTCGCCGACGATCTTCTTCGCTTTCTCGATGATCGCGGGAATGCCGAGGCCGGTCACCTCTTCGGCGTGGATCACGGTCATGCCGGACTCGTAGGAGAACTCCCAGAGATATTCGGCCGAGCCGCGGATGCCGATCTGCACGACGCGCGTCGGGTCGAGCACACCGTCGAGCACGGCGTTGCGGAACGGGCCACCGTGGTGGAACTTGGTGAGGTCGTAGGCACCGCCGGTGTCGCAATGGGCGTCGATGTGGATCATACCGACCGGGCGCTTCTTGCCGACGGCCTTGAGGATCGGATGGGTGATCGAATGGTCGCCACCGACCGACAGCGGCAGAACGCCGGCATCGACGATCTGGTTGATGCGCTTTTCGATGTCGTCGTGGCTGAGTTCCAGCCGGTAGCGGCTCTGGAACGGCACGTCGCCGATGTCGGCGACGCGCAGTTCCTGCACCGGCGTGCAGCCGAGCACGTGGTTATAGGGGCCGATGCGCTCGATCGTGCGCAGCGCCCGGGGTCCGAAACGCGAGCCCGGACGGTTGGTGACACCGAGATCCATTGGAATGCCGACCATCGCCACCTGCAGATTGCCGAAATCCGGGTTCTCCGCATCGACGGGCATATGCGGCGCGGTCAGGAACGTCGGGATGCCGGAATAGGGCGCAAGGCGCGTGCCGCTCTTGTTGAAGATCTTGTCGGCAACCTTGCGGAAGGTCGGGTCGAACAATTCGCCGCCATGGCTTTCGCCATACTTTGCCTTCAGTTCGGCAAGCTTGTTGTCGTTCCAGGCCATCGATTCAATCCTCCGTCTTCCATAGCCTGAGGCATGCGCGCGAAGGCGCCACAGATATCTGTCTGCGGAAGGGGCCGGCTCGTCCGGCGCGTTCATGTTCCCCAGGCGTTTTCGCCTTTGTTGACGAATATTAGGCGGCAATTCCCCTAGAAAATCAATTGACATTGTTATAGCGTTTCGTGTGAGAAAAATTCACATGATAGCAACCGACGGAACGCCTCGATTTGTCCAGCCGCCTGCCTCCCTTGAACCCCTTGCGCGCCTTCGAAGCGACGGCGCGGCGGGGCTCCGTTTCGGCCGCGGCGCGTGAACTCAACGTCACCCATGGCGCGATCAGCCATCAGATCCGGGCACTCGAACTCTCGGTCAAGGCGGCGCTGTTTGAGCGCGGCGGCAAGCGGCTGAAACTGACACCGCAGGGCGCATTGCTGCTGCCGGCGGTCACCCACGCCTTTGCCGAAATCGCCGCGGCAACGGCGGCGATGACGCGGCCGACGACGAGCGGCGAACTCAGGATCACCTGCGTCCCGGCGCTCTTGTCCTTCTGGCTGATCCCGCGGCTGCATCTCTTCACCGAGCAGTATCCGGACGTGCGGCTGACGTTGATCGCCTCCAATGACGAGGCCTACCTGCATTCGCCCGATGTCGACGTCTGCCTGATCTACGGTGACGGCAATTGGTCCGGTGCCTGGGCAAAACTCTGGAGCCGGTTGGAACTTTTCCCTGTCGTCAGCCCAACGCTGCTCAACATGCGGCCCTTGCGCTCGGTGCGGGACCTGCGCGACCACGTGATGCTGCATGGCGACGATGGACGCGAGTGGAACACCTGGCTGGCGGCGGCTGATGCCAGCGACCTGCAGCGCGGCCAGCAGCATTTCATGAGCGACGCGCGGCTTTCGACCGAAGCAGCGCTGCATAACCAGGGCGTCGCACTCGGCGATACGATCACCGCCGGCAGCCTGATCGCGCGCGGCGAGTTGATCGCCCCCTTCGACTTGACGGTGCCCGCCAACGACGCCTTCTTCGTCGCCTGCCGCAACGAGGTGCTGGCGGCACCGATCGTGCGCATTTTCATCGACTGGATGTTCGAAACACTCGAAAGCGACCCGATGCCGGAACTGCAGACATCGGCGCGCACGATTATTCGCAGCCGCACCTCGAAATCCGAGCCGACTGATCGTAAATCGGAGAAGAACGGTTTTCAGCCGGTTTCGGCGCCGAGCCATGCTCGCCGCACCGATCGTCCGCAGAAACGCAAAGCCAAGGCCTAACCACAGGAAGACCACCCATGCCGCATTTCAACCCGCTCGTCGAAAAGCTCTCGCCGCCGCCCGTGCCTTCGGTGCTGGCCTGGGCGAAATCCTACGACGGCTCCCGTGGCCCGCTGATCGACCTGTCGCAGGCCGTGCCCGGCTATCCCGCCCATCCGGACATGCTGGCCTGGCTCGGTGAGGCAGCAGCCTCAACCGCCTATACCGGATACGGCGCGATCGAGGGCGAAGCGGTGCTGCGCGACGCCTATGCGGCCCATGTCGCCGGGCTCTATGGTGCTTCGGTCACGGCCGACAACATCCACATTACCTCGGGCTGCAACCAGGCCTTCATCTGCGCGGCGATGGCGATCGCAGGCGCGGGCGACACGATCCTGATGACCAACCCCTATTACTTCAACCAGGAAACGACGCTGTCGATGCTCGGCATCAATGTCGAGCTCGCGCCCTGCGACGCCGGTGCCGGCTTCCTGCCGGAGGTCGATGCAATTGCCGCGGCGCTTCACCCCGGCATTCGCGCGCTGGCGCTCGTTTCGCCCAACAACCCGACCGGCGCTGTCTATCCGCCGGAGCTGCTCGCCCGCATCCACGAAGCCTGCCGCGCCAAGGGCGTCTGGCTGATCCTTGACGAAACCTATCGCGACTTCCTGCCCGACGCGTCCGCGGCACCGCACGGCCTTCTGGCAACGGAGGGATGGCAGGACAGCTTCATCGGCCTCTACAGCTTCTCCAAATCCTTCTGCATTCCGGGCCATCGTCTGGGCGCGATCACCGCCGGCCCCAAGGTCATCGAGCAGGTGACGAAGATCATGGACAATCTGCAGATCTGCGCGCCGCGTTCCGCCCAGGCGGCCGTCGCCAAGGCCATTCCCGCGCTTGTCGAGTGGCGTCAGGCCAACCGCGCTGAGATCGCCGCCCGCGCCGATGCGCTGCGCGATGTGATGAGCCGCCTGCCGAAGTGGAAGCTGCAGGCCGTCGGCGCCTATTTCGCCTATGTCCGCCACCCCTTCCCCGACATCGACTCGCAGTTCATCGCCGAGAAACTGGCAAAGCTCGCCGGCGTCGTCTGCCTGCCGGGCGACTATTTCGGCGAGGGCCAGGAAAACTACCTGCGCTTCGCCTTTGCAAACGCCGATGCCGATACCATCCGCAAGCTCGAAGAGCGGCTGGCGAACTTCACGCCACCCGGTCTCTGATCGGAACATGATCGCGCGGCGTTATCCGCGCCGCGCGATCAGGATGCCGACAAGGACGATCGCCCCGCCGATCGCCTGCATCATGCCAACAGGCTCGGCAAGCAGGATCCAGGCGAGGATTGCCGCCACGACCGGCTGCAACAGCAGGGTGAGCGACGAGAAGGCGGGCGGCAGATAGGCGAGCGCATAGGTGATCGCCACCTGCCCGCCGGCATGGCTGACGAAGGCTAGCCCGAAAAGCATCGCCCAACCGAACGCCGTCAGCGGTAACAGCGTCGGCTCGAACAGGACAGCCATCGGCAGCATGCAGATTGCAGCCGAAGCCGTGCTCCAGATCATGATGCGTACGGTGCTGAAGAGACTGCGCAGCTGCCCGATCGCCAGGATGTAGCCCGCATAAAACATCGCCGCGACGACGGCGACGCCATCGCCGAGCAGATTGCCATCACCCAGCGCCATTGGGCCGCCCTTGAGGGTGATCACACCGACCACAGCCGTCACCAGGCCGACGGCAAAGACAACGCTGATCCGCGCCCTGAACAAGAGCCAACTGGCAAGTGTCACGAAGACTGGCGCGAGATTGGCCAGCAACGTCGCATTGGCAACCGATGTCCTGGTCAGCGCATAGTGCCAGGCACCGAGATCGATCGCCAGGAACACGCCGGGCAGGATCAGAAGCGAATATTCCGAGAGCTTTTCCGGTCGCCGCCCGCCGGCGCCCTCCGGGCGGAACCAGGTCCAGGCGAGAAGCGGGATCAAGGCCAGCGCCACGCGCCAGAAGGCAGTCGCCATCGGCCCCACTTCCGACAGCCGCACGAAGATCGGCGAGCCACCGATCGCAGCGCCGCCGATGAGGAGCGCGGCCATGGCAACGCGGTTATGGGATTGGGAAGCTTGGGTCACGGGAGGCATCCGGAAAGGCGCGGTCTGAGGCGGGAAGCCGACGAGCTACCAGATGCGGGCGGCCGGTGACAGCCCTGTCAGCGCCGAAGCCTGAAAGAAAAACGGCCGCCGCAGATTGCGACGGCCGTCGTTCAAACCGTGTGGCGCTGTTTTCAGGCAGCGTCGGGAACGTGGACAGTCTTCACTTCGAGGAAGTCCTCGAGACCGAAGATGCCGCCTTCACGACCGTTGCCCGACTGCTTGTAGCCTCCGAACGGGCTGCCATAGCGGTGCGGCCCGCCATTGATGTGCACCATGCCGGCGCGAAGACGCGAGGCAACGCGCTCGGCCCGCTCCGGGTTGCCGGTCTGGACATAGGCAGCAAGGCCGTAATTGGTATCGTTGGCAACCGCGATCGCTTCCTCCTCGGTGTCGAAGGGGATGATCGCAAGCACCGGACCGAACACCTCCTCGCGGGCGATGCGCATGTCGTTGTTGACGTCGGCAAAGATCGTCGGCTTGACGAAGTAGCCGGTCTCGAAGCCCTCCGGCTTGCCGGCGCCACCGACAAGCAGCCGCGCGCCTTCGGCAATGCCGGCCTCGATCAGCGCCTGCACGCGGCCGAACTGGACATGGCTGACGAGCGGACCGATATGGCTGCCTTCCTGCGTCGGGTCACCCACCTTCGCCTCGCGGCCGACGCGCTTGGCGATCTCGACCACCTGGTCGTAAACGCTGCGCTCCACCAGCATGCGGGTCGGCGCGTCGCAGGACTGGCCGGAATTGTTGAAGCATTCGAGCACGCTGCCGGTAACGCGATCTTCTAGATCGGCGTCGGCAAAGACGATGTTCGGCGACTTGCCACCGAGCTCCAGCGTCACGCGCTTGACCGTCTCGGCCGCATCCTTGCTGACGGCGATGCCGGCGCGGGTCGAGCCGGTAAATGACATCATGTCGATGTCGGGATGCTTCGAAAGTGCTGCACCGGCGTTGATGCCGTCGCCGTTGACGAGGTTGAAGACGCCAGCGGGGAAACCCGCCTCATGCACCATTTCGGCATAAAGCATGGCGTTGAGCGGCGTGAATTCGCTCGGCTTCAGGATACAGGTCGAACCGGTCGCCAGCGCCGGCACCACCTTCAGCGCGATCTGGTTGATCGGCCAGTTCCACGGCGTGATCAGGCCGCACACGCCGATCGGCTCGCGCAGGATGACGTCGCCGTTCGGCAGCCGGTCGCGGGTCTTCAGGCGCTTCAGCGCATCGATGAAGCCCTGAAGGTGGCCGACGCCGACATCGGCCTGCTGTTCGCGGGTCATGGTCTTCGGCGCGCCAAGTTCCATGGTGATGGTGTCGACCATCTCGTCATAGCGGCGCTTGTAGACAGCAAGCAGCTTTTCAAGCAGCGCCAGGCGTTCTTCGACACTCGTCCGGCTGTAGGTGGCAAAGGCCTTCTTGGCGGCGGCAACGGCCCGGTCGATGTCCGCGGCTGTGCCCATCGAGATCACCGCAACCGGCTTTTCGGTCGCCGGGTTCAGCACCTCGAGGTCGTTGGCGACGATGGGATCCACCCAGGCGCCGTTGATATAGAACTTGCGTTTGTCGAGCATTCGCTCCTCCTTCCCGTCAGTTTGTCTTTTGTTTTTCAGCGAGCCAGCCCCGGATCAGAGCGCGGTAACGCTCACCGGAAAAGCTCGGAAAATGTCCGCCGTGAACGATACGCGCGGGTATCTTCAGCAGCCGTTCCATCGACGCCAGATAGTCGTCGGCATTGGAATGATAGGTGTCCTCGATCAGCGGACCGTCGTAGAGGATGTCGCCGGAGAACAGGATCCCGGTCTTCGCCTCAAAGAGCGCAATCCCGCCGGGCGAATGGCCGGGCGTGTGGATCACCTCGAAGACCCGGTCACCGAGATCGATATGGTCGCCATCTTCGAGCAGCCGCGTCGCCGGCGCCGCCTTCACCGCGTAGGTGGCGGAGAGATAGGGCTCGGGTGGCAGCGCATCGAAGATCTCGTCGGCCACATAGGGGTCGGCGAGCGTGTTCTTGCGGGTGGGATGCGCCAGAAGATCGGCTTCAGCGGAGTGCACACAACGGCAGTCGAACTCGTGATGGCAGCCGATATGGTCGAAATGGGTGTGGCTGGCGACGGCATCCAACGCGCGTTCGGTGACGAGCGGGACCCATCGCCGGAGCGACACGACGCCCATTCCGCTATCGACGAGCATGTCACGGTCGCGGCCGCGCACATGCCAGATGTTGCAGCGGTAGAATTCCTGGATATAGGGCTCATCGATGGCGGTGACGTCGTCGTCGAGCCGTTTCACCCGGTACCAGTTCTCAGCGGAAATTCTCTGCATCGTGCTACGCATGTCCACCTGTGGCGGGCAAGGCTACGACGTCGGCGGCGCGCACGGCAAGCGGCACAATCTCGCCCTCGCGCACGCTTGCCGATTGCGGCAGGTGCGCCACCAGCGCCCTCGTATCGGCCGCGCAAGGCTGCAGGTGGCAGCGGTAATGCGTGCCGAAGAAGGCACTGCCGGCGACGCGCGCCTCACCAAGCGCCACGGTCGGCCCCTCTGCTTTGTCGTCGGCGCGGAAATGCTCCGGCCGTATGGTCAGCGTAATGCGGTCCCCGGCCTTCGGCGACGATGCGGTGAAATTGCCGGCCGGAAGCGCCAGGCTGCCGAGTGGCGTTTCGACATGGGCGCAGCTTGCGTCGGCCGCCGCCACACGGCCCGAAACGAAATTGACCTCGCCCATGAAGCCCGCCGAAAACAGAGAGCGCGGCCGCATGTAGATCTCCGACGGCGGGCCGAAATCCTCGATCCGCCCCTGGTTCATCACCACGATCCGGTCGGCGATCGCCATCGCCTCTTCCTGGTCGTGGGTGACATGCACGAAGGTGGTGCCGACCCGCTTCTGGATCGCCTTCAGCTCGTCCTGCATCTGGCGGCGGAGCTTGAGATCGAGCGCACCGAGCGGTTCGTCGAGCAGAAGCACGTCCGGATCGACGGCCAGCGCACGGGCAAGCGCCACGCGCTGGCGCTGGCCACCTGAGAGCTCATGTGGCCGCTTTCCGGCCGATGCCTTCAAGCCCACAAGATCGAGGAAGCCGAGCGCCTTTTCGTCGCGCTCGGCCTTGGCAAGGCCGCGCATCCTCAGGCCAAAGCCGACATTGTCGACGAGGCGCATATGCGGAAACAGCGCATAGTCCTGGAACATCGTCGTCGTCGGGCGCTTCGCCGGCGCCACATAGGTCATGTCCTTTCCGGCGATCGTCACACGGCCGGCACTGGGCGACTGAAAGCCGCCGAGTATCGACAAAAGCGTGGTCTTGCCGCAGCCGGAAGGTCCGAGCAGCACGATGAATTCGCCGGCGCGGATGTCGAGAGAGACGTTGTCCAGCGCCGTGAAGGCGCCGAAGATCTTGCTGACGTTTTCGATCGAGACGGAAGCGGTCATTGTTTTTTCGTCCTTCCGAACAGGGAAAGCTCAAGGATGAGAAGCACGGCGACGGAGGCGAGAAACACCAGCGAGCCGATGGCATTGGTCTTGGGGTTGAGGCCGGAGCGCAGCATGCTCCAGATCTCGACCGGCAGCGTCACGTCGAAGCGCGACAGCAAAAAGGCGATGATGAACTCGTCCCAGCTGAAGGTGACCGAGAGGAAAAAGGCGGCGAGGATCGAGGGCATCAGCATTGGCGCCGTTACCAGCGCCATCACCTTGAAATCGTTGGCGCCGAGGTCACGCGCCGCCCGCTCGATATTGATGTGATGATCGCCCATCGAGGCATAGATGATGGCAAAGCAGAGCGGCAGGTTGATCACCACATGGCCAATACCGACGGTCATCAGCGACAACGGAATGTGCAGTGCGTTCATCAGCGACAAAAGGCCGAGCGCGATGATCAGGTAGCTGACCGTCATCGGCGCGATCAGCAGGCCGCGCTGCAGGGCAGAGCCCGGCAGCTTGTATCGCGCGAGCGCGTAAGCCGCGAGAAAGCCGAGCAGCACGGAGATGGTGGAGGAGACGAGCGCCACGACCATCGAGTTGCCAAGCGCTGCCATCAGCTTCCGGTCGGCGAACACCGCCTCGTACCATTGCAGCGAAAAGCCGTTGAACGGCGGCACCGGTAGACGGCCGTCCTGGAACGAGAACAGCACCAGCACGGCGACCGGCAGGAAAATGAAGGCGTAGACGAGGACGAGATAGGTCCAGGAGAGCACGCTTGCAAAGATCTGGCGCAGCATGGTCAGGCCCTCTCGATCTTCAGCCAGCGGGCGCAGGCCACATAGGCGACGGTGACGGCCAGCATCAGGACGATCGACAGCGCCGCCGCCATCGGGAAATCCGCCCGGCGTCCGAGCTGCAGCATGATGATCTGCGGCAGCACCAGCTCGTTGTTGCCGCCAAGGATCTGCGGCGTGACGTAGTCACCGATGCAGAGCACGAAGGTGAGGAAGGCGCCGGTCATGATGCCCGGCAGCGTCAAGGGCAGCACCACATGCCAGAAGGTCTGGAAGGCATTGGCGCCGAGGTCGGCGGCGGCCCGACGGTAATTCGGCGAAAGCTGGATCAGGTTGGAATAGATCGTCAGCGTCAGGAGCATGACGAAGAAATGCACGAAGCCGATCACCGTGGCGGTCCTCGTACTCGCCAGTTCCAGCGGCTCGGAGATCAGGCCGATGGTCATGAACATCTGGTTGATCACGCCGTTCTTCGACAGGACCAGCAGCCAGGAATAGGAGCGCACCACGTAGGAGGTCCAGAACGGCAGGATCGCCAGGATCAGCGCCATGCGCTGCAGCCGCTTCGGCACGCGCTCGGCGATGATCCAGGCCAGCGGATAGGCAAGCAGCACCGAGATAACCGTGACGATGACCGTGATCTCAAGCGAGTTGACGAGCCCTCGGAACAGCGCGTTCTCGGAGAAGAAGCGGATGTAGTTGTCGAAGTTCCAGGCATGGACGATGTCCCGCCCCTCGCGCTTCCAGAGGCTCATCGCCGCCATGAAGGCGAAGGGCACGACGAAGAAGGCGACGGTCCACAGAAGCGCTGGAGCAACGAAGCCCCAGGCCTTGCGGCGGTCGGCGTCTTCAAGCGCTGTCGCTGATGTCAAAGCGGTGTCTGCCATTACCGTCCCAGATCAAAGGATTTCGGGCGAGCAAAGAAAAAGGGCGAGCGCGACACGACGCGCCCGCTGCTGTCGTTACTGCTGCAGCATCTCCGTCCAGGCATCCTGGAACTTCTGGTCGAGTTCGGCCGAGGGGATCGGATAGAGTTGCGTCTTCTTCAGGTATTCGGCCTGCTGGTCGAAGCGAAGTGCTGCCTTCTGCTTGTCGGTCAGATGCTCGCCCGCCTTGGCATTGGCCGGCATCGCCCAGTAGCAGGAGGAGGTTGCAAGCCGCGCCTGGCCCTCGGGGCTGACGATGTACTGAACGAACTTCAGCGCCAGATCCTGCTTGGTCGAATCCTTCATCACGCCGATCGATTGCGCCCAGCGCACCGCACCCTGCTCGGGGATGGTCCAGTCGAGGCTCGGCTTATCGGCCGAGAGAACCGCGGTGATCCATTCGCCGCCACCGACGAGGATGTCGACTTCGCCGGTCGCCAGCGCCGTCTGCGAGGAGACGACGTCGCTCACCTGCTTGGAAACCGCGCGCATCGCTGCGAGCTTTTCCTTGATCGCCGGCATGTCCGCGTCGCTCAGATCGGCAGTCTTCTTGCCGAGGCCAAGCCCGACGAGACCGATCATCGGCAAATAGTAGTCATAGAGCGCGATGCGGCCCTTGTACTTGTCCGACCAGATGATCGACAGGTCCTGCATGTCCTTCGGGTCGACCTTGGTCTTGTCGTAGGAAATCGTGTTGTAGCCGAACTTCTCGGTGACGGCGTAGGTCTTGCCGTCCTTCATGTTGTTCGCCTCCATGCGCACTTCCGGGAAGATATCCGCGGTCGGCAGCGCATCAGCCGGCATTTCTGCGAGCAGATCGAGATCGATGGCGCGATGCACATCGACACCGTCGATCACGAGCACGTCCCAGTCGCCCGGCTGCGACTGGTCGAGGATTGAGAGCCCTGCCCCGGTGCCCTCATAGACCTTGACGTTGACCTTGACGTCGTTGGCCTTCTCGAACGGCTCCAGAAGCGCCGGATCGGTGTGGTCGCACCAGACGAGCGCATTGAGCTCCTCCTGGGCAAAGACCGGCGCGGGGGCCGCGACCGTCGACAGAGCGGCGATCGCGATTGCGGCCGTGGAGGAGAAAAAACGGCGCAGGCGCGCACCGTCATGAACTGACTGAATCATGCTGTTGCCCTCTTGTTTTGACGCTCGTTTCGGCGTCTTCAAAAAAAGATTGAATGAATTCATTTTTTAAGTCAATCTCAATTTTGAACCAATTCATAATTCGGGAAACACTGGAATGACAGGGCTGCGCGCACGGCAAAAGGCGGATCGAAACAGGCGAATTCTCGACGCCGCCGCCGTGCTTTTTCGCGAAGTCGGCTATGACAGCGCGCGCATCGAGGACATTGCCGAGCGCGCCGAAATCTCGGTCGGAACCTTCTACAACTACTATGAAAACAAGGGCGACATCCTGCTTGCGACCGTGTCGATGGAAGTCGAGGAAGTGCTCGCCGGCGGCGGATCGATCGTCGACAACCCGCCCGCCTCCGTCATGGGCGCACTCGATGCGCTGATCGGCGAATACTACGACCACTCGCTCTACTATCTCAGCAAGGAGATGTGGCGCACCGCCATGGCGATCGCCATCCAGCAGCCGGAAAGCCCGTTCAGCAAGCGCTATACCGAGCTTGACCGTCGGCTGTGCGATCAGGTTTCGACGCTGATCCGCAAGCTACAGGCCAAGGGCGTCGTCGCAATCGATGTCGACGCCGAGGCGGTCGGCGAGATGTTCTTCAACAATCTCAACATGATGTTCACCGAGTTTGCCAAGCGGGAGCCGATGACGCTCGACGACCTCAAGGCGCGCGTCTCACGCCAGAACCGTCCCCTGGCGACGCTGATCGCGGTGCGCTGACCATCACAAAAACCACCGGAGCACATCTGCTTCCGGATAAAGAGGGAACCCCATGAACGATCTCGAGCAGTCGGTGCTTCAGGCCGCCGACCGGCTGGTTGCCGCCTTCGCCCGCCACGACAGGACCGCCTATTTCTCGGCCTTTGCGCCGGAAGCGACCTTCATCTTCCACACGCTCGATCGGCCGCTGAAAAGCCGTGCCGAATACGAGGCAGAATGGTCGCTTTGGGAGGAACGGGACGGGTTTCGCGTGCGCGCCTGTCGGTCGAGCGAACGACATGTTCAGGCGATGGGTGATGTCGCCGTCTTCACGCACCGCGTCGAGACCGAAGTGGAATTCAATGGAGAGCCGGCGACTGCCGACGAGCGGGAAACCATCGTGTTCGGGCGAGCGTCATCGGGAGAATGGCTCGCCGTGCACGAGCATCTGTCACGGCAAAGCTGAGACTGGCGTCAGAAGGCGCCGACGACGACGGCGCTGACGAAGGAAAACGCGGCCACGATGGCAATTGCGTGCGGAACCAGATGAACATGTGAGCGGCGTTGTGGTGTCGCCCCGAAAACAGCGTAGCGGGACTGGATCATCGGTTTCGCTGCGTTCATCGCGTCTCTCCGTTCCTGCGAGGGCCACGGCCCATCGACTGTTTTGTTCTCCTATATTCTCCATTGAGTTTGTAGATATTAAATTCCGCAAATCGCATAAACCGTAAAAAATCGGTTCGCCGCGATCGCCTCGTCAATGGCGGTTGCGGTCGCGATCCTGAAGATGTTTCGACCAGGTTTCGCTGAACCATGGGGTGAGCAGCGACACGTCGGAGGCACGGTGCGAACCCTTGAGCGCGCTGTCCGTCTCGACGCAGGTCCAGACGGTGAAAGCGGTCAGCTCATGTTTGCCGAAGGTCTGGATCAGCGGAATGTCGGCGGCGTCGCGGCCACGGGCGACCGCGATGCGCCCTGCCCGCCGCTGGTTGTTCTTGGCGTCGAAGGTATGCCAGCGATCACCGAGATAGACTTCGAACCAGGCATTGAAATCCATCGGCGCAGGATTTTCGCTCTGCGGCAGGTCTGCCATATAGCCGTTCACGTAGCGCGCCGGCATGTTCATGCAGCGGCAGAGGGTGATCGCCAGATGGGCGTAGTCACGGCTCACACCAACACGATCCTCATGGGTCTCGAGCGCCGTGCGCATCGCCTGGGCATAGCCGTAGCTGAACACCAACCGCTCATGCACGTAGTCGCAAATCGCCTGGACGCGCTCCCAGCCAGCCGGCACGTCGCCGAACAAACGCCAGGCGAGCGCCCCCAGCCGGTCCGTCTCGCAATAGCGGCTGGCCGCCAGATAGGGCAGCGTTGCCGGCGGCAAGGTCTCGACCGGCACCGCCTCGGCCAGGGGGTCTGACGCATCGAGCCTGCCGTCGTCTTCTATGACCGCGTCATAGGAAAGCTTGAAATCCCCCTCCGGAGCCGTCATCCGCAGGCAGCCATTGCCATGCGGGTCGGTAATTTCCTCCATCTGAACCAGCGGAGACGGCAATGGCCCGTGCTCGCGGCGAAGCCCCGCTCGTCGCTCCTTCACCACGGAAAGATAGGTCATCATCGGCGTTGGTTGCGGACAGCGAATACCGATCTCATAGCCGAAGCGTACGAACATCTCAGACCTCCAAGTTCGACGGAAAGCAATGCTTTCCGTCTGTCTTGCCCCGCCCGATGACGTGGCACCCCCTTGGCATCCGTAGGCAGGGCCGCGCAGTCGGCCCCATGTCAGCAATTGCTACGCGCCATGCCCTCCCGCGGACAGGCCGATCCCGGAGCCGATAGTAGCGCATCCGGCAGCGAGGCGAAATCGCGATCGTGGCGAAAACGCCCCTTCGCGCATGCGCATTCGCTTAGGCTGCAGTCGCCAGTCTTCAGCCTAAAGACCGACGGCGTCCTTGAACTGGTACCACCAGGAGCCGATCGTCGAATATTGCGCGCGGAACATGCGCCCGCCGGGGAATGGGTACCAGGGCAGTTTCTCGAAGACATCATAGCGCGTCGTGTCGCCGTCGATCGCCTCGGCGAGTGTGCGGCCGAACAGATGCGAACCGGTCACGCCGTGGCCGCTATAACCATGGGCGAAATAGGTGTTGCTGCCGATCCGCCCCATCTGCGGCACGCGGGTGAAGGAGAGCGCGAAGTTGCCGCTCCAGGCGTAATCGATCTTCACCCCCTTCAGCTGCGGAAACACCTTTTCGAGGTTGGGCTTGAGCTTGGCGACAACGTCGGCCGGGTCGGTTCCGCCATAGACGGTCCCGCCGCCGAAGATCATGCGCTTGTCGGCCGAGAGCCGGAAATAATCGAGAATGTAGCGCACGTCCTCGACGCACATGTCGCTCGGGATGAGCGAATGGGCGAGTTCTTCGCCAAGCGGCGCCGTGGTGATCATCTGGGTCGAGACCGGCATGACGCGCGAGACGAGCTTCGGCACCACATCGCCGAGATAGGCATTGCCGCAGAGCACGACGATGCGCGCCGAGACTTCGCCGCCTTCGGTATAGACCGTCGGCCGCGCCGCCTCGTGGTCGACCCGGGTCACGGGCGACTGTTCATAGATCGTGCCGCCGATGCTTTCGAAGGCGCGCGCCTCGCCGAGCACGAGATTGAGCGGATGCATGTGGCCGCCGGTCGTATCCAGCATGCCGCCGCAATAGGCGTCCGACGTGACGAGCTTGCTGAGCGCCTCACGGTCGAGAAGCTGGTGGTCGTCCATGCCGTATTTGCGCCAGAGCGCCTGCTTGGCTTCGAGCTCCTTCATGTGCGCCGGCGTATAGGCGGCGTAGATGTTGCCCGGCTTCAGGTCGCATTCGATCTGGTACTGGCTGACAAGGCGGCGGATGATCTTGCCGCCCTCCTGCACCAGCCCGCCGATGAAGCGCGCGGCATCGTCGCCGTAGCGGCGCTGGATCGTCGACAAGCTGGCGTTGAGACCGTTGACCACCTGGCCGCCATTGCGGCCCGAAGCACCCCAGCCGACCTGAGCCCCCTCGATGACGACGACCTTGTAGCCCTTTTCGGCCAGGTGGATCGCTGTAGACATACCGGAATAGCCGGCGCCGACGACGCAGACGTCGGTCTCGACGCGGCCCTGCAGCCGGACCGGCGTGCGGATGATGTTGCGGGAGGCGGCATAATAGCTGGTCGGGTAGCTGCCGTCGCCGGCATAGGATTTCTGCTTGTTGAGCATCAGACGATTTCCAGATAGGCGCTGAATTCGTAGTCCGTGACCTGCTCGGCAAAGCCCGCGATCTCCTGTCGTTTGCAGGCGATCAGCATCGAGCGCAGCACGGGATCGAAGATTTCGGCGGCAATCGGTCCTGCCTCGAAGCTATCGACCGCTTGCCCCCATTCGGAGGGAATTTTGGGCAATTTCTCCGTTGCATAGGCACGCCCTGAAACCGGCGCCGGCGGCTTCCACTTGTTGCGGATGCCGACCAAGGCGGCACCGAGGATCGCGGCGATGACGAGATAGGGATTGGCATCCGCGCCGGCGACACGATGTTCGATGCGGCGAGCGTAGGGATTGCCGCCGGGAATGCGGATCGCCGAGGTGCGGTTCTCATACCCCCAGCACACGGCCGTCGGCGCATGCGTGTCGGGCCGCAGCCGCCGGTAGGAATTGAAGTGCGGCGCAAAGAGCAGCGTCGTCTCGGCCATGCCGCGCAAGAGACCGGCAACGGCATTCTTGAGGATCGGAGACCCCTCGTCGCTGCCGTCGTTGAAGACGTTGTTGCCCTCCTCGTCGAGCAGGCTGAAATGGACATGCATGCCGTTGCCCGAGCGGGTGCCATAGGGCTTGGCCATGAAGGTCGCAGCAAGACCATGCTTGCGCGCCACACCCTTGACGATGCGCTTAAAGAAGATCGCGTCGTCGGCCGCCTTCAGCGGGTCATCCGTGTGAAGCAGGTTGATCTCGAACTGGCCGATGCCATTTTCGGCGATCGCCGCATCCGCCGGCACGTTCTGCCGGGCGCATTCCTTGTAGACGTCGGAGAAGAACTCGCCGAAGTCGTCGAGCTCGTCGATCGACAGGATCGCATCGGAATCGAGACGCTTGCCGGTATAGGGCGAGATCGGCGGCACCGCGCTGTCGGGCTCCGGATCGATCAGGTAGAACTCCAGTTCGGTCGCGACGACGGGGCGAAGGCCGAGCTCCTTGTATTCCCGCACGACCGCCGCCAGTGCCTGGCGCGGATCGGCAAGAAACGGCTTGCCGTCCTCGAGCTGCAGCCACAGCGGCACAAGCGCGCTCGGCCGCGAGGTCCAGTTGACCGGCAGCGCGCCGCGGCCGGTGACGCCGCAGATGCCGTCGCGGTCGCCGCTCGCAAACACCTGCTCGCTGTTGATGATGTCCTCGCCCCACACGTCGACGCCGACGATCGAGAGCGGCATGCGGATGCCGCCGCCGAGAACCTTGCCCGCCTGCTCCACCGGCACGCGTTTGCCCCGCATGATGCCGTTGAGGTCGCAGACGACCGCCTGGATGCTTTCGATCGGCCCGTTCTGCTCGAGCCATGCCTTGAATGCGCTGGGATCTTCCGCGTCGAGCGACATATCGCAAATCTCTTTTTGTGATCACATTTTCAGAAAGTTGACATAACTCAGGAATTGGAGTCAAGCAGCGGCAGTGCTATCAGGCATTTGACGTGGAGCGGGACGCGGAAAAGTGTATGCAAGCGTTTCCCAAACACCGCTCTCGCTGATGAGGAAACCATCGCAATTCGGGCAAAAGGACATGCGCACTTGAAACCCCTTGTCTTACCGCCGCTGGTGCGCCCCGATGGCATGACGACGCACGACTATGCCTTTCACCGGTTGCGTCAGGCGATCATGGTCGGCGCGTTCCGACCCGGCACCTCCGTCACCATCCGCGGCCTGGCCGAGGCGCTTGAAAGCAGCCCGACCCCGGTGCGCGAGGCGCTTAGACAACTGACCTCGATCGGCGCACTGCAGTTCCTCGAAAACCGCCGCATCGTCGTGCCGCACATCACACCCGCGCGCTTCGAAGAACTGATCTCGTTGCGCATCGCGCTAGAAAGCCATGCCGCACGCCGGGCCGTCGCCCATCTCTCCGAACGCCAGATCGAGAAGATCATGGCGATCGACGACAGCATCGAGACGGAGATCCGTCGGGGTGACAAGGTGGCGGCGCTGATCGCCAACCAGGCGTTTCACCGGATGATCTACACGGCCAATCCCGACGCGGTCGCCATGCCGCTGATCGAGAGTGTCTGGCTGCAGCTCGGCCCGATCCTCGGGATCGCCATGGAACACGTGACCGAACTCTACGTCGTCGATCGCCACCGCGAGGCGATCGAGGCGCTGAGGCGCCGCGACGAGAACGCTGCCGCCGACGCGATCGCTGCCGACATCCGCGAGGGCATCGGCGGCTTCGACCAGCAGGCGGTCGCGCGGTTGCTGCGCTTGGCCGCCTGAGATCACTGCCGTCAAAATTTTAGTGTGACTAAAATTCCGTATTGACAACGTTCAATCACGGCACCAAAGTCGTGCAAATACAGACGCATAGTGACGGGAAGCGAGCAGCTTCCCGGCTTCATGTCCGTGCATTCGAGGGGGAGGAGTCCGCTTGAAGAGCCAAAGACCCAAGTCCCGCCGCAAGACAGGCGCGGACCTCAAGCATTCCCCATAGCCGACTTTGCGCCGATCTCCAGCGCTCCTTTCACCCATCACTGTCGACCACAGCCGCCTGACCGGTTGGCGGCATCTGATTTTCTCAAGCCAGAATTGGAAACACCATGAAGGAACTCACCAAGAGCCGTTTTGCATCGCTCCGCCGCACGATGGCCGAAAGCAATGTCGGCCTCGTCGCGCTGGCCCCGGGATCGCACATGGATTGGCTGATCGGCTACCATCCACATCCCGACGAACGTCCGTGCCTGCTTCTCATCGGCCCGGAAAAAGAAGCATTCCTGATGCCGGCGCTGAATGCCGAAGGCACGCGCGAGCACACCGATATCGCCTTCCACAACTGGGCCGACGACATTGGCCCGAGCGACGCCCTGACCGCAGCGCTTGCTGATGTCGGCGCCGCAAAGCCCGGCCGCGTCGTGCTCGACGAAACCATGCGCGCCGATTTCGCGCTGCTGCTCATCGATGCGCTGCCTCAGGATACCGCCCGCGAGTTCACGCCGGCAACGCTTGGGAGCCTGCGCATGCGCAAGGACAAGAGCGAATACGCGCTTCTGAAGATGAACGCCGGCATCGCCGACCGCGCCATGCAGGCGGCGTTTTCCAAGATCCGTCCGGGAATGACGGAGAAGGAACTGGCCGCCGACATCCGCGCGCACTTCGCATCGGAAGGTGCAGCACCCGCCTTCTGGATCGTCGGCGCGGGCGGCAATGGTGCCTTCCCGCATCATTCGGCGAGCGAGCGGGTGATCGAGGAAGGCGACGCCGTCGTCATCGACATCGGCGGCCGCAAACAGGGCTTCCCGAGCGACATTACCCGCATGGCGATCGTCGGCCGCGCGCCCGAAGGCTACGGGCAGATCCACACGATCGTCGAAAGAGCCGTCCAGGCGGCCCTGAAGGCGGCTCGCCCGGGCGTTCTCGCCAAAGAGGTCGATGCTGCCGCCCGTAAAGTGATCTCGGACGCCGGCTACGGCGAGTACTTCGTCCACCGCACCGGCCACGGCATGGGCATCGACGGTCACGAACCGCCCTACATCACCGCGACCTCGGAAACCGTGCTGGAAGAAGGCATGGTCTTCTCCATCGAGCCCGGCATCTATCTGCCCGGTCGCTTCGGCATCCGCCTCGAGGATATCGTCATCCTGCGCGAGGATGGGCCGGAGGTTCTCTCCTCGCTTCCCCGCGACGTTCACGTCGCGAAGGTCTGATCGAAGTTGCGGCGCCCCAGGGCGCCGCTTCTCTTTGCGCTTTTGCCAGCCTTGCGGCTATTGAACCGGCCGCTTGCGCGGCTTCGCCGCCTCGCTCCCCTTCTTGCCAGGTTGCTTCTTGTAGACGGGCTGCTGCTGCTCGACCGGCGGCCAGATCCAGTAATAACCATAGGGCTTGCGCTGGATCCCCTCGTAATACTCGCCCTTCCGTGTCCGCATCTGCGCTTCGGCATCCCCCGCAGCCGTCGCCATGACGAAGAATGCGCCGAGCACGGCTGCGACCACGAACTGATATTCCGATTTCATCATCACCAGAGCTCCTTGCCTCCCTTGTCTACGCCTGAGGCGGGCGGGGTCAACCGCTGTGCGTCTATCAGTTCTCGCTTGACGACCCCAACCAGCTTGATCATATTGGTGAGATGTCAGACCAATTTGGCCTCTGGGGAGGGAGCCGAATGAATGAACCGGCAAGAGCGGCACTGATGCCCCTGCCCCCGGCCGACCGGGCCCAGCAGGTGATTGCCGCATTGGCTGACTACATCGAACAATCGGGGCTCAAACCCGGCGAGCGCCTGCCGGCCGAGCGCGAACTGATGACGGCGCTGGCTGTCGGCCGCTCGACCATCCGCGAAGTCATCCGCCACTTCCAGGCACTCGGCGTCGTCGAGGCACGCAAGGGTAGCGGCACCTATCTCTTGCGCACGATCTCCGGCGCCACCGTCCATATGCCGCTCACGCTCGACGCCGCGCATCTGCGCGACGTGCTGTTGATGACGCTCGAAGTGCGCCGGGGCATCGAGGTCGAGGCAAACATGGTCGCCGCCCGCCGGCGCACCGAAGACGACCTGAAGATCATCGAAATCAAGCTCAACGAGATGGAGCGCGTGCATATCGCCAAGGGCACGTCGGGGCCGGAAGACCTCGCCTTTCACCTGGCGATCTACGACGCCACCCACAATCCGCTGTTTCGCCAGCTGCTCGAACAGATGCGCGAGGCCTTCGAGCGCTTCTGGGACCATCCTTTCGATCGAACGGACTTCGCCCGTCGCTCCTTCCCGTTCCACCGCACCCTCTTCAACGCGATCGCCGCTCAGGACCCTGAGACTGCTCGCGAAGAAACGCTGAAAATCCTCGCGATCGTCGAGGAAGACATCAAGGAAATGTCCAAATGACCAACGGCCTCGATCCGTTCGACCATGCCTCGCTGATCGTCGCGCATGACGAAGGCCACGCCTTCGACGCAGTGGTGCCGCCGATCGTGCAGACTTCGCTTTTCACCTTCAAGGACTACGACGACATGGTCGCCTCCTATCGGGGCGAGCGCGTGCGGCCGATCTATACCCGCGGCCTCAACCCGACCGTGCGCATGTTCGAGGAGATGCTAGCGAAACTCGAAGGCGGCGAGGACGCGATCGGCTTTGCGAGCGGCATGTCGGCGATCTCCTCCACGGTGCTCTCCTTCGTCGAGCCGGGCGATCGCATCGTCGCCGTCAACCACGTCTACCCTGATGCCTTCCGGCTCTTCGGCACGCATCTGAAGCGCATGAAGATCGAGGTAACCTATGTCGACGGCCGCGACGAGGAGGCCGTTGCCAAGGCGCTACCCGGCGCCAAGCTCTTCTACATGGAAAGCCCGACGAGCTGGGTGATGGACACCCACGATGTCGCTTCCCTTGCCCGCCTTGCCAAGAACCAGGGCATCATCACCGCGATCGACAACAGCTGGGCAAGCCCGATCTTCCAGCAGCCGATCTCGCTCGGCGTCGATCTCGTCATCCACTCGGCTTCCAAGTATCTCGGCGGTCATTCGGACGTCGTCGCCGGCGTCGTCACCGGATCGAAGGAACTGATCGGCCGCATCCGCTCGGAAGCCTATCCCTATCTCGGTGGCAAGCTCTCGCCCTTCGACGCCTGGCTCCTGATCCGTGGCCTGCGCACCCTGCCGATCCGCATGAAGTCGCACGAACGCTCGGCGCTTGAAGTCGCGCGGCGGCTGCAGGCCCATCCGCTGGTTGAAAAAGTCTGCCATCCCGGCCTCGGCAACACCTTGCCGCCTGGTCTCTCCGGCACATCCGGCCTTTTCTCCTTCATCTTCCGCGAGGGCGTGGACGTCCGGCGCTTCGCCGATCATCTCGAACTCTTCAAGCTCGGCGTTTCCTGGGGAGGACACGAAAGCCTCATCGTGCCGGGCGAAGTCGTGCTGTCGCAGAAAGCCCAGCCGAATTCCGCGGCCGCCTTCGGCATCTCGCCGCGGTCGGTACGGCTGCATGTCGGTCTGGAGGGAACGGAGGCCCTCTGGAGCGATCTCGAAGCGGCGCTCACCGTCGCTTCGACTGACTGACAGGGGCGGGATCAAGGTCCCGCTTCTCCCCACTTTGAAGCAAAACCAACGAAGAAAAGAGGGAACATAAAATGAAAAAACTGATCACTGCCACGCTTCTTGCCACCCTGATGGCCGGAAGCGCGCTCGCCGACACCAAGCTGAAACTGGTCGAAGTCATCACGAGCCCGGAGCGCACCGAGACGCTGAAGTCGATCGTTGCCAAGTTCGAGGCCGCCAACCCTGGCACGACGGTCGAGATCATCTCGCTTCCCTGGGGCGAAGCCTTCCAGAAGTTCGCCACCATGGTTTCGGCCGGCGAACTGCCTGATGTGATGGAAATGCCCGACACCTGGCTGTCGCTCTATGCCAACAACGGCATGCTCGAAAGCCTCGAGCCCTATCTTGCCAAATGGGAGCACACGGGTGGGCTCACCGAGCGCGCGCTCGAACTCGGGCGCGATATCAACGACACCGCCTACATGCTGCCCTACGGCTTCTATCTGCGCGCGATGTTCTACAACAAGAAGCTGCTCTCGGAAGCCGGCGTCAGCGAGCCGCCGAAGACGATGGACGACTTCGTCAAGGCGTCCGAGGCCGTCTCCAAGCTGCCGGGCAAGTCCGGCTACTGCCTGCGCGGCGGTCCGGGCGGCCTTAACGGCTGGGTGATGTTTGGCGCGACGATGGCCGGCAGCAACACCTTCTTCAACGAGGACGGCACCTCGACCATGAACAGCGAAGGCTGGGTCAAGGGCCTGACCTGGGTGATCGACCTCTACAAGAAGGGGCTGGCGCCGAAGGACAGCGTCAACTGGGGCTTCAACGAAATCGTCGCCGGTTTCTACAGCGGCACCTGCGCCTTCCTCGACCAGGATCCGGACGCGCTGATCGCCATTGCCGAGCGCATGAAGTCGGAAGACTTCGGCGTCACCACCATGCCGAAGGGCCCGAGCGGCAAGGCGTTTACCACCATCGGCTTTGCCGGCTGGTCGATGCTGTCCGCCAGCCAGAACAAGGACCTCTCCTGGAAGCTGATCGAGACGCTCGAAGGCCCGGAAGGCAACATCGAATGGAACAAGCGCACGGGCGCACTGCCGGTGCACAAGTCGGCCGAGAAGGACCCCTTCTATGCCAGCGCTCAGTTCAAGGGCTGGTTCGACGAACTCGCCGACAAGGACGTCGTCCTGACGGTCATGCCGACCTACCTCGAGGAATTCGCCTTCTTCAAGGATTCGCTCGCCATCAAGACGACCCAGGAAGCGCTGCTCGGCGACATCACCCCGGAACAGCTCGCCAACCAGTGGGCGGAATACCTCACCAAGGCGCAGCAGAAGTTCCTTGCCAGCAAGAAGTAAGCCTTTGGCCGGCGGCGGCTTTCCGCCGCCGGCCTTTTGATCTCGCGCGGAACAAAATGGGCGCGGTCTCCGCCCTTTCCGCTCCGACCTAGAATCGAGGCACGCCCGAAAAACCGGCGGCCGCACAGGGGAAATTTCGATCGATGGCCTATGTCGCCCGCCAAAGCGGCCTGCCGGCAAGCAGGACGCCGCTGAAGAAGCGCATCGCCGATGGCGCCGCACCCTATCTCTATAGCGCGCCGGCGCTGATCCTGATCGTCACCGTGATGCTGGTGCCGCTGGTGCTCGGCGTCTCCTACGCCTTCCGCGATATTCAGCTCCTGAACCCGTTCTCCGGCGCCTATATCGGCCTCGATCACTTCCGGGCGCTGTCCGAGGATCAGGCCTTCTACCGGGCGCTGCGCAATACGCTGTGGTGGACCGGCGCCTCTGTGTTCTTCCAGTTCGTCTTCGGCCTGATCCTGGCCCTGCTGCTCGATAAACCCTTCTATGGCCGCGGCCTCGCCCAGGCGCTCGTCTTTTTACCCTGGGCGGTGCCGAGCTTCCTTGCAGGCCTCAACTGGGCCTGGCTGTTCAATCCGGTCGTCGGTCCCCTGCCGCACTGGTTCTACGCGCTCGGCCTCATGAGCGAGCCGCACAACATCCTGTCCGACCCGCAGCTTGCCATGTGGGGGCCAATCGTCGCCAATGTCTGGTGGGGCATTCCCTTCTTCGCCATCACGCTGCTTGCCGCCCTCCAGGCGATCCCGCGCGACCTCTATGAGGCCGCAAGCATTGACGGCGCCGGCCCGGTCCAGCGCTTCCTCTCGATCACCCTGCCATTCCTCGCGCCGACGATCGCCATCACCATCCTGTTGCGCACTGTCTGGATCTCCAACTTCGCCGACCTGATCATCGTCATGACCAATGGCGGACCGGCCGACCGCACCCAGATCGTCGCCAGCTACATCTTCACCCAGGCCTTCAAGCGGCTGGATTTCGGTTACGCCTCGGCGATCGCGCTCGTGCTTCTGGCGCTGCTGCTCGCCTATTCGATGCTGATCGTCATCCTGCGGCAATGGCTGCTGAGCAAGGATTGAGACCATGCGCGCCAAATCGCTTTTCCTCACCATCGCGCACCGGCTGGCCATCCTTGCCTATATCGCCTTTGCGCTCTTCCCGCTCTACTGGCTCTTGAAGGTCGCGGTCACCCCGAACGACCTGCTCTATTCCGAAGGCATTCGGATGTGGCCGTCGCGCGCGAGCCTCGAGCATTTCGACTTCGTGCTCCGCCACAGCGCCTTTCCTGTCTTCTTCAAGAACAGCCTGATCATCTCGGGCTCGACTGCCGTCATCGTCACCATTCTCGCCTCGCTCTCGGGCTACGCGCTGTCGCGCTTCAACTTCCGCGGCAAGTACTGGCTGGTGGCGCTGATGCTTCTGACGCAGATGTTTCCCCTGGTCATGCTGGTGGCGCCGATCTTCAAGATCCTCTCGCCGATGGGCCTCACCAACAGCCTGACCGGCCTCGTCATCGTCTACACCGCCTTCAACGTGCCCTTCGCCACCTTCCTGATGCAGTCCTTCTTCGACGGCATCCCTAAGGACCTGGAGGAAGCGGCGATGATCGACGGCGCAACACAGTTCGTCGCCTTCCGCCAGATCATTCTGCCGCTGACGTTGCCGGGCATCGCCGCAACGCTCGGCTTCGTCTTCACCGCCGCCTGGAGCGAACTGCTGTTCTCGCTGATGCTGATCTCCGGCAACGACCAGGCGACCTTCCCGGTTGGACTTTTGTCCTTCGTGTCGAAGTTCTCCGTCGACTTCGGGCAGATGATGGCCGCCGGCGTGCTCGCGCTCATCCCCGCCTGCCTCTTCTTCCTGCTCATTCAACGCTATCTCGTCCAGGGCCTCACGGCCGGCGCGGTCAAAGGCTGAGGATTGCTCTCATGGCTTCCATCGATATCGCCAATATCCAGAAATCCTACGGCATCCACCCGGTACTGCACGACGTCGATCTCAAGATCGGCGACGGCGAATTCGTCGTGCTCGTCGGCCCGTCCGGTTGTGGCAAATCCACGCTTCTGCGCATGATCGCCGGCCTTGAAAGCGTCACCTCGGGCGAGATCCGCATCGCCGGAAAACGCGTCAACGAGCTGGCGCCAAAGGACCGCGACATCGCGATGGTGTTCCAGTCCTATGCGCTCTATCCGCATATGTCGGTCGCCAAGAACATGAGCTACAGCCTGAGGCTCCGGAAGACCGCCAAGGAGAAGATCGCAAGCGTCGTTTCAGGGGCAGCCGCCAAGCTCGGGCTCGATCCGCTGCTCGAACGCCGGCCGCGCGCGCTCTCGGGCGGCCAGCGCCAGCGCGTCGCCATGGGCCGTGCCATCGTGCGCGAACCCAAGGCGTTCCTGTTCGATGAGCCGCTGTCGAACCTCGACGCGCGCCTGCGCGAACAGATGCGTGCCGAAATCAAGAAGCTGCACAAGGACTTGGGCGCCACCTCGATCTACGTCACCCACGACCAGATCGAGGCGATGACGCTCGCCGACCGCATCGTCGCCATGAACGGCGGCTTCGTACAACAGGTCGGAAGCCCGCTCGACCTCTACGACCGCCCCGCCAATCTGTTCGTTGCCGGCTTCATCGGTTCGCCGGGCATGAACTTCTTCGAGGGCACCTATCGCAACGGTACCGCCCCGCGCTTCGAAACCGAAGGCGGCATCATCGTTCCGGCCCAGCCGCATCCTGCCTTGACGGACGGCGCCAGGGCGACGCTCGGCATCCGGCCGGAGCATGTCGAGATCGGCGTCGAAGGCCCGGATGCGCTGAAAGCCAATGTCGACCTGGTCGAGCCGACGGGCTTCGGCATCATCCTGCACCTCTCCTTCGGCCGTGCCGGCTTCAAGGCGTTTACCAACGACCGCCGGTTCCTCAACGTTTCCGGCTCGCTGCCCGTACACCTGCCCGTCGAACGGCTGCACTTCTTCGATGCCGACGGCAATCGCGTCTGATTGCCGGCACCGGCCATGGTGAAAAATTAGGCGGCGTCGGCGAACTGGCCGACGCCGCCGGTTGACTTCCTGAGGACGAGGCGTACCGTTTCGGTGTCGCAAGTATCAACCGCCGTGGCGCCAACTTAAGAGAAGCAAGCACCGCCAAAACGACAAATTGACGATAGCCTTCCTTGCCTGCGCCCGGCGATTTTGAGGAAGTGTCATGCGAATTCTTGTTGTTGCCCTTGCCTTTTCGACAACCTTGCTCTGTCCGCTCGCCGCCCTCGCGCAAGAGGGTGATGCCACGGCCGGAGCCACGGTCTTCAAGAAATGCGCCGTCTGCCATATCGTCGACAGCGATACCAACAAGGTCGGGCCCTCGCTCAACCATGTCCTGGGGCGAACCGCCGGCACCCATCCCAACTTCAGCTACTCCACGGCCATGGTCGATGCCGGCAAGGGTGGCCTGGTCTGGGACGAGACGACGCTGCGCGACTATCTGCACAATCCCAAGGCCAAGGTGAAGGGCACGAAAATGGCCTTCGTCGGGCTGAAGGACGACACGGACATCTCCAATCTTCTCGCCTATCTCAAGCAGTATTCGCAGTAGGCTGAAAAGACGAAACGCAACCGCCGCTCGCCACGTCGGCGGCGAATTGCGACTATTGGACGTTCGTGCAATAATTGCATCTACAGCGCCGCGCGCCTGACCAGACGCAGAGAGGTCGCTGTAGAACTTTGAATTCCTGCATGTTTTCATCCCTGGATCGGCGACGACCAAGGATAACGTGCAGCAGAGATCTACGGATTGCGTCTTCATGCCCACAGCCGCCAGCGGCGAGGAGGGACAGAAATGGCCGTGGTCGTTATTCTGGTTTTACTGGCCGTCGGATCGGTATTGTTTCATCTGTTGAGCCCGTGGTGGTGGACGCCGATCGCGTCCAACTGGAGTTACATCGACAATACGCTGATCATCACCTTCTGGATTACCGGCGTCGTCTTCGTCGCCGTGGTTCTTTTCATGGCCTATTGCGTGCTTCGCTTTCGCCATCGTCCGGGAAACCGGGCGGCCTATGAACCGGAAAACCGCAAGCTCGAAGGGTGGCTTGCCGGCGGCACGACGCTCGGCGTCGCCGCCATGCTCACCCCCGGCCTTTTCGTCTGGCACCAGTTCGTGACCGTTCCTGATGGAGCGGCCCAGGTTGAGGTCGTCGGCCAGCAGTGGCTGTGGAGCTTCCGGCTCCCCGGCGCCGACGGCAAGCTTGGGACCTCCGAGACCCGCGACATCACGCCGGAGAACTCGCTCGGCCTCAACCGCAACGATCCGGCAGCGCTCGACGACGTGGTCATCGAGGGCGGCGAATTGCATCTGGAAGTCGGTAAACCGGTCAAGATGCTGCTGCGCTCCGTCGATGTGCTGCATGATTTCTACGTGCCGGAGTTCCGCGCCAAGATGGATATGGTGCCCGGCATGGTCACCTATTTCTGGCTGACGCCCACCCGCACGGGCACGTTCGAGGTTCTGTGCGCCGAGCTTTGCGGCGTCGGTCACCCGCAGATGCGCGGCACCGTCGTCGTCGACAGTGCGGAGGACTATCAGACCTGGCTTTCGCAGCAGCAAACCTTCTCGCAGCTGCAGGCACAAGCAGGAGTGCAGACGAAGGAAACGGCGCAGGCATTAAATGCCGCCCCGGCGCAATAGAGGCGCCCCGACGGCCAAGCGGGATGAGGAAAAGTGCTCGCGGTATCCGCCCGCATCCCGCTCGTGAGGAGACGCAATTCCATTGTTGGACGTGCGGAATTGCAGGTTCAAGGCGTTGGATCGAGATGATCCGGTGTTGGGAGGTTCTCGCAGATGGTCGATATCCGGTCAGGCACGGGCGAACAGATTGGCCCCGCTGAAGTGGAGGACGTGGAGCTCTATCATCCCCATAGCTGGTGGACGCGCTACGTCTTCAGCCAGGATGCCAAGATCATCGCCGTGCAATATGCCTCGACCGCCATCGCCATCGGTATGGTCGCCCTGGTGCTCTCCTGGCTGATGCGACTGCAGCTCGGCTTTCCCGGCGCCTTCGCCTTCATCGATGCCGAGCGCTACTACCAGTTCATCACCATGCACGGCATGATCATGGTGATCTATCTGTTGACCGCGCTGTTTCTCGGCGGCTTCGGCAACTACCTGATCCCGCTGATGCTCGGCGCGCGCGACATGGTCTTTCCCTATGCCAACATGCTGAGCTACTGGCTCTATCTGCTCGCCGTCCTCGTGCTCGTCGCGAGCTTCTTTGCGCCGGGCGGACCGACCGGCGCCGGCTGGACGCTCTATCCGCCCCAGGCGGTTCTGTCCGGAACGCCCGGCGGCAAGGACTGGGGCATCATATTGATGCTCTCCTCGCTCATCCTCTTCGTCATTGGCTTCACCATGGGCGGGCTCAACTACGTGGTCACCGTGCTCCAGGGTCGCACGCGCGGCATGACGCTGATGCGCATGCCGCTCACCGTCTGGGGCATCTTCACCGCGACGGTGATGGCGCTTCTCGCCTTCCCCGCCCTCTTCGTCGCCTGCGTCATGATGCTGTTCGACCGGGTGCTCGGCACCAGCTTCTTCATGCCGGCGATCGTCGAGATGGGCGAACAGCTGCAGCATGGCGGCGGCAGCCCGATCATGTTCCAGCACCTCTTCTGGTTCTTCGGCCATCCCGAGGTCTACATCGTGGCGCTTCCCGCCTTCGGTATCGTCTCGGATCTCATCAGCACGCACGCCCGCAAGAACATCTTCGGCTACCGCATGATGGTCTGGGCGATCGTGATCATCGGCGCGCTCTCCTTCATCGTCTGGGCGCACCACATGTATGTCAGCGGCATGAACCCCTATTTCGGCTTCTTCTTCGCAACGACCACGCTGATCATTGCCGTGCCGACGGCGATCAAGGTCTACAATTGGGTCCTGACGCTCTGGCGTGGCGACATACACCTGACGCTGCCGATGCTTTTTGCGCTCGCCTTCATCGTGACCTTCGTCAATGGCGGGCTGACCGGGCTGTTCCTCGGCAATGTCGTCGTCGACGTGCCGCTCTCCGACACGATGTTCGTCGTCGCCCATTTCCACATGGTCATGGGTGTCGCGCCGATCATGGTGATCTTCGGGGCGATCTATCACTGGTATCCGAAGATCACCGGCCGCATGCTCAACCAGACCATGGGGCAGATCCATTTCTGGGTCACCTTCGTCGGCGCCTATCTGATCTTCTTCCCGATGCACTATCTCGGGCTGATCGGTGTTCCGCGCCGCTATTACGAGATGGGCGAGACTGCCTTCGTGCCGGGGTCCGCCCACACGCTCAACGAGTTCATCACCATCATGGCGCTGATCGTCGGTGCCGCCCAGATCGTCTTCCTCTTCAACCTCGTCTGGAGCATCCGCCATGGCCGCGAGGCCGGCGGCAATCCCTGGCGGGCAACGACGCTCGAATGGCAGACGCCGGAAACGCCGCCGCGCCACGGCAACTGGGGCAAGGAGCTGCCGGTCGTCTACCGTTGGCCCTATGACTACAGCGTGCCGGGAGCCGCGGAAGATTTCATTCCGCAAACTGAGCCGGGTCCGGTAGGCCACGCTCCGGAGGGTGCCTCATGAACGTCACCCTCGTCTTCCTGGCAGTGGTCTTCGCGATCGCCGCCTGGTGGCTCAGCCGGCAGCGGCTGTTCTCGAAACCCTGGCTGGAGGTCGGCCACGCCCACGACCCGCGCCCACTCGGCAGGCCTTCGATCCCGCCAGCAAAAATCGGTCTCGGCGTCTTCCTCGCCGTCGTCGCAGCGCTCTTCTCCCTCTTCATCAGCGCCTACTTCATGCGCATGGCCTCCACCGACTGGTGGTCGACGCCGATGCCGAAGATCCTGTGGCTGAACACCGCCATCCTCGCACTCGGCAGCCTGCTCCTGCATGCGGCCCGCGTCACTGCCGAACAGCATCGTGAAGAGGCAAGCCGCACCGCGATGATCGCAGCGCTTGCCGCCGGTCTCGCCTTCCTCGCGGGCCAGGTCTTTGCCTGGCGCGAACTCACTGACGCCGGTTTCCTGCTCGCCGACAATCCGGCCAACAGCTTCTTCTACATGATCTCGGGCATGCATGGCCTGCACATTCTCGGTGGCCTGTTCGCCCTGACGCGGGTCATCGTCAAGACGCGCGCCGGCCCGATAGGCGAAAAGGCCGTGCTGTCGATCACGCTCTGCGCCACCTACTGGCATTTCATGCTGGCCGTATGGCTGGTGCTCTACGCGCTCTTTTCCGGCTGGGCCAACGACTTCGTCGAGCTCTGCCGATCCCTCTTGACTTGAAGGAGCCAAGGCATGTCCGCCGAGACACATTCGCCTGTCCGAGAGCCGCTCCACCGCCCGGCGGGACTTGCGGGCTTTGCCGCAGACTGGGCGTCAGACCAGCGGACGTTCAAGAACGTCTCCTGGGGCAAGGCGATGATGTGGATCTTCCTCTTGAGCGACACCTTCGTCTTCGGCTGTTTCCTCATCGCCTACATGTCGGCGCGCATGTCGACGGCCGTTCCCTGGCCCAATCCGAGCGAGGTCTTCGCGCTGCACATCGGCGGCTCGGACGTGCCGCTGATCCTGATCGCCATCATGACCTTCGTGCTGATCACCTCGAGCGGCACGATGGCCATGGCCGTCAATTTCGGCTACCGGCGCGATCGCAAGAAGACCGCACTTCTCATGCTTCTGACCGCCCTTTTCGGCGCCACCTTCGTCGGCATGCAGGCCTTCGAATGGACGAAGCTGATCACCGAGGGCGTGCGCCCCTGGGGCAACCCTTGGGGTGCTGCCCAATTCGGCTCGACCTTTTTCATGATCACCGGGTTCCACGGCACCCACGTCACGATCGGCGTCATTTTCCTCTTGATCATCGCCCGCAAGGTCTGGCGTGGCGATTTCGAAACCGAACGGCGCGGCTTCTTCACGAGCCGCAAGGGACACTACGAGATCGTCGAGATCACCGGCCTCTACTGGCACTTCGTCGACCTCGTCTGGGTCTTCATCTTCGCGTTCTTCTATCTGTGGTGAGGCATGGCCATGACAGAAACGACTGTTCACACCCACGCGGCACCGGCAACAAAGGCGGAAAGCCACGCCCAAACGCACCAGCAGCACCCGATCGGCCTCTATCTGGTCGTCTGGTTGCTGCTCTTCGTGCTCAGCACCTTTTCCTACCTCGTCGACTATGTCGGGCTGCAGGGCTATCTCAGGTGGTCCCTGATCCTGATCTTCATGGTGCTGAAGGCGGGGTTGATCGTGGCGATCTTCATGCACATGGCCTGGGAGCGGCTGGCGCTGATCTACGCCATCCTGCTGCCGCCGCTTTTGGTGCTGGTCTTCGTGGCGCTGATGGTGTCGGAATCGCACTACGTGCTCTTCACCCGCCTCACCTTCTTCGGCGCGGCGCCGTGAGCATGAAAGCGGCGCCGCCCGAGCAGGCGGCGGCGCTGGCTGCCTTGTGCCTCAGTGTTGCTGAAGCCCGGTGATCATCGCGATGATCTCGTTCTTGTCGGTCTTCGCCGTCTCGCGGATGCCGATCTGCTTGCCGCGACGCAGGACGCAGATGCGATCCGATAGCTTGAACACCTGATCGAGGCTGTGGCTGATGATCAGCACGCCGATATTGCGGCTTTTCAGCGATTCCACGATCTCCTCGACCTTGGCGGTTTCGGCAACACCGAGCGCTGCCGTCGGTTCGTCGAGCAGGATCAGCTTGCTCGCCCAATGGGTGGCGCGGGCAATGGCGACGCCCTGGCGTTGTCCGCCCGAGAGGTCGCGGATCGTCGCATGGGCCGAGGGGATGCGGACATCCAGTTCCTTCACCAGCGTCTCCGTCTCGGAAATCATCCGGCGACGGTCGAGCAGGCCGAAACGGTTTACCGGCTCGCGGCCGAGAAACATGTTCATATAGACCGTCTGCTGGTCGGCAAGCGCCAGGTCCTGATAGACGACCTCGATGCCATGGGCGCGCGCCATGGTGGCGTTCGACATCGCCACGGTCTGGTTCTCGATGGTGATCGTTCCCGAGGTCGGCGTGTAGACGCCGGAGATGATCTTGATCAGCGTCGACTTGCCGGCGCCGTTGTCACCGACGAGCGCCACGATCTCGCCCGGACGAACCTCCAGCGAGAAGTTCTCGATCGCGGTGACGCCGCCGAAGGTCTTGCGGATGTCCTTCAGCTTCAGGACCGGCTCTGCTGCAGCACTAACGTTCGCGTTCATGATGTCGCCCCTCATACCGGCCAGGCTGCGGTTTCGCCGAAACCGTTTTCGATCGTTTCCACCTTCGGTGCGCCCTTGGAGATGCCCGACACGCCGACGACATAGGCGCGCGTGACAAAGGCCTGGCCGCGGAAGCCGAACACCGCCGTATCGCCGGGCCTGGGCGCCGCCGGTCCACTGGCGTCGATCATCGCATAATAGTCGATCGCCGAGGGCGGCGGCACTTCGACGCTTCGAAGCGCCGATGCAGCCGTGGTCGGCTCAGTCGATACGATCGCCTTGACGTCGTAATCCGGGAAGATCGGGTCGATGTAGAAGCCGCCACCGAAGCAATAGGCCTTGCCGCCCGAGAGATGGGAGACCTCGGTAAGGTAGAGCACCGCCGGTAGTTCCGGCAGATCTTCCATCACGTGCAGCGCGGTGGTGCCATGCAGGCCGTTGCCCGGCTCACATTGCGTCGCACCCGCTTCGGCAAGGGCCGGCAGCATGACGCTGGAGGTCGTGCCCGGTGCGTTCACCTCGATCCCTGTGCGCCCGGCCTTGGCCAGCGCCTCGGCCGCTTTCGAGAGCGTTGCCAGGTTGTGCGTCGGCTTTACCTTGCGGCTTTCATGATCGAAGAGCAGCGCAGGAAAAGTGGTGATGCCGGCAAAACGGCCACCGGCGAGGCCGTCGAGGCGATCAGCAACCGCAGCAACGTCGCTGGCATCGAACCCACCTTCATGACCGCGGTAGAAGGTGTCGCCTTCCGCCCTGATGCGGGCGAGCAGATCCTGCCGATAGCCGGCGGCATGCGCGCCGGCTGCCGCTTCTGCTGCCTTCTCGGCGTTGAAGACCGTCCAGTAGTCCGGCCGGAAGGTCTTCGCTGCGGCAGCCGCCTCATGGCGTGCGACCTGCTGCAGGTGGCCGAGATGGCCGACCTTCAAGCCTGCCTTGTGGGTAGCGCGGGCACAGGCCATGTCGACGGCAACCGAACGATCGATGCCGCCGCGCTGGACGGCATCACAGAACGAGCTGGAGCGGCCAACCTGCTTGGTCATGGCAAAGGTCTTCAGGCCGAGGCGACGGGCCTCGTTGCTCATGATCGCCGCATTGCCCTCGACCGTATCGAGGTCGAGCACGTAGGCGTTGGCCGGGATCTTGCCCTGCTGGTGCAGGGCCATCGCCGCTTCGATGAATGCCGGGTTGCGGCGGCGCAGAACGTCGAGAAACATGAAATCCTCCTTCAGCGGGACTTTTCGCGCAGCGACACGGCGACCGCGGCGAGGATGATAAGACCGCGAACGATCATCTGGTCGGAAACGGAAAGGCCCATCAGGATCAGGCCATTGTTGAGCATACCCATCATCAGCGAGCCGACGAGCGCACCAATGATCGTACCCTTGCCGCCGTTGAGCAGCGTGCCGCCGACGATGACGGCGGCAATCACCGTCATCAGGTCGGTCTCGCCAAGGGTATACTTGGCCGCCTGCAGCCGGCCGGCGTAGAGCAGGCCGGCAAGCCCCGCGAGACCGCCGCTGATGACAAGCACGGCGAGCCGGATGCGCGGCACGCTGATACCCGAGACGCTCGCCGCACGGCTGTTGTCGCCGGTCGCCAGCACATGGGCACCGAAGCGGGTTTCGCGGTAGATGATGTGGCCGCAGACGACCGCGACGATCGTCCACCAGATCAACGAGGGAACACCGAGGAACGAGCCCGAGCCGAAGAAGCCCGTAAAGGTGCTGTCGGTTACCGGGATCGAGCGCAGGTTCGTCATCGAGCGGGAGACGCCTGCGAAAAGCCCGAGCGTCGCCAACGTCACCAGGAACGACGGCAGTTTGACATAGGCGACCAGCGCGCCGTTCAGGAGCCCGATCAGCACGCCCGCGCCGATCCCGGCGACGACGCCGGCCACCAAGCCGTATTCGTTGATCGTCACCGCCGCCGCCAGCGCCGAGACGGCAACGGTCGAGCCGATCGACAGATCGATCTCGCCGGCCGACATGACGAAGACGAGGCCGATCGCCATGATCGTCACCGGCGCTGTCTGCAGCATGATGTTCGACAGGTTGCGAACCGTCAGAAAGCCGCTGTCCCGAAGCACGATGGCGAAGAACAGAAAGATCGCCAGAAAGCCGAGATAGACGACGTATTGCTGCAGGTTGAGGCGGCTGACGAGGCTGGCCGGCTGGCCGCTCGCGCTGGAATGGGCACTGGACATTATTCTTCCTCCGAAGGCAGGGAGAATGCTCCCCCTGCACTACGGCGCCGCACGTCCGGTCAGACGCGCAAAGGTCGCCGCAGCACTATGAGAAGCTGCATGTTCTGTCCCAAATCGACGACGATTTGGGACGCATGCAGCGGGCATCATTTCATCACTTCATCGCATCCGCGATCGTCGCGGGCACATCCTTGTTCAGAGACTTCTTCCAGCCATCGGCGACCGTCGCCTTGGTGACGGCGAGCGAGTCGACGACCAGGAAGGGCTCGGCCTTTTGGCCGACCAGAGAGCCGGCCGCGGCACGCGCTGCGGTGACGCCGATATTGTAGGCTTCGTCGGCGACGAGCGCTGCCATGTTCCCGCCCTTGACCATATCGAGCGCTGCCGGTTCGTTGAGGTCGAGTGTCACGATCTTGGTGTGGCTGTTGCCGGCGCCGCGCAGAGCCGACAGCACGCTCAGTGCCGGTTCGGCCCAGGTGACATAGATGCCGTCGAGATCCGGGTTCTGGGTGATCATGCCTTGCGCGATTTCCTCGCTACGGGCGGGATCCGCCATGCCGGCCTCGGCAACGATCTTCATGTCAGGATAGTCCTGCTCGATCGTCGACTTGAAGGCGCCATCGCGCTGGTTGGTCACATAGAAATCGGCGTCGTGATAGATGTAGCCGAGCTTGCCCTTGCCGCCGAGCGCATCCGCCATGGCGATGGCAGCCTTGTTGCCCATCTGGAACAGGTCGTCCGAGACGATCGTCACATAGTCCTTGCCGTGTTCGTAACCGGCCGGAGAATTGTCGACAAAGGCGAGCTTCACGCCGGCGGTGCGCGCCGGATCGTAGACCACGGCGGCGGTCGCCGGATCGACCGGCAGCGACAGGATGATCGAGGGCTTCTTGGCAAGCACCGTCTCAACATCCGCCTTCTGGCGGGCGGCATCGAAGCCGGCATCGGTCTGCGCGACCACCTCGACGCCGAGGCGCTTGAATTCGTCCTGGGCGCCGCTGTTGACGGCATTGGTGTATTCGCTCATCTCGTGCCAGACGAGCGCTGCGGTAAATTTGCCGTCCTTGATCTGTTGTTCCTGCTCCGCCGTCAGCGTCAGGCTGCTCGCGGGCGTCGGCGCCTCACCATGCGGCCCTGTGGTCTTGCCGTCTGCGGCAAAGCCGGATGTTGCGGCAAATACCGTCGCCAGCAACGCGAAATGTCTCACTGCCCTGTGCATCTCTGCCTCCCTTTGGGATGGTGCCGCCGGAAACGTCCTCTCTCCCGGCGGCCATCGGATTATTTCGCTGCCGGATTACTTGGCCGCGTCGAGCACCGACTGCGGTGCATCGCGGTTGAGCGACTGCTTCCAGCCGTCCGCGACGTTTTCCTTGGTGACGGTCAAAGCCGGGGCAACGACGAAGGCCGGCGTCTGCTGCCCGAGCAGCGACTTCAGGCCGGTCGCAGCCATGGCGCGTCCAAGCTCATAGGCCTTGTCGGCAACAAGCGCGGTGACGTTGCCACCCTTGACCATGTCGAGTGCCACCGGTTCGGCAAGATCGAGCGTGACGATCTTGGTTTTGGTATTGCCGCTCGAGCGCAGGGCGGAGAGCACACCGTCGGCGGGCTCGGCCCAGGTCACGTAGATGCCGTCGAGATCAGGATTCTGCAGCAGCATCGCGCTTGCCAGTTCCTCGGCACGTGCCGGGTCGGAGATGCCCTGCTCGGCAACGATCTTGATATCCGGATAGTCCTTCTCGATCGTCGACTTGAAGGCTTGGTCGCGCTGGTTCGTCACATAGTAGCTGGCGTCATGGAAGATGTAGCCGACCTTGCCCTTGCCGCCGATCGCCTTGGCCAGCGCATCGGCCGCCTGCTTGCCCATCTGGAAGAGATCGTCGGTGACGATCGAGGCATAGTCCGTGCCCTGCTTGTAACCGCTCGGCAGGTTGGAAAGGAACACGAGCTTGCTGCCATCGGTGACGGCCTGGCGGAAGGCTTCGGCCGAGGTGACCGGATCGAGCGGCAGCGCCAGGATGACGTTCGGCTTGGCGGCAAGCGCGGTCTCGATGTCGCTACGCTGGCGGGCGGCGTCGAAGCCTGCATCCGTCGTCACCGCAATCTCGACGCCGGCGCGGGCAAACTCATCCTTGGCACCGGCCGAAACGGCATTGGTGAAGTCGGACGAAGTGTGCCACAGCAGCGCTGCCTTGTAGCCCTTGCCCTTGAGCGCGCCGATATCGGCATCGGTCAAGGCGACATCGGCGCTCGGCGTCGCGGTCTCGCCGGACGGACCGACCGTCTGGGCGGAGGCGGCATTGGCGGCAAGCACGAAACCGCTGACGAGCGCAGCAGCCATCAATTTCTTCAAGATCATTGTCGTTCTCCCTCTTGTTTGGCAGTTCAGTCCATGACGCCGCAGTAGCGCGCCATGAAGGCGGCAAATCCGACGATCCCGGCGAGGTATTCCTCCACCTCGACCCGTTCCTCGTAGGTATGGCAATTGCGGATATCGCCGGGCGCGCAGTAGACGGCAGGCACGCCCAAGCGGTTGACGAAGAACGGCGATTCCGACCAGAAGGGGGCACCCTCGATCACCCCGCGCCCGGCCATGGCTTCCGCCATGGCGGTCGACAGCGCACCGACTTCGCCGGCCGTTTCGTCGATTTCAGCCGCCGTGCCGCCAAGAGCGTGGTCGCGACCGGCCGGATAGGAAAACTCGACCGTGATTTCCGGATCGGTGATCGCCGAGCGCACCGCAGCCTCGATCTCGGCTGCCGCCGTGTCCAGCGATTCCCCCGGCAGGAGCTTGCGGATCAGCGACAGGGTGCAGCGCTCGGGCACGGCGATGTAGCCGCCGCCGGCAAGGCCCGTGATCAGCAGGAAACTGCGGCCGATCAGCTTGTGCTCGGCTCGTGCAGCGATTTCGTCGGAGTGTTTCCAGAGCGCCGACATCGCCGCATGGCTGGCGCGCAGCGCATCCTTGCCAAGTTCCGGTACGCCGAAATAGGCGGACTTGCCTGTAATCGTGATGTCAGTGATGAAAAAGCCGATCTGCGCCGGATAGACGGACAGCCGGGTCGGTTCGACATAGACGACGAAATCCGGCCGCGCGATCTCACCCGCCTCGATCCGGTCGACCAGATCCTTGATACCGGCCGACACGCCGGTGCCCGGCTGGCCGCTTTCCTCGTCACCGATGAAGGCAAAGGCCACATCGCCGACGAGATCCACGCCAGCCTTGTCGAGCAGCGACAGCGCCGCCAGCGACGCGCAGATGCCGGCCTTCAGATCGCCCGAGCCACGGCCCCAGACAGCGCCGTCGATGATCGGTGCGGCGAAGGGATCCTCGCGCTCGGTACCGGCCCAATGTTCGCGCCAGCCGTCGACATGCACCGTATCCGTATGGCCGATGAACAATAGGCGTGGCCCCTTGCCACGGCCCTTGCGCTCCGCCCAGACGTTCGGCCGACCCGGCAAAAACTCCGCCGTTTGCAAGCCTTCAAGGCCAAGGCGCTGCATCGTTTCGGCCAGAAAGGCGACGAAATTCGCCTCGTTGCCGGTAATGCTCTCACGCCCGATCGCGCCACGAAAAAGATCGACCGCCGCGTCGCGGTCAAGCACCGCCCGCAAACGTTCGACCAGACCGTCATTCACCGTCATCACATCGCCTCCCGAAGCGCGTTGACGTTTGCCCGTGGCAGTGAAATCCGCCCGTCGGGCGCATCGACCCCGAAGAGGGTATTGTGCAGTTGCCCAAGCCCGATCGCCGCCGCCCCGATGATCGCAGCACGCGCGCCGAGCTCACCGGTCTCGACATTGACCGGATAAGGGAAGCACTGCGGCAGGAAGGCCTTCACCCGCTCGAGCATTTCCGGACGGAGCCCGATCGAGCCGCCGAGGATAACCTTCTGCGGGTTGGCGATGGCAGCGATCGCCGCAACACCGGCGGCCAGATACCGCGCCGTGTCGTCCAGCACCGTCAGCGCTGCCGCATCGCCGGCTTCCGCCTTGGCAAAGATGGTGGGCACGGTGACCGTGTTGCCCGAAAGTGCCGCGTAGCGCTCCGCCATGCCATGCGAGGCAACTGCCCGCTCGAAGGCGCCGGTGCGCAGCGATTCCGCCTCGAACGGATCGGCGCCGAGCGGCAGGAAACCCATTTCGCCGGCGGCATTGCTGACGCCGCGCACCAGATGACCGCCGACCATCAGGCCGCTGCCGACGCCGGTCCCCAGCGCCACATAGGCAAGGTTGTCGATCCCCTGCCCCTGCCCCAGCCAGTTTTCGCCGAGGACGGCGAGATTGACGTCGTTCTCAAGCATCGCGCCGAAGCCGAGCACCTCTTCGAAGGCGCCGACGACATCCATCGTGTCGAAGCCGGCGATATTCGGCGCAAGCAGCACACGGCCGGTCTCGCTGCAGGGCGCGCCGGGAACGCCGACGACCGCAAGCCGGATTTTCTCGCGGGCGATCTTCTGGCGATCGGCCGCATCAAAGGCCATGGCAGCGATCTGCTCGACGACGAAGCGGCCGCCACGCGGATCGGTCGGCGCCGTGTCTTCGGCAAAGATCTGGCAGGCGAGATCGGTGATCGCCACGCGCACTTTCGTGCCGCCGAGGTCGACGGCGATGATGAAGGCGGCATCGCACACCAGTTCGTAGGTGACGGCCGTGCGCCCGACATGGCCGCTGGTGCGCCCCGTCTCCTGCACCCAGCCCTCTTCCTCGAGGCCGCGAACGATCTCGGAAATGGTCTGCTTGGAAAGGCCGGTCTGCTTCGAGATCGACGCACGCGAAATTGGCCCGCCCTGGACGATCGCCTCCATGACGGAGCGCTGGGAGAACTTCCGGGAGATGCGCAAGCTGTCGTTCACGGGGACCTCTTTTAATTCGTTCTGTTACCGAACTTATTAAGATCAGGCATCGCTGTCAATCTTGCCCGATAGGATTATCTTTCATGGCGAACGGCGCGGTCTGCGGAGAAACAGGGCAACGGCGATGACGCATTCGGATGCGTCGCCATTTGCGATATGCTAGATGAAATCAGATTGGCGCGGAGGGGCGCTTTTTCTCAAAAAATCAGTGGCATGACCGTCTCGACAGCTCTCGTTCCGCGATCCGCAAAATGCTCGGCTCTGGTCGTGCAGTTTGATGATTATGTCGTAGACAGGCTCTAGTCGTGATCCGTCACGCCCTAAAATCCGGCATCCAATCCAACCAGGGTCGCAATCAATGGCAGAGTTTCCGCAAAAGGCGAAAGTCGTAATCATCGGGCTGGGGGGCATCGTCGGCGCCTCGATCGCGCATCACCTGATCGAGCGCGGCTGGGATGACATCGTCGGCATCGACAAGTCGGGCGTGCCGACCGATATCGGCTCGACCGCACACGCCTCGGACTTCTGCTACACCACCAGCCACGATTATCTCTCGGTCTGGACGACGCAGTATTCGATCGATTTCTTCGAGAAGATGGGCCACTACGCCCGCATCGGCGGCCTGGAAGTGGCCCGCACTGGTGACGATGTCTGGATGGAAGAGATCAAGCGCAAGCTTTCCTCCGCCAAGGCCTTCGGCACCCGCGCCCACTATGTTTCGCCAGCTGAAATCAAGGCAATGTTCCCGCTGATCGAGGAAGATCAGGTGATGGGCGGCATGTTCGATCCGGACGCCGGCCTCGTCATCCCGCGCTCGCAGACGGTTGCCGGCAAGCTCGTCGATGCCGCGGAAAAGTCCGGCAAGCTGCAGGTCTTCGGCAACACGCCGGCCAAGTCTCTGATCGTCGAAAACGGCCGCATCAAGGGTGTGGTCACCCATCGCGGCACGATCATGGCCGACCACGTCATCGTCTGCGCCGGCATCTGGGGTCGTCTGATCGCCGAAATGGTCGGCGAGGACCTGCCGGTCATGCCGGTCGACCACCCGCTCACCTTTTTCGGCCCGTACAACGAATTCGAAGGCACCGGTAAGGAGATCGGCTTCCCGCTTCTGCGCGACCAGGGCAACTCCGCCTATATGCGCGACACCGGCGACCCGAAGACCACCGAAGGCGGCCAGATCGAGTGGGGCTATTACGAAACCACCAATCCCCGCCTCTGCCATCCGCGTAACATCCTTGAAAAGCACGAGGCGCGCCTATCGCCGTCGCAGCGTGACCTTGAGATGGAACAGATCATCGAGCCGCTCGAGCGCGCCATGGAGCTGACGCCGATCCTCGGCGAGCTTGGCTACAACGAGAGCCATTCCTTCAACGGTCTGCTGCAGGTTTCGGCCGCCGGCGGCCCCTCCTGCGGCGAGAGCCAGAAGGTGCGCGGCTTGTGGTATTGCGTCGCCATCTGGGTGAAGGACGGTCCCGGCTACGGCAAGCTGATTGCCGACTGGATGACAGACGGCCGCACTGAGATCGACCACGCCTCGATCGACTACTCCCGCTTCTATCCGCACCAGCTCGAAGAGAAGTTCATCGAGGGCCGCTGCTTCGAGGCGGCGCAGAAGATCTACTATCCGGCCGTGCACACGCGCGAGCCCTATGCCACCGGCCGCAATGTCAAGCGCTCGCCCTTCTACGAGCGCGAAAAAGAGCTCGGCGGCTACTTCATGGAACTCGGCGGCTGGGAGCGCGCCCATGGCTACGCCGCAAACGAGCACCTTCTGGAGAAGTACGGCGACCGCGTACCGGTACGTGAAAACGAATGGGACAGCCGCCATTTCTGGCGTGTTTCCAACGCCGAACATCTGGCGATGAGCGAGGATTGCGGCATCGTCAACCTCTCTCACTTCCACATGGTCGACATCGAAGGCCCTGACCATGTCGAGCTTCTGGAGTGGCTTTGCGCCGCCAAGGTCGGCGGCGACGGCAATATCGGCAAGGGCATCTACACCCACTTCCTCGACGACGAAGGCATGGTGCGGGCCGACTTCACCGTCTTCCGCATGGCCGACCGCTGCCGTCTCGTGAACGGCGCCGATGCCGGCCCGCGCGACTTCCAGTACATGCGCCGTGTCGCCGAAGATCGCGGTCTCGACGTCACCATCACCGACGTGTCGGAAAAGTTCATCACCATCGGCATCTGGGGTCCCAATGCCCGTGAGACGCTGAAGAAGGTGGTTGCCGACCCGGCCGGCCTCGATATCGAGAACTTCGCTTTTGCTGCGATCAAGCCGATCGAGATCGCCGGCAAACATGTGACCGCCTTCCGCATCTCCTATGTCGGCGAGCAGGGCTGGGAACTGCACATGAAGTACGAGGACGGTCTGGCCGTATGGGACGCGCTGCGCTCGACCGGCGTCATGGCCTTTGGCGTCGAAACCTATGCGAACTCGCGCCGCATGGAAAAGAGCCTGCGCCTGCAGAACGCCGACCTTCTTACCCAGTACAACCTGATCGAAGCCGACCTTGCCCGCCCGAAGGTCAAGGACGTCGACTTCCGCGGTAAGGCAAAGCACCTCGAGTACAAGGCGCGCGAGCATCAGCCGGCCATGCTTTGCACGCTGGTCATGACGGAAAACACCGACAGGAACGGCGTCAAGCGCTACCCGGTCGGAACCCTGCCGGTCATCGATCCAGAAACGGGCAAGGTTCTCATCGACGAACTCGGCCGCCGTTCCTACACCACCTCGATCGCCTTCGGCCCGACGATCGGCAAGAACATCGCGCTTGCCTATCTGCCCTGGTCCCATTGCCAGGTCGGCCGCAAGCTCAATGTCGAATATTTCGCCGAGACCTATCCGGTCGAAGTTGTCGGCATCGGCTACAAGCCGCTCTACGACCCGGAAAACCTGAAGCCGCGCAGCTGATCGAGCGGCATCAGTCACAAAAACGCAAAAGGCCCGCTCGGATCCGAGCGGGCCTTTTGCGTGGCGACCAAGATTGCGTCAGGGCAGCACGTGTCCTGCCGCGGTAAAGAGACGATACCAGTCCTCTCGCGATAGCGTGATGTCAGCGCCGGGGGCGATATCGGCCAGCCGCTCGGGGCTCGTCGTTCCAAGCACCACCTGAATGTTGCCCGGATGGCGGGCGATCCAGGCATAGGCGATGGCCGATGGCGAAACACCGTACTTGCCTGCGAGTTCGTCCAGCACCCGATTGAGTTCGGGAAAGTTCTTTTCGTCGCCGACGAAGACACCGCCGAAGAACCCCTGCTGGAACGGCGACCAGGCCTGCAGCGTCATGCGGTTGATGCGCGAATAGACGACCACTTCGCCATCGCGATCGATCGATTGCTCGAGACCTGCCATATTGGCGGCGATCCCGAAGGCGACCGAAGGCGCATGGGCAATGCTGAGCTGGATCTGGTTGGCGACGAGCGGCTGGCGGACTGCCGTTTTCAAGAGATCGATCTGTCGAGGCGTGTGGTTGGAGACGCCGAAATGCCGGACCTTGCCGGCCGCGTGCAATGTGTCGAAGGCCTCCGCCACCTCCTCCGGTTCCACCAGCGCATCCGGGCGATGCAACAAGAGAAGATCGAGATAGTCGGTCTTCAGCGCCGCCAGCGATCGATCGACCGACTGCAGGATGTGCTCTTTGGAGAAATCGAAATAACCGCGGCGGATCCCGCACTTGCTCTGGATGACGATCTGTTCGCGCTCGGCCGTCTTCAGCCGCAACGCATCGCCGAAACGGCGCTCGCAGGCATGCAGCTCGCCACCATAGATATCGGCATGGTCAAAGACGTTGATCCCGACGTCCCTTGCCTTGCCATAGAGCCGGTTTATGGCGTCATCGCTGAGATCGACAATCCGCATCAGGCCGAGAACGGCAGAGGAAACGGAAAGGTCGGTTGGTCCCAGATTGAATCTTTTCATCGGCTCGCACCATCAACATCGTTTCGAGGAAAGATTTTCGCAAAGGTGCGGCGCAGCCGACCTTGCGAAATCTTTGATCCTCAATCTCTAAGCAGCCCAAGAGCGCTTGGCAAACGCCTTTGGGACAAACCCTGGAGACGATGCGACCGCTGCACCCAAGCGGAAAAGGTCCGGGCATCGGACGTCCCAGCCGGCGCGGGCGGTCCGAGCAGACGTCGAACCCCCGCTCCTTGCCTGGACCGGTCAGGCCGCGGACCGATAGCGCTCGGCCGGCAACGACTGGGCAAAATTGGGCAGCATTGCCTGCCGTGCCGTATCGAGTGTGTTCCACTGATCGGCATCGGGAAGCGGCGGGATGGTCACCAGTTCGCGCCGGTCGTAGCCGACCAGCGCCGCATCGACGAGATCGCCGACCTCCATCACGCCTGAAAGCGTGTCGACATCGACGCCGGCATGATCCCAGATCTCCGTGCGTGTCGCTGCGGGCAGCACCGCTTGAACGTAGACCCCCTTCTGTGCGAGCTCGACATTCAAGCCTTGAGAGAGGAACAGCACGAAGGCCTTGGTCGCACCGTAGACAGTTGCGCCCATCTCCGGTGCAAGCCCGACGACCGACGCGATGTTGATGATCGCCCCCTCGCCTCTCTCCGCAAAACCAGGGGCCGCCGCATGCGCAAGCCTGGTGACTGCAGTGACGTTGAGCGCAATCAGCTTCGAGATGTCCTCGTTCTGCTGCTGAAGAAAGCCGCGCGGGATAGAGGTCCCGGCATTATTGACCAGCACACCGATGCTCCGGTCTTCGCGCAGGCGCTGCTCGATCCTGGCGAGGTCCCGCTCGTCCGTCAGATCGGCCGGCACCACATCCACCGCCACGCCGGTTTCTTTCGTGAGGCGCGTCGCGAGAGCGTCGAGCCGCTCCGCGTTGCGTGCAACCAGAACGAGATCATGGCCGCGACGCGCAAATCGCTCCGCATAGACGGCACCAATACCGGTGGAGGCACCGGTTACAAGGACTACAGGCTTCCTGCTCATCGATTGTGCTCCTTGGGTTTATTCATGACAGTCATCATGTATTTTGATATATGATCACCATCATGTATAATATCAATCGAAATTTCAGGAGACGATGATGCGCGTGAGCCGGAAGCAGGTCGAAGAGAACAAGAAGACGATCCTGGAGGCGGCCGGACAGCTGTTCCGGGAGCGCGGCTTTGAGGCCGTCACCGTTACCGATGTCATGAAGGCGGCGGGCCTTACCCACGGCGGCTTCTACGGCTACTTCAAGTCGAAGGAGGATCTGATCGCGCAGACATTGGCCGGGCTGCAGGGAGAAACCGAGCCGCTAACGATGGATCTGGCATCCGTCGCCCGACGTTACCTTACGCCGGAGCATCGGGACGATTTTGGCCACGGCTGCCCGCTTGCAGCCCTCGCATCGGAGGTGAGCCGCCAACCGGGGGCTGCACGGTCGGAGATGACAGGCGCCTTGAAGCGCCAGTTCGCCCGGTTCGGCAAGGTGGCGCCGGGGACGGATGAGCATGAGAAGCGCCGCGCGGCGATCGGCAGTTCTGCAGCCATGATCGGCGCGCTTATCCTGGCGCGGATGATCGACGACCCCGACCTGTCGACGGAAATTCTCGATGAGACGCGGGCATGGCTTTCCGGCCGCGATCACGGAAAGCTGGTAAGCCAGGATCTCTTCGAAGGAGAGACCGGCGCTTAGGGCTGAACCATGCAGCGGGAAATGCGCCGCGGTTTGTGGTCACGCTACGCGGCTAGTTAGGTATTAGAGCGCAGGCGGCAGAGCGGGGCGGCGACCAAGTGCTTGGCAGATCCTCTAACGTGTGGAATTCAATCGCTGGTCACTCCGCCGGAAACGATAGTCCGGCGAGACACAGGCATCGTTGATGAGGGGGCGTCAGGCGCCCGAAGACAAACCGGCAAGGCGCCTTCCCGGGTCGGGCATAGGAAGGTTCGCCCCAAGGCCCGCCCATCGCGCCTCATCCGAGGCAGAGGCGATACCTTATCGCGCCGTCACCGGGGCTCCGGCCATCCGAATTTCTTCGTCCAATAGCCGTTCCAATCATTCGCCGACTGTTGCGTTCGCCGGTAAATCCTCTCGGCCTCCTCCTCCGCTTTCAAGGCCTCCGCCAGCGCCGCATCACCCTTTGCATTGGCGCGCGCCTTTTGCGCGATGTCGAGACCGATCCGCGCTTCTGCCTGCGCATCCGCCAGGAACTGGCCTGAGCTATGGCCTTCGGCATCGGCAACATGGTGCAACTGCCTGCCGGCGGTTTTCAGATTATAACCGAGCACGATCTCGGTCTCGGCAAAACGGCTGCGATTGCCGCGCACCGTCGCGGTTAGCGCATTGGCGATCGCCTCTTCATGTCTGAGACCGGGATTGTTGACCAGTTCCGCTTCGACCCGGCCCGCGAAAATCTCACCCTGCTCGTTGAGGATCTCCTTCAGCACTGCCTTCACATTGGGGTCGCTGGATTTGAAGCGGTCGGAGTTCAGCAATTCCAGCGCGGTTCCGACAAAAGCGTCAGCCCTCGCCTTCAACTCCAGCATGCTGTTGTTGACCGCACCCTGCGCCTGCGTCGTTGCTCGGCCAGGCTCCGCTGAAACGCCGTTCGCGGCCTTGAGGATGCTGTTCGCGCTGTCGGCAGTACCAGCTTTCTCCTCGGCCTCGGTGGCTGTCCGCCTGAGGATTTCCAAGGCAACATTGCTCGTTGGCGATATGGTGGTCACGGGTGGATCTCCGCGGCGAAGGCGGTGCTCCTGCACCTGCCTGCCGAATGGGCGCGCACAGCCTCATGCTATCGCGGGAATCAAGGATGAAAGCAACTATCGATTGCATACCTTAATAAACGGGTAACGCCAATCATCGGGGCAGACCACGCAACTGCCTCGCCCGTTCTCCGAAGCGAAACCCGACGATGCGCTCCGATTTGAGCGCCTCGCACGACGCTTCTCCTTGCCGAACACTGCGCCAATGGCCCTGCTCTTCCTCCGATGAGCGAGCCAAGCCTATGCGTTACGCGTCGGGTCGTTATGTGTCGGTGTCGGGGGCGTAATAGATCGGTTGCGTTGGGCGCTCAGGCCTCGTGCCTGATCTCGATGTTTGCGGGATGTCATCTCTGTGAAGCGGCAAGCACCGTCGCTGGCCGTGTGCACATCCTCCCGGCTTGCGGCCATTACGTCCCGCTGGAGCGACCGTTGGCACTGAGTGCCATCCTGCGCGATGTCATTAGGTCACAGGCGCGAGGTTGAGTTTAGCGCCGGCGTTTGCTCGGTTTTCCGTGCCTTAGAACGTCGAAAGCCCGCGGGATTTCTCCATGCGGGCTTTTTTGATTTGGTTGCGGGGGCAGGATTTGAACCTGCGGCCTTCAGGTTATGAGCCTGACGAGCTACCGGGCTGCTCCACCCCGCGTCCAGCGCAAATC